>CAYVHB010000079.1:0-2072 GCA_964450865.1 uncultured Oscillospiraceae bacterium | reverse complement strand
TACCCCCATAACGGACTTTCACCGTCAAGTGAAGCGCCATGCATGGCGCACATATTGATCTGCCCGGAACGGATCCGTTCCGGGCAGATCCGGCGGATGAAAAACAGCTTCCCTCTTCTTTTACATGCGGATTTACGTTACAATAAGATCAGGCCGGATGCGGTTCCGCATAGGCCACTTTGATTAAAACAAGGGAGAGATGCATATGGTTAAAGTAATTGTGGGCGGAAAAGGCAGCGGCAAAACCGCGCGACTGGTTGACGACCTTAACGCCCAGGCTTACAGCGATGCAGCCAACGTGGTTTGCATCCAATACGGACACAGACTCGACCGGATGGTCAAATACAAGATCCGCCTGGTGGACATTCTTGATTATCCAGTGCACGGCTTTAGCGAGCTTCTGAGCTTTATTGCCGGTATCAGCGCCAAGGATTATGACTTGACTCACGTCTATGTTGATACGGTTACCAAGGTAGCCCAGAACAGCAATCTCAAGGACTTTGAGGATTTTCTCGGTGATCTGGAAGTCTTTGCGGACAAGAACCAGCTCAATGTCACCCTGGTTCTCAGTGCCGACCCGGCTGCCCTGCCTGAGGGCATCACCAAATACTGCTGATCCATCATTTCCGGCCGCGGCCCTGCGGCTGGTTTGAAGAATGCCTGGCCGTGGTACTGCGGCCGGCTGTTCTACGGACATTGTTGTTCTGCCTTTGACTTCGCTGTCCAGACCGACAGTGTTCCGGGGTATAGGCATATCACCGAACTGGAATGGAAAATCACGGAGGAGCCTGAAATGGCTCCTCCTTTTAATTCGTGCGGATTCCACCCTGATGCTGATGCAATGGGGGGTGAGGGGCAATCCGGCTGCCTGACCGGACAGCTGCCCCGGACGGGTACCAGCCGGGTCTGGCAGGGGCTGGCTCAGCGGTCTGGCTCTTCAGTCAGATAGGGCCAGTACTTGCGGGGCAGATGGGACTGCTGCAAGGCGCGGTTCTCCCGCCCGGGAATACTCAGCCGCTCCAGGTAGCGCTGCCAGAGATCTGCCCAGGCCTGGGCATCTCCTGGGGCTTGCAGGCCGCTGGCCAAACCTGCCGGGGCATCTCCTGCCGGCAATGGCATGACCGGCTGATGCCGGCCACGAAACGGCAGACCTGGATCAGGCGGGACCTGAACGGGATCTGACTGCTCAAGAGAACTGAGCCTGACATAGTGGCAGCGGCCATGAGCCGGGTGCAAGGCGGCTATCAGCCGTCGGCAATCGCGGATCACAAAGGACTGATCCGTGAGGCGATCGGCAAAATGCGGCACGATCAGTGGCAATACATGATAGTCGGGTGCCAGGTCAGCAAGGTAAAGATCCCGGCCCAGGTTGCGAAAACGCAACAGGCCCAGATAATGGTGAGCCTGGCCACCGACGCGACGGACGGCAGCGGCGACCTGCAAAACCAGCGGCTCCTGGCGCAGGTCAATGGGATCGGCCCGCATCCGGACGGCATGGCGAATATATGCGTCAATAGCCCGGCCAATGCCAGCCTGTTCCGAAAGACTGGCCCGCCAGGCATTGTCAAGAACCGCGGCGGTAGCAGCTTCACCCAGCAACGGCCGCAAATACTGGCGGATTGCCTGGCGGATTCCCGGCTCAACCGGAATCGGCTGGCAAGGTACCAGCACCGGCAGCTCATCGGTGCTGAAAAAACCGTCGGGGATGACCTGGCGGCGAAGACCCCAGGCCACGGCCGATAGAATGCCATCAAAACCAGGCTCATGCAGCAAATACAGGATCGCCACCGCCCCCTCCCTGACCTGGGTTGAATTCTGTTGCCCTTCTTGCGTTGCCTGAAATATTGATCCGGCCATGCCGCTCATGATGTCCTGAACGCCGGCAAATCCTCCAGGCGCAATTGCCACGGGCTCTGGCGCTGACGCCCGGCCTTGTCGGTGAGCAGCCAGCGCAGCTCGTCAGGCCGGGGAATGAAAGCGGCGACCAGTCGGCCACCACAGGTCAGGAACCAGGATGCCGTAAGCGTAAAGACGGCCACACACTGACAGGATAGCGCAGTTGGAATATCATT
>CAYVHB010000078.1:0-3929 GCA_964450865.1 uncultured Oscillospiraceae bacterium | reverse complement strand
GTTTATACTCCTGCAGATAGACTTTATATTCATGATAAAGTCCATCTGACCGTCTGTAAACCTCGATTTTAATGGTATCGCCGGCTTTTTTGCCTTCCAGGACAGTGGCCAGCGTGGCATCAATGTTCACTTTCTGTTCATTGATGCGGGTGATGATGTCACCCTTGCGCAGGCCTGCCACGTAAGCCGGGCTATCCTTGATCACGCTGCTGATATAAAGGCCATCGGGGAAACGGTATAGCTTCTGCAGTTCGCGGAAGCCATCAGCCCGGAGCACCGCCAGTCCCAGCCAGCATTTACCGTCATCGGACGACTGGCTGATCAGGTTGCTGACCACCTGGCGGATAGCAGTAACCGGCAGGGCATAACCCAGCGAATCATAATTATCACGCAGCAGGGTGCTGTTCGACAGGCCGATCACCGCGCCATCGAGATTGAGCAACGGACCACCGGAAGAACCTTGAGCCAGATGCGTATCGGTCTGGATCATCTGCAGGCTGGTACCGTCTTCCAGGCGTACCCAGCGATTCAGGCCACAGATAATCCCGCTGGTCATGATCCCCGCTGCCGACAGATTATCCGGATATCCACAGGCCAGGACGATCTGGCCAACTTTCAAATCAGGGCTGGCAGATAAAGGTGCAGCCTTCAGCAGCTGGTGATCCGGATCAATGGACAGGACAGCCAGGCCTGTCATCTGGTCGCGGCCGACCAGCTCAGCAGTAAACGGCTGGTCCGCGCCCGGGACGAAGACGCTCAGGGAAGCCTCATTCGCCAGCCGGCCGCTGCTGGTCAGCGCGATGGTCAGGACACTGGCGTTGGTCACGATCAGGCCGCGCTCATCGATAATCAGCCCGGTGCCGCGATTGGTCAGCGGCGTAGCTGAGCCGCTGCCGCTGAATTCAACATTGATACCGACGATCGAGGGGGTAATGGCCTGGTAAATCGTCTCTATCCGATGGACATTGGCCAGCAGTTCGAGCTGATCCCCGGCAGGCTGGCTGCTGTCGGCAGGCCGGGGCGTCGGTGTTGGCGCCGGGGTGACAGCAGGCGACGGGGTGACGGATGGCTCCGGGGCGGGTGTTGGCGAACCGGCTGCCGGCGCAACTGTTTCCGATGTCGACGTTGCCAGGGTCTCGGCATGACCGGATAAGGCCCAGAGCAATTCCTGGCCGAGGACACTGCGCGTCAATATGTAGGGTGTCAGAATGGCGGCAAACAATGCTGAAAGCAGGCACAAAGTCAAAATGCCGATCATCCAGCTGATTTTTACTTTCACCAGGAATCCTCCTGTCCGGGTCTGGGCTTCAGGGCTGTAACGTTTCATCCGGAAAAACATCCGGGTATTGATGCAGGACTGGACAGTCAGGACGGTTCCGGTGCAAGATCACCCGACAGTTCATGAGGCAGTCGTAAAGAAAATAAAAGACCTTGTGCTGGCGGCCAGCGGGCATCGGCCCCGCAAAATCCGGATACGCAACCGTACTGATGCATTCATATCAATAAACAGCAGTACAAATACCAGGCGCAGCATTTATCCTGCATACCAGCCGGATAAATACACGGGCCGGGTAAATTCACAGTCTTGCAAATACACAGTCTTATCAGCAATATTTTAGCGGAAAAACATGAATGTAATATGAACGAATTGCGAATCTATGCCCAGCTTTACGGTGTGGCGAGGGTAAAGATGAAGCGGGCGCCACCAAGGTCACTGCGGGCAGCAAAGATCCGCTGGCCGTGGGCTGCGAGGATTGTCCGGCAAATATAAAGACCCAGGCCGGAGCCCTTGGCTGTCCGGCTTTTGTCCACTTTGTAAAACCGGTCAAAAATATAAGGATATTCACTTTCGGCAATGCCCGGTCCGCTGTCTTCTATGACCACTTCAATTTCGCGGGGCTTGCCGGAACGCCGGGTTGTCAGCGCGATAATCCCGTCGGCCGGCGTAAAACGGATGGCATTGGAAATGATATTGTAAACCACCCGGCTGATAGCCTCACGGTCACCGAGGACCAGCAGACGATCCTTCTCATCACGCAGGAAATCGGTCTGGACGCTGATCCGTTTATCAATCAGCAGTGACTCCAGGCCGATCACATCCTCCTTGATGACGGCATTGATATCAAAAACAGTCTGGTCCAGCTTCTGCTGGCCGCCTTCATAGAGGCTGGCTTCTGACAAGGTACTGACCAGGCTCTGCAGACGCAAGACTTCCTGCTTGACAATTTCCAGATAATGCGCGCTGCGCTCCGGCGGGATGGTCCCATCCAGGAAACCTTCGACAAATCCCTTGATCGATGTCAGGGGCGTGCGCAGATCGTGGGAGACGCTGGAAATAAAATCACGGCGATTGCGCTCCTGGTGCTCGAGCTTTTCGATCATCGAATTCATCGTGCTGACCAGGACAGTCAGGTCATCAGTCACGAGGGCATCCGCCGGCCGGCTGGCCTGGTCGTTGATTCCGGGCAGGACGACACGCACCGACAGGTCACCGCGATAGACGCGGGCTGCCGCTTCGGCGAGATGGCGGATCGGCCGGGTTATGTTGCGCGAGATCAGGAAAAGTAACAGCATGGCGATCAGGAAAGATACAAGCAGGGAGATCAGCAGGCTGTTGGCCATCAGGAAGCTGTTCAGGCTGGCCGTTACCAGCGGACGATGCAGCTGCACCTCGCCGGCGTAGGCGCCGCTGGAGGATGGAATCGGCACAATCACGCTGATCCATTGCTGGCCAGTCGTATGAAACAGGCCCCGGAACTGGCCTATCAGCGACAGTCCGGACGTACCCAGACTCAGGCCGCCGCGAAACGGGGCCGGCAATACCAGTTTGCCGTCGGCGCTGGTTGTAAACTGACTGCGGACATCGCTGGGGATGCTCGTGGCCAGCATCACTTCGCCGGAACTATTCAGGACCCAGACGAAGGCGCCGGTCGAGCGGGCGGTGAAATTGGCATAACTGAATACATCCGGGTCAGTCAGTTCACCCGTATAGGGCAGATAAGACTCGGCGACAACATCGGCGATGGCCGTGGCGCTGGCCAGCAGCTGGCTGGCTTCGTGCCGGCGGGTCGTCGACGTGACAATACCATAATAAACCAGCCCCAGCGTACTGAATACAATCAGAATGGCCAGGGCCAGCTGCATAATGGTACGGGCGTACATGGAGCGGAACAGATACAGGTGCTTCATCCGTTCACAGCAGCCGGCGCTCAGAGCGTCTCAAACTTGTAGCCGACACCCCAGACCGTCTTGATCTGCCAGGCCGCGTGTTCACCGGTATCGTCAAGTTTTTCGCGAATCCGCTTGATATGGACGTCAACCGTGCGCGATTCACCGTAAAAGTCGAAGCCCCAGATATTTTCCAGCAGCTGCTCACGGGTAAAAACCCGGTTGGGATGGGCAGCCAGGAAAAACAGAAGTTCCAGCTCCTTGGGTGGCATTTCGATTTCATGGCCATTGGCCACGACCGTATAGCGTGACTTGTCAACCCGCAGGCCGGGGTGCTCCACACGTTCTGCCGGGCTCTCGGTACCGGCCGGGTGGCGGTTGTCATTAGACTGATCAGACCGGCGCAATACAGCCTTGACCCGGGCCAGCAGTTCTTTGGGATCAAAGGGTTTCTGCACATAATCATCGGCACCCAGTTCAAGGCCGACAACCTTGTCGAGGGTCTCGCCGCGGGCGGTGAGCATGATAATCGGCACATTGGAAACCCGGCGGATGTCACGCAGGACATCATAGCCGTCACGTCCGGGCAACATCAGGTCCAGGATGACAATATCCGGACTGGCCTGATTAAACAATTCGATAGCCTGGTCCCCGTCCTGGCAATTGACAACTGAAAAGCCATCCTTGTCAAAATACAGACGCAGCAATTCACTGATATTCGGGTCGTCGTCGACAATCATCGCCTTTTTCATGCCGGGATC
>CAYVHB010000077.1:0-4449 GCA_964450865.1 uncultured Oscillospiraceae bacterium | reverse complement strand
TTCTCTTGGGTTTAGTCATTTTGTCATTGTTTTATATTTTGCAAACACCCTCTAATAACAACAATTTTTAAATTTGGGGAAGTGGACGGCGAATTGAACGCTCGCGATAATATTATTCTTATGGTGGATGAGGCCCATCGTACACAGGAAGGCAATCTTGGTGAGAAGATGAGGCTAGCCCTGCCCAATGCTTTCTTTTTTGGATTGACAGGAACGCCCATTAACCGAATGGATAAAAATACCTTTCTGACCTTTGGCGCAACAGAGGATAAGAGCGGCTACATGAGCCGCTATTCTTTCTCGGATTCCATCCGCGATAATGCTACGCTGCCGCTCCATTTTGAGGCAGTACCAGTAGATTTGCACGTTAACCGGGATGTGGTAGATGCCGCGTTTGCAGAAATGACTGTAAATTTAACCGATGCAGAACGTTCAGAGCTTGCCATCCGAGTTAAGATGGAAGCAATTGTGAAATCGCCAGATCGAATCCTGAAGGTCTGCGAACACATTTCTAAACATTATCGAGAGAAAATTGAACCCAATGGATTCAAAGGACAAATAGTATGTTATGACCGTGAATGTTGCTTGCTTTACAAGCAGATGCTTGACAGTATTCTTGGAGAAAGTGCCACCGCCATTGTTATGGACACAAACAATGACAAGGAAGGTAAATATAAGGATTATCGCCGAGATCGAGATGCCGAAGCTCGACTACTTGACTATTTCCGAGAACAAAACACCCCTCTGAAGCTTGTAATTGTCACGTCAAAGCTGCTAACAGGCTTTGATGCCCCCATTTTACAAGTAATGTATTTAGATAAGCCAATGAAAGACCACACGCTATTGCAGGCAATCTGTCGGACCAACCGGCTTTATGGGCAGGAAAAATCTCATGGATTGATTGTAGACTACATCGGCATCTTCGACGACGTAGCGAAAGCGCTTGCTTTTGATGAAAAAAACGTGCAGCAAGTTATCACAAATATCGCTGAGATGAAAAAAATATTTCCAGATTTGATAAACAAGTGTCTCTCATATTTTCATGGTGTTGATCGCACAGTTGAAGGTTGGGAAGGTCTTATGGCCGCACAGGAGTGCCTACCCAATATAGAGAAAAAAGATTCATTTGGTGCTGGCTACAAAGTTCTTGCCCGTGCCTGGGAATCATTGTCGCCAGATATATTCCTTGCTCCTTACAAATTTGATTATGTATGGCTGACGAAGGTGTATGAATCCGTCAAACCTACAGACGGGCGTGGTGGATTGATATGGGCAGCGCTTGGCGCAAAAACTATTGAGTTGGTTCATCAGAACGTAACAGTAGAAGCAGTTCGTGAGGATATGGAGATTCTCAAACTGGAAGCAGATCTTATCGACGATTTCTTTGAGCATAATAAAGACGCCAAAAAGAAAACTAAAGAGATCGAGATAAATCTTATAGCCAAACTCCATAAACATCGTAATGACAGCCGCTATACGAAACTGGGGGAACGTCTGGAAGATTTGCGTGAGAAACATGAACAGGGCTTGATTACCAGCATCGAGTTCTTAAAACTACTTCTTGAACTTGCAAAAGATGTAGCCCAAGTCGAAAAAGAAACCGCACCTGAAACAGAATTTGATATGGGTCGTTCGGCCTTGACTGAATTATTTAACAATGTGAAAAATAACAATACACCGGTCATTGTCGAGCGTATTGTTAATGATGTTGATGATATTGTAAAAATTGTTCGCTTCCCAGGATGGCAGGAAACAACAGAAGGCGTCAGGGAGGTAAAGAAAGCACTCCGAAGTGTGATATATGTCAAGTATAAAATTAAAGATCAAGACGTATTTGATAAGTCATACGGTTATATTGAGATGTATTATTAAAACTGCGGCTTAGATTAATAGATGAAAGTAGGTGGCCGGAATGCAAATACATGAGATCCAACTTACTTCAAGTAAGATATTTTTTGGTCCAGCGCCGCATCCCGAGGATGAAGTCGAACAGCATTTGACCATCTCCGCCTCAGGCCATATATGGTTCACCGGGTATAAATATGGCGGCGGATATGGCAAATATAAAATTTGTAGAGAACAGCAGCTGAATATCGAAAAAATTAAATCAGAGAAAATTTTTGATATGATCAAGCAATACTTTGAGGACGATCCGCTAATAATATTAGCTACTGATATTGGCGATTGGGAGTTGCTGATAACAGATACAAACCAGAAGGTGTATAAATTCAAGGGTTCCATGTGTGGCGAGATAACTGTCGGAAATATAGATTTAACGCACTATATTCGTAAGCAGATCCCAATTGCGGACCTTTTAGTGTTTGACACCAAAGTCAGGTACGATTATATCAGAAGATATTTGAGCAGATAAGCGCTCGCAAAAGCTGTTCTTGACCGTTCAGATTCAAAATGCTCTCAAACTCCGGAACTGGTGCTCAACTCAGGCCGGTATACACAATCATAAATTGGTGAATAAAGTTAAAGTAATTTGTAAGATAGTATGATATGTTGGAAATATTGAAAATATATATGGTGTTAATAGATGGAACAAAAATTTATTGATGAAATCATGAAATTAATTGATTCTAAACGGGAAGATGATTATTGGGATTTCAAAGAAAAACATCATTCGAATAGAGCTGACCTGTTACACGATATTATATGTATCCTGGATTCTCATCGACTCATAACGAGGCCGGCGGTTCCACGCCGAGTTTGTAATAAAGCTCTTTTTGCTTCTCTAACACTTCACCGATTCGCAGATCATGGCCCGGATAGCTGAAGCATTCAATCACATCCAGTTTGTCCAATAGCTGCGACAGGGTATAGTCCTTGTATAATGCCTGGTCCTGCATCTTCTTGTTGATGTAGGAGATGAGAATGAGGGCTATAAACTCCACAAACAGCTTGCCATCCAGGCTGCGTTCGGATGACACCAGCAAGCGCCGCAGATTCAGCCGCTCCTTGATGTTTCCGAAGGCTTTTTCTACAACATCCTTCGTCCGATAAATTTTCAAAGCGGTGAAGGCCTCCATTTTTTCATTGCTTGCCAGTGCAAAATAACCGAAATATCGTTTGGCTTCACGGATGGCCTCATTCTTGACGGTTACCTGGATCCCGCGTTTGGGCGTGGTCTTGATTTCAAAGTACTTCTGGTAGTCCTTTTCATGGCCCTCTTTTCGCTCACCGGATATCAACTCCTGGTAGTACGTCGCAATCTTGTTGTCGAAATTTCGTTCATCCTCCGCCCCCTTATCGATATTGTAGTAGAGGTGCAGGTACAGCCGGCGCTTTTCGGTCAGGGTATCTCCCTTGTTGGGGCGATCCTGGGTATAGGTCCATTCCACGGGCACGGTGTAACCATAGGTATCCAAACCCTGCTCATAGTTTTGGAACTGGCGGATGTCATCGTAAACGGCATCCAGTTCCCGGCGGACCAGGGCCAACGATATTCTAACCCCCATCAAGAACTTCAAATGCTCACGATACAAACCGTTGATATTGGCTTCGCTGTAAAATCCACGGTCCATGACCAGCTTGACCTTACCCACTCCCAGAACATCCAGGTCAGCCAGCAGGTTCTTGACCGTTTTGACGTCCGGTATGTTGCCGGCAAGCTTGCGATAGTAAAAAGGCAATCCGGACGACTGGCCGAAAACCAGCAACAGATTGAGCTGCGCCAGCGGATCGTTTTCCTTGTTCTTCCCATACTGGATCTGGTTCAGCATTTCGGAGTAGCTGGAAATGCTGGTACTGTCATAAGCCCAGTATTCCTTTTCGATCCGCCGTTGGCCCTGGAGGCGAAAGAACCGGGCAACCGCTTCATCGGTGATCGATGCAAACAATTCGCTGCTGCGCGGGGATGGAATATCCTTGCCATAGGGATGATGATGAGTCATGCCCCATTTCTCGAATCGGTACAACGGATTGTTGTTTTCGAGGATCAGATAATAGGCGATGGACAGGATCTGCCTGTAGTCATTCGGAAAACACTGCTCCAGATCCCTGGCAATACCGATGGCATCGCCAATGGCATCCAAAAGATAGGTTGCACCATAGAAGCGGTGCGATGTTTCGGAATTGGGGACAGGTCCACGCCGGGGTGCCTCGCCTTTTTCAGTGGATTTTGGATTATCTTTATCCTTGCGACAACGGCCGTCTGTTGGAACGATGTTGCCAGTGGCTGCGTCCAGTCGTCCGATCAGTGTACGCTTGGATCGGGACTGCTTCTTTTCCTTGTCCCACCAGGCCTTTGATTCATAGGCATAGGTGATTCCAGACCGTTTATCTTTCTGATACACAACAGACATTGGCGCACCCTCCTTGTCACGCGTTAATTATAACACATAACAAGGTTCATATCAATGGTAAAGTGCAACAAATACCGTGTTTTCAAGCGTTACAGTGCATCTATCACGGGGATCTTGTTAGGACTTCCGAGAATCCAGG
>CAYVHB010000076.1:0-5021 GCA_964450865.1 uncultured Oscillospiraceae bacterium | reverse complement strand
GGGGCCGATGCACCCGAGCGAGTTGATCGCGTCAGCGATCTTGTTCGAGCGAAGTGCGCGGCCCCGGCCCGGGCTGTTCTTTACCCCTGCCACACAAAAAAGCTGACCCGCCACAGTCATCCTGCAGCGAGCCAGCCTTATTTTTACAATCAGACCGACCCCGATGGATCCAGTCCTCAATTATTCAGAAAACAGCGGGGATCCGAATGTTCAGGCCTCACCATGACGCTTCTTGAGGATCGCAACATTCTCCAGCACTTTCTTCTTGGAAAGCGGATAGACAAAGATCAGAGCCAGGGCAACCAAGAGGAAGCAGACCGCGGGGATCAGGGTCGCGACATCATACATACCGGAAGTAACACTATCCGGCTGAACCTTGACCTTCGAATTGTAGCCGATCGCCCCGAGGACCCAGCCGCCCAGGCCACCAGCCAGGGCCTGGCCCAGCTTACGGGAGAAAGAGTACACGGCGTAGATGGTGCCGTCTTCGCGCTTGCCAACCTTGACTTCCTGATAATCGATAACGTCAGTGATGTTGGCCCAGATAATCAGGTTGAACCAGCCCATACCCATGTTGACGATGAAGGAAATCCCAGTATAGACATAAGGATTCTTGACTTTCATGACAAAGAGCACGAAGTAAGTCAGGGCGGCAATCAGCACGGCCACCGCAGCTGATTCTTTCTTGCCGAACTTCTTGGTGATCGGACCGACAAACGGCGCCAGGATAAAGGTCGGGATCATACTGAGCAAGCTGATGAAAGACAACGCCTTGATATCCTTGAAGTAATCAGCGAACAGGTACTGGTTCATGGTCTGGGTCAGGAGCATGGACAGGAGCAGGAAGATAGCGGCCAGGATAATGCCCAGCAGGGCGCGGTTGGTGAAGATCGCCTTGACAGTTGCGCCGGCGGAGACTGACTTCTCCTGCACGGAACCGACAACTTTCACGCGCTCGGTGGTCATGGAGTAGGCCAGGATGTAGCAGGCGATAGCCAGGACCGAGAAGATGCCGGCGATCAGGGTGAAGCGGCCGCCGTCGATGATCTTGTTGCCTTGGGCATCCGTCGAGTAGACGATCAGCGGCGCACCGACGCCGATAACCAGGCCAGCCAGAGAAGCGCCCATGCTTCTGAAGGTCGACAGCTGCGCACGGTCATTCGGATCAGAGCTGATCGCCGAAGCCATGGAACCGTAAGGAATGTTGATCGAGGTGTAGAAAATGCTGCCCCACAGGATGTAGGTGGCAAACATGTAGACAACCTTGAAAGTCATGGACATGTTGACCAGTCCGGACTGATAGCACAGGAAGCTGGCAATGGCGACCGGTGCGGCCATCCTTCTCAGCCACGGCCTGAAGCGGCCATCCTTGGCAGGCTTGATGGTGTCAACAATACGTCCCATCGTAACATCGGTGAAAGCATCAATAACACGGCAGACGAGGAACATAGTACCGACTATTGCGGCGCTGACGCCCATGACCTTGGTGTAGAAAACCATGAAAAACATACTGGAAAAGATAAATGTAAAGTCATTGCCAAAATCCCCGAACATGTATCCGATTTTATCTTTGATACCGAAGGGTCTTACCTGTTCTGCGGTGCTCATAATGCCTCCTCAATTTTTGCCATAATTAACCCGGTGCGCTTTTTCTGGACCGGGACTGCAGACCGTACATGGCCGGTCCAGTCATCACTTAGTTGTTCTTGCTATCCTGGATGATCTTGTCTGTCTCTTCCTGGCCGAATGTGTCTTCACAAAGCTGTCTGATTTCGTCTTCGGTCATGTCTTCGAGCTGGGCGATGGTCGTAGCGGCTCCGGCCATTTCGAAGTATTGCATGAGTTTCTGTCTCATTTTCCTGACTGGCATGCTCATTACCTCCCTTAGTTTACTGCTGGCTGCTGCGTTGGTCCTGGTTTGTCCTTTGTTCTGGGCAGTGGTTTTCATGCATGTGCGCACCGTGCACGATCTGTTTTTATTGTACACCAGATCTGCTGCCGGGCAATTGTCGCTATTTGCAAGATGAATGGTAAAAATTGCTATTATAGCAGTTACTCAGGTTACGGGAACGGGCCTTTTACTATGTTATTATATGTTGCATTGACAACTGTTGTACTGGCAACATAAACGGAATGGGGGTTTACTTCATGCTGATGCACCATCTCTCGGTGATTGTCCGTTACCACTGGATTTTTTGCGAACGGCAGCTGGCCAGGCTTGGCATCGACCTGGGTTATCCGGAGCAAAGTGTCCTGCTATTTATTTCTGTTTTTGAAAATGCCAACCAGGAAACCATTGCCCGGCATCTGCTGATTGACAAGGGAGCAATCACCCGGACGATCGTCAAGCTTGAAGAAAAGCGGCTGATCAGTCGCCAGGAGAATCCGCATAACAAGCGGGAGAAACTGCTGACACTGACGCAAGCCGGCCAGGCTATGCTTGGGCCAATCCGGCAAGTACTGGCCACTTGGGACGAGGCTGTCCTGGCTGGCCTGAGCCCGACCGAACTGGCTGCCCTGGAGCCGATGGTACAGAACATGACTAAAAATGCGATTGCAACCCACATCTGAAAAACACACCCGCCTCCAGCCGATTGCAGCCCGTATCCATCACCCGTATCCATCACCCGTATCCATCGCCCGTGTTGCAACCCTTTATCCATCCTTACTCTTAAGGGTCCTGGTCCACCTTTCTGCAACAGGCTGTACAGAAATCACAACACCCTGTTCATCCCACATCATAAGGAGTATTAAGCAATGGAACAGACAAACAAGAAAACCGGCTTCGTCCTGATTATGGTAACGTATCTGCTCGGTATCTTCATGGGGGCCATCGATACCGGCATCGTGTCGCCAGCCCGGACGATTATCCAGAACAACCTGGGCGTCGATGAAAAGACCGGTATCTGGATGATCACAATCTATACCCTGGCTTACGCGGCCAGTATCCCGATCATGGGCAAACTGGCTGACCGTTTTGGCCGCAAATATGTGTATCTCTCCAGCATTTTCCTCTTTGGACTGGGGTCACTGTTTTGCGGGTTATCCCAGAATTTTGCCAGTTTCCCCCTGCTGCTGGCGGCCCGGACCGTGCAGGCCATTGGCGGCGGCGGTATTTTGCCGATCGCCACCGCTGAATTTGGCACAACATTCCCGCGCGAAAAGCGGGGCATGGCGCTCGGCCTGGTCGGTGGTGTCTACGGCATCGCCAATATTTTCGGGGCTTCAGCTGGCAGCGCAATCATTGACATCTTCGGGGCCGACCGCTGGCAATTCATATTCTATATCAACTTGCCCATCACGCTGTTCATCCTGATCGCCGGCTATCTGAACCTGCCCAACAACAAAGCCAGCCAGACGCAGCCCATCGACCTTGGCGGTATCACAGTCCTGACCGTGATGGTCCTCTCCCTGATGTACGGGCTGAAGAATATTGATTTCTTTTCCCTCGGCGAGACCTTGCGCAGCAACAATGTCTATCCGTTCCTGCTCATCTTCGCACTCCTGCTGCCAGTCTTTATCCTGATTGAACGCAAAGCCGCTGACCCGGTTATCAACATTGCCTATTTCCGCAATTCCCGGATCATTATCACCCTGATCCTGGCCTTCATGACCGGGATTGTCATCATCGGCATGATCTTTGTGCCGCAATTCGCAGAGAATACCCTGAAAATCAAAAGTGGCAGTGGCGGCTATTTTGTCCTGATTCTTGGCCTGTTCGCCGGCGTCGGCGCCCCTTTCTCCGGCAAGCTCATCGACAAGATCGGTGTTAAAATTGTCCTCGGCTTCGGCTTTTTGATATCGGTCATCGGGTCGCTGTTCCTGATCCTGGTCACGGTCCAGGCCCCCACGATCCTGACAACCGTCATCAGCCTGGTCCTGATCGGCCTGGGTATCGGATTTACGATGGGCACACCACTCAATTACATGATGCTCGACAATACACGGCCGGAGCAGGCCAACTCGGCCCTGGCGACCCTGTCACTGATTCGTTCGGTGGGCACGGCGATCGCCCCGGCGATAATGGTCGGCTTTATCGCCCACGCCGGGCTGAACGTCCAGACCGAGGTGATGAAACAACTGCCGGCCCAGCTGCAAGTGCCACCCCTGCCATACGCCCAGGAACTTACGGAGACCTTCCAGCATCTGCAAACCGACCCGGCGACACAAGCCCAGTTTGCCAATATGCAGATACCAGACCTGACCGCTTATCAGACCATTGATATCCAGATGAATGGCGGCAGCGGCAACGGACTGCCGGCTGATCTGGTAGCCCTGATGCGCACATCTGACGTCACAACAATCGTTGACAACAGCAAAATCCTGGCCGACCGCCTGTTCACAGCCAGAACCCCGGAAATTCTCCAGGGAATCAATCAGGGACTGGACAACGGCATAGCCGGCATCAGCACGGCGATCCGTAATATGGACCAGCAGCTGGCCCAGATGCAACAGGCGGCCAGCGGTCTTAACCAGGGCATTGCCCAGATGGAGCAATCACTGACAAATCAGGGCCCGACCCTGCTGCCAGCCGCCCAGACCGCCCTGGTCGAAAAAATCAACGCCAACAAAGGCCAATTGGCCGGATTACAGGCCGGACTGAATGGCATTCAAGGTGCACGGGCCCAGCTGGCCGAGACACTGCGCCAGATGAACGAACTGAAAGCAGCCCTGCCCACAGCCTTCGCCACCGCCAAAGACAACTACCTGCAGGAAATCGAAACCCGCAGGCCACAGCTCGAGACCGCCTTCCAGACCACGCTGAACGTCGGTTTCAAGCAAATCTACCTGACCGTCACAATCGCCTCCCTGCTGGGCCTGCTGATCCTGGCCCTCTACCGGAAAAAGCAATCACCTGAACAGGATAAAGCGCCCCGCAAAATTCAAACGTCATAAGCCCGGACCGGGGCCGATGCACCCGAGCGAGTTGATCGCGTCAGCGATCTTGTCCGAGCGAAGTGCATCGAAGATCCATCCGTCGTCCTGTCCAGCCAGTCCGACCACGTACCAGGCCAACTCCA
>CAYVHB010000075.1:0-5231 GCA_964450865.1 uncultured Oscillospiraceae bacterium | reverse complement strand
TTGTATAATTTGCACAATATGTTAATCGGATATTTTGTCTATTAAAAACAATGCCAATATCTGGACAAGCATGCAGCTTCATGCTATTATTCAAATGTGGAAACGATACCACATTGATAATTGCCCACAAAACAAGAATATTTTCGCCTATATTTTTTCAAGAAGATCCAATTTCGTCAATTCGGTTTTCTAATCAAGGCCGACTGTGTTTGCTGACTGCTTCTATGAGGATTTTATGGATGAATTATTGATTGCCCAACGTCCGATCTATCAGTTCACCCCGCATAGCGGCTGGATCAATGACCCCAATGGCCTGATTTTCTATCAAGGCCACTATCACCTGTTTGCCCAGCATAATCCCTATGACGCCAGATGGGGACCTATGCACTGGCTGCATGCCTTCAGTCCGGATCTGGTAGCCTGGCAAGAACTGCCGATTGCCCTCGCTCCTGATGATGATGGCATGATTTTTTCCGGTTCAGCCTGGTACGACGAGGACAACCGGACCGGCCTGGGTACGGCCGGGCAGCCGCCGCTCCTGCTTTTTTACACGTTGAACGGAAATAAACCGCAGAATCAGTGCCTGGCCTGGTCCACTGACGGCCAGCATTTCACACGCTACGCCGGCAATCCAGTCGTTGCCAATCCAGGGCTGGTCGATTTTCGTGATCCCAAGGTATTCCGCAATCCGGACGATGATCGGTTCCATATGGTCATCGCAGCTGGCGATCATGTTGAATTTTACGCCTCGACCAATCTGCTGGACTGGCAAAAATCAGGAACCTTCGGGCCGGAAGGCAACCATTGCCCCGGTGTCTGGGAGTGCCCGGATCTATTACCGTTCGATACCGATGACGGGACACGGCTGTGGGTCCTGCTGGTCAGCCATATCCGGCCAGCCGAAATGGGCGGGCCGCGCACCCAATATTTCCTCGGCGACTTCGACGGCCAGACCTTTATCTGCCGATATCCCGAACCGGAGCCGATCTGGTTTGATCCCGGCTTTGATAATTACGCAGCTGTCAGTTTTGCCAGCCGCTCCGAGGCAATCGTACTTGGCTGGGGCAGCAATTGGTGCTATGCCAACCAGGTTCCGTCAGATGGCTACCGCGGTCAGATGACATATCCCCGCCGGCTGAGCCTGCGCCAGACTCCCAGCGGCTGGCGGCTGGCCGCCGAGCCCTGGCCAGCCTGGCCAGCCGGAGAAGCCATCGAACCCGCGCCTGATTCATCAGAATCGGCAAAACCGGCAAAACGGCCCCTGATGCAATGGCCAATCCAGTCCCCCTGCCGGCTGTCAATCACAGCGTCCGGACCATTTACCCTGACTTTACAAAACGAAGACCAGGAAATCTTCCGTCTTGGTCTGGATGATGCCAATCAGATCTGGCTCGATCGCACTGCCGCAACGCGACTGCCCTTCTGGCCGCCCGACCAGGCATCAGCCTTCACCTTGCTGAAAGTACCACGTCTCCAGGATGGCGCCTGCCATCTGAACGTGTTGCTGGATAGAACCGCAATCGAACTGTTCGCCGATGACGGGCTTGTCGCCTGCCATCAACTCTTGTTCCCCCGCCAGCCCTATACCAATTGCCGGTGTATGGGCCAGGCCGCCGTTGAAGTCTGTTTTCTGTCTCCAACAAAACCAGTCAGTTCTTCCAGAGACGACCACACAGAAAACATGTAACAGATCAGCCCTGACGGACCTGACATCCCGCACGGAATTGCAGTCGGGCAATCGTCAAAATCCGCACAATCGTGAATGCCACTATTCAAGGAGGTAAACATGAAGAAAAACCTGAAACCCGTCACCCTGATTCTGATCTTGACGATGATTCTTGCCCTGGTAGCCGGCTGCACCGGCCAGACCACAACGACAACTACTGCCACAACAACTGCGAGTGGTGAAACCACCGCGACTACCACCACGACAGCGGCCGCCAGTGGCGCCAGCATCACCTTCCTGAACTCGAAAGGTGAAATCACCAGCCAGCTCGAGGATGCCGCCAAGGCCTTCACCGCCGAGACCGGCATCAAGCTTGAAATCATTCCTTGTCCAGCCGGCACATCGCCGTTTGAAACTGCTTCGGCCATGTACAATTCCGGCAGCGCCCCATCCATCCTGATGGTCGATCCCAACGACGTACCGAAATTCGTCGACAAGGTGCTGGATCTCAGTGCCGAGAGCTGGACCAAGCTGGCCATGTCCGGTGCGCTGACAGCCGGCACCGTCAACGGAAAAGTACTGGCTATGCCGCTGACCGTTGAGGGCTATGGCATCATCGTCAATAATAAAACCGTCTCTAAAGCCATCGGCAGTACATTTGACCCGAAATCGATCCAGACTTACGACAACCTCAAGGATCTCTTCGCCAAGATTACCGCCGGCGGCGTCGCCCCGGTCAAAATCTGCCAGGAAAACTGGTCCCTGGGCGCTCACCTGTTCTCTCAGGTTTATATCAATCAGTCCAGCGATCCGGCCAAGGTCCAGGCCTTTGTTGACGGCCTGAAAACTGGCACCGTCAAGCTCATGGACAATAAAGTCTTCAACGACTTCATGACGACATTTGACCTGATGATTGCCAATAATGTCGGCAAAGCTGACCCGCTCAACTATCGTTATGAAGAAGAACCGCTGCTGCTGACCTCCGGGAAAGCTGCCATGTGGTATCAGGGCAACTGGACGTGGCCGAACTTTGTCGACAGTGCCCAGGCTGACGACCTCGACTATGGCTTCCTGCCGCTGGTCCTTGGCAACGATCCGAATGCTTACGGCAACAGCCAGATCATCGCCGGCGTCTCCAAGGAAATGATGATTGACAAAGAACAGAACAGCGCCGAGCAGCAAGCCGCAGCCAAGACCTTCCTCAACTGGCTCGTCACCTCTGACAGTGGCCAGAAAGCCATCGCCGTCAACATGAAGCTGATCCCGGCCTTCTCGGGCTTCGCCTACAAACCGGAAGATCCGCTGGCCCGTTCCATCCTCTCCTACCTCGAAGCCAGCAAGACCATGCCGACCATCGCAACCCTCCCGGCTGACCACTGGGAAAAGATCGGTGGCATCCTCCAGAAATACCTGGCTGACCAGAGCGCCGGCAAGGGCGACCACGCCGCACTGGCCAAACAGATCGAAGACTACTGGAAAAGCGTCTCCTGATCCCGCGCCTGACACTCACCGTATGCAACCCGCCCCCCTGTAACCTATCTCCTGCAATCTATCCCCTGCAATCTTTTTTCCTCAAACTGAGCCGAAACAGCCTGTCACCAGGCAGGCTGTTTCCTCATGAAGGAGCAGTGCATTATGTATGAGAAATCAACCAAGGACAAAATATCGGCGTTTCTGATCTTCGGTGCACCGACTATTCTGATTTTCGCCACCGTCATGCTGGCCCCGCTGATTTTTGGCATCTATCTGACCATGACCGACTGGGATGGTTTAAGCAACGCAATGAATTTTGTAGGGATAACCAACTACCTGCAGGTCTTCAAGGATACCGAATTCTGGACATCCTTCTTCCTGACCCTGCGCTACGTCCTGGTTTCCGTTATTTTAATCAACGTCGTTGCTTTCATTATTGCCTATACCCTGACCTCCGGCATTCGCGGCCAGAACGCAATGCGCGCCGGATTCTTCACACCAAACCTGCTGGGCGGTGTCATCCTCGGCTATCTGTGGAGCTTTGTATTCTCCAAGGTATTGCCGTACATTGGCAACGCCCTGCACATCGATGTACTCTCATCGAACTGGCTGACCCATCCCCAGCGGGCCTTTACAGCCCTAGTCATCGTAACCGTCTGGCAGTATTCCGGCTACATGATGATCATCTATGTGGCCGGCATGATGAACATTCCCAACGACCTGCTAGAAGCCGCCTCCATTGATGGTTGCCACTCCTTCCAGCGCACCCGGTACATTGTTCTGCCGCTGATCGTCCCGTCATTTATCGTCTCCACCTTCCTGTCCCTGCAGCGCTGCTTCATGATTTACGACGTCAACTTTGCACTTAACAAAGGCGGTCCCTACAACAGCACCCGGATGGTCGCGATGCACGTTTACCAAAAAGCCTTTCTCTCCCAGAAACTGGGTGAAGGCCAGGCCGAAGCCCTGTTCCTCTTCTTGATCATTGCAGCTGTAACCGGCCTGCAGTTATATTTCAGCAAGAAACTGGAGGTGGAAGGATAATGCAACAAGGTGCCAGCCGCATGAGCGGCCAGAACAAGATCCTTGTATTCTTGAAAACAACCTCCATGCTCTTATTGCTGATCCTGTACATCATACCCTTCGGCATGGTCCTGATCAATTCATTCAAGCCGAACAAAACCATTCTCAGCAGTCCCCTGGCCCTGCCCACCTCGCTGATGCTTGATAACTTCAACAAAGCCTTCGACAAAATGAACTACCTGACATCCGCGTTCAACTCGCTGATCATAACCGTCTTCTCCGTATTCCTGATCATCATCGCCGCATCCATGACATCATATATGTTCGTACGCCTACCAACCAAATTCAACAATACGATGTTCGGGATGATGGTCGCCTCCATGCTGGTACCCTTCCAGGTCCTGATGATCCCGCTGGTCGCCATCTACGGCAAATTGAACCTGCTCAATAATCGCTATGTCCTGATTTACATGTACATCGGCTTCGGCGCCACCCTGGCGGTCTTCATCTATCACGGTTTCCTGAAATCGATCCCATTATCCCTGGAAGAAGCCGCCTTCATCGACGGCGCCACCCGGCTGCAAACATTCTTCCTGGTCGTATTCCCCCTCATGAAAACCACCACGGTCACCATCATAATCCTCGACGTCCTGTGGATCTGGAACGACTACCTGCTGCCGTCACTGGTCCTGCGCAACGCCGCCAATCGCACACTACCCCTGACAACCGTATATTTCTACGGCACCTACGGCGTCGACTTCGGGCCCCTGATGGCCTCACTGATGCTGATCATCATCCCCGTCCTCATCCTCTACCTGTTCCTGCAAAAAAGCATCATCAACGGCGTCGTCGCTGGCGCAGTTAAAAGCTAACCCCCCAACAACCCCAACCCCAACCGCAACCGTCACACTACCCGGATAAAACAGAAGCAAACACAAAAAGGCCCGGACCTGTCTACCCAGTCCGATCCCGGACCACGCCAAACTCTCACCACCCCCGGCAGAGGCAAACGCAATAAGCCCGGACCGGGGCCGATGCACCCGAGCGAGTTGATCGCGTCAGCGATCTT
>CAYVHB010000074.1:2144-5369 GCA_964450865.1 uncultured Oscillospiraceae bacterium | reverse complement strand
AGACGAAAAACGACTGAACGGGATTTATAGTACAAACTAATTCAAAACTCACGATCATTTGCATCAATCCGGCATCACCTGCATCATGAGCAGGCCGGGCCGGAGCTTGCTGCCGGAGCTTTTTATTTGAATTGACAGCTTTTTGTCAATCTCAGTATAATAAACTGAATTTGAATCCTGGAGGCACGGTATGGCTTTTTTCCGTAAACGCGAGGCATCGACCGAAACCGGGGAATCCGGGTCCCGGATCGACTGGCCGTTTACCCCCCGTCCGACAGGCGGACCGCATTTCGATCCCTTGCCGGATTCGACAGGCGCCGCACACATGATTGAGTTGCGTCACGTCAGCAAATCTTTCGGCGCCGCGAAAGTACTGTCTGATCTCACCTTTTATATCCGCCAGAATGAGTTTATGACCCTGCTGGGTCCCAGTGGCTGTGGCAAGTCGACCACCCTGCGCATTCTGGCCGGTTTCGAGCAGCCCGATTGTGGCGACGTGCTGTTCGCCGGCCGCAGCATCCTGAATACACCACCCTACCAGCGGCCGCTGAATACGGTTTTCCAGCGTTACGCCCTGTTTCCCCATCTCAATGTCTGGGATAATATCGCCTTTGGCCTGCACATCCGCCACCTGCCGCCCGCCCAGATCAAGACCCGGATTGATGATGCCTTGCGGATGGTCGATCTGCAAGGCTATGCCGACCGCTGGGTCGACCAGCTGTCCGGCGGCCAGATGCAGCGCGTGGCCATTGCCCGGGCTATCGTTAATAAGCCCCAGGTTCTGTTGCTTGATGAGCCGCTTGGCGCACTGGACCTCAAGATGCGCAAGGGCATGCAGCTGGAGCTCAAGGCTATGCAGCGCAATCTCGGCATCACTTTCGTCTATGTAACCCACGACCAGGAAGAGGCGCTGACCATGTCCGACACGATTATTGTCATGAATCAGGGTGTCATCCAGCAGATCGGCCGGCCCATCGACATCTACAATGAACCCCGCAATGCCTTTGTTGCTGACTTCATCGGTGAAAGCAATATCCTGGCCGGCCAGATGGATCAGGATTACCAGGTTCATTTCTGTGGCCGCAACTTTTCATGCGTCGACAAACGGAAACCGGCCCCGGCTGTCGATGTGGTCGTCCGGCCGGAGGATATCCAGTTTGGCCCGCCCGGCGAACAGGCCCTGAACGGCGTGGTGGATTCCGTCGTATTCAAGGGGGTTCATTATGAAATGGTCATCCGTACTGAGCACTTCTCCTTTCTGGTTCAAAGTGTCAATCAGGCGCCTGCTGGCAGTACAGTCGGCCTGATCATTGCCCCGGACGCGATTCATATCATGGAGAAGTCAGCCTGGCCGATAGCGGGTGATCTGTCATGATGAAACGCATGCAAAGCCTGGCCGGGCCCTATCTGCTCTGGATGGCTGTCTTTACCCTGGCCCCGCTGGCCCTGGTCGCCTACTATGCCTTCACCGCCTTTAACGAATCGGGCCGGCTGGTTCTGTCCCTGGCCGGCTTTCGCGAGGTCTTCTCCATGCAGGATGCCATCGCGCTTGACTTCTTCGGCCTGCATTCCACCTGGGGTATCAGCTGGCCGGTGCCCATTTACGTCAATGTCTTTGCCAAGTCGCTGGCCATTGCGCTGACTTGTACGCTCCTGTGCCTGGTCATCGGCTATCCGGCGGCCTGGATTCTGGCCCGGCAATCCCGCCGCAATCGCGACCGGAGCAATTTCTGGCTCTTCCTTTTCGTGATGCCGATGTGGATGAATGCCTTGCTGCGCACCTACGCCTGGCTGGCCCTGCTCGAGCCCAAGGGGATCATCAACTCGCTGCTCGGCCTCGTCGGCGCCGGCCCGGTCCAGTTCCTGTATAACGACTTTGGCATCGGCCTGGGCATGGTGTACAACTATCTGCCCTTCATGGTCCTGCCGATTCACTCTGTGCTGGTCAAGATCAGCCAGTCGCTGGTTGAGGCAGCCGAAGATCTCGGGGCCAGCCCGGCGGCGACATTCCGGCGTGTGATCTTCCCCCTGAGCCTGCCCGGGATCCTCGCCGGGGTCAATATGGTTTTCATGCCGGCGATGACCACTTTCCTGATTCCGGACCTGCTGGGCGGCGGCCGCTACCTGCTGATCGGCAACGCCATCGAGCGCCAGTATATGGTATCGCGCGACTTTGCCACCGGCTCAGCCTTATCTTTATTGCTGCTGGCTTTCGTCATGGCCAGCATGCTGATCATCAACCGCGCCGAAACAGAAGGTACAGCCGGCGGCGCATTCTGAAACAGGCCCGGCCGGCCAGGCAACCGGTGCCTGGACCGGATAAATCAGCCCCTGGCGGGTGCTGCCAGCATCAGGGCGCCGATGACAGTTTCCTGGCGCCAGCACAGGCCGGACATCGCAGACCGCAGGTGCTGAAAGCACAAAGAAACAGGTGACAGAAGGGCAGGTGAGCCGCGATGGCCAGGTGGCTGAATAAATTCTATATGGCCCTGATCTTTATCTTTCTCTACGCGCCAGTCCTGGTATTGATTGTTTTCTCCTTTAACGCGGCAAAATCCCGCGCCATCTGGGGCGGCTTCACGTTTGACTGGTATCTCAAGCTCTTCCATAATGAAGATATCCTCAACGCCCTGCAGGTTACACTCATTGTGGCTGTTCTTTCGGCCGTCATCGCCACGACCGTGGCCACCGTCACCTGCATCGGCCTGCATGCCATGAAGCCGCGCCTGCGCAGCCTGATCATGTCCCTGACCAACATTCCCAACATCAGTCCGGACCTCGTCACCGGCATCGCCCTGATGCTGCTGTTCTTTTTCATTGGCATCAAGACCGGCTTTGCCACTTTGCTGCTGGCCCATATCGCCTTCAACATTCCCTACGCGATCCTGTCCATTTCCCCCAAGCTCCATCAGCTCGATCCCAATCTTTTCGAAGCCGCGCTGGACCTCGGCTGCCGCCCGGGCCAGGCCATCGTCAAGGTGATCCTGCCGGAAATCTGGCCGGGAATCGTCACCGCCCTGATCCTCACCTTCACGCTCTCGATCGATGATTTTGTCATCAGCTACTTTACAGCCGGCAGCCAGACATCGACCCTGGCGATCATGATCTATTCCATGGCCCGCAAAAGTGTCAATCCCCAGATCAATGCCTTGTCAACCCTGCTCTTTGTCAGTGTGCTTGGCCTGCTGCTGCTGGTCAATGCCCGGACCCGCCGCGAAACGCACA
>CAYVHB010000074.1:0-2044 GCA_964450865.1 uncultured Oscillospiraceae bacterium | reverse complement strand
CCCGGTACTGTCTGGCAGGTTCTGTTTGATCCGGCCCATAAGGGGCAGATTGGCATGTATAACAGCATGCGTGAATCGATCGGCATGGCTCTCAATTACCTGGGCTATAGTCTGAATACGCTGGATCCGGCTGAGCTTGACGCAGCCCGGCAGCTGCTGATCAAGCAGCGCCAGGAGGTCCAGCCAATCGTTGGCATTGATGAGCTCAAGGACAAATTTGTCAATGGCGAACTGGTGGCCGGCGTCGCCTGGTCCGGTGACCACGTGGTCTGCCAGCAACGCCTGGAAGAGGGCGGACAAGATCCCGCAACCCTGCAGTACGTTCTGCCGGAAGGCTCCAATCTGTCGGTCGACATGTTTGTCATCCCCAAGAATGCCAAAAATCCTGAAGGGGCCATGGCCTTTATCAATTACATGTACGATCCGCAGGTGGCCCTGAAAAATGCTGTCTATGTCGGCTATTCCTCGCCCCATACGGACGTGCTGGCCAGGCTGCCGGCCGCTATTACCGGCAATGCCAGCTATTATCCCGATGAAAAAACAATGGCTTCGCTGGAAATGTATTATTCCAATGAGACCATCGATGAAACGTATGACCAGATCTGGCAGGCCGTCCTGGCCCGCTGACGAGCTGGCCCGTCCGGCCTGGTGACAGGGCAATTTTTGCCACTGCGAACGCAAGTTAAACCACGTATTTCAAACGCCTCGTTTGTATAATGTAAACAGTAATCAGTAAAATGAGTGGCCGCCCATTGAACCAGCCGGCGCCACTTCAAGCCGATTAGTCCGTCATGCTGAGGACTGTTGGACAAACAGGAGGATTTGAATGGGAAAGATCGTTGACCTGACAGCAAAACCTTACAATCTCTCGACCGCGCAGCTGCAGTGGGTCGAAGACACCCTGGCCGGTATGTCGGCTGAAGAAAAATGCGGGCAGCTTTTTACCACCCTGTTCCATTTTGGCCAGGATACCTTCAGTGGCAATGCCTGGACCAATGAGCAGATCCTGGAGAAATTCCACATTGGCGGCGCCCGTTATCACGGTGGCAAATCCAGCCAGGTCCAGGGCCTGCTCAATAGTCTGCAGAAATCCAGCCGGATTCCGCTGCTGGTCGCTGCCAACTGTGATTCCGGCGGCAATGGTGCCTGCAATGATGGTACATATATCGCTTCCGGAGCCCAGTGCGAAGCGACCGGCGACCCGCAGGTTGCCTACAACGCCGGCCTCGTCTCGTCACGCGAAGCCCGCGCCATCGGTGTCAATGTCAATTTTGACCCTTGCGTGGACATCCTTTTCAACTGGCGCAATACCATCGTCAATACCCGGGCCTATGGCACCGATGCCGACACCGTCATCAAGCATACCGACGCCTATGTCAAGGGGCTGACAGCCGAGGGCGGCATGATCACCTGCATCAAGCACTTCCCGGGTGACGGTACCGAAGAGCGCGACCAGCATCTGGTCCTCGGCGTCAACGAGCTCTCGCCGGCTGAATGGGATGCCTCGTTTGGCCGCGTCTACCAGCATCATATTGACAGCGGCGTGGAAATGATCATGGCCGGGCACATTGCGCTGCCCTATTATTCGCAGAAACTCAATCCGCAGCTTCAGGACAAAGACATCATGCCGGCGACACTGGCAGAAGAACTGATCCAGGGCCTGCTGAAAGAGCAGCTTGGCTTCAACGGCATGGTCATCACCGATGCCAGCCACATGCTGGGCATGACGTCCGCCATGCGCCGCGAAGAATACGTACCGCAGGCTATCGCTGCCGGTTGCGACATGTTCCTGTTCTTCAATGACATCGAGGAAGATTTCGGCTTCATGCTCAAGGGCTACCAGACCGGCGTCATCAGCGAAGAGCGGATGAATGACGCAGTCCGCCGTGTCCTGGGCCTCAAGGCCAAGCTCAACCTGCACCTGGCGCAAGCTGATGGCACCATTTACAAAACAGAATCCGACCTGGCTGTTGTAGGTTGTGCTGAGCATCTCGCCATGCGCGCTGATGCCGCTGACAAGGGCATCACCCTCGTGAAAAATACC
>CAYVHB010000073.1:0-5540 GCA_964450865.1 uncultured Oscillospiraceae bacterium | reverse complement strand
AGGAGGAACGACATGAAACAAACGGCATTGACCTTTCGCCAGGCCAAAGAAAAAGGAGAACGGCTGGCTGTTGTCACCGCCTATGATTATTCGGCAGCCAGGCTGGCCGACACCAGCGGTGTCGAGGGCATCCTGGTCGGAGATTCCCTGGGCATGGTCTGCCTCGGCTACAACAGTACACTGCCTGTAACCATGGCAGACATGATTCATCATATCCGGGCCGTAGCCCGCGGGACGCGGGAAGCTTTGCTGATCGGCGATATGCCGTTTATGTCCTATCACGCCTCTGTCAGCCAGGCGGTCAGCAACGCCGGCTGCCTGGTCCAGGAAGCCGGTGCCGAGGCCGTCAAGCTGGAAGGCGGCGCCGCGGTGATTCCACAGGTCCGGGCCATTGTCCGGGCCCAGATCCCGGTGATGGGCCATCTGGGACTGACGCCGCAGTCGGTCCACATGCTTGGCGGCTACAAAGTCCAGGGCCGTGACCGGGCAGTCGCCCGGCAACTGCTCGACGATGCCCGGCGCCTGGTCGATGCCGGTGTTTTTGCCATCGTCCTGGAATGTCTGCCGGCCGAGCTGGCAACCCTGGTCAGCCAGGCCATTCCCGTACCAACCATCGGCATCGGAGCCGGGGCAGGCTGTGACGGCCAGGTCCTGGTTTACCACGACCTCCTGGGCCTGTATGAAGATATGCGGCCGCGCTTCGTCAAGACCTTCGCGCAAGCCGGGCCGCTGATCCGCGAAGGTCTGCAGGCTTATGTACGGGCTGTCAAGGGCAGGACTTTCCCCGGTCCGGAACATTCCTTTACCATGGATCCCGAACTGCTGGCCGAATTGACGGAATCAGAACAGACGCATAAGGAGAACCAGACACGATGAAAGTCAAGAATACCATTCATGACCTGCAGCGGGTGGTCCGCGAGTATCGCCATCATGACCAGAAAATCGCCCTGGTCCCGACGATGGGCTTTCTGCACGCCGGTCACCGCAGCCTGATCCAACAGGCCCGCCAGGCCTGTGACCAGGTCATCGTCACGATTTTTGTCAATCCCACCCAGTTCGGACCCCAGGAAGATTTTGCCCGTTATCCGCGCAGTCTCGACCGGGACCTGGCGCTGTGTCAGGAAGCCGGCGCCAACCTGGTCTTTGTGCCGGAAACCGCTGAGATCTATCCCTCACCCAATCTGGCCTATGTCGATATTCACCAGATGGGTGATTATCTCTGCGGAGCCAGCCGGCCCGGCCACTTCCAGGGAGTTTGTACCGTTGTTGCCAAGCTGTTCAACATCTGCCAGCCGGATGTCGCCTTTTTCGGCGAGAAAGATGCCCAGCAGCTGGCAATCATCCGCCAGATGACGGCCGATCTCAATTTCCCGGTTGAGATTGTCGGCTGTCCGATTGTCCGTGAGCCCGACGGCCTGGCCCTCAGTTCGCGCAATGTTTATCTGAATCCGGCGGAGCGCCAGGCGGCGCTGATTGTGCCGCGCAGTCTAAGCCAGGCCCGGACTCTGCTCCAGACAGGTACCCGCGATGCCGGCGCGATCAGTGCGGCGATTGCGGCGGCAATCGCCGGCGAGCCGCTGGCCCGGCTGGATTATGCGGCGGTGGTTGACAGCAGGACCCTGCAGCCGGTCAGCCTGATCGAGCGATCCGTGCTCGTGGCGATTGCCGTCTTCGTCGGCCAGACCCGCCTGATCGACAATTTTACCTTCAAACCCGCCAAGGAGGGTTGAAACATGGAGCTGACATTACTGAAAGCCAAGATCCATCGCGCGTTTGTTACGGAGGCAGACCTGCACTATGTCGGCAGCATTACAATCGACCAGGACCTGATGGACGCTGCCGGCCTGATGGCTTATGAAAAAGTCCTGGTCGCCGACGTCGATAATGGCAATCGCCTGGAGACCTATATCATTCCCGGCCCGCGCCAAAGTGGCATCGTCTGCCTCAACGGCGCGTCGGCGCGCCTGGTCAGCGTCGGCGACCGTGTCATCATCATGGCATTCTGCCAGATGAGTCCAGACGAAGCACTCAGCCACCGGCCTAATGTCGTCTTTGTTGATGAAAACAACGCGATCACGGAAATTACCAGTTACGAAGAGCATGGGATGATTGGCTGAACTTCTCATCAGCAGGAGGCTGCTCATGAAAATGGATCCTGTCGCGCTGCAAGAAATCCAGCGCAAGCTGGAGGCGGGCTACGCCGCTCTCGACCGGCACCAGCCGGCAGCGGCCTGCCGGAGCTGGGAGGGCGCATGGCTGCAGGCCTGCGCGGTCGCCGGCATCCGTTTGCCGCCAACCGCCGGAGCGTCGGTCCTGAATTCACTGCAGGGCCGGACCAGCCTGGCCTGGACTGATTTGACCCACGCCTGGCCAGGGCGCCAGTCACTGGCCGGCTGGACCCTGGATTTTGATCTGGCCCTGAATGATGCCGCCCAGGAAGATCCGGCGATGAACCAGGTCCGCGCCGACATCTGCCGCCAGATCCTGACCGTCGGGCCGCCACTGACGCCGATTCAGGCGCATCGCCTGATGCGCTCCCTGGCGATTGCCTGTTATCTGCAAGGTGACAAGGATGCCGGGGATGCGGTTTTTACTGCCGGCCTGAATCAGCAGCCCGGCTGGACTTGGGGCTGGATCAGCTGGGCTGACCAGTATTGGACCCATCCGGGCCGGGCTTGTTACGATCCTGGCCAGGCCGAGCAGATTTTGCGGCGGGGCCTGGCGGTACCAGATCAGGATGACCGCCGGCAACTGCTGCAGCGGCTGCGGGAATTATATACGGCAACGGGTCGACCGGACCAGGCGAACGCCGTCCGATGAAAACGCTCTGGCCTTTACTGCTGATCTGGCTGGCAGTGGTAAACAGCATCAGCCTGTTGGCGATGGGAATGGATAAGTTCAAGGCCCGCCGCGGGGCCTGGCGCATTCCCGAGCGCCGCATCTGGCTGCTGGCCTGGCTGGGCGGCAGTCCCGGTGCCTGGCTGGGCATGCAAGTATTCCGGCACAAAACCCGGCACCCGGCATTTTCCATCGGCTTGCCGGTGCTGGCAATCCTGCAGATCCTGCTGCTGGCCTGGCTGCTGGTAACGGTCATCTGAATGGCCGATATAGCAATCTATCCGGAAACCGGACCAACATCCATCAGGATGACTATTCATGACAGGACAGCTTTCCGCGCCTGGAAAGCATAGCACCGATGGCCTGGCAGCTGCCAGGCTGACTGAAACGGGAGGTATTCACCATGTACCGAGGCATCACACGCAATCCACTGATGATTATTCTGCTCAGTATCGTCACCTGTGGCATCTATGGGATCTACTGGCTTTTTGTAGTCTCTGACGAGATCAATCAGGCCAGTGGCGACAAAATCATCGATCCGATTATCTTTTTCCTGGTCGGTCTGCTATTGTTTCCTTTGTTTTTAATCGGGATCTACAAGATCGACGAGGCGCTGTTCGAGCTCAATACACGCCGGGGCCTCGCAGCCAACCGCAATTTCCTGCTCTGGATCCTGCTGTCCTTTTTCTTTGGTATTGGCAATCTGTTCATGATGTACCAGGTGCAGGAACAGCTTAACAAGTTGTGGGCCCAGCCCTGACCGGGCCGGACACCGGCATCGCTGACAGGGATTTTGTCAGGTGTGGCTGGCCCGGCCGTAACCGGTCCGGCCATGGCGGCCATGCGGCACCGGGCAGCCCGTCTGGTCAGAAACAAGGCAATAATCACACAAAATCCATCGTGGATTTGTACCAGAGCCGGGGTATGATACACGGAAAACCCGTGACGCCAGCAGCGTTTTAGCGTATAATAGGCGTAAATGATGCAATTCATTGCTTGCATCAATTCACATCCCAACGGTCCTGATCCCGCCCCCAGACACATCATAGCTAAACTACTTATATTGTCAGGAGGATTTCAGTATGTATCGTGGTGTAACCCGCAATCCCATCAACGTCATCTTGCTCAGTATTGTCACCTGTGGTATCTACAGCATCGTCTGGCTGTTTGCCATCTCCAAGGAGATTAACGAGGCCAGCGGCCAGAAGGTCGTTGATCCCGTTATCTATTTCCTGCTCGGTATCCTTTGCTTCCCGCTGATTTTTGTCGGCATGTTCAAGATTGACGAGGCGCTCTTCGCCCTGAACACGCAGCGCGGCCTGCCGGCCAACAAAAATTTCGTCATGTGGCTTGTCCTGTCCCTGGTCGGTGTCGGTACATTCATCATGATGTACCAGGTCCAGGAGCAGCTCAATAAACTGTGGGCCCAGCCGTGAGCCAAGCCCGAAAGCCCGAACATGCCCGTCATGCATCGAGAAAGTCAGGCCAATGCCTGACTTTTTTGCGTCAGCATGCTGTTTTACTGGCCGCAATTGCTGGCGTTACGGCCCTGACGTGGCCGCTGACCGGTACCAGCTGCATATTCCGCGCGACCTGCGGCCTGCCCTGTCCGGGTTGCGGTCTGACCCGTTCCGTCCTGGCAATCCTGCACGGCGACTGGCAGCTTTCACTGCGGATGCACCCGCTGACCGGGCTGCTGGCGATTTATGCGCTCTACTTCCTGCTCAAGCACGCCCTGCAGCGGATGAAACAGCCGTTCGGTCTGGCGTCGGCGGTTGAAAGAAAAGCGATGATCGGTCTGATCATCGCTCTTCTTGCAGTCTATGCCATTCGCATGATTCTTTTCTTTCCGGACCAGGCCCCCATGACCTGGAATCCAGACTCGATTGTCGGCCAGCTGTTGCGTCTTGGCGAGCATATCAGCCTGGCCGTCAGGCGGGCCTTGAGCCAACGGTGATGGCTTATTGGGCAGTATTTTTGCGGGGTTTGCGGGTGGTCCTGGCCTTTGCTGCGGCCGGCGCTTGCTCTTCAGCAGCTTCCACTTTGGCGGCTGCAGCTGCTTTTTTACCAGATGCAACCTTCTTCTCGGCTACCGGTTCTTTGCCCGCGGCCGGTTTCTTTGCGGCGGCCTTTTTAGCCGGCGCGACAGCTTCTGTCTCTGCAGGGGCCACCACAGTCTCAATGGGGGTATTTACAGCCGCAACAGCCTGGGCAAACTCACGCTCGGCAACCTCCGAACCACGCAATTCAGCGAGCCACGCTTTCGCTTGTTCGATATCGGCCGGACGCAAGTCTGCCTCGCTGTAGAAGGAATGAGGTCCGCCCTGGCCGAAGAAGAAGTAGTCGCCTTCAGCCTGTTTGAAAAGCTTCTCCTCGTATCCGTAGGGATCACCATAATAACCAACGTGCTTGACGGCAACGAATGTAGCGCTGTCTGTATTATATGTTTTTGAGCCAATTGTTTTTTCCATGAAATTATCCTCCTTCATCTGAATGGGGCTTCTATCGCGATAAGTGGGCCCGAATGGCCGGTCGCACAGGCCAGGCTGGCAGGGTGAACGGCAATAATGGGGCAAAGGAACGGCATCTACGGCCCTGATTATACCTTGCACCGCCAATTTATGCAAATATCCAGCCCTGTGCAGATTGTATAATCTGCACAGCCGGCCCAATCATCTTCTGTCCTGTTTGTCTGCCAGCCA
>CAYVHB010000072.1:0-5592 GCA_964450865.1 uncultured Oscillospiraceae bacterium | reverse complement strand
CCTGAATCATGCAGATACCGAAAGGCAATTTACACCAACTTTTGGGACTTGACTTGCAAAAAGCAACTTTCAGCTTGTTCATTTCATTCAAACATTATGGCACAATCAAGTCCGAAAAACGATACTCACGTTGCCTGTATCTGCGCCGGAAAAAGACGTGCAGCTCATCTACAGTAACGCTGAGAAACTGTAGACCTGATTGATGAAAAGTACCGTTCAACTTGATCAGCCTGCCGGTCAGACTTTGTGGCCAGCTGAATTCTGCGCCAGCAAGGCGACGGCCGCCGCTGGCTCGAGGGGCCGGCTGATCAGGTAGCCCTGGATCCGGTCGCATTGATGCGCCAGCAGATATTGCCGTTGTTTTTCGTGTTCAACCCCTTCAGCAACCACGATATGGCCCAGTTTATGGGCCATTGAGATAATATCACTGGTAATAGCGATACTTTGATTGATTTCCATCAGTTTATCGATAAAATACTTGTCAATTTTCAGGTAATCCACGTTCAGTTCTCTTTCGCGCGCCAGCGATGAATAACCGGTGCCGAAATCATCGATGGCGATCTTGATTCCCAGCCGCCGGATTTTTTCAAGTTTTTCATTTATTTCCAGATAATTCATGGCCAGGACGGACTCGGTAATCTCGATATGGAGCTTGCGGGGATTGACGCCATATTCATTCAACATACTGGTGAGATCCGGCAGGAAAGACTCGCTGAGCAGCTGGATCGCGGATGCATTCAGGGATACGCACAGATCAGGATAACCCTGGCTGGCCAGGTAGACCGCAAACTGCATGACGAGCCTTGTAATGACCCGGCCAAGCGGCAGCATCAGCTGGAATGATTCGGCAATCGGGATGAATTCGCCTGGCGAAACCTGGCCGAGCACTGGATCCCGGAAACGAGCCAGGCCTTCAAAACCAACAATCTGGCCAGTTTTCAAGTCGACTATCGGCTGATACAGCATATACACGGACGTGCTGTCAGGCTGATGGAAGGTTTCCGTCAAGGAGTGGCTGATCTGGACTTCGCGCTGCAGCTTTTCGGCCATTTCCTGATTAAAAAAGCAATAGCCAAACCGTTCATGGTCATTGACCCGGGCCGCGGCAATCGCCACATGCTTGAGCAGCTGATCGACATCACCAGTGGTCTGGTGATTTAATTCCAGAACACCGAGATTAAAGCTGACTGTTTTCTGGTAGATGGCAAGTTCCAGTTGCCAGATAATCTGTTCGCAGAAATGAACCAATGATGATCTGGACTGCGCGGATGACAGCAGGAAGATAAAGCGGTCAATCGAGATATGGAACAGTCCGCATTCATCCGTGACCAGCGGCTGGAGACTGGCGGCAATTTTCTGGACTAGTTGATCACCAAAATGAAATCCCAGGACGCTGTTGATCACACTGAATCGGCGGATATTGATCAGGATCACGGCGCCTGCACGTTCTGCAGGTCCGGGTTGCTGGCTGATCCGGGAAATGGTAGCAGCAAATGAGCGTAAATTAAGTAATCCGGTCAGGGGTTCGTGCTCACTCAGGTATTTGAGCTGCAGCTCATTTCGTTTACGATCGGTGATGTCGATGATCAGTCCTTCGAGCGCGACAACCTCATCCTGCTGACCGTAAAGAGCCTGTCCCTGTTCCCAGACCCATTTCTGCCCGCCGTCTGCAGCCTGGATTTCATATTCGATCTGTACCTTGCTGTGAGTGCGCACGGCTTTTTCCCAGGCATTCCAGACCATAACCCGGTAAGCTGGCACGATCAGGTCATAGTATGACAAATCCCGATTGGCCAGCAGGCTTTCCGGCTGATAGCCGGTCAGCTCGGCACAGCCCTGGGATATATAGCGCATGGTCCACTGCGGATCGAAGTCACGGCGATAGGTCATTCCCGGCATATTGTCCAGGAGGACCGCTTTGCTGCGCTCACTGTCCCTGAGTTCTTCTTGAATGAGTTTTTGTTCGGTAATATCCTGGACGAGGCAGATATGATTATGCTCGTTGTAATTTTGCCGGGACTGATTGCCTAACTGTAGCGGTGCAACAATCATATGAACCCAGACGATCGACCCGTCCGGCCTGATATAGCGCTTTTCCATGGCATAACTGCTGATTTCGCCAGCTTGCAGTTTGCGATAATTCTGCAGGTCCGCTTCCAGATCATCCGGGTGTGTGATACCGGCCCAGCCCATCGCGATCAGCTCGTCCTTCTTTCGCCCCGTTATCTTCTCGTAAAAGGGATTGAAGCTAACCAGCTCACTGACAGGAGCCGCGTTAAGGTTCTCGCCTGGCAAGGGATCCCGATTATGGGATATGGAAATGCCAATCGGAGCCTGTTCGAATATTGCACTAAATGTCAAATCGCGCTCGAACAGCCTCTTTTCCAGCATTCTCTGGATGCGGATCAGTTCCAGATGGATCTCGACCCGGACCTTCAGGGACTCGACATGAATCGGCTTGCGGATATAGTCGACAGCGCCAAGCTTGAGGCCCCTGATTTCACTCTCCAGCTCGTCAAAATTGGTCAGGATAATTGTCCGCAACCGACAGAAGCGCGAGTCTGCCTTTAGCCGGCTCAACAGTTCAAAGCCATCCATCCCGGGCATATTGAGATCGAGAATGAGCAAATCCAGATCAGAATGAGCTTCAATCTGTCGTAGCGCTTCAAAGCCGTCACTGGCTGTCAGTATCTGATAGTCGCTGAGCATGTTTTTGATGATCAGACGATCTGTTGCCGAGTCATCAACAACGAGAATTTTAGCCGACATGCCTGAACCTCCGCCTTTACTGTTGTGATCGCGTGATGAATGGCGCGGTATATATTTCCCGGTACGCGTTTCAGAAATATTATTTTACGCCTTTATTTTATCATTTTGTGACCCGGTCTGACCCGTATTCCGGGAAATAATTTGCAGGAGCCGCTGCAGCTGGTACGTGAACGCTTCATGTAATGGGCCGATCTGCTGACTATTCTTCACTTCCAGTGCTTTTTGCATGCGAACGGCCAGGGCATACACGGATTTGGCGCCGATACTCCCCGAGCTGCTTTTCACTTTATGGACAATCTGGATCGCATCGGCATACCTTGATTCACGAATCGCAGCCGTCAGGCGATCTGACGTGGCCAGATTTTCATCGTGGTAAACTTGCAGGATCTGCAAATACAGCTGCTGGTCACAGCCGAGGCTGCGCTTTCCAGCTTCCTGATCCAGCAACGGGATCTCCACATCCGCCGGATCGCCTGGTACAGAATCGGCCAGATCGGTGGCTCTGACGCCGGTATCGGGCAGAAGGCTGGCCGGTGGTGTGACTGGCACAGCTGGTGTGGCCGGCGCGGGGGCGTGCTGGTCTGCGGTTTGTGTGGACGGCGCAATCGGAGTGGCCGGCGTGGGGGTTTGCTGGTCTGCATCAGCCGCATGACCGGTCTGCGTATTTCCGGCTTGCAGGATATCCTGCAGCATCCGCAGCAGATGATCCGGATCAAAGGGTTTACTGATGTAGTGATGAATCCCGCTGAGCTCACAGCGCTCCTTGACCCCCAGGATGACGTCGGCAGTCATGGCAATAATCGGCACAGCGCTGGGAATCTGGCGTATGGCAATGGCCGCATCGTAACCATTCATGACAGGCATATGCAAGTCCATCAGAATGATGTCTATATCGGCCTGATTCTGCCGGTATGTTTCCACGGCTTCCTTCCCGTCGGCCGCCAGCAGCACCCGCAGCCCGGCCTGTTGCAGCAGGGTCTGGGCGATCAGCTGGTTAGTCTTGTTATCCTCCACGACCAGCACGTTATACATTTCGTTAAAAATGACCGGATGTGCCGGATCAGCAGGAGCGGCCGATGTCGCCGCGACAGCTTTCAGTTTGAAAATATCCACAATCCCGTTAAACAGGACTGAAGGGATGATCGGTTTGCCGACACCAAAATCAATGCCATATGCGTCAAGCTGGTCAAAAAGGTCCGCCCGCATCATCGGCAGCAACATGATAATCCGCGGCATCTTGACCAGGCCAGGCAACTGATGCAGCTGCTCGATGAAGCGCAGGCCACCTTCCGGCGGGGTCTCATAATCGATGATCAGCAATTCAAACGGATGGGCAAACTTGCCGTTGGCTGCTTCGAGCAGGCCGAGCGCACTGGCTGGCGATGTTGTCAATTCACAAGGTATGCCGAACGAACCCAGGTATGTTTCAATCAGGTTCATATTCGAGCCGGTTTTCTCCAGGACCAGGGTCCGGATATTTTTAAACTGATCGCAAGCTACGCACCGTTTATACGCTTCCTCCCGGTCATGGTCGACCGGCAGGGACAAACGAACGATAAAAGTCGAGCCTTCACCTGGCGTACTGAAAACCAAGATCTCGCCTTGCATCATGTCGACCAGGTTCTTGACGATCGACAAGCCCAGGCCGGTGCCGCCAAAACGCCGGTTGATGCTACTGTCGCCCTGGGTAAAGGGTTCAAACAATTTCTTTATCTGTTCATCGGTCAGGCCGATGCCCGTATCCTTGATCGTAAAAGCCAGATGATAGTGGCTCGATTCCCGGGCTGTCAACCAGATATCCAGTTCGACCTCGCCGGTTGCAGTGAACTTGATCGCGTTGTTGAGCAGATTCAGCAGGATTTGTTCCAGCCGCTTACCGTCGCCAAAAAACCAGTTGGGTATTTGTGGGTCTTTGGCCAGTTTGAAGCCGATTTTCTGTTCTTCGATCCGGTATGAAATAATGTTGACGACGTTCTGGATGCACTGGTCCAGGCTGAAGGATGCGATTTCAAGCTCGACCTTGCCCGCCTCGATTTTTGAGAAATCAAGCAGATCATTAATAATGCTGAGCATGTTGGCAGCAGCCTGGGTGATCCGGTCGAGATACGTTTTCTGGGTCGGCGTGATGGCTGTTTTTTTCAGCAGGTAAGTCATGCCGGTAATCGCATTCAGCGGCGTCCGGATCTCGTGTGACATCCTCGCTACGAAATCGGACTTGAAGCGGTTCGCCAGGTCGGCGTCCCGCTTGGCAACCTCCAGGTCGGCCTGGATCCGCTTGCGCCTGGCGACTTCCTTGCGCAGGCGGATGATCCAGAAAACGGACACGGCGAGGATGATGGCGATCATGCTGCCGACGATCGCGGCGATGCGAATGATCGCAGCATAATCCGCGCTCTTCTCAATGCCAATCCATTTATTGTTAATCGTGATTTTTTCTTCCTCATCGATACTGGCCAGTGCTTTGTTGATGATACCCACCAGAACTGGCCAGTCATTGCGGACCGCAACGTACAAGGCCGGGGGCTCTTGTGATTCGATCGTGAAATATCGCAAATTGGTAATTCCGAGCGATTTGATGAAGTAACTGGAGGTGGCCAGGTTGCCCACATAGGCCGTTTCAGTCCCCCTGGCCACGGCCTGGAGCGCATCTTCAACATTTGGATACAGACTGGGCTTGATCTGCGGAAGGGCTGCCAGATAGCCCTGATGAGAACTGTTGACCTGGACCGCGACGGTCCGGCCAGCCAGGTCATCCAGGCTGTTGATGGTTGTGTTGCTGTTGTTGACAAAAATAACCCGCTGAAATGAGATGTAAGCGTCAGA
>CAYVHB010000071.1:0-6102 GCA_964450865.1 uncultured Oscillospiraceae bacterium | reverse complement strand
ATTAACGTAACGTCATGGTTTATTGTGGCAATGAGGCATTGCAATCAATTGTAGCTGTGGATCAAGAACAGGCGACATTGGCTGGATACAGGTGGCAATGACGGCGTAGGCCGGATTGATCAGTCGTTAAGGGGAAGGGGATCGCCAGTGGAGTATACGATCAATAAACTGGCCAGGCTGGCTGGCGTGAGTCCGCGAACCTTGCGGTATTATGAGGAGCTTGGCCTGCTGACGCCGACGCGTGTCAGTTCGAACGGATATCGGATTTACAGCCAGAAAGAAGTGGATCAACTGCAGCAGATACTTTTTTACCGGGAACTGGACGTGCCGCTGGATGATATCAGGAAAATTCTGGCTGATCACAACTTCAACAGGAACGCCACGCTGGAAAGCCACCTGGCCGCGCTGTGTGCCCGGCGTGAGCAGCTGGACCAGCTGATAGCGACTGTCAAGAAGAGCTTGCGAACCGCAAGAGGGGAGACTCCAATGAAAGATGAAGAGAAATTTGCCGGATTCAAGCAGAAGCTGATCGAAGACAATGAAAAGCAGTACGGCACCGAGATCAGAGAAAAATATGGTGAGGAGACCGTGCAGCAGACCTATGCCAAAATGAAGGGCCTGACGCAGGCGCAATATGGTGAGGTGGAGCGTCTATCGCAAGCCTTCAACGAAAAACTGATTGCTGCCATGGCCCAGGGCGATCCGGCGGGTGAACTGGCCCAGCAGGCATGCGACCTGCACCGCCAGTGGCTGGGTTATTTCTGGACCGCGTACAGTCCGCAAGCCCACGCCGGTCTGGCCCAGATGTACGTCGAAGATCCACGTTTTACAGCGTATTATGACAAAATTGCGGTTGGTAGCGCGCCGTTCCTGCGGGATGCGATTCAGATTTATTGTGCGCAGCGCTCATGATAATCTAATCTAATAATCTATTATAGGATACTATAGTATGTGATTCTGGCTGGATCTCGCCCATGCAACTTTCAACTGTGGATTTCCGACCAACAAATCACCGTGCAGCGGTTCGGACAAATTAAAAACACCGGGATTCAGTATATATGAACTGAATCCCGGTGTTTTTTTGACATAATGATTTTGACATAATGAGCGGATATCGTCTTGAGCGCCCAGCATCATTTTTAATATTTTTCACACGGACCAACGTGCGTCACCGTGATGTCCCGGATCCCGATCAGGGCAGCGCGTTGAGGTCGAAATGCAGGATCGGGCCGAGGCTGCGGGCCAGGTCCTTTTTGCTGCAGCCGGTGCGCTGCTGATAGTCGGCGAACTGGTCGCGGTCGATTTCGCTGATGTCAAAATATTTCGCCTCATCCGCCGCGAAATAAAGGCCGCAGACGCTGGCCGCCGGTTCCATCATGTAGCTGTCGGTCAGGGTGACACCGACGGACCGGCCATCGAGCAGCTCGAACAGCTGGGCCTTCTCGGTATGATCGCGCAGGGACGGGTAGCCGAAAGCCGGGCGGATGCCGCTGTATTTCTGGCGCAGGAGGTCTTCGATGGCGAGGTTTTCGTCTGGCGCATAGCCCCAGTACTGCCGCCGGACGCGCTCGTGGAGCAGCTCGGCGAAGGCCTCTGCCAGGCGGTCGGCGAGCATTTTCACCATGATGGCACCGTAATCGTCGTGTTCGGCCCGCAGCTTCTCGGCGTAAGCCGCGACGCCCAGGCCGGCGGTGACGATAAAGCCCCCCAGGTAGTCCTGGCGGCCGCTGGAGCTAGGCGCGATGTAATCAGCCAGGCTGCGCAGCGTGGTATCCTGGCGGGCGACTTGCTGGCGCAGCATATGGAACGTGGCCAGCGGCGGGCGCCTGGCACCAGCGGCAGCGGCCTCGTTCGGATTATAGACGTGGATATCATCGCCGTCGGACTGAGCCGGGAAGAGGCCGAAGACAGCGTTGGCGGTCAGGATCTTTTCTTTTTCCAGCTGGTCGAGCAGTTTGTTGGCCTCCGCATAGAGACGCTTCGCCTCTGTGCCATAGGTCGGGTCGTCGAATATTTTCGGATAGATGCCACGCAGGTCCCAGGCCATGAAGAAGAACGTCCAGTCAATGTAGGGCCGCAGCTCGGCCAGCGGGAAGTTTGCCAGCTTCTGGATTCCCAGCTGATTGGGCATGGCGATCCGGGCCGCGGACCAGTCCAGTTGCAGACGCTGCTGGCGGGCGGTGGCGAGGGGCAGGAAGGCGCGGTCCCTGGTCAGGTACTGGCTGCGCACGCGCTCGTAGTCAGCGCGGACCTCGGCCAGATAGGCCGGGCGGGCTGCCGGGTCAACCAGCTTGCGGGCCACTTCTACCGCCTTGGAGGCGTTGGGAACGTAGACGACGCCGTTGGCGTACTGGGGCGCGATTTTCAGCGCGGTGTGAATTTTGGAGGTCGTGGCGCCGCCCAGGATCAGCGGGACCGTGAAGGCCTCGCGGCTCATCTCGGTGGCGATATGGATCATTTCCTCGAGCGAGGGGGTGATCAGGCCGCTGACGGCGACGATGTCGGCCTGTTCGCGGCGGGCAGTCTCGAGGATGGTTTCAGCCGGGACCATGACGCCGAGGTCGATGACCTCGAAATTATTGCAGGCCAGGACGACATCGACGATGTTCTTGCCGATGTCGTGGACATCGCCCTTGACCGTGGCGAAGACGATCTTGCCGGCCTTGCTGCTCTGGTTCTTGTCTTTTTCGGCTTCAATGTAGGGCAGCAGGACGCTGACGGCCTTTTTCATGACCCGGGCGCTCTTGACGACCTGGGGCAGGAACATCTTGCCCTCGCCGAACAGGTCGCCGACATGGCTCATGCCAGCCATCAGCGGGCCTTCGATGACCGCGATAGCCCGGTCAACCTGTTGCCGGGCTTCCTCGACGTCAGCCTCAATGAAATCGGTCACGCCTTTGACCAGGGCGTGCTTCAGGCGTTCGGCCACGTCGGTGTTGCGCCAGGCCAGTTTCTGTTCAGCGGTCACGGCCTCGGTGCCCTTGAAAGTCTGGGCAAATTCGAGCAGTTCCTCGGCGGCCGTCGGGCAGGTGTTGAGGACGACGGCTTCGACCCTGGCCAGCAGCTGCGGATCGATCTCGTCGTAGATCTGGATCATCCCGGGATTGACGATGCCCATGTCCATCCCGGCGCGGATAGCGTGATAAAGGAAGACCGAATGCATCGCTTCGCGGATCGTGTTGTTGCCGCGGAAAGCAAAGGACAGGTTGCTGACCCCGCCGCTGACCTTGGCGTAGGGCAGGTTTTCCTTGATCCACTGCGTGGCCCGGATAAAGTCCACGGCGTAGCCGTTGTGCTCCTCGATGCCGGTGGCGATGGCCAGGATATTGGGGTCAAAGACGATGTTTTCGGCCGGGAAATGGACCGTTTCGACCAGCAGGCGGTAGGCCCTTGCGCAGATGGCGATTTTGCGCTCGTAGCTGTCGGCCTGGCCTTGTTCGTCAAAGGCCATGACGACGACGCCGGCGCCGTATTGCTTGATGAGGCGGGCCTGGGCGATGAATTCAGCCTCACCGGCCTTCAGGGAAATCGAGTTGATGATCGGCTTGCCCTGGATCGCTTTCAGGCCGGTTGCCAGGACGCTGAATTTTGACGAGTCGATCATCACCGGGACTTTGGCGATCTCCGGTTCACTGGCCATCAGCTTGAGAAAAATGTCCATTTCCTTTTCCGCATCGAGCAGGCCGTCGTCAAAGTTGACATCGACGACCTGGGCGCCGTTTTCGACCTGTTCCTTGGCAATCGACAGGGCTTCCTCATATTTTTGCTCGCGGATCAGGCGGGCGAACTTGGCTGAGCCGGCCACGTTCAGGCGCTCGCCGATGTTGACGAAGTTGTTTTCCTTGTTGACCCGGACCGCTTCCAGGCCGCAGTAGACCGTACCGGGTGTCAGGTCCGGCAGCGGCCGGGGCTGGCATTCGCGCACGGCGGCGGCAATGGCGGCGATATGATCCGGTGTCGTGCCGCAGCAGCCGCCGACAATGTTGAGGCAGCCGGCGGCAGCCAGTTCCTTGACGTAACCGGCCATCACGGCCGGCGTTTCCTCGTATTCGCCAAGGCTGTTGGGCAGGCCGGCGTTGGGGTGGAAGCTGATGTAGAGTGGCTGGGTCCGGGCCAGTTCCTCGATGAAAGGGATCAGGTCCCTGGGGCCGAAGGCGCAATTGAGGCCGATGCTCAGGACCCGCTCGTGCTTCATGCTTTCGGCAAAGGCGGGCAGGGTTTGGCCGGTCAGGATGCGGCCGCTTTTGTCCGTGATCGTGCCGGAGATCATCAGTGGCAGGTCGAGGCCGCGCTCGGTCAGGACATCGTCCGCGGCGATGATCGCCGCCCGGGCATTGAGTGAGTCGAAGATCGTTTCGATCAGCAGCAGGTCGACGCCACCGTCAATCAGGCCACGGACCTGCTCGGCGTAGGCCTCGCGCAGTTCATCGAAGGAAATATTGCGCAGGCCGGGATTCTCGACGTCCGGCGACAGGGAGGCCGTCTTGTTGGTCGGGCCGATCGAGCCGGCGACAAAGCGCGGCTGGCCGGGGTCGCGGGCGGTGTAGGTGTCGGCGATGGCCCGGGCATTGCGGGCTCCGGCGACGTTGAGGTCGTAGACCCGGTCAGCCAGGTCATAGTCGGCCTGGGAAATGCGGTTGGAATTGAAAGTGTTGGTCTCGATGATGTCAGCGCCAGCTTCGAGGTAGCTGGCGTGGATCGCCTGGATATATTCCGGGTGGGTCAGGTTGAGCAGGTCATTGTTGCCCTTCTGGCTGTGCCGGCATGAGCAGCTGCCGCGAAAATCCGCTTCGCCGAGCTTGAGCTGCTGGATGGCCGTGCCCATTGCGCCGTCGAGGACCAGGATCTTTTCGTTCAGCTGTTTTTCTATTTCGTATTTCACTTGTGCGCCTCTTTCTGCCACGGGTCCGGTACGGATTCGCTCGGCCACGGGTGGGCTGATCGAGCTGCGGCCAGGGCCTGCTGCTGGTAGCTTCATCTGCTGCCATCGGTGATCCGGAGGAAAATTGGCTGTTTTACAGCTTCTGTTGACCCCGTTGCTATTTAGCCTACCGATTTTCGTTGTATGCGTCTATAATAGGCGTAAAAATATGGCGCGTCCAGCGCGAGGCAAAGGATTTTTGATTATGCGTACAGCTGAATTGTTCCAGAATAAAACTGTCTTTTCGTTTGAGGTCTTTCCGCCGCGGAAAACGACGCCGATTGAGTCCATTTATTCCGCGCTGGACGAACTGCATGACCTGAAGCCGGATTTCATCAGCGTCACGTACAGTGCCAGCGGCAGTGCCAACAAGGAAGCGACTGTTGCCATTGCCTCCCGGATCAAGAATGAACTGGGCGTGGAGTCCGTGGCTCATCTGACTTGTATCAATCAGACCAGGCCGGAGGTGCTGGCCCTGCTCGGGCAGCTGCAAGCCAATAATATCAGGAATATCCTGGCTTTGCTGGGTGACCCGATCCCGGGGGTGCCGCGCCAGTATGACTTTGATCATGCCAGCGACCTGGTCTCTTTCATCAAGGCCAACGGCGATTTCAATGTGATTGCCGCCTGCTATCCGGAGGGGCACCAGAACGCGCCCAGCCTGGAGGCTGATATTCGCAATCTGAAAGCAAAAGTTGACTGCGGGGTCGATAACCTGATCACGCAGCTGTTCTTTGAGAATCATCTCTTCTATGATTTTTTGAACCGGGTGCGGGCGGTTGGGATCAACGTGCCGATCCAGGCCGGGATTATGCCGGTTATCAGCAGCAAGCAGGCGGAGCGGATCACGGCCATCAGCGGGGTGAAGTTCCCGCGCAAGTTCCTGGCGATGCTGGACCGCTATTCTGACCGGCCAGAGGCCTTGCTTGATGCCGGGATTGCCTATGCGGTGGAGCAGATTATTGATCTGCTGGCCAATGGGGTGGATGGGATTCATCTGTATACGATGAATAATCCGACGGTGGCGCGGCGGATCAATGAGGCTGCGCGCAGCCTGATCGATGCCGGCAGCTGGTGTGTGGTGGGGTGAGGGCGAGGCAAAGAGTAGCCCGGCCGGGGCCGCGCGCTTCGCTCGGACAAGATCGCTGACGCGATCAACTCGCTCGGGTGCATCGGCCCCG
>CAYVHB010000070.1:0-6284 GCA_964450865.1 uncultured Oscillospiraceae bacterium | reverse complement strand
TCTGGTGTTAGAGGCAGATTTCCATGCCGGCTTCGTTGCTGGTTTCGTGGAAGCGGAGGTGGCCGTGGCGGTCGGTGAGCCGGACTGTTACCCGGGCCGTGATGCTTTCGATGATTTCGCGGTCCATCAGGCCGTCGACGGGGGCTCGCAGGCTGCCGCCGCCGGTCATCTGGGCTGTGAAGGTCAGGGTGCCGGCAGGTCCGGTGAGTTCGCCGGCGCAGCTGCGCTGGCGGGTATCGACTTGCCAGTTTTGCAGGCGGGAGTGGTTGTAGGTGGCGAAGCGTACGGATATGTCGGTGAAATTGGAAAAATAGGCGAAAAATCCTGGGAATTCGAATCCCAGTAAGGGGATTCGGGCCCGGGAGAATACGAACGAAGCGGTGCCGGTGCCGAAGTGGCTGGCTTGCAGCCACAGATAAGTGCGGGGAAAGGATCTTCCGTAGTCTTTTTCGATGTAACCGACTCCGCCGGTGAAATCCAATATCTCGCCGTCGAGTTCGATTGCTCCGGCCAGCTGATGGTAGAGATCGACGATGGCATGGAAGCATTCCATGAATGGGATGAAGGAGAAGGGGCCCATAATGCCGGGATTGGATCGGGTGCTGGGGAAGAGATGGGTGTCGCTGAAGGTGAGGTGACCTTTGATGCGCCCTTCTGGACGGTTGATGTGGAGTGTCAGGCCGTCCTGGCCGAAGATATTCTGTTCGATGCGGATTGCGAAATGATCAGTGGGTGACCAGAAGTCAGTGATGGGGTACGGGTGATACCAGGTTTTTCCGGTTGTGGCGTCGATGATCTGGATGAAGGCGTGTTTTTCTCCGGTCGGGCTGATGGCCAGGCCCGGGATGATTGCGATGGCCCGTCTGCGGTCGGCACTGATGCATTTGAAGTACCAGCCTTCGAAGTATTTCTTTTTTCGCTGCTGGCCCTGGAAATAGGCAGGATTTCTCATCGTAGTCCACTCTCACAATATTATATGCAGGATCAGCCGCAGTTTCGCCTGATTGGTGTTGACGTTGCTCATTGTTCAGAAGAGGGATCTGCTTACAATATAGATGCAGGATCAGCCGCATTCATGCTTGATTGGCCAGTTTGTTTTGTCGGAGTATGTTGAATTGGGACAGGGAGTAGACGGCCAGGGCCAGCCAGATGAAGCCGAAGCTGATAGCGTTGGTCAGCTTGAATTTTTCGTGATAGACGAAGACGCCGAGGAGAAACATCATGGTAGGGGCGATGTACTGGGTGAAGCCGAGCGTGGACAGGGGGATGCGCTGGGCGCCTTCGGCAAACAGCAGGAGGGGGGTGGCGGTTACGATGCCGGCACCGAGCAGGAGTATGGTTGCAAATATTGATGATTGACCAAGGGCGCCGTTGCCGTTAGCCTGGCGGAAAAAGACGAAACCAAGGGCAATGGGGAGGATGATTGCTGTTTCCAGGGCCAGGCTAATGATCGAGGGGGCCTGGATGGCTTTTTTCAGAGCCCCGTAGATGGCAAAGGTGATAGCCAGGATCAGGGCGATCCAGGGCACCTGGCCAAACTGAATGATGAGGATGGCAACGCCAGTCAGGGCGAGGAGTATGGCGATCAGCTGCCAGCGGTTTAGTTTTTCTTTGAAGAACAGGACCCCGAACAGGACGGCGATCAGGGGATTGATGTAGTAACCGAGGCTTGAATCGAGAATGTGATCGGCCTGGATCGCCCAGATGAATACCCCCCAGTTGATTGTGATCATGATTGAGGCGCAGATCAGGAAGATGACCTGTTTGCGCTCCTGGAGGATTTTCCTGACAATGGTCCATTGCCGGCGCAACAGGATCAGGAATGTGACAAAAAAGAAGGACCAGATGATCCGGTGGGCCAGTACTTCGAGCGCCGATACACTGGCCAGGTATTTCCAATAGACTGGTAGAATGCCCCAGATCATATAGGCGGTTATTGCATAGAATATGCCCAGGCTGGTTTCGTTTTTCATTTTTCCCTCATGTCAGATTGGTTTTGCGGAGAAAGTCAGGGTGTGCTGCCAATGGTTGGCCGGCTCAGCTTACCGGTATCTTGGGGTCAGGCTGCCCTGGCTTTGCTGAGCAGTTTCTGTTCTATCCTGGCCGGACTGCTGTTCGGATGCTGTCAGGTAACGCTATTGTGCCAATTATCCGGACAAAAGTCAAAAATGAAATCTGCTATAAGAATCTGCTTTTGGAATCAGGCATCCGGCCTTGCATAAGGTGAAAAAAGGCAAGTGGTTATGAACGCTCTACCTGACCTTATGATTACCTGGTCCTGGCCGGACTTGCATAAGGTGAAAAAGACAAGTGGTTATGACCTGCGACTGGAACCGGCAGTTGTGACCTGCAGTTTTTGATTTCATCATGATATAATCCCAGTAAGCAGTGACCGGGATATCGCCGATGCAGTGACCGGGATATTGCCAATCAGGATGCTGCAATGTTGATTTTCCTTGCGTTCTGGTTTTCTATGGCTTGATGATTTTGTAACATGTAGGGGTGATCCATGGATTTTAAGCAGGTTCTGTTTGCTTTCAGTCTGACTTTGCTGGCTGGTCTGGCGACCGGTATCGGCAGTATGCTGGCTTTGTTGCTACGCAAGACCAGCCAGCGTTTTTTATCGGTAGCCCTGGGCTTTTCAGCCGGGTTCATGATCTATGTTTCCTTTGTTGAAATCCTGGCCCAGGCTCGTGAGCAGCTGGTTTTGTCCCTGGGCAAGTTCAGCGGCTCATGGCTGACTGTGGGGGCCTTTTTTGCCGGGATGGGCCTGATTGCCGTGATTGACCACCTTGTTCCGGAGGTTGAGAATCCGCACGAAGCCCGGCATATTGAGGATATGGGTAATTGTCCGCTTCCCCAGGATGGACATCATACCAGACTGATGCGGATCGGCTTTATGAGTGCGCTGGCGATTGCCGTGCATAATTTCCCGGAGGGTATTGCTACTTTTATTGCGGCTTTGCAGCAGCCGAAGCTGGGTGTGGCCATCACCCTGGCGATTGCCATTCATAATATCCCGGAGGGCATTGCTGTAGCGATTCCTGTTTATTGCGCTACTGGCAGTCGCCGCCGGGCCTTCCGCCTGTCGATGCTTTCTGGCTTTGCTGAGCCGGTTGGGGCCTTGCTGGCGTTTCTATTGCTGATGCCAATCATGAATGAGCTGACCATGGGCATCATGTTTGCCCTGGTTGCCGGGATTATGGTTTTTATCTCGCTCGATGAATTGCTGCCAACAGCCCGCGAGTATGGATCGCCCCATCTGGCTATATATGGCCTGATGGCCGGCATGGCTGTCATGGCTATCAGCCTGCAGCTGTTTTAGAGTCGATGCGGTGCGGATTGCCAGGTTTTCTGATTCAGATGACGAGCTCGACGAGGAACACGGCCAGACAGGCGAGGAGGGAGACCTGGAATAAGTTGGCCTTGCGCCAGGCCAGGAATAACGCGACGGCCAGGCCAGCCCAGCCGGACCAGATGCTGGCTGTTGCGCCCAGAATGGACGGGAAGGTCATGACGGCGAGGGTCACATAGGGTACATAATACAAAAATGATCGGATGTAGACATTCTGGATTTCGCGGCGCATCAGGGTCAACGGGATGAGTCTGACCAGATAGGTAACCAGGGCCATTATCAGGATATAGAGATAGATCTGATGATTCATGTATAGTCTCCCGGTTTGAAGGATGGTCTGCCAGGATCAAGCATGGTTTCCCGGATTCACAAGTTTACAAGTTGGTCTGCCGGATTCAGGTATAGTCTGCGGGATCCGTTCTGGCCCGTTCTTTTGGTCCGGGTGTGATGACCGGGAATTTCCAGGCGGCTACAGCCGCGATCAGCACAGTCAGCAGGATGATTCGCATGCCGGGTGAGATCTGGCGCAGGTAGGGCAGCCTGGTCAGGGCCAGGCTCAGGAGCATCGACAGGCCGATGACACCAGTCAGGACTTTATTGCCTCTGGCCGGCGGAATAATCACGGCCAGGAACATGCCATATAATGCGACACTTAGGGCGCTGATTATCCGGGCCGGTAATATGTCGCCGGAGATGGTTCCCAGCCAGGTGCCCAGAACCCATCCCGGCACACTGATGCTGATCAGGCCGTATTGATAAAAGGGCTGCAACCGGCCTTCCCTGAGTACCGATACGCCGAAAATTTCGTCGGTTATGCCGGCGGCGATGCCAAAACGGTGATAAAAAGGTGTCTGGGCGGCGATTTTCTGGGATAGGGCACTGGACATCAGGCTATATCGGATGTTGATCACGAACTGGGCTATTGCCATTTCCAGATAACTGCCGGCTGAACTGATCAGGCTCAGGGCAGCGAATTGTCCGGCTGATGTCAGATTCGTGGCTGACATCAGCACGGCCTGAAAAGGGGTCAGGCCAGATTGTCTGGCCATGACCCCAAAGGTGAATGAAACGGCGATATAACCCAGACAGATTGGAATTCCATCGTGCAGGCCGCGTTGCCATTGGGATAGATTGTCACGCATGCTTCGTGTCCTTTGCGCAAGCGGATGGATTTGGATTGCCCCGCCTGCGGTTGTTTGTTATCGTTCTTTCAGCAGTCGCGAGACTGTGACCAGTTTGTAGCCCTTGCTTTGCAAGCTATTGATGATGCCATGCAGCGCCTCGGTGGTATGCTTGGCGCCGCCGCCAACGTGCATCAGGACGATGCTGCCCGGCTTGGCATTATTGAGGACGGTGCTCTTGATCGCGGCGGCTGAGCGGCCGCGCCAGTCATTGGTGTCAATGCTCCAGGTAATGGTATAGCGATAGCCCAAAGCGCCAACTCTTTTCAGGACGGTTGTATTGCAGCTGCCATAAGGTGGGCGAAACAGCTTCTTGGGCGCCTTGCCCGTGATGTTGCGGATCACGTTCTCAGTCTTGACGATTTCGGTTTTCGTTTTGGCGGCTGACAGATCGGTGAAATCGGGGTGTGAGTACGAATGGTTGCCGATCTCGCTGCCCTGGGCGATGATGGCTTTGATCCCGCTGGGGTTGTTTTTGGCCTGCTGGCCGGTCGGGAAAAAGGTACATTTGACGCCGTGATCGGTCAGCAGTTTCAGGATCGGCCGGACCAGGCTGAGGGAGCAACCATCATCGAAGGTCAGGGCGATCAGCTTTTCGGTAGTGGCAACTTTGCTGATTTTAATGGAGGCGGCAGCAGCTTCGACCCGAACTGGCAGGAAGACTCCCAGCAACAGCACGAGGATCAAGGCGATTGCCACCTGCAGGCCGCGGCTTTGTTTGTTCATACAATCATCCCCTTATCTGAATAGACCTGGTGCATCATATGCAACAGATTTACCACTTCTATTATCCCACTTCAGGTAAGCAATTGTCAAAAAATGGGTAAGCGATATAATTTGCATGAATTGTTAATGGAAATTTCATGTTTTGCGAGACGTGTATATGATGTACTGAAATATCCTTGGTTTAATATGTGGATTTTGTTGAAATGCATGAAGTTGTTTTATACTTGCATTTTGGTAGCGGAGTTCTGTTGACCCGTGCCTGTTGACCGTTTATAATGAGGAGCATCAAGGACAACAATGAAGACCATCAAGGACAACTTGTTTTCATATATACTCGCTTGAAAGTACTCCGTAACCAGCCATCTGGCACTGTTTCTTTTTGTATTTGCGTCTTCCGTGTGTTTATCAATGAGCCATTGCGTATTTCACTGGACTGGCCAGATGACCGGTCAGGCCCTCATGAATGGATCTGATCAGGCTGCACGATATGCTTGCGCATCGTTCCAGTCATGCATATAGATCATAGTCACGTATAACCGATCATGCTGTCATATATGGCCGAAATCATTGATTGACAAGCAAAGCAGCCTGGACTGGCTGAACAGTTCCAGCCTTTGCTTTATATAGAGAGGTCCAGACATAAAATACAGGCACAATACGGTGTGCTCGAAGATCAGGTATTCAAACCCAAGCTTAACTGACCCAAGCCTTGCTGATTCAGCTAATACTTGCTGTTTGAATATATTGGGGCGAATGACCTGATCATCTGGCATGGCCGCGTTGTAGTTTACCTGAAATTGAATTGCACCCAGTTTATTGCACCAGTCGACTGCACCAGTCTATTGCACCAGAAGATCGAGGGGCTGCCGGTATCAACCGGCGGCCCTTTGCTGTAAAAAGATGCATCAGTTGTCCGATGGCAAGTGGGGATCAACATTGCTGTGTAAGGCAGGCCTTTGCTATAAGAGTAAGCGTAAAAGAATCACATCTTGAACTCGTTATTTGACCCGCAAATCATCCGG
>CAYVHB010000069.1:0-6881 GCA_964450865.1 uncultured Oscillospiraceae bacterium | reverse complement strand
AGTCAGGGTAGTCTCAGGCAAAATGAATGCAACTAATACTTGAAAGTTCCAGGGGCAAGCTGCATCCACAAGTACCAGGCGCAAGCTCCAGGTCACCGGGACGGATCTGCCAGCTGGACGGGACAATGGATGACTGGCCGCTGGCCGGGTAGCAGCTTTTTCCGGATCCGGCATGAGCCAAACACAACATAAGGAGATCCATCGATATGCGCAAGTTCTCAATCCACCTCAAATCGATCAGCGAAGTCAAGGAATTCGTGCGGATTGTGAATGACTTCCCCTATGATGTCGATCTGGCCTCTGGCCGGTATATTGTCGATGCCAAGTCAATCATGGGCATATTCAGCCTGGACCTGGCCAAGCCGATTGATGTGGAGATCCACGATGACATGAGCGATGATCTTATCGCCAAGCTCAAGCCCTTTATTATCTGAGCAGCCAGAGGCTGCCCCGTCACCCCGGCACAGCCCATCGCATGCGATACACTCGCACAGACGGGCTTTATCATCTCATCCGAGAGGCCAGAGGCTGCACCGTCGCTGCGAAGCTGACTTCATCCGGTTTGCGCGACCTGTCGTGACGTCGCATACTGGCTTGTTTTTTGCGGCTAGCGCGTGATGAACGGGCTGGCACGGGTTCATTTTTTTTTGCGGCCGGCGCGTGATGAACGGGCTGGCTTTGTTGTTTTCCGGGCCGGGCCACTGGCCGCCGGCTGGCTTGACCTGGCTTTCCGGGCCGGTCTTCCTGGCTTGGCCGGGCCGCCGGGACGGCTGGAACGTTCAGTCCGGCCTGGCCTGGCCTGGCTCCCGGCCGCCGGCTGATGACGCGACTGATGGTCGATCAGCGCAAAGTCAATCCGCCGCCCGACCGTATCGACCCGGGCCACCTGGACAGTCACCAGGTCGCCCAGATGCAGCTGGCGCCCGGTTTGCTGATTGACCGCGCAGAGGCGGTCTTCCTGGTACACATAATAACCATCCAGCGTCCGGAACGGTACCATACCTTCAACTGTATTTTCCAGCCGGACGAAAAATCCGGCCGGATTAAACCCGCTGATCAGGCCCGGGAAAGCCAGGCCCAGGTGTTCGCTCAGATACTCGGCGGCTTTCTGGTCGACCGAATCCCGTTCGGCCTGCATGGCGAGCCGCTCCATATCGGAGCTGTGCAAGGCTACCGTCTCGACCTCGGCCTGCCAGCGCTTGCGCGCCACCTGCTGACGCAGGGAGGCTTTGATCACCCGATGGATATACAGGTCGGGATAGCGGCGGATTGGCGAGGTAAAGTGACAGTAAAATTCTGAGGCCAGGCCAAAATGGCCCAGATTGCGCGGATCATAGCGGGCCTTGGCCAGGGAGCGCAACAGCAGCTCGGCCAGCGTCAGGCCAAACGGCTCCTGGCGGATCTGCTCCAGGGCTTTAGCCAGCACCGCCGGCGTTGGCCGGCCGCGAATCCGGATCTTGACCCCCAGTTCAGCTGCCAAACTGAGAAAGCGCTGCAATTTATCAGGATCCGGCAATTCATGCACCCGATAGAGAAAAGGCAACTGCGCGCTGGCGCACTGCCGGGCGACATACTCATTGGCCGCGATCATGAACGATTCGATGATGCCATTGGCAAAGCTCAGCGGATAAGCCGCAATCGCGGTCGGCCGGCCATCGGCATCGAGCTCGACATGGGTCTGGGGGAATTCAAAATCAATGGCCCCCCGCTCCTTGCGGCGGGTTTCAAGCAGCCTGGCCAGCTGCTGCATCAGGCGCAGGTCAGCAAGGAAGCCAGGGTAACGCGTATCCAGGACCTCACCGGTCTCCAGGGCCGTCCTGACCTCGGTGTAGGTGGTGCGGGCCTGGCTGTGAATGATGGATTCGCATATTTCTCCCTTTTCAACCAGGCCAGTCGCGTCAATATCCAGGAAAACACTGAGCGTCAGGCGGTCGGTATCCGGATTCAGGCTGCAGATGCCATTGGACAGCCGGGGTGGCAGCATGGGCAGCACCCGGTCAACCAGATAGACACTGGTCCCGCGCCGCCGGGCTTCCTGGTCGAGGACGCTGTTTTCCGTCACATAATGACTGACATCGGCAATGTGGATCCCCAGTCGGAAGCGACCGCCTGGCAAGGTCTCGATGCTGATGGCATCATCCAGATCCTTGGCGTCTTCACCATCGATCGTCAGGGTGCGCAGCGGCCGTAAGTCGCGGCGGCCGCGGGCAATTTCCGCGGCAATCACCGCCGGATCCGGATCAATGCCGTAAGAGGCAGCGGCCGCCAGGACTGGCTCCGGGAAACGGTCCGGCAGGCCATACTGGCGAATGATGCCGAGGATGGCGACATCCGGCCGGCCCGGATCACCGAGCACCTCGATAATCCGGCCGCGGGCGCTGCGGCTGGCAGTCGGCAGGGCCAGGATCTCGCAGACCACCTTCATGCCCAGCGGTGCGCCGTGCAGGTCGCGCTGGCTGATGAATACCTCACGGCCGACTTGCGGGTCCACCCGATCGGGCACGACCAGCCCGCCGTTACCTTGTGGCTGCAGGATACCAACCACCTGAGTCATCGGTCTCACTTCCCTTCCCAGATTCATGTACCTTGCGGCGATGCTTTCAGGATAGTTTTCAAAATCTTTTCCAGTTCAATATCCCCCGGGCGACTTCCAGCGCAAATCCTGGATGGCCGTGATTCCAGGCGTCCATCCGTAATCGACAGCCAACACAGGTCCGTTTTGCGAAGCCCATTGTGCCAGCAGGGACAGCGTAGGCGGACCGGCAGCGAGTCATCGAGTCACGATATCAAAATTTTCTTCATGGTTTTCCGGATGACTTCCAATGCTTGGTGCTGGCTTTTTCCGGGTCGAAACCCAAACGAACAGTCTTTGAAGTCTGCTTCGCAGACTGATTCCAGTACCATCTTGGCGGCCTGTTGGACGATCCTGTCCTTGACGGTCGGGATGCCCAATGGGCGTTGCTTACCGTCAGGCTTCGGATCCACGCTTCCATCATGACATCCTTGCGGTAGATCTTGTCGTACAGCGCGTGAAACCTCCTTCCTTTGCTCGCTTTGGCTGCAAGATATATCTTTCGACGCCCTGTTGCCCGGTTGCCCGGATTTTTAACGATACTGCAGAATTCACTTCATGTTACGGTCTGCATACTTGCTCGCCCTGTCTCCGACAGGTACTTTACCCTCCCGTTTAGCACCTCGCATTACTGCGACGCACCGGGATTGGCTACTCGGCTCCTTGGTGATTACCGAGACGGGACTTCCATCCGCTGGAGCGGTCCAGCTTCGCTGGATGCGCTGGATCAAAAAAGGAGGGCGTCTGGCCCTCCTTCACTGGTGATCTGCAAAATATGCAAGGCCGTGACCGTACTGGCGGCTCCTGCGGACACAATCGCGGACGCAGGAACAAACCGCGGACGAGGACTTGCGGACGGTCATGGATCAGCCGCCACGGCCGGTCATCAGGTAGAGGATAATGGTCAGGGCGGCAAAGACAACGGCCATCACCGAAGTCAGGCGCTTCAGGATCACGTCAATGCTGCGACCCTTGCTTTTGCCGAAGAAAGTCTCAGCACCGCCGCCGAGGGCACCCAGGCCTTTGGAATTGCCTTCCTGGAAAATTACCATCAGGACCAGCGCAACGCTGACCAGGATATCGATAATCGCTATGATGATTGTAAGTGTCTGCATACTTTTCCCTCCGGATCTGCCTGGCAGCAGGTGTGCGGTCACTGGCCGGATTGTTCCCCTGTCATACAACGGTCGCGGCACAGCATCGCTTATTCTAGCACAGGCTGTTTATTTGCGCAAGGCGGCGCGGCGCCGGCTGGTGAAAAATTTGCCAATTTCCGCGACAGCAAAGGGGATCAGCGCCAGGGGCAGGATGATCAGCCAGTCAGCCAGGCCAAGGGCAACCGTGGAGAAGACAGGATTGAGGAAAGGCACATAAACAACCAAAACCAGCAGGACCAGTGACAGGACCATGGCCTTGTTCAGGGTACTGTTGCCAAATACCCTGTTCTGCAGGATCGGCCGGTTCTCGGAACGGGCACTGTAGGAACGCAGCAACTCGGCAAGAATCAGGGTCACAAAGGCATAAGTCCGTGCCCCGTTGGCCGGCTCGCCGTTCACCGAGCCGTAAAGATCCAGGCCAATCATGAAGGCTGCAAAAACGGCGCCAAAGATAGCCAGGCTTTGCGACAGGATCGTCATGATCATGGCCTTGTTCAGGATCGGCTCCTTCTGGCCGCGCGGCGGATGCTGCATGATGTCCGGTTCACCGGCCTCCTGGCCCAGGGCCAGTGCCGGGAAACTGTCGGTAATCAGGTTGAGCCAGAGCAGCTGGATCGGCAGCAGCGGGATATTGTGGGGGCCGAGGATCAGGGTCGTCAGGAAAATGATCAGGATCTCACCGACATTACAGGACAGGAGGAAGCCAACGAACTTGCGGATATTGCTGTAAATGATCCGGCCTTCGCGGACCGCCTGGACGATCGTGGCGAAATTGTCGTCAGTCAGGATCATGTTGGCCGTACCCTTGGCCACCTCGGTGCCGGTGATGCCCATGGCTACACCGATATCCGAGCTTTTCAGGGCCATGGCGTCATTGACACCGTCACCGGTCATCGACGCGACATGGCCGTTTTGCCGCAAGGCGGTCACGATCCGCACCTTGTGGTCCGGGGAAACGCGGGCATAAACCGATGTGTGTTCGACCGCGGCCCGCAGCTGCTCTTCGCTAAGGTCGTCGATCTCCCTGCCAGTCAGCACCCCGTCGTCAGGCTGGCGCAGGCCCAGGTTATTGGCAATGGCCACGGCCGTATCCCGGTAATCACCGGTAATCATGACAGCCCGGATCCCGGCCTGGCGGCAGACGGTGATCGCGTCGCGGGCTTCCGGCCGGGCCGGATCGATCATGCCCATCAGGCCGACCAGGACCATGTCACTTTCGGCACCGGCCTGCTGGCCATCCATATGCACGCGATAGGCAAAGGCCAGGACCCGCAGGGCGCCGGAAGCTAGCTCGCTGTTAACGGAGAGGAGCTCCTGCTCGGCCAGGTCGGTCAGTGGCACGATGCCCTCCGTCGTCATGATAAAGCGGCTGCGGGCCAGGATAATATCCGGAGCACCTTTCGTCAGCGAGACCAGCGGCCCGTCAGCGAATCCCTGGTGGAAGGTTGTCATCATTTTCCGTTCGGAATCGAAGGGCAGGTCGCCGACCTTGGGATAGCGCCGGATCAGCGCATCCCGGTCCAGGCCGGCCTTGGCCGCCGCTACGACGAGCGCGCCCTCGGTCGGATCACCGAGGATGCCATAGACACCGCTGTCCTTTTCCACGAGGACGGCGTCATTGCAGAGCAAGCCAATTTCCAGCAGCCGGCTGGCAGCCGGGGACAGGACGGCCGGCTGGCCGCTGGCACTGTCAAGCAGGTCGCCGGCCGGCGTATAACCGGTACCGGTAACCGTCAGCAGCTGGTCGGCAGCATACAGGCGGGTCACTGTCATTTCATTCTGGGTCAGGGTGCCGGTCTTGTCCGAGCAGATCACGTCAACGCAGCCCAGGGTCTCCACGGCCAGCAGCTTCTTGACAATCGCGTGACGGTCAGCCATCCGCTTCATGCCCAGGGCCAGGACGATGGTCACGACGGCCGGCAGGCCTTCGGGAATGGCCGCTACGGCCAGGCTGACCGCGGTCATCAGCATCTTGATGATTTCGCCGCCCATGATCAGGCCTTGGATAAAAACAATCGCACTGACGGCCAGGCAGATGATCGCCAGCCACTTGCCCAGCTGGTTGAGATTACGCTGCAGGGGCGTGATCTCCTCGGTAATATTCTGCAGGCGGTCGGCAATGCCGCCGATCTCGGTCTGGCTGCCGGTGCCGATGACCAGGCCGCGGCCCTTGCCATAGGTGATGGCGGTGCTCATATATGCCATGTTACTGCGGTCACCCAGCTGGGTCTTTTCATGGAAAACGGTCCGGGCGTCCTTTTCAACCGGCACAGACTCGCCGGTCAGCGATGCTTCCTCGACTTTCAGCGTCTGGCTCTCCAGCAGGCGCAGGTCGGCCGGCACAATATCCCCGGCATCCAGCAGGACGACATCACCCGGGACCAGGCCGGCCGCGGCAATCAGCTGCTGCTGGCCGTCGCGCAGGACCCGGGCTTGTGGCGAAGTCATCTTCTGCAGGGCCTGGATGGCTTTTTCGGCCCGGCCTTCCTGGACGACGCCCAGCACGGCATTGATGATGACAATGGCCAGGATGACGACCGCTTCGGTCATGTCACCCATCGCACCGGAAATAATGCTGGCGGCAATCAGGATCAGGACCATCGCGTCCTTGAATTGGGCCAGCAGCTTCTGCAGCAGGGTCTGTTTCTTCTTTTCGCGCAGCTGATTGGGGCCGTACTGTTCGAGACGCTTCTGCACCTCCGCGGCCGTCAGTCCCTGGACCGGGTCAACACCCAGCCGCCCGCTCAGCTCAGGCAGCGTCTCCTGATAAATTTCCTTATCCATGCATTCCTCCTGGTCGTGAGCAACTGATTTGCCGCGTCCACGCGTTGGCTTGGCTGGCCTGAACTGTCAGCAACAGATGCCTGGCTGGTGAACAATCAAAAACAGATGCCTGGCTGGTGGGAAACCTGATATCAATTGGCCAGGCAAGTGGCTATCAACAAAAAAAGACTATGATCCATGCCGTCATGCCTTGTTCATGCCGTCATGAATAATAGTCTCGCACTTGCTGATAAAGCCAGGCGCTCCGCACCTTGCTGTTGACTTTATCTCCGTTAAACGGCAGCTACTCCCTGATTTCAGATACTACGATACCACAAAACTACCGGACTTGACAAGCCGGGCAAGCCAGCCTGACCTGGCAGGCCGCC
>CAYVHB010000068.1:0-7361 GCA_964450865.1 uncultured Oscillospiraceae bacterium | reverse complement strand
ACCACTCAAGTCATTTTCCCGCGAATGAGGATCAGCAAATCACGCAGCCGTGCGGCCTCTTCAAAAGCCAGTTTCCGGGCAGCGTCGCGCATATCCTTCTCAATGCGCGCAGCCATGCGGGCCAGTTCGGCCGGCTTGAGATGATTGAGCTTGTGCTCAAGCAACTCCCCGGCAGCCTCTTCACCCAGTCCGGCATCACTGGCAGCCTCAACCACCGTATCAACTACATCACGCACGGCCTTCTGGATACTGCGCGGCGTGATATGATTGGCTTCATTGTAGGCTTCCTGAATACCACGCCGGCGATTGGTCTCCATGACCGCCCGGTGCATCGATTCGGTCACATCGTCGGCATACATGATAACCCGCCCGTTCACATTGCGGGCGGACCGGCCGATGATCTGGATCAGCGATGTCGTCGAGCGCAGGAAGCCCTCTTTGTCAGCGTCGAGAATCGCAATCAGGGAAACCTCCGGCAGGTCAAGACCTTCGCGCAGCAGATTGATCCCCACCAGGACATCAAACTGGCCCTGGCGCAGGTCGCGCAGGATCTTGAGCCGTTCAACCGACTCGATGTCGGAGTGCAGGTACTTGACCCGCAGACCTTCCTCCTTGAAAAAGACTGTCAGGTCTTCCGACATTTTCTTGGTCAGGGTCAGGACCAGCGTCCGTTCACTGCGGGCAATGGCCTGGTGGATCTCGGTCATCAGGTCTTCAATCTGGCCTTCAACCGGGCGGATACTGATCTGTGGATCGACCAGGCCGGTTGGCCGGATAATCTGCTCGACCACCTGCCGGGCATGTTCCGCTTCATATTTGCCCGGTGTGGCGCTGACAAAGATCCGCTGGCCCACCTTGCGCTCAAATTCGGCAAACTGCAGGGGGCGGTTGTCAAAAGCGGAAGGCAGCCGGAATCCATAGTCGATCAGGGCCTGCTTGCGGGAATGGTCGCCATTGTACATGGCTCCGACCTGCGGGATCGTCACATGCGACTCATCGATAAAAAGCAGGAAGTCGGACGGGAAAAAGTCGATCAGGGTAAAGGGCGCCTCACCGGCCGCCCGGCCGGACAGATGACGCGAGTAATTCTCGATACCTTTGCAAAAACCGGTCTCCCGCAGCATTTCCAGGTCATAGCGGGTGCGCTGCTCGAGGCGATACGCTTCGACCAGCTTGCCCTGGCTGCGCAGCAAAGCCAGCTGCTCCTCCAGCTCTTCCTCGATCCGGATCACCGCCTGGCGCATCTTGGCATCAGTCGTCGCATAATGGGAAGCCGGGAAAATCGAGGCATAGCTGCGGCTGGCCAGCAGCTTGCCGCTCAGGTAATCGATCTCGCTGACCTTTTCAATTTCATCGCCAAAAAAGCTGACCCGCGTGATGACGTTTTCGGCGGCAGCCGGATAAATATCGAGCGTATCACCGCGAACCCGGAAAGTGCCGCGCTTGCTCTCATAATCATTGCGGGTGTACTGGATATCCACCAGCTCCCGGATGATCGTGTCCCGGTCCTTGCGCAGGCCCGGCCGCAGATGAACCATCAGGCTGCGGTAATCCTCCGGATCGCCGAGTCCATAAATACAGGATACTGAGGCAATCACAATGACATCGCGGCGCTCCAGCAGCGAGGCGGTCGCGGAATGGCGCAGGCGGTCGATCTCATCATTGATCGCCGAATCTTTCTCGATGAATGTATCTGTCGCCGGGATATAGGCTTCCGGCTGGTAATAATCGTAATAGCTGATGAAAAACTCGACCGCATTATTGGGGAAGAAGGCCTTGAACTCGGCAGCCAGCTGGCCGGCCAGGGTCTTGTTGTGGGCGAGAACCAGGGCCGGGCGCTGGACGCGTTCAATGACATTGGCCATCGTAAACGTCTTGCCCGAGCCGGTTACACCCAGCAAAGTCTGTGCGGGAAAGCCACTCTCCAGGCCGGAAACCAGCTGGTCAATTGCCTGGGGCTGGTCACCGCGCGGCTGCATGTCGGCGCTGATCTGGAACAACGGCATCGTGTCACACCTGCTCTCTTGCATGGCCACTTCGGCAAGAACAGAAACCTGTCCTGATTATCAGCTGATTTTTGCTGATCAGGCACTGCCGGCATCCTTGCCTGCAGACATCGGCCAGCAGCAAAATCAAAAATATGTTCTGATTATATCACAGACTGGCCCGGTTGTCAGCAGTCCATTCGCGATGCAGCCGATCATGTGCCATGTACCGTTTCACTGGAGCGGTTGCCGAACCGGTAGCAGGACGCCGATTCATTCACGGCGTGACAGATCCGGTACCGGGCAGCGTTTCAATCACGACATGGCTGGCCCAGGGCCGGGCACCCAGGGGTGTTGTTGCCGATCATGAAATTTCGTATTATAATAGCTTGCAATTCAGTACACAAGGCGGTCAGTTGTATACCCTGACTGCAGTTAGCAAAGGGGAGTCAGCCATGTATCCGAATATTCCGGTCACTTATACGTCAACACCGAAGGAAAAGCCCGCTCCGGATGCCAAACTGGGATTTGGCCAGATTTTTACCGATCACGTCTTCAACATGGATTATGTAGACGGCGAAGGCTGGATCAATCCACGCATTGAGCCATACGGACCGCTCAGCCTGGATCCGTCGGTAATGGTCCTCCATTACGGGCAGGCCATTTTCGAGGGGCTTAAAGCCTATAAGGCACCGGATGGCAGCATCAATCTCTTCAGGCCCCGCCTGAATTTCGAACGGGTCAACATATCCAACCAGCGGATGGTTATTCCTGAAGTTGATGTTGACTTTTGCGTCTATGCCCTCAAGGAATTGCTCAAGGTAGAGCGGGACTGGATCCCGACTGCAGCGGGTACGTCACTATACATCCGACCCTTCATCTTCGCTACCGATCCCTACCTCGGTGTGCGTCCTTCCCACACCTACCGTTTCATGATCATCCTCTCCCCGTCCGGCGCCTATTATCCGCAAGGTCTCAATCCGGTCAACATTTATGTCGAGTCCGAGTATGTACGTGCTGTCAAGGGCGGAACCGGATTTGCCAAAACACCCGGCAATTACGCCGCCAGCCTGATTGCCCAGGCCAATGCCTACAAGCGCGGCTATGTCCAGGTACTCTGGCTTGATGGCATCCACCGCCGCTATATCGAAGAAGTGGGTTCGATGAATGTCTTTTTTGTCATCAATGGCAAAATTGTCACGCCAGCCCTCAACGGCAGCATCCTGCCCGGCATCACCCGCCGCACGGTACTCGAACTGGCTCACAGCCTGGGTTTTGAAACCGAGGAACGCCAGATCGCAATTGACGAACTGGCTGAGATGGCTGACGCCGGGGATGTCAGCGAGGTCTTCGGCTCAGGCACGGCCGCGGTCATTTCACCGGTTGGTGAACTCCGCTTCGATGAACTGGTCATGATCTTTAATGACGGCAAAATTGGTGACCTGAGCCAGCGTTTCTATGACATTATCACCGGCGTGCAGTATGGACTGCTGCCGGATACCTACGGCTGGATCGACAAGGTCGAGTAAATCTCTGGCCGGCTGGCACCGCTTAAACGCGCCACGATTGCCATTAGATGTGTCCCCCCTGAACATAAACCGCTGAACATAAACCGCTGCATTGGCCTGCCAATGACAAACCAATTGCCCACAGTCCAATTCTGCCCCCGGCATTAAAAAGCTGATTGTCGACCGGTCTGGCCGCAATCAGCTTTTATCATGGCTGGATTCTGAACGGGCTGGATCTTCTGCTGACTCACCCGCTGTCCCTGCTGAATCCCTTGTTTTTTGAAAAGCGTCCGTCTACTTCAGTTCCTTCTTATTGCGCTGGATCATAACCAGCATCTCAGTCAGCTGCTCTTCGACTTCGGTCAGGCGCTTGCGGGCATACTCCATCGCCCCGGTTCGGATCTGGCGAGCCGACGTATTGGCCTGTTCGATAGTCTGGTTGGCCTGGGCCCGGGCCTGCTGGGTGATTTCATGCTCATCAATCATCCGGATCATGCGGGACTCTGCCTCGCGCATGATGTTTTCAGCTTCCTTGCGGGCTTCGGCAATCAGCTGCCGGTTCTGGTCGAGCAGCCATTTGGCCTGCTTGAGCTCAGCTGGCAGGCCATCCCGGATCATGCTGGTCAGCACCAGCAGCTGTTCCCGGTCGACCATGCAATTATCGGAAAACGGTACCGAACGGGCCGAGGCAACAATCCCCTGCAGCTGTTCGATCAAGGCTTCGATATCATGCTCCTGGCCTTTGCCAGGTCGTTTATAATCATACATAAGGCTGGACTATAACCTCCGGTTCCTTATTCCAGTTGCATACTGCTGGTCGGCGACTTGCGCAGCCGCTTCAGAATCCGGTCGAGGATAACAGCAGGTACCATACCGGATATATCGCCACCAAATGATGCGACCTCGCGGACAATCGAGGAACTGGTAAAAGCCAGGTCAATCCGGCATGGCAACAGGCAAGTCTCATACTCAGGCAGCAGCAGCTTATTGGCGGCCGCAATCTCGGCTTCAAAGCGGAAGTCAGACTCGCTGCGCAAGCCGCGCACAACAGCCCGGGCCTGATTCATGCGATAGAAATCAACCAGCAGGCCATCGAAGCGCTCCACCCGGATGTTGCTGATTGGCTGCAACGCCAGCCTGGCCATCAGAACGCGCTCTTCCGTGCTGAAAGCTGCCTTCTTGTTGGTGTTCGTCAGAACAGCCACGATCAGCTCATCACACAGGCGGGCTGCCCGCCGGGCAATGTCAACATGGCCATTGGTCAGGGGATCGAAGCTGCCCGGATAGATGAAAACAGTCATGATAAACCCCCGGCACGCGTATTTTTCAGGGTCCAGAGACCTCAGTCTATATTTTCAGTCGCAGATCCCCTCATTATTCCTGATAATTTTCCTGATAAAATGATAGCATTGCCGTCCCATACTGACAACTTCTCGTGCGTTTCAATTGTGTGACAAAATCGGGGGCCTGGCTTTGGGCATCATGCTCCAGGATAATCAGGCCATCTTTAGCCAGCAGTGCCGACAGGTGCGCACCAAGGCTGATAAAATCAGAAATTGCCTGCTGCCAGGGCGGATCGAGGAAGATCAGGTCAAACCGGGCTGATTCGGCCAGGAGTGCGGCGACAACACGGTTCACAGGACCGCGCCGGACTTCCACCCCGTCGGTCAGGCGGGTTTTTGCCTGATTGGCGGCAATAGCCTCCAGGCCGGCACGGGCTTGTTCGACAAGCACTACGCGGTCCGCCCCGCGGCTGGCGGCCTCAAGCCCGATCTGGCCGGTGCCCGCGTAAAGATCCAGAAACGCACAGGCGGGCAGGCGGGCAGCAATGATCGAGAACAATGCTTCTTTAACTTTATCAGCGGTCGGCCGGGTCGCCGGTCCGCGTGGGGCAATCAGCGGAATACCGCGAGCCCGACCGGCAATAATCCTTGGCATAAAACCTCCTGGCTATTATAAAAGTTTAAACAGATTGACGACAATCCGCGGCTGGCTTCTGGTGCCTGACGCCGGTCACAAGTCTATTGTGGGAAATAATTCGCCATATTCCAGACGCAAGGCATCTGCAATGACCTGGTGATCGGGCCAGCTCAGGTCCGGATCCTCGGCAATCATTTTTTTCAGGCATCGGGCGACTTCCTGGAGCAAATCACGGTCCCGATAAAGATTGGCCAGGCGCAGGGCGGGCAAGCCATGCTGGCGGGTCCCGAAAAAATCCCCGGGGCCGCGCAATTCAAGATCTTTTTCGGCAATGACAAAGCCATCGCGGGCCTGGCAGAGAGTCTTGAGACGTTTGCGGGCCAGTTCGTCCTCACTGTCGCTAAGCAAAATACAAACTGAATGCTGCGTGCCACGACCTATTCGCCCGCGTAGCTGGTGCAGCTGGGCCAGGCCGAAACGTTCAGCGTTTTCGATGATCATCAGGGTTGCATTGGGATTATCAACACCCACTTCAATAACCGTCGTACTGACCAGGATCTGGATTTCATTCTGGATAAACGCAGCCATGACAGCATCCTTGGCGGCAGGTTTCAAATCGCCGTGCAGCAGGCCGATCCGCAAATCCGGAAAAGACTGCCCGGCCAGGCGGTTATAGGTACTGATAACTGATTCAAGATCGCTGGCCGCCACTTCTTCGATCATCGGGCAGATCACATAGACCTGGTTACCCGCCTGAACAGTCCGGCGGATCAGGCCTTCAATCTGGGGGCGATTGGCATGGCCGGCCGTGTACGTATCAATCGGCTGGCGACCGGCGGGCAGCTGGTCAATCACTGTCATGTCGAGATCACCGTATATGATCAGGGCCAGGGTCCGGGGAATCGGTGTGGCTGACATGACCAGGACATGCGGCTGCCGGCCAGGGACCGTCGAGACTGACCCGGAGGATGAGCTGACCGCTGCTGCCGGCTTGCCGGCTTTTTCCGTTGGCACGCTGATGCTGGCCTTCGCGGGCGCACAGATCGCTTCAGCCGGGCTGGCCCCGTTACCAGACCCGTCAGGCCTGGCCGTTGGGCTGCCGGCAGCCGTATCAGCTGTCAGGCCACCAGGCGGACCATCCCCCGGTTCGGCAGGACGGTAAAGACGCTGGCGCTGCCGGACCCCGAAGCGATGCTGTTCATCGGTTATCGCTAAAGCCAGGCGCGGCAGCTGGACCTGATCCTCAATCAAGGCGTGCGTACCGACCAGGATGCGGATTTCATTAGCCTGCACAGCGGCCAGCAAGCGGCGCCGTTCAGCGACCGGCGTGGCCCCCGTCAGCAGGGCTATGGGTTCACCACTGCCTGCCAGCAATTTTTGCAAAGTCAGAAAATGCTGGCGGGCCAGGATGGAAGTTGGGGCCATCAGCACGGCCTGATAGCCGCACAGGCTGACCTGCAGCATGCTGAGGGCCGCTATCACGGTCTTGCCGGAGCCGACGTCACCCTGAACCAGGCGATTCATCGGCCGCTCGCTTTGCAGATCAGCCCGGATTTCAGCCAGAGCCCGTTGCTGGGCATTTGTCAGGACGAACGGCAAGGCTGCTTCAACAGTTGCCAGGCGCTGCCGGATCGCGGCATCAGGAAGCAGCGGCCAGCCTGACTGGTGAGCCTTGCGCTGGCGGCGCCACAGATACAGGCCGGCTTGAATCAGGAAAAGCTCTTCAAAGGCCAGCCGGCGCCGGCAGATCTGGGCTTCCTCCAGGGATTTGGGCTGGTGGATGCGGGAGATGGCAAAATCAGCCGCACAAAGATGATGTTCACGGCGGACCCAGGCCGGCAGTGTTTCGGGCATCAATCCGATCACCTTAGGCAGAATGCCTGCGATCAGCTGGCGCATGACGCCCTGGCTCAGGCCTTCCGTCAGGGGATAAATCGCGCGCAGCTCC
>CAYVHB010000067.1:0-8048 GCA_964450865.1 uncultured Oscillospiraceae bacterium | reverse complement strand
TTGTGCCGTCGGAAAAATCTAGCTGCGGTCGTTATCAAGGAGAAAGCGATGAAAATATTTTTTTGCAGCCCGGAACATCGGGCTTTTTATTTTGCCTTGTTGGAAAAGACAGGAATTTATGACTGTTACCACAGAGCCCTATTCTACGCAGTCGGAATTGCGACTGATAGTCGGAACCATGTCGATGACCTGTTTGATTTTGCAGATGATTCTATCCGGCCTGATGGACTGGAAAAATCCTGGCAAACAGGCGGGACCATGAAGTTGACACGGCTGGCTTTCAATCTGTGGAATGGCTTTACCGAGGAGGATCGGGAGCGCTTAGCCACGCCGGATGAACTATTCTGCAGTTCGTTTGCGCCCTATTTTTATGAAGCAATAAAACTACGGTATCCGGAGTATTGCCGGGATATCAGCCGAAACTCGCCGACTCCTGATGTGCGATAACTTCTCATCATGAGAAGCAGAGCATCGTTTGACCGAGTGACGGTGGTCGGTCAAGTGGACAAGTAGCTGACGCTGTACAAGACGGCAAGGTCGCAACACCGCAAACAGCGTGCCAATTGATGGCACCTGATTGCGGGCTGCGCTGCGCCGTGTGGAGGGAGTCCAGAAGGAACGTCTGGCACACCACCTACGCAGTAGGTGTAGTGTGTTACACCATTTCAACAGTGCATCAGAGAACGGACGTTTCTGATGCCATTATGGTGATTGAACGAGCCGCGGGACCGGGCGAGTTCGATCACCATAATCATGCTGTTGGTATGGTGTTCTGAAAAAGATGTAAAGACCCAAACCCACGGCCAGTCCATAAACAACAAACAAATATATGAAATTTCTCAATCGACGTGCATAACCAAACAAGACCGCAAACCGGATGTTTCGACGGCACACTTTGCGGTGTTGCGGCCTTGCAATACGGAAGGAGGATCCCGATGAGCATGTACCCCATCCTGCGATTTAAAAAGTGGAAAGCAGGCGGCCTTGGCCGCTCCGAGCAGCATAATGAGCGCAAGAAAGAAATCTATAAGAGCAACAAGGACATCGATCCAGAGCGGTCAAGATTCAACTATCACGTTGTTGAGTATCAGAACCGGTCCTACTATCATCAGGTCCGGCAACTCATCGAGGAAGCGCACTGCCCGATTGTGCGCAGCAACAGCGTCGTCATGGTGGAAGCCCTGGTCACGGCTTCTCCGTCGTTCATGCAGGCCTTGCCGCCTGAGGAACAACGAGAATACTTTGATCGGGCCCTGGCGTTCATCGCGGCGGGAACCGGCGGAAGGAAAAATATAGTCAGTGCTGTGGTGCATATGGATGAGAGCAATCCCCATATGCACCTTTCTTTTTGTCCGATCAATGATCAGGGCAAGCTATCGGCCAAGAGCATGCTTGGAAATCAGAAACGGCTTTCCCAATGGCAGACGGATTACCATCAGGTAATGCATGAGCGCTGGCCGGTGCTGGAACGTGGTGAATCGTCCCTGGAGACACACAGGAAGCACTTGCCGACCTGGCTTTTTAAATCAGCCGAACGGATGGACAAACAGTTTGATGCAGTGGTAATGGCCCTGGATAACATCACCGCCTTCAATGCCGGGAAGAAACGGACAGAGGCACTGACACTACTAACCAAGTGGAAGCCCGAAGCTGAAAAATTCACCGTGAAGCTCAAGCAGGCGTCCGGCCGGATCAAGGAGCTGGAAGAACGGCTCCAGCAAAGCGGCCGGTTTGAAAGCAGCCTGCAGCAAGATCGTGAAGAACTGGTCACTCGTCTGAGTGAGGCTGATGTGAAGTACCGTCAGTTGGCTGCGGCTTATCAAAAGCAACTGAAGCTGTTGGATTCAATCCCGCCTGATATTTTGGCGTCGATCGAGAAAAAGCAGGCGCAAAAGAAAAAGGAAAGGGGCTGATAGCCGATGTCAGAGACGATTCAAGTAGTCAAAATAAAGGACCTGCATCCCTTCCCTGATAATCCGTTTAATGTTCAGGATAATGATGAGCTGGACGCTCTGGCGAATAGCATCCGGCAGAATGGCGTGATCACGCCGCTGATCTTGCGGCTGCGGGATGATGGCGGCTACGAGATCCTCTCCGGCCATCGAAGATCGGCAGCATGCAGGAAGGCAGGGATTGAGCAGGTTCCTGCCTTTATTCGTGATTTGGATCGAGACACGGCTGTGATATCGCTGGTGGACAGTAATCTGCATCGAGAACACATCTTACCGTCTGAAAAAGCATTTGCGTATCGGATGCGACTTGAAGCCATGAAACGTCAGGGCAATCGATCAGACCGGACTTGTGCCCAAGCTGAGCATCGGAAAAAATCGGTTCAGATCCTGGCCGATCTCATCGCAGATAGCCGATCACAGATCCAGAGATACATCCGGCTGACCTTTTTGGAGAAGCCGCTGCTGGATCGGGTGGACCAGGGTCGGATTGCCCTGACGCCAGCTGTGGAGCTTTCCTGTTTGAAGCCAGAAGAGCAAAACCTCCTGATTCAAGCAATAGAGCAGGCGGATGCCACCCCGTCCCTGTCCCAAGCTCAACGCATGCGAAAGCTAAGCGAAGACGGGAAGCTGGATGCAGCTGCGATTGTTCAAATTCTGAGCGAGGAAAAAGGGAATCAAAAGGAAGTTGTCCGGCTGAGAAAAGAAAGGATCGCCCAATACTTCCCCGGGAACACCACGCCGAGCCAGATGGAAACCATCATCATCAACTTGCTGGAGCAATGGCAGCGCCAGCGTGAGCGCCGAATCCGGGATGAACGTTGATTTTGTCCTTTGATAATTTCTGAATTTGACCGCGCTGTGCAGCATCACGAGAGGAAACAACAAATATGAGCAAGAAGACAACTCACCCCCTCATTAAGGCGCATTCAATCTATCAAGGCAAGCTGTCCATGATTGATGCTTTTGCCTCAGTGTATATGCGCATCTTTGAAGATGCCCGCCGAAAGCCGAAGTCATCCGGTGACACATTTGATTTATGTGAACACGCCCATTTAACTGAAGGTAAAAGCCACCGGGAGGATGATGATCATGAAACAAGCGGTTAAATACACGGCGCTGTACTGCAGGCTGTCCAAGGATGATTTGAAGGAAGGCGACAGTTCTTCAATTGAAACACAACGGACCATGCTGACACAATTTGCCAGGGAGCAAGGACTTTTACCAGTAAGGATCTACACAGATGACGGGTATTCCGGCCTCAATTTCGAGCGCCCAGGCTTCCAGAAGATGATCGACGATATTATAGTCGGTGATATCCAGACGGTCATCACCAAGGATCTGAGCCGCCTTGGCCGAGATCATCTGACAGTCGGCCACTATACCGAGATTTACTTTCCAACGCATAAGGTGCGCTATATCGCTGTCAACGATGGTGTGGATACGGCAAATACTCAGAGTACAGATTTTGCCGCTCTAAAAAACGTCATCAACGAGTTTTACAGCAGGGATAATTCTCGTAAGATCAAGGCCGCTTTCAAAGCTAGGGCAAAAGAAGGCAAATACCGTTCAAAGTCACCGCCGTATGGCTACCTGAAGGATCCGGATGATCATAACCATTTGATTCCGGATCCGGAGACTGCGCCGTATGTAGCCAAGATGTTTGAGCAATGTGCGCAAGGCTGGGGTAATTACCGGATCCGGGAATTCCTTCGCAAGAACAAGGTGCCAATTCCGTCATGGTATCAGCACGTTCGCGGGATTGAGGACAAGTCCAGAATGTTCCCGGATGAGGCATCAAGATATATCTGGCGACCGGACACATTAAGGCTCATCATTCGTAACCGAGTGTATTGCGGGGATTGTGTGCTCGGTAAATCTGAGACAATATTCAAGACCAAACGGCATCCAAAAGTCCATGAGAATGATTGGATCGTCGTCAAAGACACGCACGAGCCGCTGGTGTCCAGAGATCTTTGGCAGCATGCCAATGAACTGATTTCAGTCAAGCGGCAGGAATACAGAAACTCACTTTCCGGCTATCGTTCGTTGTTTGCCGGCCTTCTGAAATGCTCGGACTGCGGTAAAGCGCTCAGCCGGCGCAAATACGGCAAGAATAGCAGGCATCAGATTTTCGTCTGCGGGACCTATGCCACCTATGGCGTCTACAAGTGCTCGGCCCACATGGTATTTGAAGAGGATCTGAAAGCAGCTGTGCTGGCGGATATCCGGAACAAGTCTGAGATTGCTCTGAGATGCCGAGAAGAGCTAATTGAAACGATCGTTCATAAGAGCAGGAAGACCGTCTCCAGCAGACAAGAAGCGTCGGAGACGCAGTCCCTGCAGCTGGCTAAGCGGCTTGAAGTGGTTAACAAGCTGGTGGATAGTCTTTATGAAGATGTCGTCCTGGACCACATCTCGCAGGATAATTTTGACCGCATGATCGGGAAATATCAGAAAGAACAGCAGACATTACAGCTTCAGCTCAGCAACGTTGAGCAGGTAGAAAAGGAACTGGCCGACAGCCGATCAGATGCCGAAAAATGCGCTGAGCTTTTAGCCAAGCATGCTGATATAACTGAGTTGACTTTGGAGCTGTTGAATATCCTGATTCAAAAGATTGTTGTTTACAATGCTCATGATGAGAATGGCGTCAGGGAACAGAACATCGACATTTATTACCGGCATGGAGGACTTCTTGATAGCGTTGAGTTTGATTCCAGCAGGTTTTATCGATCCGATACGGTCAGTCAGCCTTCTCGCCAACGAGTCAGAAGCTTGAACTCAAAGGATAGACCGGCTGGACAGGAAGGTGGCGAGCAAGCCAATGAGTCGGAAAACATGTAGGCCGCCCTGAAATACAATGCCGATGGAGGCCATTATTCTGATCATGAGTGATGGCTTCCTCATTATCTGATTAAAGTCATCTTAATAAAGACGCAACTAAAGGAAGTCCTGCCATGAATATTGCCAGACAAGTGAAGGACCTGATTCCATTGCGCAACGTCGCCCCATTCAAATAAGGAGCGCTGCTGCGATCTTTCGGGGCCTGGGCTGATTGTGTATTTAACTGCGGGTTCGACTATACTGCTTATGATCCCGGTGAAGAACACTACCTATAAAAGAAACGTAAATTTACGACCAATAAAAGGAAAATTGTGATCTATACCACGATGTTTCATGATTGATACCGGAAACTTATCATCATATAATTAAAATATCGACTACCTTGTATTTGTGAAGTGAATTTTGTTTAAAATGCTGATGCTAAGAAACTGAAACCAGTTGTGTATTCACCCGCCTGGTTTGTTTTCTGGCCTAAACATGCACATGATCCAGGCTTATTTGTTTTGTCATTCTTATTTGTTTTGTCATTTTTAAAGGGGAAATATTTATGAAAAAGTCAAGGTGCGCCAGTCTATCGGTTTTTCTTTGTCTGATGATTATACTTTCCACCGTGGCATTGACACCAACTGCCGTTTTTGCGGCGGACCCTTATTTCCTGGGGTCAGGTACAGCAGCGGATCCGTTCCAGATCCGGACGGCTGCAGATTTGGCCCAGTTGGCGACTCTGGTCAACGCGGGCCAGGCAACCGATGTCTGGGAAATGCCGGCGGATGGCACATACCCCTATCCGGTGTTTCAGGGCGCAGAAGCAGGACAGCCAAATGTTTCTATACCGGCCGACGCAGTTGTTTTCAATGGTCATTCGTATAAAATTTATGATCGGATCCTAAACTGGCATGCGGCAAAATCCGAATGTGAAATATTGGGCGGACACCTGGCGACGATCACCTCAGCTGAGGAGCAGTCATTCATTGTTACCCTGCTGCGAACGGACAGCTGGAGTTATTTCTGGCTAGGAGCAACTGACGAGGTAACAGAAGGTCAATGGCTGTGGATAACCGGCGAGTCTTTCCTGTTTCAAAACTGGGCGGCCGGCGAACCCAATAATGATCTTGGCAATGAGAAGTATCTGGTCATTGGTGGTAATCAATATGGTGAGCCATTGGGTAGATGGAATGATGCCGGAACCTGGATGCCTTCGCAGTATGGCTATATCTGCGAATGGGAATTCACCAATAATACCGACACCACCCCGCCAGCCATTACTGCACCGGCGGACCGGACATTTGAAGCAACTGGCAATCCCTCTACGGTATTAACCTGGGATGAGATCGGGACGCCAACCGTCTCCGACGACAAGGACCCTGAGCCTGTTGTCACCCATGACGCGCCCAGCCAGCTGGCTTTCGCACTGGGTAACACAACGATTACCTACACGGCTGCCGACAAGGATGGCAACAGCAGTGCGGCAACCCAGGTCATCACGATCCAGGATACGGTCGCGCCAGTTTTCTCGACAATGCCGGCTGACCAGTCTGTGCTGGCGACCGGTGCCCGGACATACGTGGATATTGGAACGGCCAGCGCGGATGATTTGTTCGGCGTGGTCAGCCTTGTAAACGACGCGCCAGCCGATGGGCTGTTCAGTCCGGGAACAACGCTCGTCACCTGGACGGCTACAGATACCAATGGCAACAGCTCGACAGCCCAGCAGAAAATCACCATCAACTTCAGCTTCGCCGGTTTCGAGATGCCGATTAAAATGAATGGCAAAGTCAATCTCGTCAAGGCCGGCAGTACAGTTCCGGTCAAGTTCAGCCTGGGTGGTGACATGGGGCTTGATATTTTCGCCGCCGGCTATCCCAAAATTGTGACGTACAACCCGCAAACCGGTCAGGTCATTGATTCAACCGCGCTTGTTTTTACGGACAAAGATCCGCTGATCTTTGATCCGACGACGGACAAGTATCGTTATACATGGAAGACTGCCAAAGGCTGGACAGGCATGAATAAGCAATTCATCATCCAGCTGAAAGATGGAACGATAATAACAGCTTTCTTCTATTTCCAGAAATAGCCACGCAGTCGCAAACTCAATTGGCAACAGTCGCCACAACGGGTCTGATACCTCATTCATGATATCCTGGATGTGTTTTATGATGAGAGCGACTGGACCATCCAGTAGCACACACGCCATCAAGAAAGCCCCGAAAGAGCGCTGCTGCGGTCTTTCGGGGCCTGGGCTGATTTTTTATTCATCTACAGGTTCGAATGATAGGTTTGACTGATAGAGGTTAGGTCCAACTGATCGGTTTGACTGAACTTTGAGTGTTCAAGCTGTTATCCTTACGGGGCGGCCGGGGCGGTTCCAGTGCCACCGCGGATTTCCAGGGTGCCGCCCAGGGTCTTGGTCGCGTCACCATTCGTGCCATTCGAGGTATCGATGTCAAAGTAGTATTCCTGGGTTTCGCCAGAGGCAATCGTCGCCGAGCCGATCAGGTTGACCACATCAGCGCCCTCAGCCGCGGTGTCATTGAAGTTGACGGTCACGGCCAGGTCCGAGTTGTTGGTCAGCGAGAAGACCGGGGTGGCGCTTGAACCTACCAGGAAGCGGGCGTCGGTATTCCAGCCGTTCAGGGTATCGCCAGTGGCCACGGCCTTGGTCAGGTCAAAGGATACTTCGCCATTGGCATTGGTTACAAACACGCCCTTGGTGTCATAGCTGTTCATGGCAGTGAACTGGATTGCTACGCCATCGGCGGTATCAATCAGCACCGAACCGGCTGATACATTACGATCGAGGTAGATGCTGGTCAAGGCGGCGGATCCGACGGCGAGGATGCTCAGGGCGGCAACAATCAGCAGGGCACTCAGTTTTGTACGTTTCATTTTCATTTCCTCCATAATTTATCATTGGTTGACCTGATCCGTTCCGGATCGGGGTATCGGCTGGTCTTGGGTTCAGGAGCCAGGCCGGTTTTTCCTGGGTCTTGCGGGGCTGTGGTTCCGGTTGGGGGGATCAGGTTTTGTTCTTCTTTATGTTTTCATTCTACAGTCTGCCCAGGGCCCCGGACAGTGTTCGCAAGCACGCTATTTCTGTGAATAATTCACACCTTTTCGATTTTCATAACAGGCGTGGATGGACTAAAATAACTCGCCCGGTTTCACCCCACGCGATTCATCCTGTGCTATAATGAATATAAACCTATAAACGGCAAGTAACAGTCAAATCAATCGAAAATCGGTAATTTG
>CAYVHB010000066.1:0-8212 GCA_964450865.1 uncultured Oscillospiraceae bacterium | reverse complement strand
GACAGGTCTGGCAATGTGCGTAATGGAAAAAGGGTGGTTATGACACCCGAACCAAACTTCAAGCTCCGATAATAAACCCCAAACTCGAAAATGAACCCTGAATTTGATATAAACCCCTTACTTGATAATGAATCCCGAGCGGGATACGGACCCTGGGTCCCGCAATATTTCAAACCTTGTTTGCCTGGTTTGGCCCTGTCAGCGCGTGGTATAATGAAATTGCCTGGATTCGGGCTATTGATCTGACAGCATGCTGCCAGCCCGGAATCGTGCTTGGCCCGGCTCCGTTTATTTGTCTGCAGACCAGGTTATTTGCCTGCTGTCCGGGTCATCTGCCTGATGTTTTGCCCCGTTCGCCTGAAAGGAGTGTTATCCATGAAACTCAGCGCCCGAAATCAGCTCAAGGGAACAATTGTCAAGATCAAGGAAGGCGCCGTCAACGCAATTGTCGTCATCGATATCGGCGGTGGTAACCAGATCACTGCCACCATTTCCATGGATGCCGTTCACGAGCTGAATCTGCAAGTCGGTTCCGAAGCTTTTGCTGTTATCAAGGCGACATCGGTCATGGTGGGTATACCCGACTGACCTGCCATCCATTCATCAGCCAGGCCTGGCCGATCAAGTCATCAGATAATCCGCAAGCTCAAGCCATATGGTAGACTGTTGGACCAGGTCCGCCAGGGACTGGTCCAACAGTTATGGGAAACGCGACCGTTCCGGCCTGCTGAGGTGGTTTTATGAGTCAGACACGACGCCGTTCACTGATTTATCTGCTGCTGCCGCTCTTTCTGATCCTGCTGGCCGGACCGGCTATCCTGCTCCGGACCATCGTGATTGCTGAGACGGCAGGCGATTACACCTATACGGTCACGGATGGCCAGGCCACGATTACCGACTTCTCCCAGACTGGCGGCGACCTTGTCATTCCGGCCTCGCTCGGCGGTTATCCGGTCGTCGCCATCGCCGACCGGGCTTTCTGGTATTGCAATCTGCAAAGTGTGACGATCCCGGACAGCGTGACCAGCATTGGCGACTTTGCTTTCAGTGATAGCCCCAATCTGAAATCGGTGAGTCTCGGATCAGGCGTGGCCAGCCTGGGCCGCGGGCCCTTCTGGTACTGCAGCACCCTGACCACGATTGACGTTGATCCGGCAAATGGGAATCTGACCAGTGCGGCTGGTATCCTGTACAATGAGGACCAGTCTGAACTGCTCTTTTATCCGGCCGGTCGAACCGCCACCACCTATGCCATCCCGGCTGGCGTGAAACATCTCGGAGAAGGTGCGTTCCTGGCCAGCACCACTCTGGCCTCCCTGGAGATCACGGACGGGGTGGAAACCCTCGGCGACCTGGTGTTTTCGTATTGCAAGGCCCTGACCGATGTTCAGTTTGCTGACAGTGTCACCACGGTCGGGGACCAGTTGTTCAGCTACTGCACAGCCCTGGTGGACGTGGATCTGTCAGCCAGCCTGACCGCGCTCAGTTCGCGGATGTTCCTCTACTGCCAGAGCCTGACCAGCCTGGAGATTCCAGACAGCGTAACCAGTATCGGCGACTTTGCCTGCGACAGCTGCGAAAACCTGGCCACTGTAACGATTCCGGACGGCGTGACCAGCATTGGCCTGTCGGCATTCAGCAGTTGTACCAGTCTGGCTGCACTATCCATTCCCGGCAGCGTGAGCAGCATCGGCACGACCGCATTCATCAGCTGTACGGGCCTGACCCGGGTCAGCCTCGCTGAAGGCCTGACCGCAATCGGTGACTCGGCATTTTATGGCTGCAGCAGCCTGCCTGGCCTGGATTTGCCGGCCAGCCTGACAACTGTCGCTGATTCAGCCTTTGCCAATTGTACCCGGATGACAGCCCTGACTGTTGCAGCTGGCAGTGCCAGCTTCGTCGCGCCGGATGGTGTCCTTTACAGCAAAGGCCAGACAGCCCTGATCTGTTATCCGGCCGGCAAGCCGGATACTGCTTACGCGATCCCGAATACCGTAACCCGGATCGCTGCTGCCGCTTTCAGTCAATGTTCGGCCCTGGTCAATGTGCAGGTTTCCAGCCAGCTGGCCGAAATCGGCTACAATGCGTTCAACGCCTGCAGCAGTCTGGCCAGTGTCAGCTTGCCCACGACCCTGCAGACCATCGCATCGTCAGCCTTCAGCGGCTGCAGCAGCCTGGCCAGCCTGAATCTCGCTGGCGCGGGTGGTGCAGGCAGCCTGTCAACCATTGGCGACGATGCGTTCAGCGGTTGTGCGATGACCCGTGTTTCCATCCCGAAGAATGTCACCCGACTGGGTGAATATGCCTTTGCCAGCTGTGCCGGTCTGCAAAAAGTCTATTTCTTCGGCAAGGCGCCGCAACTGGGTGAAGGCTGTTTTTCCGGCTGTGCTGACGGCTTCACCATCTATTACCTGGCTAATAAGACCGGCTTCACGACCCCGGCCTGGGAGGGGTACGCGACCGCCGTTTTTGTTCCCCAGAGTACGCTGACGGCCAGGTCGGGCGGATATAACAGTGTCAAGCTGGCCTGGCATGCAGCCGACAGCGCGCAGTATTATCAGATTTATCGCGCCGGCAGCGCCGATGGCACCTTTAGCCGGATCAAAACGCTGGCATCTTCTGAAACATCCTATCAGAACACGGGTCTGACCACAGGCCGGACCTGCTATTACAAGATCCGGGCTTACCGGGTCGTTGCTGACAGCCGGGTTTACAGCACTTTCAGCAAGGTTGTCGCAGCTACGCCGGTGCCGTCCGTTCCGGCCAGCTTCAAGGCCCAGGCCAGCGGGACCAGCAGCATCCGCCTGACCTGGCAGGCAGTTGCCGGAGCCAGTGGCTACCGGATTTACCGGGCAACCAGCGCCGGCGGCTCTTTCACACTTGTCAAGACCATCGGCAGCGCCCGTACAACCAGCTACACGAACGGCAGCCTGAAAAAGGGTCAAACATATTACTATAAGATGCGGGCCTACCGCATGGTGGGTGACACCCGGGTGTTCGGGTCCTATACCGCGGTAAAATCGGCCAGACCGGCAGCCTGAGCGGATTGTCAGATAATCCGCGGTACTTCAGCCAGGATTTTCATCAGCGTCTGGGCATCGACCGGTTTTGCCAGGTGGCGGTTAAAGCCGCCAGCTCGTGAGCGCTCCAGGTCCTCCGGCTGGGCATAGCCTGAAAAGGCGATAAGAAAGATATGGCGCAGCTCCGGATCCTGGCGGATCCTGGCCGCTACTTCATAGCCATTCATGCCCGGCAACCCGATATCACAGATAATCACATCCGGCCGAAATTCCCGGGCCTGGGCCATACCGGTCAACCCACTGGCTGCAGAGGCTGTTTTGTGCCCGAGCAGCTGCAGCATTTCGCAGAGAATGTCCGACAGATCCGGATTATCTTCGATCAGCAAGATCCGCAGATCCCGGCTCGCTTCCCGGACCGGTGAGGCATACATGCTGGCCTGTTTGCCGGTTGTCGGCTGAATGGGCAGCCGGACCGTAAATTCCGAGCCCTGGCCCAATCCGGCGCTGGCTGCTTCGACCGTGCCGCCATGCATGGTCACGATACCCTTGGCGATGACCAGCCCCAGACCGAGACCGCCGCCGCTGCGGTCCAGCGACTGATCCGCCTGCATAAAAGGCTCAAACAGTTCGGCCTGGACAGCCGGTGCGATGCCCAGGCCATTGTCCCGGATCCTGATGACAGCCTGGGCCGGGCTTGCTTCCCGGGTGAGGGTGACAACGGTTGTACCGCCCGGATCCGTGAACTTGACAGCATTATGCAGCAGATTGCAGATGACCTGCGTCAGGCGGACCGGATCGGCCTCCAGTTCGATGGGCTGGTCGGTCAGGATCATTTGCAGGCTGACGCTGTATTTGGCAAAGACCGCCTGATAGTCGCTGATTGCCTGCTGCAGCAGATGATTGAGAATGACCTTTTCTTTTTTCAGTACAATGCGTTGCCGGGCAATGCGGGTCACGTCGAGGAGATCATCGACCAGTCGCGACAGCTGACCGGTCTGGCGCTCCATCAGTCCGGTGATTTCCTGGGCCTTTTTACTGCTTTCGCCGCTCATCGGCAGTTGTTTAAGCAAGGAAATGCCCATCATGATCGACGCCAGCGGATTGCGCAGTTCATGGGAGAGTGTACTCAGGAATACATTTTTATTCTCATTGGCCTGACGCAGCTTTTCTTCAACCAGTTTGCGCCGGGAAATATCAATGTTCAGGCCTATCCAGCGAATGATTTCACCATCGCTGCCGCGCAGCGGTGTGGCAAAACCGTTACTCCAGATCCATGTGCCCTGCGGTCCCCACAAACGGTATTCATTATCGGTCTGGGCGCCCTTTTGCACGGCCATTTTCCAGGCCATCATCACCCGGGTCCTGTCATCCGGATGGACGGCATCGCTCCAGCCATCGCCCAGGTATTGCGCCTCGGTCTGGCCCGTATAGGTCCGCCAGCTTGGTGAGTCCGTGCGGACGATGCCGTCCGCGTCACACTCCCACCAGGCCTGGGCCAGGGCATTGATCAGCACACGGAAACGGGCTTCACTGGTCCGGATCTGCTCTTCAATCTGTTTCTGGCGGGTAATATCCCGATTCACGCCCACAAAGGCCACTGGCTGGCCGTTCTGATCACGGACAAGTGTCCGGCGGTCACTGATCCAGCGGTACTCGCCGCTTTTGGTCAGCAGGCGGTACTCAACCTCGCTGGTGTCTTCCAGGCCGGCCAGGATCCGCTGGAAATGATCGCCGGCCTCCGCACGATCATCCGGATGGACCAGCTGTAACGCCTCGGTCGAGGACAGGCGGTTGACGTCTTCTGCTGTATAGCCGGTCAGCTGGGTCTGGACCGGACTCATAAAGACATACTGGCCCGTTGAAAGATCATACATGTTGATCGCATCCCGCGAATTATTCAGGACGATGCGCAGCATCTCTTCGCTGGAGCGCAGCAACTGCTCAGTCTTGCGGCTTTCCGTGATGTCCTGCCAGGAAAATGTCAGCCCCGGCTCATCCGGGTGGATGGCAAAACTTAACCAGCGCTGTGTCACCTGGCTGTACCAGGTTAGATGCCGGGCTTCGCGCTTTTCCATCGTCAGGCGCAAAGCCGTCTCGAGGGTGGCATCAACAGAGCACTGATAAGCCTCCCAGAAAATCATGCCGTGCAATTCTTCCGGGCTGCGATTCAGGCGATCCAGGGCGGTGCCGTCAAAGCGGATGATCCGCCAGTCGCGGCCGATAATCATGAAACCGGTCGAAGTCGGAACGGGTTCGAATAAATTGCCGATTGTTTTGCTATCGTACATAGGTCCCTGCCTGTTCCTGTATGGATTTTCATTTTTCGGACGTTACATATTATACCTGTCCAGGGTCGGGTTGAATGCCGAAAGGGAAGAACGAGCCGCTTCATGATCTTGTCAGACGCGATCTATGCCAATCCGGATATTGTATTTGCTGTATTCATGATTATAGTCTAAACACCGGTTTCAATCTATCAGCATTTAACGAATGTTGAGGACGGTTGAATAATAGATCACCGCAGCCTTCATCAGATGCCTCACTTTCTGAAAAAACCAGCAATAAAACCGGCCAATCTGTTGTCATTTTTCAGCTCGACGGCCTTGAACATGCACAATTCATGACAGCACATGCACGCTATACATACAGTATAGTCAATTTGCTTCGTACGCTTGTCAATTGCCTGGACCGGACAGCTTTCCACGCACATATTGCACTTTTTGCATTTATCCGGGTTGATCCTGGGGTGTGTGTTGAAGAAATCAATCACGTTGACCAGGGCCTTGCTATTGCCTTTCATGGACCCCCGGAGGCGTATGGGCAACTTGAAACCGGCCAACCTCGGGACTTGCTCATAATCACCGGCCAGTGTAATGTTTTTCAAGCGGCCTTCACCGAGGTTCCGTTTGCAGGCCGTTTCCAGGATCGGCACATCTTCAACAGCTATCCCCACCATTTTTGCGGCCACCGCATCCAATGCCAGGGGATCTTCACTGACAAGGATTTTATCGGCCCGATAGACGCTGCCCGCCGTCGGACCTTCTCCCTGCATAGCCAGAATGCCATCCATAATGTGCAGCTTTATTTTCGTTGCATCATGGATGTCGCAGATGATTTGACCGAAATCAGCTGGATCAGGCGCCATTTTGTGATACTTCGCCTTCTTCAGCCCTGGTATGCAACCGAATACATTTTTAACCGCCCCGGAAAAAATCTGTGCCGAGTGTGTTTTCAATTTTGGCAAGTTGATCACCACATCTGCGTCGAACATCGGCCTGGCAATATGCATCAGTTCTTCGCAACCACTTTTCGGTTGTACAGACAGCACGCCCTCACGGTCGAAGTTTTTGATGATTGCACCTTCTTCCGCCGCCACCCGCTCGTATCCGGCCACCTTGAAGCTTTGCGTGGTGGGCGCTACGCCGGCAATAGCCCCTCCTGCGCTATCACCGATCCATACTGTACAGTTCTTGCTTTTTAATATCCGGACCATCGCCCGGACAAACTCGGCGTGTGTTACGGCAGCCGACTCGGAGGACTTGGGCCCGATCAGATTAACCTTGAGGAGTACTTTATCCTGTGGCTTGACATACTTCTCCCAGCCGCCGAGAATTTCCACTGCGTGATTTATTTTTTCAATGACGTTTTCCAGTTGATAATTTTTGCACGCTTGAATAATGACTTTGCTCATGTGCTTCTCCTTGAGACGCCCTGGTTTATTATAGATCCGGCTATTCTCACATATATTCCTGGCAACTAGTAGTATTTTTCTATTCCACCATATCCGATCAGTTTGTTCTTCTCTGTCTGCTTTATGAAGTTATTCAGCCTTTTGTTGAATTCATCGGCTCTGTTGCGAGCTCCTTCAATATAGGCCACACGGATTCTCTGATAAACTGGCGAGAAATTCTGGTAATTTTGCCATGCTTTTTTGTTTTCCTGGATGGCTTTGATGATATCCGGCGGAAAAACAAAATCATTATTCAGCACATCCATAACGGATTTCTGTACCGAAGGATGAAGACGGCCTTGCGCCAGCAACCCCCTGAGCCGTTCGATATTGGCTTGGGAATAGGCGCTGTCAGGACTCCTGGGTGAAAAACGTTGCACAGTTGATTGGTCGTCATAATACTTGACGGTGCTATCGATCCAGCCGAAAGACAAGGCTTCCTCAACGGCTTCATTATATTCAATGCGCTGCCTGCCTGAATTTTTGTTGGGAAGTATCAGCCAGATTTCCTTTTCCGTTTGAAAATTGACCGCCAGCCAGGCTCGCCATTCTTTCCAGTCCCTGACGTAAATTGTTTTTCCGATTTTCAATCGATATGCCTCCAAAGTCATGGAGCTAACCGCTAAGTCGAGTTATTTCCAGAAAGTCTGATTGGCCACGGGACACCTGCCAAATCGAAGTCGCCGAAATCCGAAACCAACGCTTTAAACCTTGAAAAAGTCCTTGATGATCCGTAAAAACTCATCCTGATGCCCCCGGTGGAGGGCCTGGTCCGCTTTTTCCATAACAATGAGCCGAGAACCGATGATGCCGTCGGGGAGCATATTGGCCTGGTGAACGTCGCCACCGCTTCCATGAAACCATGCAACCATCATAGCGGCAGCCCTGTTCCACGTTCAACTATTTTCTGGCATTTCATCAGGAAATATCAAGCCGGTTTTCGATCATTATAACCTCGAAAGCCCCTGAAATGAAAGAACTCCGGCATTGTATCAATACCGGAGTCCTTTTGTACAAAGAACTGCATAAAAAGAATATTAGCGATTAACACGGAGGTGCAGTATGCCCTTTACTATCGTCCGGCAGGACATCACAAAAATGAAAGTTGACGCCATCGTTAATGCAGCCAACACCGATCTGCAAATGGGCGGTGGGGTTTGCGGAGCAATATTCAATGCAGCTGGAGCTACAAAACTTCAGGCTGCTTGTGATAAACTCGCCCCGATTAAGACTGGGGAGGCTGTCATCACGCCCGGATTCCGTCTGTCCGCTAAATTCATTATTCATGCTGCAGGTCCCGTTTATCGGCATTGGAGCAAGGAACAGAATGAACAGCACCTGCACGCCTCCTATACGAACGCGCTAAAAAGAGCCGTCGAATACAATTGTGAAAGCATAGCATTTCCGCTGATTTCAAGTGGTATCTATGGATATCCAAAAGACGAGGCACTTCAAGTGGCCA
>CAYVHB010000065.1:0-8666 GCA_964450865.1 uncultured Oscillospiraceae bacterium | reverse complement strand
ACGATCCAGATTGGTATCCGTAAATAAAAACACAACATCAGGGCAGGTAAACACAATTTGGCCAATCCAGCCGGCACCCGGAGCAATCCGGGTGCTTTCGGTATCCGTAAATAAATATCTGTCATCAGAACAGATAATGGGGATGGCGGCGATCTTGCAGCGATCCTGTGGATTGTCTATTCAACCAGTCTTTGTGATATTTTATAGCCATATATATAAAAGGATTGACTATATGATATAATTTAAAATACTTATAAGTAGTACAACAAATGAGATCACCAGACCCCCGAATAATAATCAGGAGGCTCCATTGATGCAGATTCGCTATATAACCGATAACAAATCCCTGGTCTGCAAGTTCACGGGCAATCTCACGGCTGAGACCAGTGCGAATTTCGCATCGGTGATCCAGGAGAAAATTGAAGACATCAAGCAGCAATATATGCCCGGGGATGAGCTGACGATCGTTTTCGATATGGAGGAAGTCAATTATCTCTCCTCGGCCTTCCTGCGGGTCTGCCTGATCGCGGCGAAACAAGTCAGCACGGGCAATTTCTACATGACCCAGTGCACCACTTTCATCAAGGATCTCCTGGTCACGGCCGGTTTCGAACATATCGCCAGAATCGACCTGCAGCACCAGGTGCATAAGGTCTACCAGCCGGCCCCTGAATTTTCCAGCCGCGCCCATATCCCGTCCCTGGCAGCTTACAGGCAATTGTATGACGAATCGATTCAGGACACTGAAGCGTTCTGGGCCAGGCATGCCCGGGAACACCTGCGCTGGTTCAAGCCCTTCACCACGACGCTGGAATGGAACAGCCCGCACGCCAGGTGGTTTGGCGGCGGCCAGCTCAATGCCTGCGACAATTGCCTCGACAAGCACCTGGAATCCGTCATCGGGGACAAGATTGCCCTGATCTGGGAAGGTGAGCCGGAATCAGTGGACAAACCAGCGGCAATCCGCCGCCTGACCTATCGGCAGCTTCATGCCGAAGTGGTCCGCTTCGCCAATGTCTTGCAGCGCAACGGCATCCAGAAAGGGGACCGCGTCATCATTTACATGCCGATGGTTCCCGAAGCCGTCATAGCCATGCTGGCCTGTGCCCGGATCGGCGCCATTCACTCCGTGGTTTTTGGCGGCTTCAGTTCCCAGTCCATTGCCGAGAGAACGGCTGATTGCGGCGCCAGAATGATCATCACCGCCGATGGGGGCTACCGGCGCGGCACCCTGGTAGCATTGAAAAAGAATGTCGACGAAGCCTTGAAGCTGGTCGACGAACGGGGCCAGGTCATCGCTGCCGCCCTGGAAAAGGTTATTGTCCTGCAAAGGGCGTCCAATGCGGTGACCATGGTCGAAGGCCGGGACGTCTGGTGGCACGAGGAGATGAACCGGGCTGACCGGGAATGTGCCCCGCAAGCCCTGGAAAGCGAGGACGGCCTGTTCATCCTCTATACCAGCGGCTCGACCGGCAAGCCGAAGGGTATTTATCACACCACGGCTGGCTTCCTGTTGGACGCCAAGCTGTCCTTTCAATATGTTTTCGATATCCAGGACACCGATATTTACTGGTGTACCGCCGATATTGGCTGGATTACCGGCCATAGCTATGTCGTTTACGGTCCGCTCGCCAATGGGGCGACCGTCTTCCTCTATGAAGGCGCTCCCGATTACCCCGAGCCGGACCGGTTCTGGAAAATCATTGCCAGGCATGGCATCACGATCTTCTATACAGCCCCGACTGCAATCCGCGCCTTTATGAAATGGGGCGAACAGTGGCCCAACCGGCACGACCTGACATCCCTGCGCCTGATCGGGAGCGTTGGCGAACCGATTAATCCGGAAGCCTGGCACTGGTTCAATGAAACAATCGGCAACGGCAGATGCCCCATCGTTGATACCTGGTGGCAGACCGAAACAGGCTCGATCATGATATCCCCGCTGCCGGGAGCCATCGGCACCAAGCCAGGCTCGGCAACGGTCCCGTTTCTTGGCATCCAGCCGGAAGTGGTGGACGAAAATGGCAAGGTACTTCCGCCCAACGAGCTGGGCTCGCTGGTCATCCGCAAGCCCTGGCCATCCATGCTGCGCGGGATCTGGGGCGATCCGGAAAGATACAAGGAAGCCTATTGGTCGGATGTTCCCGGCAGTTATTTTACCGGGGATGGGGCCCGCAAGGACGAGGACGGGTATTTCTGGATCCTCGGGCGACTCGATGACGTCATCAATATCTCCGGACACCGGATCGGCACGGCCGAAGTTGAAAGTGCCCTGGTCGGCCACCTGGCCGTCGCCGAATCGGCAGCCGTAAGCCGTCCAGATGATTTCAAGGGCAGTGCGCTGGTTGTTTTTGTGACTTTGAAACAAGGGATCGGTCCCCATTCCGGTCTGGCCGAAGAACTCAAGAAACACGTCGCCGCCAGTATTGGCGCTGTTGCCAGGCCTGAGGAGATTCGCTTCACAGAGGCCCTGCCCAAGACACGATCCGGAAAAATCATGCGGCGGCTGCTGAAGCAGATCGCGGCCGGCACCGAAGTGAAGGGTGATATGACAACCATCGAAGATTTCAGCGTGCTGCAGAAGCTGACGGCCGCCGAATAGCCGGTCATCTGCCTGATAACCGGTTTGTACAGAAATGCATCCACTGTCAAGCCACGCTTCTTGAATGATCCGATTATTGTGAGTCACGATTCGGTGAAGCATATTTCACTGGCAAATGGTGGCCAGCCCCCTCACCGGACTTTGGCGCTCACCAGTTCGAAGGAGCCCAGGCACTGTTCGGCTGGCATTCCATTCTCGCCCATGAGGTAACGGCGAACCATTTCACCGGTATCCAGCCGTTCATCAATCTCCAGACCATAGGATGTCAGCATGGCTGTCAGCTCCTTATGGATGGTGTGTCTGGATTCCTGGAAGCCGGGGGACAATCTTACGTAGATTGACAGCTTGAAGATGAACTGTTATTTTCAATTTCAAAGATGACATTTCCCCAATTGCGGAAAACCGCCTTGTCTTTGCCGATATACAGCAAATAATTGGGAATGAGCGGGGTTTTGCCCAGCCCTTCGGGCCCATTGACAATATAGGTTGGAATCGCCAGGCCTGAAGTATAGCCACGCAGGCTTTCCATGATTTCCAGTCCTTCCTCGAGCCTGACCCAGAAATGAGAGGTACCGCGCACGGCCTTCGGATGGAAAATGTAATAAGGCCTGACCCGCAGCGTCAGCAATAGTTGATTGAGTCTGCGGATCGTGAACTTGTTGTTATTGACGCCATTGAGCAAAACCATCTGGTTGCCCAGCGGAATTCCGGCATTGGCCAGGCGGTCACAGGCCTGCCTGGCTTCAGCGGTGATCTCGGCCGGTGAATTGAAATGGGTATTGATATAAAGCGGATGATGGCGCTTCAACATGTCCACCAGTTCCGGTGTGATGCGCTGAGGCAGTGTTACCGGGGTGCGGGTGCCAAGACGAATGATCTCAACATGCGCAATGCCGCGCAACTGGCCCAGAAGCCGGTCCAATACGGAATCAGGCAGCATGAGCGCGTCGCCGCCCGTAATCAGGACATCACGGATTTCCGGCTGGCTGCGGATATAATCAACGGCCTTGCCCAGCACGTCGTCTGTTTCGGAACAGTCGGTTTCCCCGATCAGGCGGCGGCGCTGGCAAAAACGGCAGTACATCCCGCAGAGGTTTGTAACCTTGATGATCAGCCGGTCCGGATAGCGCCGCGTCACGGCCGGAACAGGACTGGAATGCTCTTCATCCATGGGATCGAGTTCCCCGGCTGGATTCAGTTCCCTGACTGATGGCACCGACTGCAGACGGATCGGGCAATTTGGATCGTCCGGATCAATCAGGGATAGATAGTAAGGGGATATTGCAAAACGATACTGCTTGCTGACCTCGCGAATTTGCTCAATCGTTGTGTTATCCAGCGGCAGCAAATTGGCCAGGTCAGCAACCGAGTCGATCCGGTGGGTTAGCTGCCAGCGGTAATCATCCCACTGCTCCAGGCTGGCTTCCAGTTTCTCGCGGATTTCCGCCTGGCGCCTGGCAATTCTATCCTGCTGATTCAGGCCCGTCCGGATGTGAGGTAAAATCTCCAAGTAATCATCGATTGCATGAAGGATCTGCTGATCCCGTGAATCCCGAGACTCCCGTGAAAGCCGATCCCGTAAATAATTCTCCATGTTACCTCCCCGTCTGTAATGTTATCAAGCAAAATAATGACCTGGTATGAAAAAGCGGGCTCGTACAGAGCCTGGCCGGCCAGCTGGCCGTCTGGATGTTCAGCCTGGTGGCGACCCCAAGGCCTTCATTTATTATCGCTGATAATCAACATAAAAGCAGGCTTCGGTATCGAGGCAGAAAGCCCCCAGCGTTTTGCCGTAGACAAGCCCGCAGTCAATGGCAATGTGGCGGTTCTGGCGATAAATGGCGCCTTCGCAGCCAGGATCGATCTTGAAGGTTGGGGTATGGCCCGTTATCAGCCACTTGTCGGGATAATACTGCGCCTGATAATTGGGCGCTGTGAAGAGCAGATCAGGCAATTCATAGTCATCAAGCTGTTTTTCCGGTGAAAAACCAGCCAGTCCGGCGTGAACCATGACATATTCCCGGCCATTGACCCGGCAGGTTTCATACAGCGAAAATTCCGCCAGATAATCGGCAACCAGCTGCCGGTCATCCAGGGACAGCGTGTGGATTTGCGCAAGCGTTGATTGACCGCCATTCAGGAGCCAAAACTGGAGATTGGCCATCAATTGCTGATCCAGATGATTTTCGGCGTTGCTTTTATCAATCGTGACGAGCAGTTTCCCAAGAACCAGGGCTGCCATGTATTCGTGATTGCCCAGAATAGGAACAACATTAGGCCTGGCGGCCATATCCAGCAGAATGTCAATCGGTCGCGGGCCACGGTCCAGCACATCGCCTAATACATAGAGTGTGTCCGTGGCTTGAAAGTCAATCAGCCGGAGCATGGCCTGGTATTGTTCGTAACAGCCATGCAGATCACCGATGGCATAGTGCATGCGAAACCTCCTCTTCATGCTAATTAAATATGCAATATTATATTAGCCCGGACAGAGATGGAAATCAATGCTTCTGCGACAAGCGAGTTCATACCTGTTTTCATCGGGCGAGTCTACGGGATGGCCCTGCCTTGCAGCTCTGCGATTCCTTCGCGCACGACTGCGAGGTACTGCTGGCTGGGTTCATGTTCCGGACGGCGGCCGTGGTTGGTGAACGTCGCAACGGGTATGCCGCTGAGATGACCCAGATCCAGCCGCCGATCATACCAATCTGCAGAACGGCCTTCCTGGCGATGAATATCGTTAAATTGATCACGTGTTATCAGGTAGGCACGACCCTGGGATTTCCCCTTTTGACTGGCATCGAGGAAGGCGACACCGCCGCCCTGCCAGGTTGCGGACTGATTGCCAAAATACATGACATAAGGCAGCTGGCAGGGTAAGTCAATAATCGGCAAGTTCTGGTCCCGGCAGCCGTCATAAGACCGGATTTCGCGGAACCATCCGCCGCGAATATAGCACAGGAATCTTTCGCGCAGGAGATTGGAACCATAGGCGACATACCAGACATAACGGTTCGCGAACTGCAGGAATGGTTCACCGTTCCACGGCTGCAGACCCAGGGACACTTCACGCGCTGGATCGAGCGGCTGGTTATAGATATAAATCCAGGCGAGTTCGCGCTGGCCAGCGATCGTTTCAACAACCGCGGCCCTTCTTAGGTAGAGACTGCCTTCACCTTCATAAGCATCCAGATCAGCCAGTTGATCATGGTTAATCCGGTACACTTCACCAATAACCAGCGCCGGGCCGCGGGATCGCCCGGATGTTTCCGGGCCAGGCGGCCAATCATCGCCTGCAGGGCAATCCCCTGGCCCGGCTGGCAGGATCGCCGGAAAAGCCCCCAGATCATATAGACAAAATCCCCTGAGAATAGCTGTGCCAACCAGCTGGCAGCCGGGATGGGCAGTTAGCTGCCGATGGGCCCGTTGGCCAGTCATCAGGGTCCCATAGGTGAAAAGATGGTTGATCGCCCCGGTCCTGGCCTGAAGATCCAGCCAGGGCTGTGTATAGTCCGTGAAACCACCTTGGGCTTTCCCCGACAGGATGGCCTGGCGCTGATTCTCGAGCGATTCGATGATTGGCGCAGGGACCTGCCGAGTCTGATCAAGAGCTGGCCTGAATATTTCACGGAGCTCTTTGTGCCAAAGCGCGACGTCGTGCCAGAGATCCTGCACACCAGTGGGATGGTCCTTGAGGTTCATGCGATAAAACAGTTTCATGCGTTTACCTTGCCCGGGGGATGATGATTCGTTTGAATTTGTCAGGATAAATTCTATAATAAAATATTTTTAAACAGATTCGATAACAATAATATAACAAATCGATATTCAACATGCTATAATTCGCATACATAATCATTGATATATGTTACGATATTTTATCTGTCCTGGGCATCGTTGTAGCAGCGTCAATCGGGTGATGTGAACAGAAAAGCGCGTCAAAGCAGATCACGTTCAATCCTGAGGAAATCGAGTTCAGTCATGATGGAAGCAAGTGTAATCCAGAAGCCAGAAACAGCTGAATTGGGGATTATTAGCATGGAAATGGATAAAATGAATCATCCAGATCAAGATCCAACGCCACAGCCAGGGCCAGCCGGTCCATCAGCCGAACCGCAGACAGGGCCAGCCGGTCCATCAGCCGAACCGCAGACAGGACCAGCCGGGCCATCAGCCGAACCGCAGACAGGGCCAGTCGGTCCATCAGCCGAACCGCAGACAGGGCCGGATATAAATCAGCAGACAACTGGAACTAATCCAAACAGACAGGCCGTTTTCAAGTCGAAAAAAATTGTTTCAATTGCGGGGATAATAATCGCCATACTGGTTATACTTTTAATCGTCAACGAGGTCGGCAAGGCGAAGCTGAAAAGCGAATTGCAGCGCGACTGGATGTCGGTCTATGAAAACGTCTTGCTCATTGCGGCCGTTTTTGATGAGACAGAATGCAGCTTCTATTCATATTCTCCATATACCGGAACCGACCGGTCTGCGACCTACGAATATAAAGTCATTTCCAGAAATCAATTTGCCTTGAGCCGCGATGACTATAAGACGAAATATACCGTTACCTTCGAAGACGATGCCATGATCGTTGACCCTGAACTGATCAAAATAAGTTACTGGGCCGAATTTGATTATGAAGCGCGCAGTATGTTCGGGATATTTGATTGAGCGCGCTTCAAGATATTACAATCAACCCGTTTAGCTCAATCAGCTCATTTAGCTCAATCAACTGATGTCAACATGCTCAAGGGATTTTTGAGATGGCAGCAGCGGCTTATGACGCAGACTGCTCAGCTCAATCAACTGATTTCGATATGCAAGGGAGGCGTTGTAATGAAAGCTTTGAACATGAGGGCTGCCCGGACCCTGGCTGGTGCGGGCGTTTATGCTTATGATGCTGAAATGAAAGTCGCAATGGAAGATGGTGCAGTGGTCTTTCTGCATGCCAATTACGCTGAAGAAAACCACTTTACCGTGGCGAGGGAAAGCATCTTTGACTACATGGTCGGCGAATCAGCCGATGAGCCGGCTATCGAAGTACTGGAGGAATATGATTCACTCCTTGCCGCGATGGTTTCCCCATATTACCGCGGCTTTCAGGCGCTGGATGCCCTGGTGGATGAGTACATCGAATGGCGCACTCAGTCTGGCGACGACTGGCTTCTGGAAAAGGCATTGCCGGAGATTGACATGGATCGGGCGGCTGTCAAGCAGCTTGCCGAATATAACATCGTCAATGAACGTGTTGGCGATTATTCATCCGAAGGGCAGGCGTGCGGGCCGGTTTCCATTTATGTGGTAGAAGCCGAAATCGAAACCATTGAAGATGGCGTTCATTATTTTTATCAGGGCGAATGGGTTGACGCCGCGGGCGACGAGGTCCTGCTGTGCAAGCGTAGAAAAAGCGTCTTTGCCAGGCAATTGGCAGCCGATATAGACCTGGATTCAATAGATGACACGGATATCATCGAGCATTTCAATCATATCGATGAAGCCATTGATGCCAGGGATATCGCCATATACAGCAAGCTCAAAAGCATGATTGCGGCGGTGGTCGATCTGGACTGATGGGGTTGAGGGTAGTGTCAATGGTGCCCGGCAGCGATACGGATTTTCACCATCCGATTTCGTCCGGGTACCCCAGGTCTACCCCAGTGCGCTTCTCATGACCTGATCTTCATCCTATTTAATTGAACGACCTGCCATCATGAAGCATCGAATAACAACATGTGTACATATTGTCGACACGAGCATGTCTGAAACGAACTATAATCAAATTGATTTTATGACAGCCAGAATAATTTCGATATAAACTGGTTGAAAAGATAAAAGGCCTGCGCATGAAATAGATTTTAATCGATAATGAATAATGAGGTGAGTGATGAGTATGGTTGAGATGCATAAAAGTGATATGGTGTCTTTACCGGACTCCGATGCCAGTCAATTGCTGATCTAAACTGTCCTGAACCTGCCGGTATAATCGCCGGAAATTGCTGAGCTCAGTTGTCCATAATCAGCCGAGATAAAGGCCAGCAACAGCCGGCGTCAGAAGTCTGAC
>CAYVHB010000064.1:0-8710 GCA_964450865.1 uncultured Oscillospiraceae bacterium | reverse complement strand
CCAAATTACTGATTTTCGACTGATTTGACTGTTACTTGCCGTTTATAGGATAAATACAAGCGTAAACTCCAATTATATAAATAGTGTTCCTAAAACGATCCCTGTTGTCAAGAAATGATTTTTGAAATGAACGAATGGCCCTGCTGCCGGGCCTGCGATCAAGTGCGTTGCGAACGGCGAGGCCCGATGCCGCATACTCGATGATTCAGGCAATCCGCTGCTCCTAAGCCGAAAATCGTGGTCGTTGCCGGGGCCGGCGGCTACAAGAAAATACTTCCAGGGGATTGAAAATTACCGAAGAAAACAGGCATTAGAAGTAAACAGGCGTTTATAGTATGATGCAATTAATGACACAACCGCTGAAAGAGGGCTTCCTATGAAAAAATCCCTGATCCGCCGATATTTGCACTCAGGAAAATACCCGGTCCGTCTGCCAAACTTAAATCGACTCCAACCCGTGCCCACATCCGCGCCCCTGCCGCTCGTCGCGCTCCTGCTCATCAGCCTTGTCCTGCTGAGCACGGTCTGCATCGGCTGCGCCGCCATCCCGGCCGCGTCTTCGTCCCCGAACCCCGGTGACGCGTCCGGCGGGCCAACAGCCAGCGCCAGCTCCCCCGGCAGCATACCCTCCGGATCTCCGGGCGGCGAGTCGTCCTCGGGACCCTCCGCTGACCCAAACTCGAGCCAGCCCTCGTCACCGGCCAGCTTGTCCGCAGCCATCGCCCAGATGACCTCGCCAGATGATCTGAAAGCCCTGTACGCAGCGGCCATCGCCGCCGGGCGGCTGGACGAGGCCTATCAGGCCGGGCAGCGCCTGACTGTGATCGCGCCGGACAACCAGGACGGCTACATCATGACGGTGACCGCCCTGCTGGCTATGTCCCGCGGCCAATATCAGACGATCAACGGCCTGCTGGCCCAGGCGATGACCGCCGTGCCAGATCCCGGCCAGCTGATCGCGGCGATCAGGCAACAGGATTCCGACCTGGCCATCGACTGGCCCTTTTTGCCGGATACGACCGCGCCCGAAGCCCTGAATATGGCTGGCAATTCCTGCGGCAATATGAGTGCCGGCGGGCTGGTGGCTGTCCAGGGCAAGTGGGCTTATTTCAGCAACCAGGCCGACCAGGGCAAATTGTATAAAATCCAGCCAACCGAGCCCACGGGGCGGCAGAAGATCTGCGACGACGCAGCGCGTTTTATCAATGTCATCGGCGACACGATCTATTACTGCAATACCAGCGACGGCGACGCGCTCTATTCGATCCGGACCGACGGGGCGCAGCGGACGAAACTGCTCGCTGGCCAGTGCGAATTCATCTCGGTTGAAAACGGCTGGATCTACTTTGGCGGGCTGGCTGGTAAGCAACCAGCCTTGTTTAAAATACGGACCGACGGCCGTGAGAAAACCAGACTCTTGGCCAAGCTGACGAAATATCCGTACATCAAGGGTGACTGGGTGTATTATGTTTCCAAGCTTGACAACGGAACGCTGTGGCGCATGCCGGCCAGCGGCGGCCAGGCCCGGAAAATTGTCAGCGACCTTGTCTATTTTTACACGATAGACGGGGATCAAGTCTATTACCTGGCGGATGTGCGCGGTCGTCTGGCGATTTGCCGGATGAATCTCGACGGCAGCGCCAAACAGCAAGTCTACACCATAGCCGGCAAGATCAGCACCTTCAACGTCTACGGCAAACTGTTGTTTGTTTCAGTGCGGCCGGAGTCCAACAACCGGGATGAAATCGTTGTCTTCGATCTGGACACGCAAAAAATATTAAAGAAAATCGATTTCTTCAGCGAAAATCTGTTCGTTGCCGACCGGCTGCTGCTCTATGCGGAATACGGTGACAACAGGCTCCATCGCGTCGACCTGAACAACTGGAACGAAACCAAGATCGACGAGTAGGGGAGCGGCACGATCATCCAAGCCCCTATGCCAATGGATGCAATCAGGGTTATAATAGTAACGATTGAAATTATGGGTAGTCATATACCGGGATTGCAAAAACTGATGCCTTTATTTAATTCCGTGTCGCCGCCGAGATAAAATTGATTATAATTAAAAACGATTTGGCGTTGACATCCGCGAAGGTGATGATCCGTGAATGGTAAAGTCCACGACAGCGAAGCCCCCTATGCCTATCGCAAAGAGATCGATTGGTCCGTGCTCCACCAGGGCATCAGCTTGCCGGTTGACGTCCAGGCCTATCTGCGGGCCAGGGGCTGGGGCCTGGCGCGAGGCGAGAGCCGGCCGATTGAGCTGTTCTGGAATGGCCGGGCTTATCCGGCGAAGCTGACGAATCAGCAAATTGACAGCCGGCCGGAACGGAAATCGGACATCGTCCAGATCCGCTATAATCCCACCAGCGCCATTGCCCGGGACCTGCGGGTTATTTTCAGCGATCTTTATCAGTATATGCTGACCATCCGCCATAATAACCCCAATAATCCATCCAATGAATCCGCCATGAATCACCCTGATCAACACCACCCGCGCGGCAAGGTGAAAATCACAATCCCGGATACGTTGAAGGCATTTTTGCTGGTCCGGTTTACCGACCGGCCGGATGTTTTCCTGGTCGAAAACCAGCTGGCATCCTTCAGCACTGGCGCGGCGCAGATCCTGGTCCAGTATAACGAACTGGAATATGAAACCTTCAGCGAAAGGGAAGACGGTCTTGTCCTGCTTGATTCGAAGGCCAGCATCGAGGTGCGCCAGGGTCTTCTCAAGATTCGCCGGCTGGACCGTACGATCGGCGAACAGCTGAAGGTACTCTATGACTATCGCTGCCAGATTTGTGGCGAAGATTTCGGCAAACCGTATGCGGCCCATGCAGTCGAAGCCCACCATATCGATCCGTTTACCCGTTCACTCAACAATAACGGTGACAATCAGGTGATCATCTGCCCCAATCATCACCATGTGATCCACCAGGTCGAGCCTGTTTTCCATCGCGAGAAACGTGCGTTCTTTTTTCCGAACGGGTACGTCGAGACACTGCGGTTGAATCAGCATTTGTAGCTTGATTGTGCAGAACTTGTGCCATACTCGCGACCCGACCACGCGATGCGGAGCTGGCCTTCGATTTGCATTCTGACTCTCCAAGCCTTATGTCATTCTGTGGATACAAATTCAACCGTGGATTCCCCTGCATCTATGATATGTAATCTTCTGGATGGACAAGAATTTCAGAACGCCGATGTACAAACTGGTTACCTCCGCACTTGGCAGTGATTTGACAACTATAGAGGAGTTTCACCGATGGTAAAGGATACCCATTTAGGGCGCAGTGAGGCCGAGGATCTGTTCATTGACCTGTTCGCGGAAGCATTTGGGCCGGAGAAGGCCCAGTATCTATATGTGCAGTATCCTTTTCAGGATATCTACGGCAATCCGCGCTATATTGATTTCGTGATCGATAGTGCGGCCCGGCGGGTAGCCATTGAGATTGACGGTGAGACTTATCATAATCCGCGGCTGGTTTCGCACGACAAGTATGCGGATGACCTGCTGAAGCAAAACAGCCTTTCCTATGGTGGCTGGCAGATTTTCCGCTGGACCTATCGCCAGCTTCGTGATACGCCGGAGCCATTCAAGGACCAGATCCGCACCTTCCTTGGCGAGCATCCGTTGTTCAAGGCAATTGAAGATTACCTGCCCAGACAGCGCGGCCGGGTCCTGGAATTGCGCGAGCATCCGACCGAGGCAGCGCGCGAGCATCCGACCGAGGCAGCGCGCGAGCATCCGACCGAGGCAGCGCGCGAGCATCTAACTGAGGCAGCGCGTGAGTATCCGATTGAGAATCTTCATCCAACCTGGGTAGAGTACGTGAAGCTATCTACGACACACGCATACCCGGATCATGCGCCGCCCTCACAGCCGCTTGAGCTGCGGGAGCATCAGTCGGAAGCCTTGCGTGAACTGGCCGCGATGCGCGAGCGCCGTGAAACGATTGCCCTGCTTTATCATGCGACGGGGACGGGCAAGACGGTGACGGCGGTCAGCGATGCCCGGCGCATGGGCGGGCGGACCTTGTTTCTGGCTCACACCAAGGAACTCGTGCACCAGGCAGCCCGCCAGTTCCGGGCTCTCTGGCCGGATGTATCGACCGGGATTTTCATGGAAAGTCATCGGCAAAATGATACCCATGTGGTTTGTGGCAGTATTCAGAGTGTCACGCAAAACCTCGATCTGTTTGCATACGATGCATTTGCCTATCTGATTATCGACGAGTGTCATCATGGCACGGCCGAAACCTATCAGCAGGTCTTGCGCTGGTTTCGCCCGGCCTTTACCCTCGGCCTGACTGCGACCCCGGAGCGCGCCGACGGCGATGACCTGCTGGCTGTTTTCCAGAATGTAGCCCACAAACTGGATCTGCAGACGGCAGTTGAGATCGGGGAATTGGTACCTGTGCGCTGTTTCCGGGTCAAGACAAACATCGACCTGGCGGACGTCCGTTTCTCCGGATTCAAGTACAACGCCCGTGAGCTCGAGAGCAAGGTTTTCGTATCCAGCCGCAATGAGTTGATCGTGGCCACCTGGCTTGACTATGTCCGCAACCGGCCGACGGTTGTTTTCTGCGTGTCGGTGCGCCATGCGGAGGAGATCGAACGCTTGCTGACGGCAGCCGGCGTTGCCGCCAGAGCGGTGTCCGGCGGCATGAATCCGGTGCAGCGGCAGACGGTGCTGACAGCATATGAGCAAGGCCAGCTGCAGGTGCTGTGTGCCTGTGATTTATTGAATGAAGGCTGGGACAGCCCGCGCACCGAGGTCTTGTTCATGGCCCGGCCAACGATGTCGCGGTCGCTTTATCTGCAGCAGCTGGGCCGCGGCATGCGCCTGGCCCCGGGCAAGGAAGCGCTGATCGTCTTCGACTTTATCGATAACGCTAATCTGTTTAACCAGGCCTGTTCATTGCACCGGGCGATGCGGCTTGGCGAATACCGGCCCGGTGGCCTGGCTCTGGCCCCACGGTCACAGCGGGAACTTGACGAGGCCCTTTATACGCGCGGTGAGAAGCCGCCCCTGCTTTTGGATTGGCCGATCCACGTTCAGGACTACGAGCGGATCGACCTGTTTAACTGGCAGGACCAGGCGGCGCAAATGATTTCCCAGCTGGAATTCGTGCGCCGGGTCAATGTCCAGGCCGAGACGATCGAGAAATATATCCGCGACCAGAAGATTGTCCCTGACCTGACAGTGCCCATCGGTGAGCGGCGGCTGTTTCACTACTTTCATGATGAAACAGTCCGCCAGTATGCAGCAGCTTTTGGCTGGACGCTGATCACGCCGGCCAATATCAAGGCGCTGTTCATGGACATGATCAAGACGATGGACATGAGTTACTCTTACAAGCCTGTTTTCCTGCTGGCGCTGTTGCAGCATCTGGATGATAAGGGTGGAGCGGATCTCGACGTGGTCACGCACAGTTTTGCGGCGTTTTATGAGCAGCGCAAAGCCCGGGGACTAGTGGCTGAAAAGGCCAACAGCCTGATGCAGAAAGGCGGCTATTCGCTGCGGGATGTGCAGAAGCTGATCCTCAGTTACCCGTTCCGGCGGTTTGAGGACATGCGTTGCATGAAGCATGCCAAACAGGTTGGCCGCATTGAGCTGGATACAACGATTCGCCGGCAACTGAGCGAGGAGGATCGCCACTGGATCCGCGCCTGGTGCGAAGCCCGGATCCAGGCGTACTATGAGAAACGGCTGGGCTAGAAGCCTTTCACTATCCGCCCAGCTTGCTGATCCGGTCTGCGAGTGCTGCTAGCACCGACATAAATCACTGCTGCTAGGACCCATCACCCCAATTTTGTGATCCTTCCCTCGATCTTGGCCGTGAACGGCTGCGGGAGTTGTTTGACATAATCGACCAGCGCTTCCAGGTCGGTCGGGCCGATGATCCAGTTGGTGCCGCTGGCCAGGACCGTGAAGCCGTCGCCGCCGCCGGCCAGGAATTTGTTCATCGCCACGGTATAGCTGGCAGCCGGATCAAGCGCGGTGCCGCTGGGCAGGAAGATGTTAACGACGGCGTTGTTCTGCCAGGTATAGGTCAGGCCGGAGATCTGCAGCATCCGGTTCACTGTGAACTGCTGATTGAGGGCATCGCGGATCTGGGCTCCGGTCAGGGTCATTTTCACCATGTCGTTGTTAAAAGGTTGCGCCGCGTATAGCTCACCCCAGGTGACTGCACCCGCCGCAATGTCGGCGCGGATGCCGCCGGGATTGGTCAGGGCGATGTCGGCGTCCATCTGCCAGCGCTGGGCATCGGCGATCAGGTCGCCCAGATTCGATTCGCCGGCTTCATTTTGCGTCCGGGTCAGGTCGACGCTGGCCGTACCAACGACCTCGTTGACCAGCGGGGCGACTTTGGCCTCGCTATCGGTGATCAGGCGAGTGATGCGCGCCGCCGGGCTGATCCCATCTTGCCAGTTTGTGACGACTTCGGCGGTCTTGCTGACTACGTCACGTGTGCGCCGGTCGACGCGCAGGTCGATATCGGCGAAGGCCAGGCCGTTGTTTTTGGCCTCGACGATCAGCTTGCCATCAACGACGTGATTGAGCAGGGTCTGGGAATGGCCGCCGATGATCACGTCGACTTCATCGTCAATCTGGTTGGCAATGGTCGCCAGCTTGCCGTCGACCTGCCGGGTTTCTTCATTGAAATAACCGTCGGCATGGGCCAGCACGACGATCGTCTGGACGTGCCGGCGCTTGAGCTGCTGCACAGCGCGGTTGATCGCCGTTACTTCGTCGATAAATTGGACGGAGTCGACTGCGCCAGCGATGACGATGCTCGGGGTTTCTGTCGTGGTGACGCCGATGAAGCCGATCGGTATCCCGCCGACCCATTTGATCGTGAAGGGCGGCAGCAGCGGGCGGCCAGTCTTTTTATTGATGATATTGGCCGAGACATAGGGGAAATTGGCACCGCGGAAGGTGCCGGCGTTGCGGCTGGCATAGCGGTCGCCGCGGATCAGGCGCAGCATCTCGGCGACGCCGCGGTCGAATTCCTGGTTGCCGGGGGTTGCGACGTCAAAGCCGGCCAGGTTGAAGAATTCGATTGTCGGTTCTTCTTTGAGCAGCGAGGAGACTGGCGGGCTGGCGCCGACGGCATCGCCGGCATGGACAATGAGGGTGTTGGGATTTTCCCGTTCGCGCTGGCGGAGATAGGCGGCGAGATAATCGGCCCGGCCGGCCTGGCGGTCGCCAATGGTCTTGGTTGTGTTCAGCTGGCCGTAGAAGTCATTGATGCTCAGGAGCTGGACCTTGACTGTGCGGGCCGCGAATGGGCGGGACTCGTATGGATTGGTCAAAGTCTGGCTGGAGATTTCCCGGCTTGATATCGCCGGGCTGGCTGCGGCCTGGCTGGCTGCTGCGGCTTGGCTGGCTGCGGTTGAGTTCGAAGCCTGACCGGTCGGGCTTGCGGCCAGGGCGGTTGCTGGCCAGGCGGCCAGTAACAGGCTGGCCACCAGGATCATTGAAATGATGATTCGCTTGCTTGGGATCGACATGCTGATGATTCTCCTATTCGTGCGATTGCTGTGGCGGCTCGGGATTTGAACAACTTGATTTTCATGATCCATGTCGGGATCATCGTGCATCAAGTCCGGATCATCGGGATCATTTTATCTGTCTATGACCAGTTTTGCCTGTACGCTGGCGCTTATTTTACTGCTTCGATGACGATATACGGCTGCAGCTGGAAGGGCTTGGGCGCGTAATTGCGGTCTTTCCACATATAGTACCAGCGTTCGGCCGGATAGGCGTAGTAGCCGTCCTGCCAGTGGTCGCCGGTGTCGAAGGGGTCGGCGAAAATAATGACGTCATCGCCGGCGGAGGGGGTGCCCATGGTGTCGTAGCCAATGATGATCTGCCAGTGGCCGTCCCAGTCGCCCCATTCGACCATCACGCAGCGGCCGGCCTTGATGTGGCCGGTCAGCCATTTGACAAAGTAGCTGTCAGCCGCGTTGTCGACCCACTGGTCGGTTTTGTCGTTGTTTTCCGCGGCATAGAGCGCGGCCGTGGCGAAGGTGGGGTAGAGGTTGCCTTCGTCGTTGGGGGTAAAGCCGTCGCCAGCCTTGACGAGGTCAGCCGCGGTCCAGGTGGCGCGCCAGCTGGTTTCCACGATCTCGACTCCGTTGATGGCGGTGAAGAGTTCATGAAGCTTGTCTACGCCGGCCCCGAATTCATAGAAATCATCGGCACTGCCCGGCAACGCGCCCGCTGTGTCTTCATCTACCGAGACGCGGCCCAGCACGCACAGATCATTTTCCGTGTAGGTGGTTACGCCCAGGTGCTGGAGAGCCATCAGGGCACTGGCAGCGGCACAGCTGGTATTTGTCGTCTGCTGGAAGGTCTTGAAATGGGACAGGATCGTCAGGTGGTCATTGCTCTTCATGTTATAGTAATCGGGATGGGCAAAGTAGATGGATTTGGCGTGGTCGCCGGCGCGGGCGTAAGCATCGGCCCCGCCGCTGGCGTCAATGTCATCGCCCGTGATGATGTTCGCCGTGTTTGCCTGGCTGGTGCTGCAGCCGGCCAGGCTGAGCAGGCCGGCCAGGGTCAACATGACAAGGATCAGGCATAGCAGGCCAGCAGGCGTTTTGTACTGGTAATTCGTCCGTTTTTTCATACAGTCTCCTTGTATGATATAGTTTTGGCCGGTCAGGGCCACCCGGCGGCCCGAAACGGCTGGATCGGATA
>CAYVHB010000063.1:0-8950 GCA_964450865.1 uncultured Oscillospiraceae bacterium | reverse complement strand
AGCTCGTGGCTCATTTTTTATTTCTCAATTTACACCAATTATACAGGCTCTATCTTCAGCCTAATCTTCCTGCGTGAAAACAACCTGTTGATTTTCCATTCAGCCGGCTGAAGCAGTCCATCCGGCCGATCTCTCCATTCAGCCTGCCAAGCCAGTCAATTTTGCTGTTCCATTCAAAACAAAACAATCTCACCCGTCACGAGCGGCGCTAATTCGCGAATCGAAAGTAGCATTAACCGGTCCTTCGTGGAAAATTCTTGGTATATTGCGGAAAATTCTGGGTGGACGATGGCCGTCTGACAATTTAGACTATGTTTATCATAAGGCACGTATACTCACAGTGAAGAACATTCTCAGTCAGGCAGCAGGCACGGCCCTGACTGCCCAAGCCCCTTATCCTGAAGCCAGACCTGGTACTCGGTCTTGCAAGATTGGATCTTATATTATGCATAATAATACTTAATGATCGAGGTGACTGCTTCAGGCTGACACAAGATAATCAATGGCCATGCCAATTGCGTTCATTGATTGTTAAATTATCAAACACCGAGACCGTGTTGACAAAATCTGCCAGTTATTGCTACTATGTTGCTACTATGTTAATCGTATGCTACTATACCCAAGCGAACCCTTATTCAAAACTTTCAGTAAATCCAGACCCTCGCTCTGACCCACGCCCCTGGCCAAGGTCCTGAACCCATCCTGAATCAAGACCTGCTGACCCCATGAACCATCCATCCGACTATACCACCTGGACCGACCATCACACCCTGACTGACCTGACAGTATAGAACGGCATCTTATCTGGACGATCCCGGACCATCAGAAAGAGAGGCTTCTTTTTTGAACACAGAATCCCTGGACCTGCTCAAGATACTGCGACTCCTTCTCCGCCGAGCCTGGTTAATCATCATCATTGCGCTTCTCTCTCTGTCTGCCACCGGGATCTTCACCTATTTCATGCTCGATGAACAATACAGCGCCAATGCGCTGCTTTATATCTGGAATGACCGAAAAGAAACCGACACTGGCTACAACAGCGGCGTCCAGGCTGCTGATCTGGCCGTCTTTACCGCCCTGGTGGCCGACTATCAGGTGCTGGCCAAAAGCCGCTATGTGACTAACAAAGTCATTGCAGAGCTGCAGCTCGATCCGGTTGCCGCAGCAGGCCTGAGCGGTAAAATATCGGTCGGTACCAAAAACAATACCCGCCATCTGACGATTACCGTCATCGATACTGACCCGGCGTTCGCGGCCCTCGTAGCCAACAAGACCGCCGAGGTCTTTGCAGCGTCCGTTATCGAGAAAATGGGCGTCGATAACGTCCAGATCATCGATCCGGCAGTCGCGCCCGGCGGCCCGTCCTCACCCAATAAACCGCGTAATCTGGCCCTGGGCCTCCTGGTTGGCCTGGCTGCCGGCATTGGCCTGGTCCTGCTGATTGACATGCTGGACACCCGCGTCAAGAACAGTGACGATGTCGAGTCGATCACCGGCTTTACCCTGCTCGGCGCGATCCCCGAATTCGCCAAGGATACTTCCGAATACGAAGGGAGGCGGCGCTGATGGACAATCGTGACAATCGCCCCGCCGGCCTTTACCAGTACCATCCGGACCTGATCACCCATCAGGATCCGATGTCCCAGGTCTCCGAATGCTTCAAGATCGCCCGGACCAATATCGAGTTTTCGGCCCTCGGCGAGAAGCTGAAGACGATCGTCGTGACCAGTTCCAATCAGTCTGAGGGCAAGTCGCTGACGATCGCCAACCTGGCGATTGCTTACGCCCAGATCGGCCGCCGTGTCCTGCTGATCGACGCCGACCTGCGCCGCCCGACCCAGCACCGCCTGTTCGGCCTCTCGAACCGGCGCGGCCTGACCAATGCCCTGCTGGCCGATGGCGACATCAGCAGCCTGGCCCAGCCGACCCAGACCGAGAATCTGGCCCTCCTGACCTCCGGACCCACCCCGCCCAATCCGGCCGAGCTGCTGATGAATGTTTCCCTGGAAAAAGTCATTGCTGCCGCTTGTGAGCAGTATGATCTCGTGCTCATTGACTGCGCCCCGGTTGGCATCGTCACCGATGCGGCGATCGTTGCGACCCGTGTCGACGGTGTGCTCTTTGTCGTGCGCGCTGGCGGCGTCAACAAGAACCAGCTCAAACGCGCGGCGACGCTGCTGAATCAGGTCAAGGCCCACGTCCTCGGTTATGTCATGAACGGCATCAACGAAACCAGCGACGACTACTATTACTATTACTACTATTACCATCAGGGTTATTACAACACGGAGGATCAGGATAGCAGCAAGAAGACGCGCAAGCACAAGCATCACAAAAAGGCGACGGGTCCCGAGTCCTATCCGGCCCGCCAGCAGGCCTTCATCCAGCGCCAGCAGTTGCAGGACCAGAACCAGCCCCCGCCAGCCGGTAAAGCGCGCTACAGCCGCACCGATATCCCTGAGCCGCGCCTGCGCAAGGTTACGGAAGCCCCAGTCCCCAGCTTCAGTGAAGGACGCAGCAGCGAGGGCCGTTTCAGCGAAAGCCGCGGTAGTGAAAACCGTTCCAGTGATAACCGCAGCAGTGAGGCTCGCTACAACGAATATCGCAGCATGCCCCCCGGCCCCGGCCCACAGCAGCCAGCCAGCGTTGCCGGCGTGACAGCCCGGGGCCTCGTCTCGGAAGATGATTGAGATCCATAGCCACGTCTGCTTCGGCATCGATGACGGGCCAGCCGACCAGGCTGCCGCCCTCGACCTGTTGCAGGCCTATGGCCGCCAAGGCGTCCGCCAGATCATCGCCACCCCGCATCTGGAGCCCCAGCATTACCAGACCCCGGCCGACCTGGCTGCCTGGCTCAACCTGCGCCAGCAATCCCTGGAAGTGCTGCAATCCCAGCTACTGACCAGCACGCAGGGCCACCTGCCGGATCAGGGCCCGGCGCAGGGCCAGCCCCCAAGCCACCTGCCGGCGCAAAGCCAGTCCCGAGGCCAGCCAGAAGCCCAATCCATTAGCCTTTATCCCGGCAGTGAAGTGATGCTGTCACCGGACTGCCTGAATTTATTGAAGAACGATCGGACGGCCCGCCAGATTGCCCTGGCGGACAGTGGTTATCTCCTCGTGGAACTGCCGCGCTACCTCAGTGGCGGGATCAAGGTCCTCGACAAGCTGCTGTTCAGCATCCAGCTGGCCGGCTACACCCCCATCCTGGCTCATCCGGAGCGGGCGATGCAGGACGACAGCGTCCTGCCGGTCCTGGCCGAATGGGTCAATCAGGACCGCCTGCTGCTGCAGATCAATGCTTCCAGCCTCGTCGCTGATCCGACCCTGGCCCCGGAGCAGCAGCAACGCTACCTGCGCCGCCGCGGCTATGTCCGCCGCCTGCTCGACCACCGCCTCGTGCACTTTGTTGCCTCCGATGCCCACCATGCTGTCCGCCGGCCACCCCAGAATCGCCTGGCCTGGCAGGCCCTCAGCGACTGGTACGGCCCGAAAGTTGCCGAACGCACGATGCACATCAATCCCGGCTGCATCCTGCACGACCAGCCGATCCGCTGATATCTACCCTAACGCCACCAACACCCCTGACACCACTAATCTGGCCCAGCCCCATCATCCCCTGGCCCGGCGCATCTGTTCCGGCAATCACCCGGCTAGCGGACTGCATATATCCGACGTTGCTGATCCACCCCGATCCAGCCCCGCATCACCTGCTGACCCTCGACTTTTCTACCATTCACCGATCAATGTTCCCCCTGGTCAAGGTGCATCATCAACGTCTCCCACGCCGGCTGTGACTGTACTCTGGTTTAGCCAAACCGGGTCAGGCGCCGCTGGCCCGAACCTGCGCTTTGCTGCGCTACAATCGGCAGCGCGAACCGCGCGAATCCAGCCCTTCAGTCACCCTGAATGAAAGGAGGCATCATCCATGGTTCATATCGGCAGTCGAACCCTCAGCTTGCGCAAAGTCGTGATGATCATCGTTGATACGATCCTGGTGACTTTAAGTCTCTGGGGTGCTTTGCTGGTTCGTTTCGATGGCACCATTCCGGCCAACTATCTGGCAACCCTGGCCTATTTCATTGTGCCGTTCATCGCCAGCGGCCTGGTTCTCTATTTTGTCTTTGGCTTCTATGACCAGATCTGGCGCTTTGCCAGTGTCCGTGAATATGCCACGATTTACCTGGGCACGATTCTCCATACCCAGCTGATGGCCGCCCTGATGACTGTCCTGAAGCATCGTTTCCCCTGGTCGGTCTACCTGATCTTCTGGATGATGGCCGTCCTGACAATCATCGGTGTGCGCGTCACTTTCCGCTTTCTCCAGTCGCGGATCATCATACCGGAAATCCTGAACCATGAGATTAGCCTGCCCTTTGTCGCCAGCGCCAGCGTGGCCCCGCCTCCGGCCCCGGCCCTGCGCCGGGTGATGATCGTCGGCGCCGGCAGTGTCGGCAGCCAGATCATCCGCGAACTCTTGAATCATTACACCCATGTCCCCGTCGTGGTCATCGATGATGACAAACAGACCCACTCTTTCCGGATCCTCGGCATCCCGGTCGTCGGTGACCGCTATGATATCCCCACGGTTGTCGACAAGTACAAGATCGACATGATCGTCCTGGCCATTCCCTCGGCTTCGCGCCGCGCGGTGCGCGAGATCGTCGAGATCAGCAGCCGGACTACCTGTGAACTGAAGATCATCCCCAATATCCATGAGATGATTGATGGCAAGGTCACGGTCGCCGATATCAAGGATGTCGAGATCGAGGACCTGCTCGGCCGCGATGAGGTCCAGCTTGATACCGATGCCATTGCCGGTTATCTGAAAGACCAGGTGGTGCTGGTCACCGGCGGCGGCGGCTCGATCGGCTCGGAACTGTGCCGCCAGATTGCCGTCTACCAGCCCAGGCTGCTGATTGTCTTTGACATCTATGAAAACAATGCCTACCAGCTGCAGTATGAACTGAAGTCGCGCTACCGGGATGAGCTGAATCTGCGCGTCCTGATCGGTTCAGTGCGCGATGGCTCACGCCTGGACAAGGTTTTCAAGGAATACCGGCCGACGGTCGTTTTCCATGCCGCGGCCCACAAACATGTGCCCCTGATGGAAGACAGTCCCGGCGAGGCCGTCAAGAACAATATCCTCGGCACCTGTCTGGTCGCCGAGACAGCCGTCAAGTACCAGGTCAAGCGTTTTGTGCTGATCTCGACGGACAAGGCGGTCAATCCGACCAACGTGATGGGCTCGACGAAACGCATCGCCGAGATGATGATCCAGACCTATGCCCTGCTCCATCCGTCGACTCATTTTGCCGCGGTCCGCTTCGGCAATGTCCTGGGCAGCAATGGCAGTGTCATCCCGATCTTCAAGCAGCAGATCCGCAATGAACGCCGGGTCACGGTCACCCATCCGGAGATCACGCGCTATTTCATGACCATCCCCGAAGCGTCCCGCCTTGTGATCCAGGCCGGCGCTTTCGCCGAACATGGCGATATCTTCGTCCTCGATATGGGCGAACCGGTCCGCATCCTCGACCTGGCCAAGAACCTGATCCGCCTCAGTGGCCTTGAGCCCGATACCGATGTCCGCATCGAATTCACCGGCCTGCGCCCGGGTGAGAAGATGTACGAAGAACTGATGCTCGATAAAGAAAACCTCGACACGACCAGGCACAAGATGATCTTCCGCCTGAGGCCGATCCACGATACGGCGACTCTAGGCCGCGAAATCACGCAGCTGCGCCGCATCATCCGCTGGGAGAATGAGGAATATCGCGACAAGCTGGACTGGATGGTTCGGAACTATGAAATCGAGGCGCAGGGGCTTGAACGCTCGTATGGCGCAGATATTTAATCCCAGGTATTATCATTATTGATTGATGACTTTTTTATGCGCTTGATGTTCAATATTTGAACAATGAAATAAATGGTTTATGAAAATTGTCTAGCTTATCTACATTATAATCAAATGAATCAAACACGAAACCATCCAGCATTTAGATCATCATTAGATCATGTAGATGACAGAGGAGTGCTTCATGAGCCCGACTCAGATGCCAGAACACGATAAAGACTATATTCTGCTCAATGAAATAGACAGCAATAGTGAACTGACACAACGCGAGCTCTCGCACCGGACCGGTCTGTCCCTGGGCTCGGTCAATCTGCTTTTACAGAAAATGATCCGTGAAGGCCTGATCAAGATGGAGACGATACCTGCAAACCGCGTCATCTATTACCTGACACCCCAGGGACTGGCTGAAAAGGCCAGCAAAACTGTCCATTATATTCGGCATCATTATCAGGCGATCCAAAGCACCAAGGAGCGAATTCGCCGCAAGCTGGATCGGTATTGTGAGATATATGAGCAGATTGTCTGCTGTATGCCGGAAGGAGAACTGAGGGGCCTGGTAGAGATGACGGTTGGGGAGTATTTGCGGGATAGACCTGGCGTTCAGATAAGGATGGTCGAGAGCGGGGAGCTGGGATCGATTGAAGATGGAATGAAGGGGACAATTGTATTGTTTCTTTCTGATGATCATGTTCATTTGGCTTATGAAGCGTCATGTTACATGTTTGAAACCGATTTGCTTATTTGAAGGTGGAATGGAATCATTAATGAGATAGTTTCACAAATGTAGTAAGTCATGGTATCATAGACAAATGAAACTGGTCACGCGGTCGATCATGTAGTGATGGTCGGCCGCGTTTTTCTGTAAATAACAAAAAGACTAAGAGGATAAGCAAAATGTCAACTCAGTCAAAGCCACGCATTTATCTGTCATCCCCGCATATGAGCGATGAAGGCTACGAACAAGCCTATGTCAAGGAAGCGTTCGATACCAACTGGATCGCCCCCCTCGGCACGAACGTCAATGAGTTTGAAAAAGAGTTCGCCGCAAAGGTTGGCATTAAGGCTGCTGCGGCCCTGTCATCTGGCACCGCTGCTATTCATATGGCTTTGCGCGCTGCCGGTGTCGGCCCAGGCGATATCGTCTTCTGCCAGAGCCTGACCTTTGCTGCAACGGCTAATCCAATCCTCTATGAACATGCGATCCCGGTCTTTATCGACAGCGATGAAGAGACCTGGAACATATGTCCTAAAGCCCTTGAGGAAGCATTCAAGAAGTACCCGCAAGTTAAGGCTGTCATAGTAGTCCACCTTTATGGCCTGGCAGCTGACCTTGATCCGATCGTAGCCATGTGCAAGGCCCACAATGTCGTTCTGATCGAGGATGCTGCAGAGAGCCTGGGAACGACCTATAAAGGCAAGATGACCGGTACGTTTGGCGATTATGGCATCTTCTCGTTACATGGTGACAAGTTCCTAACCGTCGGAATGACGGCACAATATGTAGTATAGAGGCTTATAAGAGAACACAATATAATGTAAAATCAGGGCGTAAAACAATACAAAACGATAGCAACTGTCGATGGCGATAAGATTTATACCGTCAAAAAGTACAAAAAGTGGTCGAAAACGGCAAGAAAGCCCGCTTTTAAGCTCAAAAAAGTTAGATGTGAATTTTACATGGTGACAAGTTCCTAACCGTCGGAATGACGGCACAATATGTAGTATAGAGGCTTATAAGAGAACACAATATAATGTAAAATCAGGGCGTAAAACAATACAAAACGATAGCAACTGTCGATGGCGATAAGATTTATACCGTCAAAAAGTACAAAAAGTGGTCGAAAACGGCAAGAAAGCCCGCTTTTAAGCTCAAAAAAGTTAGATGTGAATTTTACATGGTGACAAGTTCCTAACCGTCGGAATGACGGCACAATATGTAGTATAGAAGCTTATAAGAGAACACAATATAATGTAAAATCAGGGAGTAAAACAATACAAAACGATAGCAACTGTCGATGGCGATAAGAATTATACCGTCAAAAAGTACAAAAAGTGGTCAAAAACGGCAAGAAAGCCCGCTTTTAAGCTCAAAAAAGTTAGATGTGATTTTTTAATGAGGACAAGTTCCTAACTGTTAAAATGTCTATACAAAATATAGTGAGTTAGAGAACGGTGTATACAACATATTGTGAATTAAGCTGATAATATTATTAAAACCCTGCATGAAAAAAAGAAAATAACGCGAAAATTTGTGCAAAACAACCAAAGCAGGTCATATATCGGAACCGAATTGGCTATCTTATACAATAATTTTTCTCTTTTTCTTTCTCTTTAATTTTTACATGAGGACAAGTTTTATACAGGGCATTATGAAGCAAAAACGGCTTAAAAAGGGCTGAAATAAGGGCTTATCGGCTTGATTATGTGGCTCGATTGCTACATAAATCAAGATTACATACCGTTCGGATATTATCAAAGATAAGTTTCTGATACGAATTAAATAACGTAATGTAATTATCTTCATAACATCAAGGTGTTTATAGAGACAGATTTATGAAAACGTTGAAGTAATTGCTGTTAAAAAAGCGGATTTAAACGCTGCTTTTTGGTATAAGAGGAGATTATATGTATTTGAATTCTTTCCATCATTAAGTCTGGTTGTCCTCGCCGACGATGCACGATGAGGAACTTCAATATATGACCAAGGCTTTTCAGACAAACTGGAGGTCAACGGTCGGGAAAAACATTAACGGGATCGAGCGTCTTGCGGCGTAAAATTCGGGTGTAAATACGCTGTTGCACTTTTATGTGGAACTGCGGCAACTAGGCAAATAGTCGCATTACGGCGCATATTTGGCGCTAAACCGAGTGTTTTACGCATAAACTTGCAATTATCATAAAGGAATTCACCCGAGGGGTCTTAACGAATTTATTACTGTCGGGGTACAGAATAGAGAAAGGGATAACGTACGATGGCTTTTATTGCAGAAAACCACGACTTCAAACCATTTGAGAAAAAAGTATGGCTCAGCAGTCCGACGATGCACGGGCCAGAGCTTACATATATGAAAGAGGCCTTTGATACCAACTGGATGT
>CAYVHB010000062.1:0-9750 GCA_964450865.1 uncultured Oscillospiraceae bacterium | reverse complement strand
GATTGCTTGCTCTTCAGGTTTTTATTGTTCTTACTTGCCGTTTATAGGATAAATAAACAATAAATCTGTTTCAACCGGCATGATCAGCGGTGAAACCGTTCTATATCTGGACCACTGGTTTGTATCTGGACCATTTGGATGTTGAACTGCTCTATCGAACCATTCTTGATGAGTGTTTTCGAGGAGGGCAACGATGGATAAAGGTTTGTTCAGACGCAAGAGCCTGGAGCGGGTCTCATCACCGGAGCAGCTCAACGATTATATCAGGGTTTTGAATCCCACTTACTGGACGGTGCTTGGCGCCGTTATTTTGCTGTTCATCGGCGTTACGGTATGGGGCGCGTTCGGCCATCTCCGCACGATTGAAAAGACCAGGGGTCTTTTTGCCGGCGGACAGCTGACCTGCTTTGTCGCCGATCCGGCCGGGCTCGAGCCTGGCCTGCCAGTCAAGGTCGGGCCGAGTACTGGTTCAATCACCGCTATTGCGAATACACCTCTATCCGCCCAGGCCGCACCTGCTCTTTATGGCGAGTACAATGCCTATGCCCTGGACCTGCCGGAATGGAGTTATCCGATTACCGTAGCAGTGACCGGCCTGGCTGACGGTGTGGTTTACGATTGCAGCATCATCCTCGACAGCGCCAGTCCGCTTTCGTTCCTGTTGAATTGAGGTGGCCAGATGGTGAGGAAGCGGGCAGTCCGCCAGCCTATAACCAGGGGCCATGCCAGGGTACCCGTCATCATGCAGATGGAGGCCCTGGAGTGCGGTGCGGCTGCGCTGGCCATGGTCCTGGCTTACTTTGGCAAGTGGGTGCCCATGGACCAGGTCCGCCATGACTGTGGTATTTCGCGCGACGGTTCAAACGCCAGGAATATTATCCGGGCGGCTCGCAATTACGGGCTGGATGCCGGCGCTTACAAGCTTGAACCCGACCAGCTCAAGCTGGCGGGCAAATTCCCCTGCATCATTCACTGGAATTTCAATCACTTTGTTGTCCTTGATGGTTTTGCCGCCAATAAAGCTTACATCAATGATCCAGCTCGCGGGACACTGGCCATTTCATACCGCGAGTTTGACCAGGCCTTCACCGGTATCTGCATCTTGCTGGCGCCGACAGCGAGCTTCGAGCCCGGCGGCAAACCACCCAGCGTGATTGATTTTGCCAGGCGGCGCCTGGCGGGCAGCTTCAGTTCCCTGGTGTTTGTCGTTCTGACGACCGTCATCGCGACATTCATCACCATGATCAATCCGGTCTTCTCGCGGATCTTCATTGACAGGCTTCTGCCGGGTAAAAATCCGGAATGGCTGTATCCTTTCACCCTGGCGATGGCGGCCTTTGCCCTGGTGCAGATGGCTGTGGGCTGGATTGACGCGGTAACCATGCTGAAGGTTGAAGGCAAATTCGCCATCTATGCCAACTCCAGTTTTATGTGGCATATCTTGCGCATGCCGATGGATTTCTTTGCCCAGCGCCGGTCTGGCGATATCGCCAACCGCCAGGGAACCAATGAAGGCATTGCCAGTTCCTTCATGCACACCTTGACGCCCCTGGCGATCAATACCGGCATGATGGTTTTCTACCTGGCCGTCATGATCCGCTACAGCCTGCTGCTGACCGCAATCGGGATCGCCTCGATCGTGCTCAACCTAGTGACCGCCCAGGTGATTTCCGGCTTGCGCGTCAATATCCTGCGGGTCCAGATGCGGGACGCCAACAATCTATACAGTACCACTGTCAGCGGCATCGTCATGATTGAAACCATCAAGTCTGCCGGCGCCGAGAATGGTTTTTTTGAAAAATGGGCCGGTTACCAGGCATCGGTCAATACCCAGGCGGTCAAGTATGAAAGGATCAACCAGTTTCTGGGTGCACTGCCCGGCGTTTTTTCTGCCATCGCCGACATGGCCATCATGATGACCGGGGTGTTCCTGACCATGAAGGGAGAATTTACCGTTGGCATGATCATGGCTTTCACCGGTTACATGGCATCTTTTGCGGCCCCCGCCTCTTCCCTGATTGCAGCTGGCCAGACCCTGCAGGAAATGCGGGCCCAGATGGAACAGGTAGAGGACATCATGAATTACCCGGTTGATGTCACCGGGGCCGGGCCGCGGATTGAAGCAGGCCAGGTCTATACCAAGCTCTCCGGGGTTCTGGAAATGCGGGATGTAACCTTTGGCTATTCACGCCTGGCACCGCCCCTCATCGAGCATTTCAATCTGACTATGAAAACGGGCAGCCGGGTGGCCCTGACCGGGCCGTCCGGTTGCGGCAAATCGACCATCACCAAGCTCATCAGCGGCTTATATCAGCCCTGGAGCGGGGAAATCCTTTTCGACGGCCAGCCCATCAGTGCGGTCAGCCGGGAAATTTTCACCAGCTCACTGGCGGTTGTCGACCAGGACATCATCTTGTTTGAGGATTCCATCGCCAATAACATCAAAATGTGGGATCATTCGATTGCCGACTTTGAAATGATCATGGCCGCCCGCGATGCCAGGTTGCATGACGTGATCCTGGAACGTGAAGACAATTACCAGTACAAGATTCTCGAGGGCGGCAAGGATTTTTCCGGTGGCCAGCGCCAGCGGCTGGAAATAGCCCGCGTCCTCGCCCAGGACCCGACGATCATTATCATGGACGAGGCAACCAGTGCGCTCGACGCCAGGACTGAGGCAGAAGTTGTGACCGACATCAGGGACCGGGGGGTTACCTGTATAGTTATCGCTCACCGGTTGTCAACCATCCGCGACTGTGACGAGATTATTGTCCTGGACCAGGGCAAGGTGGTGGAGCGCGGCAGCCATGACGAGCTCATCGCCCGCGACGGGATGTATACCCGGCTGGTCAGCAGTGAATGAGGTATGGATGAGCAATGGGCTGGTTTGACGAACAAATCAAGGAACGGGTCCGCAGCGACAGCGAGTCCTTTGCGGACGCCCTGTCTGGCCTGGCCGCTGTCATCACCGGCCGGCGGGCGAAGCCTGCTGCTTCATCGGCGGATGCGATCGGCGAGATCTTGCACTATTTCCATATCAAGCCGCAAGAATTGCCGTCCGACCTGACGGATATCAACGAACAGCTGACGTACCTGTTGCGACCGTCGGGAATCATGTGGCGCATGGTTCATTTAACCGGGAACTGGTACAAGGATGCCATGGGACCGATGCTGGGTTCGACGCAGGACGGTACCATGGTTGCCCTGCTGCCAGGCGGCTTGACCGGGTATACTTTCTATCACGCCGCCAATGGCCAGCGGATCAGGGTAACCCCGCATACCGCCGGCCTGCTCGAGGATCATGCGTTCAGCTTCTACAAGCCGCTGCCGCTCAAGGTCATCACCGTCAAAGACCTGCTCGTTTTTATCGCCAGGACCCTGGCTCCTTCTGACTTCCTCATGCTGGGGCTGGCTACGCTCGCCGTAACCCTGACTGGCTTGCTGACACCAAGAATTACCAGGCTGATTTATGGCAATATCCTGGACAGTGGTGAAATGAGCCTGATCTGGCCAATCACCATCCTTTTGCTGACAGTGACCCTGGCTACGAAACTGTTCATCACGACCCGCAGCATCCTGATGAGCCGGATCGAGACAAAAATGAAAATCGCGGTCGAGTCGGCGGCCCTGATGCGTGTGCTAGCCCTGCCGGTCAATTTTTTCAAGCGCTTCAGTTCTGGTGAACTGTCCGCCCGGGTCCAGTCAATCAGCATCCTCTGCCGGTTGCTGGTCAACACCATCCTCTCAACTGGCCTGACCTCGGTTTTCTCGCTGATTTACATCGCCCAGATCTTCAGCTTTGCGCCTGCATTGCTGCTGCCCGCCCTCGCTGTCTTGCTGGTGACATTCATTTTTTCGTTCCTGACTGCCGTGACCCAGATGCAGATTTCCAGAAAGCAGCTGCATCTGGCAGCCCGCGAAGAAGGCATGGCCTTTGCCCTCATTGCGGGGGTCGCCAAGATCAAGCTATCCGGCTCGGAACAGCGGGCGTTTGCCAGGTGGGCCAGCCTGTACTCAGAATCAGCCGCCCTCAAGTATAACCCGCCCCTGATCGTCAAGCTTAATGCCGTCATCTCGACCCTGATCGCCTTCGCGGGAACGATCACACTCTATTATTTCGCCGTGGTTTCAAGAATATCACTGGCTGATTATATGGCTTTCAACATGAGTTACGGCCTGGTGGCCGGCGCATTCATGGCCCTGTCCACCATGGCCCTGACCTTTGCCAATATCCGGCCGGTCATGGAAATGGTCGAACCCATTCTAAATACCATGCCGGAGGTATCCGCTGGCAAGAAAGTGATCACTCACCTGACGGGCAGCCTGGAATTGAATAATATTTCGTTTCGCTATCGTGAATCGATGCCCTATGTCATTGAGAATCTTTCCTTGAAAATCCGGGCTGGACAGTACGTTGCCATCGTCGGCAAAACAGGCTGTGGCAAGTCTACCCTTATGCGCCTGATGCTTGGCTTTGAAACACCTGAAAAGGGGGCGATTTATTACGATGGTGTTGATATGCATTCGCTTGATCTCCAATCACTGCGCCGCCGCATGGGCGTGGTGATGCAGGACGGCCATTTGTTTCAGGGTGATATCTATGCGAATATTGTTATATCGGCGCCCTGGCTGACGCTTGACCAGGCCTGGGAAGCCGCGGAAATGGCCGGCATGGCGGATGACATCCGGGCCATGCCGATGGGCATGCACACCATTATTACCGAGGGTGGCGGCGGGATCTCCGGTGGCCAGCGCCAGCGCCTGATGATTGCGCGGGCGATTGCCCCCAGGCCGAAGATCCTGATGTTTGACGAGGCGACCAGCGCACTCGACAATATCACCCAGGGTATCGTGGCCCGCTCGCTTGACAAACTGAAATGCACCCGGATCGTGATTGCCCATCGTCTGTCAACCATCCAGTCATGCGACCGGATCATTGTCCTTTCCAACGGCAACATCATCGAGGACGGCACCTATACCGAACTGATCGATAAAAATGGCTATTTTGCCGATCTTGTCGCAAGACAGCGGCTGGAATAGGAAATAAGGTTGACCGCATCGCAACCTTGTTATCGGTTGATGACACACATGGTTAAAGGCTTTTTCAATCAGATTCATCGGCTTCTATAATTCAAGTTCATCGGCTTTTTAAATCAGATTCATTGGCTTTTCTAACTCACGATAAGGAGGTCAAGCTCATGAAACCGTCAGATCTTGTCAAAAAGGCGAAAAAAACCGGTCTGACAATCGCTGAGGAACAGGCCGCGGAAATCATCAAGAATAATCAGCTGGAAGATGCCGAAGTAGAAGATGCTGCTGGTGGCTACTATGTTGGTTCTGACAAGTATACAATCGAGCAGTACAACTTTGCCGGTATTACCTGGGAACACAATTTCTGGTCCAAGGACCGCTATTTCATTCGGGGTGTGCAGATCACACAGTCCCAGGCCGAGAAGATCACGGAGAAGAGCCTGCAGCTGAACCGGGTGCTGACGAAGGACGAAATCTTTATCCTGGTTGGAGTCGTTGTTCCGTATTGATTGACAGCTTTTCTGCAAAGGCAGGCCCTGGATGCGGGGGCCTGCTGGCCGCAGAAAGCTTTTGAGTCCTGGATCGGACTAGGCAGGCTCCTGTTTGCGGGGGCCTGCTTCTTTTATGTTTGCGGCTGAGCAAATCTGATCATAGCCATCATTCAGCATGATGAATACTGTAAAATTACAACCAGAAAAAAGAAAATTGTGATATACCGAGCGTTTCATCTGACTGGATTCCGGAACATTTTTGAAATATAATCTAAGTACGAATTTTCAAAGCATATAATGCCAGCAGTTCGATCAACCATCAGGGATGACCATGAAGTCACAAGGATCAGCAGGATCAGCAACCCGGATTCAATCGTGAGCAGTTTGCAGGGAGGAAATTTTATCATGAGCCAATCAATGCGATCCGGTCTATCGGTTTTTCTCAGTTTGATGCTCGTTTTTTCGACATGGATTATGCTGCCAGCAGCTGTACTGGCCGCAGATCCTTACACGCCAGGCGCAGGAACGTCCTCGCGTGGTGTGGTAGGACTTGATCCCCTTACTTTAACATATGATGGCAATGGCAACACCGGTGGCACCGCGCCAGAAGGCGGAACCTATACAGCCGGCGACCTGGTTACAGTTGCCGGCGCCGGCACGCTGGTCCGGACCCATTATGCATTTGCCGGCTGGAACACGGCGGCTGATGGCAACGGCACAGCCTATGCTGCCGACTCAACCTTCAATATTGACGCCAATACCACCCTCTATGCCCAGTGGACGCAGGTAGAATTTACAATATCCTATAAAGGCAATGGCAGCACCGGCGGCAGCGTGCCAACAGGCGGCAGCTACGCCTACAACACCACTATTGCAGTTGCCGGCGCCGGCACGCTGGTCCGCACCCATTACACATTCGCCGGCTGGGACACGGCGGCCGATGGCAGCGGCACGAGCTATGACCCTGGGGATTCCTTTAATATCACAGTTGATACCACTCTCTACGCCCAGTGGACGCCAGTTGATTATACCCTGGCCTACAATGGCAATGGCAGCACCGGCGGCACCGTGCCGGATGGTGGAACCTACACCTACAATACCCCGATCACAGTTGCCGGAGCCGGCACGCTCGTCCGCACCCATTACACATTCGCCGGCTGGAACACGGCGGCCAATGGCAGCGGCACGGCCTATGCTGCCGACTCAACCTTCAATATTGACGCGAATACTACCCTGTATGCCCAGTGGACGCCTGTCGATTACACCCTGGCCTACAATGGCAATGGCAGCACCGGCGGCACCGTGCCGACAGGCGGCAGCTACGCCTACAATACCCTGATCACGGTCGCCGGGGCTGGTACGATGGTCCGCACCCATTACATATTTGCCGGCTGGAATACAGCAGCCAATGGCAGCGGCACGGCCTACGATGCTGGCGATACTTTCAATATTGACGTGAATACCACCCTTTTTGCCCAGTGGACGCTGGCCGATTATACGCTGGCCTATAATGGCAATGGCAGCACCGGCGGCACCGTACCGGATGGTGGAACCTATCCCTACAATACCCTGATCACGGTCGCCGGAGCCGGCACGCTGGTCCGCACCCATTACACATTCGCCGGCTGGAACACGGCGGCCAATGGCAGCGGCACAAGCTATGCTGCCGACTCAACCTTCAATATTGACGCCAATACTACCCTTTATGCCCAGTGGACGCCTGTGCAGTATACATTGAATTACAACGGCAACGGGAGCACCGGTGGCACGGTGCCGACAGGTGGAACGTATGCCTACAATACCCTGATCACGGTCGCCGGGGCTGGTTCACTCGTCCGCACCAATTATATTTTTAATGGCTGGAACACCGCAGCCGATGGCAGCGGCACGGCCTATTCCGCTGGAGTCCAGTTCAATCTCGACGCTAACACGACCCTGTATGCCCAGTGGGCGACTACACCCGTCCGGTACACCCTGGCCTACAACGGCAATGGCAACACCAGCGGTACGGTGCCATCTGGCGGCGGGACTTTTGCCGAGAATACCCTGATCACGATCGCCGGGGCTGGTACCCTGGTTCGCACCGACTACAACTTTGTTGGCTGGAATACCGCGGCTAATGGCAGCGGTACGGCCTATGCTGCCGGAGCCCAGTTCAATCTCACTGCCGATATTACACTTTATGCCCAATGGTCGCTGATTCAGGTAACAGTCACGTTTGACAAGAACGGCGGCAACACCGAAGCCAGCACGACGCAGGCGACCACCACTATCAATGGTACAGTCGCACTGCCCGTGACCGATCCAACCCGAATCGATTACGTGTTTGCCGGCTGGAATACGGCCGCGGATGGCAGTGGCACCTGGTTCACTTCCAGCACCCCGGTAACTGCGAGCCTGACCGTCTACGCCCACTGGCTGCAATCCCCTGTCAGCGGTCTGGTCGCAGCCAATGGTGGCTACAACAGCCTTAGACTCAACTGGACGGCCACAGGCGGCGCTGCAGGCTACGAGGTCTATCGGGCAACTGCCAAAGCCGGACCGTTCACGAAAATTGCTGACGCGACGACCGCCAGTTACACCGATTCGACCGGCCTGACTACCGGCAAAAAGTATTATTACCAGATCCGGGCATATGCCGGACCGGATACAGACACAACCTACAGCGACTTTTCCGATATCGCCGGCAAGGCCCCGGTACCGGCCAGGCCAGGCAGTTTCAAAGTCTCAAGCAAAACCTACACAAGCCTGAAGCTGAGCTGGACAGCCGTTAACGGGGCATCGGGCTACAAGATCTATCGTTCGACAACTGCCAGCGGCACCTACACCCTGATCAAGACCATTACCAGCGGCACAACTACCAGTTATACGAACTCGTCCGGCCTGACGCTTGGCAAGACTTATTATTACAAGATGCGGGCCTATACAATGGTCAGTGGAAATGCCGTCCTTGGCACCATGACAGCCGACGGCAGCGCCAAGGTTATGCCGGGCAAGACCAGCAGCTATACCGTGGAAGCCACGACAAATCCTGGCGAGTTGCTTCATACCTGGGCGGCGGTGACCGGAGCGACCGGTTACCAGATCTGGCGCAGTGATTCGGCAGATGGACCTTTTACCAAAGTGAAGACTGTCAAGGGCGCCACGACCTGGACGGAAACCGGCCTGACATCCGGTCAGACCTATTACTACAAAATCCGCGCCTATCGCACAGTGAGCGGCACCAACTACTTCGGGGCCTACACGGCCGTCATCCGCGAGGGTACGCCGCAGTAATATCAGGCTCAGCACTAGCCTGATATCCTGAAATGCAACTTGAATCAGATACCCTATGTGTCAGATAGGACCCCGGCCCACAAAGGACTGGGGTCCTATCTTTTCGGACTGATCTGAAAATAATCCGGTACCTTGTTCTTACAGAATAGGCTGGTAATTTTTGCGATTCAGTATCTTTCCCGTTCGATATTCTCTCGTGTTCAGTATCTTTCCCGTCTAATATTCCTTCCTGATCACGAAAAACGAGCCGCGGATGATGCCGGCCAGCCTGGATTTCTGCCTGGCGAACTTGAACTTGCCTTCAAGTTCAGCGGGTACGTCCATTCCCTCGCAAAGCTTGAGACCGACTGCCCTTTTCTTGGGATCATCTTGCGAATACATGACATTAATGGCAAGGCCATCCTCATAAAAGACATAGGTCATTTTGTATTTTTCCACCTCGAACTGCGATGTTTCCAGGGGTCTGGCTGCAAATTCGATGTCCCGTTCTTCCTTGAGGATCCGGTTCACATAAGCCAGGGTCTCCTGGCTTTCGCTGGCCGGGACGACCGTAAAGGCATGATTGTAATGATTCATATAGTAGCGGGCCTCATTCGCCCTTAAGCCTGCCAGGGCTGCCGCATGCGGGCAGGATTCGAGGCCGACGGTCGAAACATGCTTAAAATCAACGGTATATGCCATGGTTTACCACCTTCTTCAATATCATGATGAGTTTCAATATCATTATGAGGCAGCCCGCAGCGAAGACGCAACACGCATCAGCAATATTTTTGCCATTGACCCACCGGTACCCTTGGCCAGGCCAAATGACGCCCTGAAAATCAAAAGGTAACCAGTTGAGGTAAACCAGAGTTGGAAACGGATTAAAATGGTCGAATTTGCACAATTTATAATTGAATCAGATAACAAAGAAAACTGGTGCGGTGTCATAATGGGATGAGATCCCATATTA
>CAYVHB010000061.1:0-9940 GCA_964450865.1 uncultured Oscillospiraceae bacterium | reverse complement strand
ACGGTGCTGTGGGAGGTCCCCCGGCCAACTAATGGCCGGGGTCCTACCCGATTATCGGTCAATTTCCGGGGTGCCGGTTGATTTACTGATCGGCGATGACGAGGAAGTCGGCGAAGCCGGTGATTTCGAGGACTTCGGTGATTTCAGCGGAGACATTTTTCAGGACCAGGCTGCCGCCTTTGGCGACTGCGGCTTTGTGGGCCATCAGCAGGACGCGCAGGCCGGCGCTGCTGACGTAAACGAGTTTGGCAAAGTCAAGGATCAGATGGTCGGTTTCAGTGAGGGCTGCGGACATGGCGTTTTGCAGTTCCGGGCTGGTGGTTGTGTCCAGGCGGCCTTCCGGACTCAGGATGATTTTGTCCGCTTCGTTTGTTTTATCAATTTTCATAAAGGCACCTCAAATTTCATTGATAGAACTCGATCTTTATTCATAGAAACAGTATGTAAAAGCCGGTGTATTCGTCGAGCCGGGCGATTAGGCTTTTGGCTGCGTAATCGTTAAAAGAGCTGGCATCTAGAAGCCGACGTATTCGTCGAGCCGGGCGATGGCTTCCTGGCAGGTGCCGGCCATGGCGGTGCCGCCGGGTACTTCGAAAAGGACATCCATGTCAAGATATGTTTTCAGGGAGTAGACTCCACCGGAGGAGACGCCGGTTCCGCCCATGCGGCCAAGTTTGTAGCCTTCTTGTTCGAGCCCGCGCAACGCCATCAGCAGACCCCGCATCAGGACCATGGAGATCATCTTTCCCTGGTAATCGGGGCTGACGACAATGGAACTGACATATACGTCGACGGGTTGTTCTTTCGACCATGGTGCGATGAAGTCCGGCTCAAATGTCAGGTCGAATACTTTGTCTTTGCAGTTGAGGAAATTATCAAAGGATTCTGCCGTGAATGGTAAATACTCATAGTAAGCAATGAGCTCTCCCTGATACCACACGACGATCCGGCTGCGCGGATTGCGCTTGATGATCGCATCTTCATGCTCCAGGTCGGTTACGTATTCGGATTTATAGACTTTTTTGTCGAGTTCCCAGCATTTGGCAATGATTTCTGGCTCGAAATCTCTCAGGATTTGAATTTGTGCCGCTTTGCCCATGGACAGGTTCCTCCTTTGTATTTGCTTTCAGACAGATGGCTGCTGATATGTACAGATGGCTGCTGATATGTACAGATGGCTGCTGATATGTACGGGTGATTGCTGATATGTACAGGTAGCTAACGATATTAAATGTATCATATTGTGCAGGAATTGAATAGATCAGTCGATCGGCAGGGCTGTCCTTCTGGACTGTCCTTCATGATGAACGAGTGACCGGATGGACTTGCGTTTGTCTGCTTGAGTGGAGGATTTCGAGTTGATCTGGTTGCTGTGGAAAGGTGCTGATTATATAAGGTTTTCGCCGACAGTCATCGAGCTGATCTGGTTCTTGCGGAATTGGGGCGGGTCGTTTATTGGCCGAAAAGAAAGACACCATTGCCCGGACATTTATCAAAGAGAGGACCAGGACCCCCCTGGCGGGATCCTGATCCTCTAAACATCGCCCATTCATGGTCATTTGTCTGCAAGGTCATTGATCTTGCTCCTCACATTTTGGCGCAAGTACTCGGAACTGTGATGGATTCCGGGTACTTTCGTTTTTATGACCAGTACTTCTTGACGTGAGCCCTGGTGACTTCAGCTGCTGTGCCGACGTTTTCTGCCTGGGTCAGCTGGTAGTAGTCGGGGCGGAAGACTTCGACGGTGCAGCAGTCGCCTGCAAAGCCGATTTTCTTGAGGGTGTCGGCATAGCGCTGGTGGTCAAGGCAACCACGGGCGTCACCGGGCCAGAGGCGCTTTTCATCAGTGTTGTAGGCTGCGCCGCAGGGCATGTCTTCCATGTCGTTCAAGTGCCAGATGAAGATCTTTTTGCCATCGGCCTTTTCCAGGGCTGCCCAGTCGGAAGCCATGGCATGGAAATGGTACTGGTCAAGCGTGACGCCGACGAGGGAGGAGTTGACACCCTGGACGACAGCGTAGGCGTCTTCAAAGCGGTTGATGGTCATGCCCGGGGCGCCGCAGAATTCAAGCGAAAGCCTGATGCCGCAGGGTTCGACTTTCTTGACCATTTCCTTGAGGACAGCGATCGCGTCGGCCCGGATTTCCGGGCGGCTGGCATGGACGGTGATGTTCATGGATGGCACGACAACGATCATCTTGCAGTCGAGGATCTGGCAGCGGCGGATGATTTCGTCGAGTTCGGCCATGACGGCATCCTTCTCGGCCTGGGTCTGCTTCATGTTGAAGAAGCACAGGGCGTTGTAGGAGAGCATTTTCAGGTGGTGGGTCTTGAACCAGTCGCCCAGTTGTTCGAGTGTGACTTTGCCGGCTGCCAGGTCGCGGTCCAGGCATTCCGACTGGATGTCAATGAAGTCAAAGCCATTCTTTTCGCACAGTTCGAGGTCTTGCAGGACGGTATGTCCGGCGCAGTAGCGGTCGCAGCCTTCGTTAAAACCAATTTTCATCGTTATTTACCTTTCTATCCCTTATAATTTTCATGTGAGATTAAGCGTTTGGATGCCCGAACGGCAGCCCATGAAGGAGCGGTCAGCTATGATCCCTTATGTTTCATTCAAACGGGCCGACCAGAGTGCGATTGCCCTGGAAGTATTCCAGACGATGGAGTCTGTTCCGGCGCATCGCCACACGTTCCAGGAGTTTGTCCTGATTACGAAGGGCTCCTGTATCCATCGGTACAAAAACATTGCGATGCCTTTGATTCCGGGGGATGTTTTCCTGATTCCGCCGCACCAGGAGCACGCCTATGTGATTGAGAATCCGGTCTGCATGCATAATTGCCAGTTCTATCCGGAGCAGATAGCGGACTGGTGGGACGGACAATTCGGCGGGCTGCTGAACGACCTGACGGAACCTGAGGGCAACAGCCCGATCTATGCGGCAGACCTGAACCGCCAGAACATCATTCATCTTTCTGCCGAGGATTCCAGCCAGGTCCGGATGTTCATGGAGATGATGCTGGAGGAACAGGCCGGCCAGGATTATGCCTATACCCAAGTCAAGCAGGATTGCCTGAACCTGATCCTGATCATCATTTTCCGGGCCCAGCATCGCCAGTTCGTGATCCATTCGGCCGATGAAAATCCGCGCCGAGATGTCGTCAAAACCGCCCAGCATTTTATCGAAGAAAACCTGGCCGAAAACATCGACTTTGCGGCGTATGCCCGTAATCACAATTTCAGCCCTGGCCATTTCCGGGCGATCTTCAAGTCGGTCACCGGGCTGCCGCCGGTCGAGTACCTGAACCGGCTGCGGATCATCCGCGCCATCGAATATCTCAAGCGTGATGCGCTGTCGATCGGCGAGATCGCAGCGGCGGTCGGCATCAATGACGCGAACTACTTCTCGCGGCTGTTCCGCAATATCATCGGCTTCTCACCGCGCGAATTCCGCAGCCAGGTCCACTAGTCTCTTGCTCAGGATTCGACCTCGGACAGCTTGACGCAGCGGCCTTCCTTCAGGGAGAGCTTGGCTGCCCTGGCGATCAGCACCGGCATCAGGCCGTCGATGCCGGTGACCGGCGGCTCGGTGTTATTGACGATGGCCGCGACAAAGTCCTTGACCTCGGCGATGAAGGCGTTGTTGTAGCGTTCGAGGAAGAACCAGGTCGGCCTGGCGCAGGTGACGCCGTCCGCCGTGCTGATCGTGGCGGTGTTGTCGAGGTCGTTCGTGACCTGGACGCAACCGCCGGCACAGTGGACTTCCGTGCGCTGGTCATAGCCGTAGCCGGCCCGGCGGCTATTGTCGATCACGCCGATGGCGCCGCCCGCGAACTTGAGCATGACGATAGCCGTGTCGACATCGTCGTATTCGGCGAAACGCTTGTCGATGAGGACGTCGCCGTAGGCGGTGACTTCGGTGACTTCACTGCCGGAGAGATAGCGGACCATGTCGAAGTCATGGATCATCATGTCCATGAAGATGCCGCCGGAGACTTTGACATATTCCATCGGCGGTTCCTGCGGGTCGCGGGATGTAACCTTGACGATGTGCGGCGCGCCCAGTTTGCCGGAGGCAACGGCGTCGCGAACTGCCTTGTGGTTATGGTCGAAGCGGCGGACGAAACCGACCTGCAGCTTGACGCCGGCTTTGTCAACGGCCGCCAGGGCTTGCTTGATCCTGGCAACATCATAATGAATCGGCTTTTCGCAGAAAATATGCTTGCCGGCCTCGGCGGCCCTGATGATGTAATCCGCGTGGGTGTCGGTCGATGAACAGATGAATACGGCATCAATCTGCGGATCAGCAAAGATCGGGTCGGCTTCCTTGTAGCAGTTGGCCACGCCGAGGCTCCTGGCCCAGGCAATGGTCGTGTCATTCAGGAATGGATCGGCGATGGCCACCAGTTCAGCATCCTGGACAGCAAAAGCCAGGTTCTCACCATGCAGCTTGCCGATACGTCCAGCACCCAGCATGCCAATTCTTACTTTCTTACCCATACACGGTTCTCCTTAATAAATTCGGGTTTTGTTGCGGATTGGGGTCTACATTTGTCAGTTTAGACCACATTAGATTTTATTCATAGAAGAAAACAAACAGGAATTAGCACAAAACGCCGATCTGATTTCTCTGGGCAATTTTCATAGCCGTCGGGGCCAGCAGCCTCCAGCAGACGGAGTCAGGCCGGTCTATTTCCTGCTGCCAGGGGCCGGATAGACCTGCTTGCCGCGGAAGTAAGTGGCGGTTACCTGGGCTTTGCTGGATTCTGCGTCTGGCAGGGCCAGGATGTTTTTATCGAGGATGACCAGGTCGGCAGATTTGCCGACGGTGATGGAGCCTGTTTCTGTCTCGCGATAGTAGGCATAGGCCGGGTTGATGGTCGAGCTGCGGATGGCTGTTGGCAGGTCGATGGCTTCGCCAGGGTTCAGGGTGCACTCGGCCTCGCTGCGTGGGCCACGGCTGATCCGGGGGGCGGTGCGGGTGACGGCGACTTCCATGGCATAGAGCGGGTCCGGATCGATGGTGATCGGATAGTCGCTGGCCGTGGCGACGATGACCTGATGGCGGCAAAAACTCTGGATCGGGTACATCTGTTCTGCACGGGCACCCAGGTAGTGACCTTCGACAGCGGCGAAGGTTTTCTCTTTCATGGCCCAGTAGGGATTGACGGTGGCAATGAGACCCAGTTCTGCAAAACGGGGGAAATCGGCAGGCTGGACCAGCTGCAGGTGGGTCAGCGCATGGCGATTCTGACGGCTGGCAACGGGCAGGCGGGCCAGGCAGTCCAGCACCATCCGGGTTGAGGCGTCACCGATGGAGTGGGCATGGATTTGCAGTTGCAGGTCATGGCAGAGCGCAAATGCCACCTGCAGGGAGGACTCATTCCAGACTGGCTGTCCATACCAGTCCGGGCGGTGGGAATAGGGCTCTGTCAGCCAGGCTGTTGAACCTTCAATAACCCCGTCAACAAAGAATTTTGCGATATGGGTGACCAGCAGAGAAGGTCCGGCAGGCATACCAGCGGATGGATTGGCAGAGACACCAGCGGCAGGATGAGCAGGATTCCTGGTCGGGTCACTGGACAGATCACCACCCATAGACAGGCGCAGTCTCTCGGCCTGGATCCAGGCTAGCTGGGCCGGGAATTTGTCTGGTTCGATATGAAAGCCGAGGTGGAAGTACATGGCCAGTTTGTTTTCGGCTGCAAGTTCCTGATAGGCGCGGTAGCAATTGCCATTCACAGCGACCAGGGCATCCATCACGCCGGTGAATCCCAGCGTCTGGGCCAGCGCCTGGTAATTCAGGATGCTGGACTTGTACTCGGCGATTGAATAGTCCGGCAATTTTCTCAAGACCAGATTCATGGCGTCGTCCTCGCGCAAGGTACCGCTGGGCTCGCCGTTTTCATCGTGTTCGATGGTCGAGCCTGGCGGAACGACCGTGTCGCGGGTGATCCCGGCCAATGCCAGTGCGGCGCTGTTGATCCATAGCGAATGGTGGTCGAGGGAATGAATGACAACCGGCCGGTCCTGGCTGATGCCGTCCAGACTTTCCTTGCGCGGGCCCTGGGGGCCGAAAACGGCATTGTTCCAGCCAAAACCACGGATCACGCTGGCCTGGGGATTGGCGGCTGTAAAGTCATGCAGAGCCTGCAGATAGTCAGGAAGCGTATGGTCATTACACAGCCAGGCCCGGTAATCATGCTCGATGACAAAGCTCGGATGAGCATGGGCTTCGAAAAAGGACGGCAGCAGCATCTGGCCGGCCAGATCAATCATGCGGGTCTGGCGGGTCTGGTATGGCCTGGCGTTTGCCAGGCTGCCAACATGGATAATCCGGCCGGCGGCGACCGCTACCGCCTCAGCCAGTGGCTGGCTGGTGTCCCCCGTATAAATAGGACCGTTGGTCAATATCAGATCGGCGCCCCTCATAATCGTAGTATCCTCGTTTCGATAAAGATAAATTGGATAACGCTGAGGCAGAAAATCCAGCTTTGAGAAAAATATCTGACTTCTGTCATTCAAGCGTTGCGTGTCTTTTTGCAGATCAGGTTTTGTGATACGCGAGGTCCACAACTGGCCGCAGTGACAGTTCCGCCCTGTCTGTCAGGGCTACTTGCGCCAGAAGGTTGTGCAGTCAGCCTTCTCCTTGATATTAAAGCTGATAATTCGCGCCAGCAGCGGGAAGTCAACCGCTTGATTCCATCTGATCCGGAATAGCCCCTTGCTGCGATCATAGCCAGCCTGGGCTATATCAGCGGCGAAATGCTCGAGTGCCGCGACTTCCGGGGCCACAGCCAGATGCTGCCTGGCGACGCTGAAGCCGATAATGAAGGTGCCATGATCGGTGAACATAGGCTGGTTCCAGGCAAACCTTGGCCCTAATTGGGGGAATTGTTCGGCTACCCAGTTTAAAACCGCTTCGGTTCGCGCCAGTTGCTGCGGGTTTTCAATCTGGGCTAAGTATTCGGCGAATACTTCCACGTTGCTGCCTCCTGGTAAATGTCTGCTTGCGGATCGATCCAGTAGCTGAACGCTTTGACGAGCTTGACTGTCTTTCTCCGCCGTGTTACGGCAAACAAATAGGGCAAGGTTCATCCTTACCCTATTCACCGTTCGACAGTCTATGAACTCCGGAGCCGGCAACTCTCGAAAAGCGCAACCAGCATGCGGCTTGCGTGCTTCCTGGGCTTGTGTTTCCTGCTTACTCCCACTCTCTATTTTGACTTTTTCACGCGCTCCAGCGGGCTATTTCACGTGGTTCTAAGTCATTATTTTCAGCTTTATCGATGCTTTTTCCCGTCTATTAAGGTCGATAGTACGCTTTTAGTACGGTTTTTTCACGCATCTCAGGCGTTAATTTTGTCTTCATTATTCTAAGTTTTGAACTATTATATCCTGCAGAGACTTCTAAATCAATTTTATTATGTTAATATCTCACCTCTCTGCCACCGCCTCTCTTGGGGCGGTTTTTTATTGAAAGAAATCTCCAAAGTAAACTATCAAATAAGAATCCAGGAGGGTCACAATGGAAAATCAATTTTACGATCAACAGTATCTGAAACTCTGCTCTATTGCAGATAAAGAAGGCAGAGCCTTCGCTCGTACTGCATTAGAGTCCTTTGCCGATCGAGAAAGTCTACAAATGTTTTTAAACTCGCTGTTTTACAACCACTCCATTATGGAGAGTGATCAGTTCGCCGTTTATCTTGGCCTGATGTATGAATTCATCGGGCAGGAAATGCCGGATGATATGGACTGTTATATTGTCATGGATCAAGAGTCCAATATCTTTTTTAGCTACTTTCTTACGACATTGCTGAGGACCATTCTTAATCAGGCTGGAGGTGATCACCCTTGCCCTGCCATGTAGTTGCCATTGCCAATCAGAAAGGCGGTGTTGGAAAAACCACAACCTGTGCCAATCTGGGGATTGGTTTAGCCCAGGAAGGTCGAAAGGTTTTGCTGGTGGACTGCGATCCCCAGGGCAGCCTCACCATTAGTCTGGGGAATTCTCACCCAGACCAACTGCAGTTAACACTGGCATCTGCCCTCTCAAAAACCATGAATGATATGGATCTCTCTCCAAAGGAAGGCATCCTACATCATTCTGAAGGTGTGGATCTGATGCCCGCCAACATAGAATTGTCCGGACTTGAGGTATCGCTGGTCAATGTCATGAGCCGGGAAAAGATCTTGAAACAGTATCTTGATGAAATCAAACCCAGTTATGACTATATCCTGATTGACTGTATGCCCTCTCTTGGCATGCTGACGGTCAACACCCTGGCCGCTGCAGATAGCGTTCTCATTCCTGTGCAGGCTCAGTACCTTTCTGCAAAAGGCCTGGAACAGTTGCTTCAAACCATCAACAAAGTCCGCAAGCAAATCAATCCTAAGCTGAAGATCGATGGCATCCTGCTGACTATGGTGGATAACCGGACCAATGACGCCAGGGAAATAAGTACCCTTTTGCGGGAAACCTATGGAACCAAGCTAAAGGTGTTCGACTCGTCCATCCCCCACTCCGTGAGGGCAGCAGAAACTGCCTCTTATGGGAAAAGCATCTTTGCCCATGATCCCAAGGGTAAAGTAGCAGAAGCCTACAGAAATCTGACGAAGGAGGTGCTGAAGCTTGAAACCCAGCGGCAGAAATCTAAATCTGACCTCCTACGATGAGATCTTTCAGACTGAAGAAACCAGGATCGAAGCCTCACAGGAAAAGGTCATCAACATTCCTCTGGCACAGCTTCATCCATTCAAGAATCACCCCTTCAAGGTGACGGATGACGAATCAATGCTGGAGACCGCTGAGAGCATCACCAAGCACGGCGTCCTGGTGCCGGTTATCGCCCGTCCCCGTGAAGAAGGCGGATATGAGTTAATCTCCGGCCACCGGCGGAAGCGTGCCAGTGAGCTGGCCGGTAAGGAGACACTCCCGTGTATTGTCCGCAATCTCGACGATGACGCTGCCACCATTATCATGGTTGACAGCAATATTCAACGTGAGAACATCCTGCCCTGTGAACGCGCCTTCGCATATAAATTGAAGTTGGATGCTATTAGAAGACAGGCAGGAAAGTATTTGATGTGTATTTATGATACCGGCACCCGTTCCGGACTGATCGCAGGACTTGAGAAAATCGCCCTGGAGCTTGCCCCTGACGATGCGGAACTCTCCGAACTTATCCAAAGTGCCTTTAAGAAGCTGACTGCCATGAGTGATCAGGAATATGGAGAGTTGATCCTGGTTCCCGACTACAAAGAAGAAGACGACTAAAACAGAGCGTGTACAGCAGAAAGGTGGTGTGCTGGAACTTGAGGAGGTGATGATTTGGCAAACAGAAAGCGTCAGATCCCCGTTATTATCATGGTCAACGAGCGTGAAAAAGCGCTGATCGAAGAAAAGATGCGCCAGCTGGGGACAAAAAACATGGGGGCCTACATCAGAAAAATGGCCATTGACGGCTATGTGGTCCGACTGGACCTCTCCGATATTTCTGAATTGGTATCGCTCCTTCGAAGAAGCAGCAACAATCTGAATCAATATGCCAAGCGGGCGCATGAGACCGGACGCATCTATGAAGCCGATATTGAGGATATTCAGAGCAGCCTAAAGGGTGTATGGGAAAAGGCGGATCAGATCATAACCCGCCTTTCCACCATAGACTAAAATTTTTTATCGACAACATGGACGACATTTGGATTCCTTGCTACGATCAGGGTAGAAGAAAATTATCGGATGAATGGAGGTGTGCAGCATGAGATTTCTCATCAAGCTGTTCTTATTCCCAATCACACTGGCTTTAACGATCCTTGTTGCAGCCTGCCGTTTGCTGTGTCAGCTGTCCACCATGGTGCTGGGGATCGTGGCTTTTGTCTGCTTTGCCATCGCACTGGGAACCATGGTCCTGCTGCAGGATGTTCCGGAAGGTCTGAGATT
>CAYVHB010000060.1:0-10694 GCA_964450865.1 uncultured Oscillospiraceae bacterium | reverse complement strand
CATAGGTATTTTATCATATCTGCCCCGCAACGTGACTTTTGACACCCGAACCAATCATTCAAAGAAAAAGCAGTTCTCAGTCTGGTTCCAAGCAAGGATACCAGTCACGAGAACAATGTCTCCATCCTGGACTCTGCAGAACGTGTTTTGAATACTATAGCCATTTATGGAGCTAACGCAGCGGGTAAGACCAACCTTTTCAAGGCTTTCACGACTGCGATCCTTATGATCCGCAAATCAAATCAGCTGCAAAAGAACGATCGACTAGAAGGAATCGTGCCCTTTCTTTTTGACAAGTCGATGGCTGATCAACCAACAAGTTTTGAATTTGTGTTTGTGAACGAAGGCACAAAGTTTATTTATGGATTCTCTGCGACTCCGGTTGAAATCATCTCCGAGTATCTGTATGCCTATTACACTGCGAAACCAACCACGATTTTTGAGCGAGATGAGCGAGCTGACATTAAGTTCAAGTTCCCTAAAGATAAGCGGATGTTAGACCAGGTGGCCGAAAAAAACACCCCGAACAAGCTGTTTATTTCTACGGCTACGGCCTGGAATTATAGCCGAACGGAGCCAGCGTACAATTGGTTTGAAAAAGGCATCAATACATATCCGGAATATGAACGGCTTCATCCGATCGCTTTTGAGCGCTTTGAAAAGGACGGGCAGAACCATGTCCATCAGTTTGTGATCGATCTTCTGAAAGAGTCGGACATCAATATTCAAGATTATCTGATCAAGTCAGAACCCATGAGCGAGCAGGATTTGATGCAGGCCTTTGGACCGCTCTTTCAAACAGCAAAGGATTCAAAAATCTTTGGGGGCAAAAAACAGAATGTCTTCATGGATCACCTTGTGTCCTATGAGGATGGAACAACTAGCCTGTTTCGGCTCAACTTGGCCGATGAATCAAAAGGTACCGAGAATCTTTTCTTGCTGGCTCCGGTTTTGCTGCATGCCCTGTCTACAGGTGAAACAGTTGTGATTGACGAAATCGAACGCAGCCTGCATCCACTGTTGGTCAAACATGTGATCAGCTACTTTAACGACCCCGAGCGAAATCCCAACCATGCTCAGCTCATTTTCAACACCCACAATCTCGAACTGATGTCGCTGGATATTTTCCGCCGAGATCAGATTTACTTTGTTGACAAGTCCGGTAAAACGGGGGCTTCTGAGCTTTATTCTCTGGATGAATTTTCGGTTCGAGCAGAGGAAAATATCAAGAAAGGTTACCTATTGGGTCGATTTGGTGCCATACCCTCGATATTGGAGAGCTATGCAGAGGTTACGCCAGGTAGCATAACCCTATGAGGCGACGTTTTAGCGACAAACCCAGGGGAACGGGCAACCGGAAACGAAAGCCGGTCATGTTTCTTTCCCTTGAAGGTAACAACAAAACTGAAAAGTCATACCTTCAGTCGCTCAATGAGGATTGTGGTGATAAGTTTGCGCTCAACTTTACATCAGGGCGAGAAACTGATCTTCGAAACATGTGGAGAGCCCTACAAGACCTGATGCAAGATTCGTTTTACTATTTAACTCATTTGAAGTCTAAAACACCGGATGCGATCAGAAATTCAATCAGGCAAATTGAACAGATCGATGGAGATAGTCCGTCCGATAGTTTTATTCCAGAGAATCCAGGGACTGAGGTTTATGTGATCGTTCAGGCCATACACGCGTGAAAGGCATGATTGCGATTGTTCCTGGAGATATAACTCGCGAAACATGTGATGCAAGCGAAGCAAAACTTGGGTTTCGATCATCCAGACCACAAATGATGAACGTTCTAGCTGGCGATCCTGTGCTGGGTGCAAAATCGGCTGTTTCTTTTATTACTCCGGAAAACACTGCTGCAAGCCCTTTTCCAGCCAATGTTTCCCGTTATTGCCGATTCTGTACCCGGTAACGAACCGTCTGAATCAATTTTTGGGAACAATCTTCCCATCCAGCTCTTGCGCACGACCTTGCTTGATCAGCAGATCGCAGGCTTCATTCATGGCTGCATCGATGTTCTGGGTCATGCGCTTCCAGCCGTAGACGCGCGTGGTTTCCTGGCAGAGGCCTTCGCGCGTGCTGCCGATGGTCGTGTTCAAGATGGTGTTCATAGCCTCTGCGAGCTCCTCAGTAGCAATGTGGTTGATTTTCCGGATATTGGGTGTGCGGACGGTGATTTTCTCCCAGCCTTTGGGGAATATGAAATCACCCCTCCTGACAATCTTGCCGCCTAGGCGGCCAATGCCGTTGTCAACTTCCCGTCTGATTCTCACGGTGGCTTTTTCGTTTCCATAAAGAGGCGCCAGCTTTTGGCAAAGCAATTCGTAGTGGATCGGGTATTCGTTGGTGACACATGCCATGATGCAGTTGGTGACCTCGAGGAGACCGTAAGAATTGCGGGGAAGCGTCGATAAATCAGTCGACAAAAAGGCGGCAAACCCATATGGGTTGATCTGCTCGGCGACGCTCACTTCCTTCTTGTTGACGGCAACGAAATCGTCGGCTGCCGGTTCGTCATCACCGGGTTCATCCGGTGGCTCGCATTCCGGTGCGCATCCAAAATTCGTGATCGCATCGTTGATGGCTGCGATCAGCTTTTCGCCTTCGGTCACGGGATCCTTGATCCAGTCTGTCGACCAGATGCGATAGATTCTCCAGCCCATATTCTCAAGGACTTCTTGACGCAGACGATCACGGTCGCGGGCTGTCCGGGCCGATCAAGATAATTGTAGACAGCTGCCTCAAACGGCGAATCGTGTTCTGTGACATCGAACGTGGTCACCTGACGCAAGAGGGATTCCGTGCCGTTGATGGCGAGAACAGGTCGTTAATGATAAGATATATAGCATGTCAACAGTCGCGGAAACAGAATCGGAATACGAGTCTATCGCCAAGAATGATATTACAATATAGATCAAGTTACCAGGCTGATCAAGATTATCTCCTGAAGGACGGATTATGCATCTTTTTCAGATTGTGCCGGAGAATTTCTTCAAGCCTCTGGCTGGCAAAAACAAATCAACCTACATCGACTGCCTCGTCTTGATCTACAACACCTACAAGACAGAGCTATCTTTTGGCGTCGACCGTGAGGTGATCGTTTCGGCGCTTGAGGATTACTTCAATCAGCTCCCACCTGCGGACATGATTTTCGATGAGGAGGAGAATGAAGTCTTTCACGACTCGCGGGCCAAAGCCAATGCGATTCTGCGGAGCCTGAAGGACAGCGGTTGGATTGATTATGAAGTGGCGCATGATTTCCGGACGCGGGTCAATCTGCTCGACTATGCGGCCACGATGATCGAGTCGTTCAACAAAATGATCCGCAATGAGGAAATGGAGTACCAGAGTCTGGTATCGCAGATTCACGCCACACTGTTGAACCGCGATGGCTACATCAAGCCCTATGAATACATCATCAAGCGGGTTCATGAAAATACCGAAGAGCTGATGGCCGGCTTCAAGAAGCTCAATACCGGCATTCGCAAGCATATCGAAACAATCACCAGCGATAAAACGGCAGCCGAGATTGTCCAGAACTTTTTCGCTTACCACAAAGATATCGGATCCAAGGCGTATCACCGCATCAAGACGAGTGACAATATTTCTCATTTCCGGGTATCCATTCTGGAGCAGCTCAGTTTCATCCTCAATGATGAAGCAGTGTTTCGCCGGGCAGCCGCAGGATGTCAGGAGATTGAACAGCTGCCCGATCTGTTTGAAGCGGAAAAGGCCCTGCGCGGGATGATTCTCGCCATGATATCTGCATTTCGCAACCTGGACGAGATCATTGCCGAAATCGACTTCAAGCATGCCAGGTATATCGGCAGCGCGGTTGCCAGAGCCAAGTTCCTGCTGACCAACACCACCAACGCCGAGGGCAAGATCAATAGGATCCTCGCCTGGTTGGCGGCGGAGCTCAACGCTGAGACGAGTGTTGATCTGGACGATGAGTCCAGTGACGAGGTCATGGCGATCTTCAATATTTTTCCGCAACACTTCATCGACAACGAGTCGCTGCATGTCGTGCCTATCTCACGCAAGATGGCTTTGCCGGAAGTGCTGGGTGAGAACCTCGGATTGGCGGAGGAGGAACGGCTGCTGCGCAAACTGGCCCTGCAAGAACAAAACCGCAGTCGATTTTCGCACAAAAATATTAACCTCTTTGTCGCGGACCAGATGCAGGAAAGGCAGATGATCCTGGCCTCGTCACTGCCCCTGCAGTCCCGACGCGATCTGATCCGTTTGATTTTTGTCAACCTCTACGGCCATGACCGACGTTCCGCCTACCGGGTCATTGCCCAGGATCAGATGGTGACCGTGAACAATTTCCGCTTCAAAGACTTTCTGATTGAGAGAAACGGGTGATGCCAATGGAGATTTTTGCAGAGAGCGCGGTCCAGCAGGAGAAATTCCGCACAGCGGCTAACAAACTGCTGAATGCCTGCTTTATCGTCAAGAAAAAGGAAGAGACCCGCAACGACTATGTCTATATCCTGCAGCACCGGCAAATGTTTGCCGAGTATTTTGGCTTACTGGGTTACCAGGTGGAAATCAATGAGGGACATGGCGTTGTCGCTCTGGTCAATGTCAACGGGACCGGCCGCCTGCGCCTGAAAAAGATTGAAAGCGTCTTGCTCCTGATTCTGCGTCTGCTTTATCTAGAGAAGCGCAAGGAGCTTAGCCTGGTGGATGATGTCATTGTCCTGACCGATGAGATCCTGCAAAAATACAGCATGCTCAAGATCAGTTCCAAAGCAAACCTCGACAAAACGACTTTGCGGGACATCATCCGCCTGTTCCGTCGTTACAACCTGATCGCACCACTCGACCGTGATGTCACGCAGTCGGATGCCAGGATCAAAATCTATGCGTCAATCTTGTTTGCTGTTCCGAACGATAATCTCAACAGCATGTATAACACAGTCATTGAAAAGCTGAACCAGTACGCAACCGGAGGAGAATCGAACGACGATGAAGACCCTGACCAGGATTAGGCTTGTCAATTGGCATTATTTTGTCAATGAGACCATCAACATCAAGGGGTCGGTGCTGATCAGCGGCGAGAACACGTCGGGCAAATCGACCATTCTCGATGCCATCCAGCTTGTGTTGACCACCAATCACCGCAGGTTCAACATCGCTGCGAATGAGCGCAGCAACCGTGATTTGCGCGGTTATGTCCGCGGAAAATCGGGTGACGATAGTCAATCTTACATTCGTACCGGCAGTGTCATCACCTATGTCGCGCTGGAATTTTATGAAGAGAAAGACAGGCGATACTTCACCCTGGGGGTCAAGATTGATTCGCCGGATGAGGACAGCAAGTTGTCGTTGCGCTGGTTTCAGGAGAATGTCCGGCTGGAGGCGATCAGCCTGATCACGGACGGTCGACCGTCGACAAACAATGAGTGCCGTGTCAACGACCGGAGAGTCAACTGGATCATTCAGACTTCAGAAGCCCGGGCTCGGTTCAGCCGCCGGCTCGGTGACCTCGAGGACCGATATTTTGATATGATCCCCAAATCATTGGCCTTCAAGCCGATGGACAATGTCAAGCTTTTCATCAATCAGTTTTTGCTTTCCGAACGGACGATCGAGGTGGCGACGCTGCGCAACAACATCGCGTCACTGAAGGAACTGGAAGACCTGATGCGCCTGACCCGCGAGAAGATCGACTACCTGGCAACTATCCTGGCGAAACATCAGGAGATTCTGGACAAGGAACAGGAAATCCGGACGACCGATATTCTGATCAGGAAAGCGGCCATCGAAGCCAAAAAGCAAGAAGTCGATGAACTGGGAAAGACACTGCATATCAATCAGCAACAACTAGCTGCAGACCAGGATAAACTGAACGATCTTGCGACGCAGCTGAAGCATGAACAGGATCGCCTGGTCGGATACAATGTCGCGCTTGGACAGAATGAAGCAACATTGTTGATCAGGGATACCCAGCACCGGATTGCCTTGCTGAACAAGGACTTGGGTGTGGCCGAGCAGGCTTCGGCAAAACTGACGGACATCTTCAGGACCATCGATGAACTGCGCTCGACGCTGGCCCGGAATGGGATAGCCCTGCTGTCGCGTGAGGATTGGGCTGATTTCAAGCGCTGCGAATCGAATCTGGAGCGGCAATCATCCATCGTTTATCAGTTGCGCAAGGAACGGGCTGGTCTGCTCGAAGCATATCAGACGGATCTCGTCCGGCAGAGGGACTTGCTGCGCCAGTATCAGTCACAGCGTGGCAAACTCGAACAGGAAATTCGCGATCTGAAAAATAAAAAGCTGACCTACCCGGACAATACAGTCCGCCTGCACCAGGCGATTGCCCAGGAATTCTTGAACCGTGGTATCCACAGCGAGCCGCGCATTTTTTCCGACCTGCTGGAGATTACCGATCCGCAATGGCAGAATGCGGTGGAAGGTTACCTGAACACGCAGCGGTTCTATCTGTTGGTTGAGCCGCAGTATTACGCAATTGCGCTGGCCGTCTATGACCGAATCAAGCACGAGATCCATTCGGTCGGTTTGGTCAACACGGAAAAGCTGCCAGTCGATGACGCCGTTAACCAGGGATCACTGGCCTATGTTGTTTCGAGCGAAAACCGTTGGGCCAAGGCCTATGCGACTTATCTGCTCAATCGCGTCATGCGTTGTGCATCGGTCGATGAACTGAAAAACAGCCCGATCGCCATAACGGCCGATTGTATGCTATATCAGAATTATGCCGTGCGCAAGATAGACGAAAAGGTCTATCGTACGCCCTTTATCGGGGCGCAAGCCTACGTCATCCAGCAGCGCGACAAGGAAACACAGCTGGCTGAAATCATGGTCAGCATTGGCACGGCTCAGCAAAATGAAGCGAAATACAGGACGATCAACCAGGCGCTGGAAGCATGCCGCCTGGATGGCATCGATGAGATCCTGGATGCCCCCGTGAAGCTCGAGCAGATCACCAGCCAGATCCGGTCCGAGACCGAACAATTACGCAAGGCGGAGAACGAACCGGGCTTAATCCAGATACGGCTCGAAATAGATGCATGCACCAGACTGATCAAAAACATCCGGGATCGACATGAGCAGGGTGGCAGGCAAATCGGCAAATTGGAAAACCAGATCGACCAGGGCCAGGCCAATCTGGCGATGATCAGCGAGGAAATACGGATCGCCCAGGCCAGCCTGTCGGATCTTTGCGATCAGGACGCTACGGCGGCAGATCTTGGCATGAAGAAGTATGCTGAACAAATTCGCGCCAAAGGCCCGGCCATGATCCGGCAAAACTTCTCGCCGTTATTGGTCGCTCAGCAAAACAAGCGGAACGATCTGGTCATTGACCTCGTCAGGCTGCAAGCCCAATACAACAGCGCCTATGACTGCGACCTTGGTTCAGGGATTGCGGAAATGCAGGATTTTATCGAGGAACATCGCAAGTTGGTCGCCTCGGATATGATCCGATACGAGGCGGATCTGGAGAAGGCGAAGGAAAACTGCCAGCTCGAATTCCGGGAATCGTTCCTGGCCCGCTTAAAGGAAAACATCGAAAACGCCAGGCAAGCGTTTAGAAATCTCAATCATGCATTAAGAAACATCTATTATGGCGAAGACAGTTACAAGTTCGATGTGTCTGCCAACAAGCAAAAAGAAAAACTGTATCAGATGATCATGTCACCCAGCAATGAGGTGGGCTTTAATCTGTGGTCACAATCTTTTGATGCCGAATACCACGATGAAATGGAAGACCTGTTCGCAAAGCTGACCGCCTATGATGACCGTGGTGATAAAGTGCTGGCGGAGTACACCGACTACCGCAACTACCTCGATTACGACATCCTGGTCGAAAAAAGAAATGGCTCCGTGCAGCGCTTTTCGCGCATTTATGGAGAAAAGAGTGGTGGCGAGACACAGACGCCCTATTATGTAGCGATCGCCGCATCTTTCGTTCAACTCTATAAATCCGGTGACACGATACGAATCATCATGTTTGACGAGGCCTTTGACAAAATGGACGACAACCGGATCAGCGCGATGATGGATTTTCTCAACAGCCAGAACTTCCAGATCATTGTGGCGACACCACCGGCCAAGATCGAAGTTATTGGCGAAAAAGTGGACACAATCCTGATGGCCATGCGCGAAGGCACATCCAGTATTGTCGAGGAGTATGAGTTATGACCGACCCCATTATTAGCCACCTGCTCAACGCCTTGCTCGACAAGTACGAAAGCAGTAAAAGCTTTATCGGTGAAAACAAGGTCCGGCAGCGCTTCCAGATCAAGATCGGCGATCTGTACCCTGATTATCTGGATCACGCCAATTATGAGGTGTTTCAGTCGGTTAATGAGGCCGTCGATTTGTTGTCAAGGAAAGAACTGATTTTGGCCAACATCGGAAAAGCAAATGTCTGTAAGGACATCCAGCTTAATCTGGAAAAAATTGCAGAAGCATATCGGCTTCTGGGCCGAACCGCGAAAAGAGATGTCCAGGACACGTTGCGCTCAATCCTGACCCGGTATCAGGATAACAATGCCATCCTGCATCCATACATCTCTGTCCAGCTGGAGCGCCTGGCCCAGAACAAACCGATCCATTATTTCAATAACGATTTTGTAGAATTTGAGCAGGTGCTCCAGGCGGTCGAAGCGCTGGAAAAGGTACAGCGTGAGACCTTTTATCGTGACTTCTCCATGCAGATTTTTCGGGACTCCAAGGTGTTTGATCGCATAAGCGGCAAAGTGGCCAGCCTGCTATATGAGTACGGGGAGTTTGCTGAAAAAGATCAAGTCCTGGCGGAACTCAACCTCGTCAAGAATCCAACCTACGTCCACATCAAAGGCACCGCTCATGTAATCCTTAATGGCGAAAGGATTGATCTGAGCTCTTTACACGGCGATATCGCCTTTTCATCTTCAACGCTCGATGATATTGACTGCGTCGAACTGACCGGCCGAGTCGTCATGACAGTCGAAAATTTGACCAGCTTTCATTTGGTCAATTGCCAAAACCGACTGGTCATTTACCTGGGTGGTTTTCATAATACCGTTCGCCGTCATTTGATTAAAAAAATCTATCAGCAGAACCCAGATGCCACCTTCTATCACTTCGGTGATATCGATGCCGGGGGCTTTCAGATCTTGCAGCACCTGCGTCGACAGACCGGTATCGATTTTATTCCTTACAAAATGGACCTTGAAACCTTGCAGAAGTTCCAGGACTCTGCGAAGTCATTGACAGAAAACGATCGAGGCCGGCTGATTAAGCTTATAGGCCAAGGATTTGATGAAGTAATTGACTATATGCTGATGCATAACGTCAAGTTAGAGCAGGAGGCAGTGAGGGAAACTTGAAACCGTTTTCGGGCTCTGGATTTTGGTCATGTAAGATCGGCTGACTGGCAGGCACGCTGCAGCAAGGGGGAAATTAGCATTTTAATTCAGTCAAAGCAGACGCTGCTCTGCATCATTCCGCCTGGTGATCCTGCTTATCGGCAGACTCTGGAATCCCTTTCGAATCACTGCGCCAACAAAAATCAAGCCCAGATACCCAATCAACGGATAGAACACACCAATCAGTTTGCTGAATGAGAAAAGGCTCATGAAAAAAATGCCAACCGCCATGATTATGGCAAACATCCGATTAGCCCTGGTATTATGAGCGGAAAACTGACTACAGATCGCCCACAGCATCGTCGAACTCGAAGAGAAAATACCTAATACTAAAACAATTGAAAAAACGGTACCAACCATATACGCTATCTTTTTAGCCAGGTATAACGTCGGAATAGCAAGTGTAGCCGCCGGCTCAGCATTGAGCATGATAGCTGTATTCATGATCGCTATGGTCACAACCAGGGCGATCGCACCCAGAAAAGCACCCAGCTGCACAGATGACCGGCTCTCTGCTTTGGCTCCCAGGGCTGAAAAATATGTACTGCCGCAAAAGAAATTCAGTGACAAATAGGAAATGGCGCTAATGAACCAATTGGGTGAAGCTTGGGAATGGCTTAAGACGACCTCATATTGTGCAATGCTTGGCAGCTGATTAAAGTCCCGGACAACCGTAGATATCCCGACAAATAATGTAAAAGTAATGATTAGCGGACTGATCATGGCAATGATTCTAACCATTTTTTCGAAGCCAATTAGATAAGCTGACAACACCAGTACTGACATCAGGGCTGACCCGATAACGTGATTGATCCCATAATACTCAGACAAAGTAGCACCAGCCCCCGAAATAAGCACTGACATAATTAAAACCAAGGTAACCGGAGTAAGCCAGGAATAAATGGTACCCAGCTTTTTCCCGCAAAAATAAACAAAATGATTGGCCCTTTCCGCCTTATGGTCGTAGCCATTTGTAATGATAATTTGACCCAAGATCAGGAAACCAAACAAATTCAGTAGCACAACCCCATAACTGGCAGGGCCATAGCTTGAAAAAAACTGAAGAATCTCCTGGCCAGTCGCAAAGCCGGATCCGATGGCCCAGGCAATAAAAGCTCCGGCATATTTCAAAACAGTTTTCAAATGATATTGCTGCCGTTTAACCCTTTGCACATTGTGCATCTCCAAATCCTGCGTCGTTTATTTGCATCTGATTATCCCAATTATATTGAAGGATCTGCAATATGTAAAAGTCAAGTCCCAAAAGTTGGTGTAAATTGCCTTTCGGTATCTGCATGATTCAGG
>CAYVHB010000059.1:0-11046 GCA_964450865.1 uncultured Oscillospiraceae bacterium | reverse complement strand
CATCGCGGCCGGCTCTACGAAGAACCGCCGAATCTATTGAACCAGGAACTACGTGATCCGCGGCTCTACAATGACATTTTGGCCGCTATAGCCGGCGGGGCCAGCAAGAATAATGAAATCGCGATGAAGGTCCAGATGACATCGGCTAATCTGAACCCCTATTTGAAATCCTTGATCGATCTGCACATCGTCAGTAAAACAATGCCGGCCGGCAAACAAGGGTCCAGTAAACCGCTCTATGCAATTGAGGATCAGATGTACCGTTTCTGGTACAGGTTCGTGCAGCCTTATCGCCGTTATATCGAGCTCAATCGCGGGATGGAAATCTATTTCAGCGAAGTCAAAGATCGATTGCCGGCTTTTATGGGGACTGTTTTTGAAAAGATTGTCCTGGAATATATGCAGCTGCCGGTTGCCCGGAAACAACTGTCGGAACCTGTCTTTGCAGAAGGGCGCTGGTGGGGGACGGACCCGGTCGCGCATCGGGAAGTTGAAATCGACTATGTCGGCTTGACTGACCACACGACGATTCTCGGCGAGGCGAAATGGCGTAATGAGTCAATGTCCGTATCAATTCTGAATGATTTGCAGGATAAAGGCCGGCTGCTTCGAGGCGAGAAAATTATTTTCCTGTTCAGCAAAAGCGGGTTTAGCGAAGAGCTGAAAAATCGTGCCCAGAACGACGCCAGGATTCATCTGGTCATTTATGAACAGATGGTTGAGGCTTTCAGGTGATCTTTTTGTAAATTTCAGGCCCATCAGCAGACATCTTCAGTTCACCCCTAATGTCCATTAAACTCGCCAATTTCATTCGGGAAGTCAACACGATCGGGCATGAATCGTTACCGGGCCTGGCCGGATATCGGCCGCTGCCCGGCTCGCGATTCAAGCTGTCTTTTTCGGCAAGGTCGGGAAAAACTTGCTGGTCCGGCGTTTATATGCCTCCCAGTCGGCCCGCCCGTTATATTTTTTCTCCAGCATCGGCACACCGGAAATAAACAGCAGGAAAAATGTGATCAGGGCCGGGCTGATAATCAGCCAGATGTGCTGGCCGCCACTGACCGCCATGAGAAAGATGCCCCACCACTGGGTCGCTTCGCCGAAATAATTGGGGTGGCGCGTATAGCGCCAGAGACCGTGCGTTATCAGCTTGCCCTTGTTTGCCGGCTGGGCCTTGAATCGCGCCAGCTGCCAGTCGCCGACCACTTCAAAGAAAAAGCCGGTCAGCCAGACAGCAAGGCCCAGGATGGCCACCACGCCCCACCTGGCCGGATCCTCGAGATTGGCGACGATGGTTGGCAGATTGATCAGAAAATTCAGCACCAGCTGCAGCAAGTAAATCTGGATAAACATGCGTATATAAAAAGTGCGGGCTTCCCAGGTCGCACGCATGTTTGCATAGCGATAATCCTCCGGCTTGCCGATGTTGCGGCGGGCCAGATAAAAGGTCAGGCGCAAGCCCCAGAGGACCACGCACGCCGTCATAACCAGCGGAACCGTACCAGCCGGACGGCCGATCAGCAGCGAGGCCAGCGCGGAAAAGACAAAGCCGGCGCCCCAGGCAATGTCAATCAGGCCATTATTCTTCTTTGCCTGGGCGATGAAAAATGTAATCACGAAAAATACGAATAAAAGAGCAAAGATAATCAGGTAATCCATCCGGTATCACTCCTTCTCCAGATATGCGACCGCGACGCTGCCCCGGCCGGCAAACAGTGTGACAACCGAAGATATCTCCGCGATGTAAAGCGGCTCCCTGCCAGTCAGGCGGACCATTTCCGCCCGCAACCGGTCCGCCCGGTCAGCGGCCGCCGCATGGACAATCACGTAATCGGCCATCGCCCGCGCCCGGCCCCGCAAGGACTTGAGCAATATTTTCCAGTTCTGCTGCACGGAAAAGGCCACGCCCCGGATGGTACCCTTGCCTTCGGGACTGATCGTAATCAGCGGCTTGAATTGCAGGCGGACCAGCAGGTTGCCGATTCTTTCACTGACGCGCCCGGAGCGGGCCATCGGTTCAATGTCGAGCACGCTGACCACAATCCTGGCCCGGTTACGCAGGGCCTCCATGGCAGCCACGACCTGGTCAAACGGCTGGCCGGCCTCGATCATCTCAACGGCCGACCGCACCAGCAGGCCCTGGGCGCCAGAATTGACCCGCGTATCAATCAGGGCTATGCGGGCGGCAGCGTCCGGTTCGAGCCCGGCCAGGGCTTCCTTGAAGCGGCTGTACGTGCCGCTCATCTGCGAAGAAACAGTCAGAATCAGGACCCTGGCATAATGCTTGAGAATCGGCCCCAAAAAGCTGTGAATCTGCGCCGTGTTCAGCTGGGCCGATGAGGCAAAAGCCAGGTGCTCATGCAAAAAAGCACTGTCGATCGTCAGCTTGTCAAGATAGCTCACGCCGTCAATCATGATATTGATCGGCAGCTGATAAATATGGTGCTGGAATATAAAATCCGGCGGCAGGTCAGCTATGGAATCGGTAACACAGGCGATCCCGGCCTCCGGCGGTCCGGCCAGCCGGTTCTGGGCAACCATATCATCGGCCTTGTGTTCAAGGATCCGGCCCCGCGCCGCTGCCAGCCGGATGACTTCCCAGGGCTGATTGGTGTGCAGATGGACCCGGACCAGGTTATCAGCCGAGGCCAGCAGCAGACAGTCGCCCAGCGGACTCAAGGCCTGCCGGAAGGCCGCCTGATCAAGCGACGCAAACTCCAGCAAGACCTCCGTACAATACCGGAATGGAATATCGGCGCCCGCCTCGAACAGATGGATATCCTCGGATACGAAATCAGTCGCCTGGCTGGACGCCTGGCCAGCCGCCTGATCAGGCGCCAGGCTTGCTGCGGGGCCATCGGCCAGCTGGCCAGCCATCCGCTCCGCCCCGACACTGGCTTGAACGGCCTGGGCCGATGCTGTCCTGAGGTCCGCGAACATTGCCTGATGACTGCCCAGCCCCAGGATCACCTGAACAAATCCATCCATGAAGTAGTAATACCCCAGGGCCCCCGCGTCGACAACGCCGTGCTTTTTCATGATCTTCAGCGTCTGCCGGGTCCCCTCCAGGGCCTGGCTGATCTGGGTCAGTGACGACTCAAAATGCTCACGCAAGGACAAGGCCTTGCGCTGTTGCACCGATTCCGCAAAGCTGACCGCCCAGGCCCGCATCAGGGTGATGACAGTCCCCTCAACCGGTTCTTCAATCGCCTTGTAAGCGCGGGTATAGGCCTCCTGGAAACAAGCAGCCAGCTCGGCCAGCGTGACCGCATTACTTTCCGAGCTGCCCTGGTACAGCCCATTGAAGTACTGGGAAAAAATCGCGCCAGAATTGCCTCTTGCCCCAATCAAAGCTGCCCGGGCCACCTCTTTCAAGGTCGACCGGACATCATCATGCTGCCGGGCATGACTCAGGATATAATGCATGGTATGGGCCAGATTGCTGCCGGTATCATTGTCGACGACCGGAAAGACATTGATCCGGTTCAGGTCATCGCGCCGTTCCCTCGTCCGGGTCGCGCCGTGCAAAATCGCCTGATACAGGAGCTCGCTGGTGATGGTATCGGTCATGTAAACCTCCCGCTGATCCAGGTGGTGATGGCACTGGTGGTGCCGGTCACAAAGCTGCCCCACAGCAGATCAATGACGGTCAGGGATACCGGCCAGCCGCGCAGGGTGGCGAGATTGGTCAAATCATAGGTGCCATATGTCACCAGACCAAAAAAGGCGCCGACACCGAGCGCATACCAGACCGAATGCTTTTCCGTGGCCGGCGTAATGACAAAGAAGACAAGTGCGGCAATAAACAGTAAATAAAAAATCGCGGCAGCGGGGATGTTGACTTTATCGGCCATCAGATGACCGATCTTCCCCTGATAAAGTTTCCGGGAAATAAACAGCAGCCAGACCAGGTCAACCACGGTAAAAACAATCAGCGTAATCAGATAGTGCTTGAAAAACTGCATAAAAAACTCCTTCTGCCATAACCCCAAGAGACCAGAGGTTGCTTGAAAAGACTGATCGCACCCTCCGGCGACACTCGGCTGAAATGTAAACATATTCAATTATAGCATAAGAAGGCAACTGCAACGTGCCGAAAGTTACCCAGTGCCCAAAATAGCGTCAGGCGCCGGACCAGCGCCGCCCGGCCCGCATCCCCGGGCCAAGTCCGAAATGTCCGTTACAAACTCAACAGTTCGCCCAGTGTGAGCTGGTCGTTTGCCGTCCCGGCCCGGATTGCCCTGATCAGGAACTCATGGAACTGGCGGATCGTCTCCGGCTTGATTGAATGCGTCTGATATTCGTAATAGCACTTGAAACCGCCGCGATTATCGCCGTCCATGATGGTCAGGTAAAGCGCCGAGGGACTGGTACCATTGCCATACCAGCGCGACTGAACCGGCGTCCCATCCTCGGTTTTCAGCGGAATCGGCTGGAATGTAAATACCGAGGAGATATAGCCGCCCGATCCGCCCGTCCTGAAATAAGCCTGCGGCATCTTGATGACCTCGACCGTATCCATATTAACATGACGGTACATGGACAGCAGCTGCGAATGCACCATCCCCAGGGCTTGCTGCCAGGTCAGATCCTCGGCCAGCACGGTGCGATAGGGGAAAACCTGGACCATGCTGCCGCCCATGTTCTTTTTGTGACGGGTACTCCGGCGTGATACCAGAACATTGATGGTGACATCCGATTCCCGCCGGTTGACCTTCGACAAATAGGTGCGATACGCCAGCAAGAACAGTGCTTTTAAAAAGAACTGGTGCTCCTGGCTGTAATGAATGGCCTGTTCCAGTACATCCCCCGGAAAAAGGAGCATCTCGTTCTTGCCCCTGGTAAAAAGCGGCAGCGTCTGCACGTAGCGCAGCGCAGTGTTTTTTTTCTTTTTCCGGAATTGATCCAGGACCTCGCTGCCGTTGATATGGGTAAACATCGGCTCGGTATCCTGGGTAACGGCCTGCCAGTAGGCCCGGTCGCGCTGATAGGCTGGTGTGCTTTTATAAGTCAGTTCATGCTGGAGCCATTGCTCATATGAATCAAGTGACGCTGGCAATACCATCTTGTTCATCAAGGCCTCATATAGCTTCAGGATATCTTTATAAAGGATGATGATCCCCGCAGAATCCAGAATCAGGTGACTGACAATCAGAAAGAGCCCTGAATAACCGCTTGGCGCCTGCAGTAAATAGATCTTGCTCAATGGCTGATTGAATACGGTTATGCGCTTGCGGGCCATCCGGGTCAGCGTCTGTTCCATGAATTCTTCGCTGCGATTTCGAAAATCCAGTGTCCCGATGTCCGGTGGGGCGCTGTCTTGCGCGAAATACTGCTTGAGCTTGCCGCCATCGCGGGTCAGACGGATATGCAGCGCATCATTGCGCTTGTAAGCGAGTTGAATGGCTTCTTGCAGGACCGCCAGGTCCAGCTGCTTTTCAATCAGTGCCGATGTACAGATATTATTGACCTGCTTGTGAAAGGTGAATTGCTGCACCAGCAACAGCAGGGATTGGGCTGTTGTCAGATCATAAAGGGCCTGGGTCATTGATATCTCCGTTCCGACAGCCATTTGCTGTCATGCCGTGACTGATACCGGGTTTGGCCTGGATCTGAATCCGGCCTGAACCCGGGCTTTCAAATTATATGCACCAGATGCAATTACAGACAATTAAAGACAATTAAAGACAATTAAAGACAATTACATGCTGACGGGGAATGATCATTATCAGTAGATTGCAAGGCGCATTGTAAGAACAAACCGATATATTGTCATTTTTGCAGTTGTGATTTTACTGATTATAACCAGTCAGTGTGATTATTGTGTGAACATCATGGGCCAGCCAACATAAAATGATATAAATAATCAGCCAGGACGACCCTGATGCGTGCGGCGCCGTCGGCCACAAGTGGCATAACAAAAAGCCGGGCTACCACAAGGCCGCCCGGCTGCGGGTCCGTCAGAGCTGTCACTTCCAGGTTTGTACCCTCGTCAGAGCTGCCATTTTAATGGTCAGGCTGCACCCTGGTCAGGCTGCCGCTTTATTGGGCTGCTTGCGCTTTTTCGATAACGTCGTCAGGGCCAGCCAGGCCACACCGATTACCAGGAATACCAGGCAGGCCACGACGGCAATGATCACCGCCATATAGCGGCCGGCAAAGCCGCTGGCAGACGCATGCTTGTTCAGAATGCCGGCATAGGCCCAGATCAGCACCAGCCCGTAGGCGATTGTCTGTGTTTTCAGCAGGGTGAGCAAGCCAATCACGGTACCAACCAGCAGGATAATCACTGTCCAGGTAACCTCGCCAAATCCCAGGCCCGCCCAGCCCATACTGACCAGCAGTGTGGTCGCATTGGCAATCGTAGCCACCGTGATCCAGCCGAAGTAAACACTGAACGGCAAACGCACCAGCAGCTTTTCCCGGCCATTCAACCGGGCCCGGCCAATCAGCAGATTGATGATGACCAGGCAAACCAGAATGACCAGCATCAGTACCATTGAAAGCGGGATGTTGCGATAGTGCCAGGCAAAAATCCATACGGTATTAGCCAGGGAGGAGACGGAGAAGAAAAATCCGGTCTGCCGCAGCAAGGCTGTATTGGCCGGACGCTTGCTGCCCTGGAACAGTCCGCCATGATACAGCGTATGGAGCGCCAGCAAAAGGTAGATGAGCCCCCAGATCGCAAACGTCAGCCCGGCCGGCGCGAATAAATTCGGATATGAGTCCGAGACCGCACCCGTATTGATACCATTGATGGGCAAGGCATTCGCCAGCGCATTCACAACTACCATCAGTAAAAAGGTCGAAGCCGTTATCACTTTCGAGGCCGTGCCGACGGTGTTGACTGGCTTGACGACGCCGGATCCGTTCGCGCCAGTGCCGGTGCCGGTGGAGCTGCCCTGGCTGCCAGCCTGCGCTGCGCCATACTTCCCGCCGGCTCCGGATGATCCACCCTGACCCCTTGTACCGCTTGCCCCGGATGATCCGCCCTGCCCGGATGCCTTGACCTGTTTCTTGTCCATCATCATGCCCTCCATATTTCACAAGTTGGTTGCCCTTCACCAACAGCCTCGATCCATGGCCAATATTTCATGACTGACGATCTGCGCAGCATGAAAATTGCCAATCGCTCATCCAGCCGCCGTTTTTCGCCGTATATCTCGCAAATCAGACACATTTATCAATCGCTCACCCGGTCGCCGTTTTTCGCCGCGTATAACGCAATTCAACCATACCGTCCGTCACGCGGGTCCCGGTCAAACTCAGCCTGATTTCCGGATTGCCCACGTGAAACAAGGGAATCCCGTCCCCCAGAATCGTAGGAATCACCGTAATGATGTACTGGTCGACGAGATCCTGCTCAATGAACGGTTTGACCAGCTGGCTGCCGCCAACCAGCCAGATATCCAGACCCGGCTGATTCTTCAAATCAGCAATAAAAGCGGTCACATCTCCCGATACAAATTCGACACGACCATCCGGCTCGAGCCAGACCGTACTGGCCACGTAACATTTCTTGTTCTCATAGACCCAGACATCCGGTGAAAGCTCATGGATCAACTGCTGATAAGTCGTGAAGCCCATTACAACAGTATCGACCGTCCGGTAAAATTCATCATAACCGTAATCTGGATCGGGTACATCGCCCTGGCCGTTCAGCCAGTCGATACGACCATCGCGGCGGGCAATATAACCATCCAGGCTCATCGCGATATAAAGTACAATCTGACGTTCCATGACAGCACAACACCCCTTTCAAACATGGCCTGGTCTTATTGTCTCATGAGTTCAGATTAAAAGAAACACCCCAATCGATCATGAACACACTCTCCTGCCATTCAGATCAAAAGAAATACCCCAATCGATCATGGCCGGGATAATCTGCATCGCGATATGCTGCCTGATAAAAATAAAGGTTTCGTACCGATCTGCTATGATCTGCTGGACTGAATGACTCTGTTTTGTCAGAAAAGCTTACCGAAAAGATCACCCCGGCTCCACAGACCGTTCACATTCGGGCTGTAAACTGAAACCATAGAAGCAAGAGAACAGAACACAAGCAAGCTTCAAGATATAGATCCCCTTCATGCTTCCTCTTCATACATTCTATCCTCCAGCAGATAACCCCGGGAGTGGTGCCCCGGGGTTTTTTGTCGTTGTGGCGTATCTGGAAGAGGCTGCTTGCACAAAAACGGCCGCCCCTTACACCATCCGGCCTGTTTGTGATACAGTATTATTAACAGTATTGACGTCATTGATTTCTCACCTGATAGGCAACGCCGGCTCCACGATTGGCATTTCGTCTGACAAACGGGATTTTGTCATATGTCTAAACCAGGGGATCAATGTTTTGTCATATGCTTAAGCCAAGGGATCAATGTTTTGTCATATGCTTAAGCCAGGGGAAAAATGTTTTTCACACGTTTAGACTAGGGGATCCATGAAGGCGACCCATGAAAAAGAATACCTTTTGAGTCATGACTCATGCGCCGGGATGGGAAAGGATCACAGTTATGAAGACAGGGCAGTCCAATTATCAGGATCATGTTCGAGCCGCAATCGGGGCAATTCTGCAATTGCATCAATCATCAACACAGCGGGAAAATTTCCGGCCTGGCGTCCAGACAGCCCGGCCGGCGCCTGTTCCGGCAACGGCCCAGCCTGGCGTCCGGTCCCGGATCCTGGCCTTGATCTTGCTGGTTTCACTCATCATTTTCCGCTGGCCGGGCCTGCCCGCTGGCGTCGTGATAGCCGCGTCCTTGACGCCGGCTTTGCAGATGGCGCCGGAAAATCCAGCCTTTACCGAATATCGGGCAGCCATCAAAGCCGGTAAAATTCCGGCTGCTGACGAAGAAGGCCATGGCCTGGGCTACCGGCCGACCCTCTGGCAGCAGCCCGAGCTGACGGTTGCCACCACCGATCAGGTTTCGGCTCAGGCGCTGCCCACATCGTATGACCTGCGTACCCAGGGTAAAGTCACAGCGGTGCGCAATCAGGGCTCCAGCGGCAGCTGCTGGACCTTTGCGACCTATGGCTCGCTGGAATCCGCGCTATTACCGGGCGAGACGACTGATTTTTCAGAAAATAATCTGAAAAACACCCACGGCTATGATTATGATCCGAATACGGGCGGCGGCAATTCCTGGATGTCCTCTGCTTACCTCGCGCGCTGGAGCGGTCCTGTGGCGGAGACACTGGATCCCTATGATCCGACCTCGACGACCTCCTCAACCAGCCTGGCCGTGTCCAGACACATCCAGAATGTCACCCTGCTGCCAGCGGATATTACAACCATCAAGCAGGCTGTCTACACCGGTGGGGGCGTATACACGGCCTTTTACTGGGATCCTGCCAACTTCAATGACACATATGACTCCTATTACTGTTCGACGAAAACTGATGCCAACCACGCCGTCACGATCGTTGGCTGGGATGACAACTTTGCAGCCGGCAATTTCAATACCGAACCGGCCGGTAATGGCGCGTTCATCATCAAGAACAGCTGGGGGACAACCTGGGGCGCAAGCGGCTATTTCTATATCTCATACAACGATGCCACCGTGATGGCCGAGAATGCCGCCTTTCACCAGGCTGAAGCGACCGATAATTACACCCGCAATTATCAGTACGATCCACTTGGCGCGGTCAGCTTCCTGGGAGACGGGAGCACCAACAACCTGTGGGCGGCCAATGTTTTTACCGCCACTAATAGCGAAGAACTGAAAGCTGTCTCTTTTTACACCCCGACAACTGCCAGTTCCTATGTCATTAAAATCTATACCGATCCGACCAGCTCGCCGTCGAGCGGATCCCTGGCTTTGACAAATACCGGGTCATTGACGACGGCCGGCTATCATACGCTTCCCTTAAGCTCAGCTGTCGCCCTGACAGCGGGACAGAAATTCTCGGTCGTTCTCCAATTAACGACGGGTGATTTCTATTACCCACAGGCAGTCGAGTATGCGGCTGCCGACTTCAGCAGCCAGGCAACGGCCAGTGCCGGACAGAGTTTCTATAGTTTTGATGGAAGTAGCTGGACAGATCTGACAATTGATATAGATGCAACGGCCAATTTCTGTATCAAGGCTTTCACCGGCCCGACGACCACGACTTGCACGCTGGCCTATAACGGCAACGGCAACACCGGCGGCACGGCGCCGACGGGCGGGACCTACGCCTACAACACGACCGTGACCGCAGCGGCCGCCGGCACGCTGACGCGCACCGGCTACACGTTCGCGGGCTGGAACACGGCGGCCAACGGAACGGGTACAAGCTACGCGGCGGGGGCAACGTTCAGTATCATGGTGAACACGACCCTGTACGCGCAGTGGACGGCGCAGCAGCTGACGCTGGCCTATAACGGCAACGGCAACACCGGCGGCACGGCGCCGACCGGCGGGACCTACGCCTACAACACGACCGTGACGGTGGCGGCGGCGGGGACTTTAGTCCGCACGGGCTACACGTTCGCGGGCTGGAACACGGCAGCCAACGGCACGGGCACAAGCTACGCGGCGGGGGCAACGTTCAGCATCACGGCCAACACGACCCTGTACGCGCAGTGGACGGCGCAGCAGCTGACGCTGGCCTATAACGGCAACGGCAACACCGGCGGCACGGCGCCGACCGGCGGGACCTACGCCTACAACGCGACCGTGACCGTCGCGGCGGCGGGGACTTTGGTCCGCACGGGCTACACCTTCGCCGGCTGGAACACGGCGGCCAACGGCACGGGCACGAGCTACGCGGCCGGCGCGACGTTCAGCATCACGGTGAACACCACCCTGTACGCGCAGTGGACGGCGCAGCAGCTGACGCTGGCCTATAACGGCAACGGCAACACCGGCGGCACGGCGCCGACCGGCGGGACCTACGCCTACAACGCGACCGTGACGGTGGCCGCGGCGGGGACTTTAGTCCGCACGGGCTACACCTTCGCCGGCTGGAACACGGCGGCCAACGGCAGCGGCACGAGCTACGCGGCGGGCGCGACGTTCAGCATCACGGCCAACACCACCCTGTACGCGCAATGGACGGCGG
>CAYVHB010000058.1:0-11647 GCA_964450865.1 uncultured Oscillospiraceae bacterium | reverse complement strand
AATGATATTCCAACTGCGCTATCCTGTCAGTGTGTGGCCGTCTTTACGCTTACGGTTCATATCGCTGTAAATAGGTCAGCAGATCCATTTGCTTGGCCTGTTGAATTGTTTGTCTGGATACGATGAAGATCACCTCCGTTAAGCAGTTATCAGTACTTGTAAAACAAATACCTTGAAATAATTATAAAAATAGTAAATCTTCATATGTTATAATTTTGGTAGTCGAAAAAATGAGGGTGTATTTTCATGGATGACACAGCCAATTTTCAGATTTCGATTCCTGCCGATCCAGACGGCTTCATACTGTTGCAATGTTCGCTTTGTGGTGAATATTTCAAATTGACTGTTTCAGATATCGAAGATGATTCACAAATTCAAATATGGTGTCCAAATTGTGGTTTAGTATCAGAAAATTACCTAACAGAAGAAGTTATCGAACTTGGAATGCGAACAATTAAGAATCATGCAGCAGATATCATTAACCACGCCGTGAAGGATCTTGAGAAAAATCTTAAAGGGAAACATATAAGATTTGAGAAAAGTAAAGCGCTAGAGGGTGTTTGCAAAATGTCATAATAGCCAAATGAGGATGCAAGCAAGATGAATCATGCCGAGAAAGTTGGACAAGTTCTTTTCAAAACGAGTAGCAATACGTCGGTTGTTCTTGAGCTTGAGAAAGAAGTTTTCAACCAGATGCCGGTCTTTGTACAAGCACTTGTCATACGCTCGGGGCTGTTTGGCATTCTTGCGACTGGGAACGACTGGGAAACCTCCCTTTTCTCTGATCGCATCGACAAATTCCTTGCTGTCATATCCTTTATCTGCGAGCACATAGCTGTTCTCCATGTCGAACAGGGTGATCAGATCTCTGGCTGGCGTATAATCACTGACCTGCCCGCCCGTCAGATAAATCTTGATCGGATTGCCCAAAGCATCGACTACGGCATGGATCTTCGTGGTATATCCACCTCGAGAACGACCAATTCCTTGTTTTTCTCGCCCCCTTTTCCACCCGAGCCATGCTGGTGCACCCGGACATACGAACCATCGATCATATACTCTTCATTATCCTGGTCTTTTGCCAGTTCCAAAAAGACCTTTTCCCAGATACCGCGTTTTGTCCACCGCGAATATCGGCTGTATACGCTGTTCCACGAGCCAAACCGCTCCGGTAAATCTCGCCAGGGTGCTCCTGTTTTAACAATCCAGAGGATCGCATTGATCATCATCCGGTTATCCTTAGCTGGGCGTCCTTTTCCGCCTGCACGCTCCGGTGGCACCAAGTCTTTGATTCTGTCCCATTGTTCATCTGTTATCTCATGTCGCTTAATCATACTTATCAGTATGTCAGATTCATTCTTGTTGCATGTTTCCGTCAGTTTGTCAGTTCTTTACATTTTGCAAACACCCTCTAGAGAAAGAACCTACTGACCCATTACAATCAAAAGTCGAAAATCTCGATATTTTTGATTTTGAGTGTTGTCACAAGAGTGCTAAGATCAGCCCCAGTCTGTCATTTTCGGGATGTTACTGTCCTTTTTGCGGGGAGGCAAACGATGGAAATTGATAAGAAGGAACTAAAAAAAATAAGTCGCAAATTCAGATCAACTGCTTCGCGTGTGATTAACGCTCATTTTGAGGAGATTAATTCTCTCATTACTATGTTTGTACGACAAATAGATCAAACGCCCATTATAATTGACTACATTAGAAGTGTATTAGTGGCTAACGATAAAATAGAACAGGAAATGCTTAATTTATCCAGCGAGCATGACGATACAGGAATATCGACTGGTCTGACTGTCGATGAAGAAGTAAGTAACATTTATCAAATGCTTCAGTATATTGCGGAACATCCCGATTTCCAGGTATGGACACTAGGTTCCTACTATACTACATCCAATAAATTTCAAGATATGATTAAGTGTTTTGGTGAAGTGCTAGTACTTCCCTTCGTCAACCACATCGATCAATACCTATTGGATATAGCAACCGACATGGGTTACGATGAGAATAATAAATTTTCGATAACCGTCAACGGGGGCCATGCGCAAGTAAACATAGCTAACGATTACGGATCAGTAACGGCATCTCAGAACAATAGTGAAATTTACAAAGAAATTTTTGAGTCAATCCAAAATTTAAGAGACAATATAAAATATGACGCGATTGAGATTGAAATCAAAGAACAGATTGAAGATGCATTGTCTGGAATACAAGCTGAATTGGAAACCGAAAAACCAAAGAAAAGTGTTCTTAAGGCTTTAACTGGCACTTTAAGAAGAATAGCTCTTGATATTCCTGCATTTATAGCAGCCGTTGAAGGGATACGTAAAATTTGTGAATATCTAGGACCTCTTCTATCGTAATGGAAATCGAAATTATATCACAAACACGATAAAATTCAGCGTTGAGGGATATCCTTCTTCTTGCCCTTATGCCAGGATTCAGCGACCGGGATAGCGCCTCTCGGCAAATAGATCTCGATCGTTTTAAACATTTCCTGGTAGCGTTTGACCTGTTCATCAGTGAGTGAAGCAAAACTGGAGTTTCGATCGTCCAGACCACAAATGATGAACGTTCCAGCGATGATATCGCTGCCCACGCGGCGATTAAGCGGCAATCCGATCAGCTTACCCTCGTCATTACAGACGAGCGCAACCGTATCCTCAAATGGGTAAACAGCCTCAATCAAACCTTCGACGATCTCCTGCTTGGCTTGCAGCGTATTAGGAATAACGGCCTCGCGGGGCAACTCCCATGGCTCAACGATGAGGACCCGAATATTGGCTTCAGGCTCAGGCGTCAGCTCATATTCACCTGCCAGGTATTGCTGGGTGGTGGCCATCGCATAATCATCGATACGAAAATCACCATCTTCAATAGGTCGAAATGCGAATGTTGAAGACTGACTTTCATTCAGCAGTCGCCCACGCATAATTTCGATCGGTTCCTTGCTCATGATTGTTCCAAAAAAGTCGGCTGAAGTGTGCTCTTCGAGCCATTGTGGTTTGGAAGGATTGCCCTTTGCATGTCGTATCTCGTAAAGATAAAGATTCTGAAGTGCTTCTGATGGTTCAATGTGTTCATCAGAGAAAAGTACAGGTTTACCAAAAAGGACTGCCAGTTCAAATGTTGGTTCCTCGTGAGTGCTCATTGGATTCTCCCTTCAAATAATTATTCAGTAAGAGGTTAGCTATTTCGGGTGCGGCAAAGTCCGTTCAAGGCTTGAACGTAGCTTTCGTCGAAAAGAAAGCCGGCATATCGATTGAAATAAGCTAATGCTTCATCTTGCGATTTGGCCTTTTTGTATGGCCGGTCATGCGTCATGGCATCAAATACATCCGCGATCGCTACGATCCGGGATGCGGTGCAAATGGCATTTCGCTGCAGTCCAATATACCCGCTGCCATTCAGTCGCTCATGGTGAAATAGCGCGACGTCAGCGCAGATGGAATGACCTCGGATCCGTGTTCGGGCCAGCGCATCAAAACCGGTTGAAATGTGGTATTGGACAATCTCATATTCAGCGTCTGTCAGTGGTCCTTGCTTGTTAATCAATTCGGCCGGCAGGAAAATCTTGCCGTAATCATGCAGGTAGCCCGCTTTCTTGTAGCACAACGCCAGTCGTTCCGATAATCCAGATTGCAGGGCAATGTCATATGTCAAATCGGCCACTCGCAGTGCATGCTGCCGATCAAACAGGTCATAATTGGGTATTAAGCTCATAGAATATCCTCTCTATCAGATGCCGATCAGATTGACGATGATGACGCAGGTACAAGCTGTAGCAATCACTGGTCCGAGTGGGATTTTTGTCTTCATCGACCGATGGCGAATAGTCAGATAAATCGCGATCACGATCAGCAGGACCAGCATCAACGCGATCATGGCTAAGCTCGCTGGCAAGCCCAGAAAGAAGCCACAGGTCAGAATGAGCTTCACATCACCGGCCCCCATCCAACCGCGCAGCCAGGCACCCAGAAACGGCAAGGCGGTCAGCAGTCCAGCCGGATATACCCGCCAAGTTTGTTCGAGAATGATAGCCAAGCCCAGGTTCAATATTCCGAGCAACAACATGGCCAGAATTGCCTGATTTGGGATCAAGCGTTTTCGAATATCAGTGACGCTGGCCCAGCCCAGGCCGGCAAGTAAAAGGGCGCCCGCAAGGACGCCCCAGATATCGAGTAGCAGTTTCAAATTCATATTTACCTACCTTCTGACGACGGTTACCCGATCATACATGTCACCCAGGATCGTGACCGGATCCGCTTGGTACTCATAGACCTGTCCGACCGGCGACCAGGCGTAGAAGGCCTGAGCCAGAACTGGATAAGTACCGTCTGGTATCCATAGCGGCGTGTAGTGCAACCGGGAGCCAACCGTCGAAAATGGGCTGATTGGGTATTGCCAGCCGATGCTCATGTCGCCCAGACTGCCACGAGATACGGTCAACGCATCAGCGTAACGGGCATATGGGCTCAACCCATAAAAGGTTTCCGGGTAGAAGGTATAAATCAGTTGCGGGCCGACCAGTTTTTCCGGGTGGTCGTAATTAGTCGAAACGGTTGTCGCTGCGGTTGCAGCCAACCCAAAGCCTGATTCGATCACATCCGGTTTGCCGGTGATTGCGACACGTGGGTCCGGCGACAGAGTAAAGGTTGTACTCAGTCTCATCCAGAAATTTCTCAGCACATAATTTCCGCCTTCCAGCCGATACTCCTGCCAGGTGTGGTAAGCAGAAGAAGTAGGAATGCTGAGCAGCGGCAGCTTTTGACCATTTTGGATGAAATTTTGTTCCAAACTATTGCTATCTGGATCAGGCATCGCGATCCGGTTCTCGGCACTGATGCTAATCGTCTTTGTCCTGCTGTTATTGCCCTCATTGGATTCCAGAATCAAATTAGCCGGATCCACCTGAAGGTTTATCGAGTAGCTGCCAGCTGTCTCAGGCAACTGGATTCGGAAAACGGCAAGGTTGCTGCTTCGTGCTGGTATCGGGATGATCTCGCTTTGGTTGATCAGGTCAGATTCGGCAATCGTCGATGTCAGAGTCAGTCTGACCGTGACCGCCGGCACAGGCTGAACGGACGGATTACTGATTCGAGCGGCAATGACAACCGATTTGCCAGTGAAGTAGTTGGTAATGGTGTCGTCGATAATCGTCAGATCTGGTTTGGCTGCATTGATGGTCACTATCGTGTTGAGGCTATTGTTGGACTCATTACTCTCGACGACCGTGTTGTCGGCATCGATCAGCGCATTGATGTTGAGCGCTGTGGCTTTTATGCCTTCCGGCGCAATGAAGGTAAAGGTCTGAGTACTAGAAGCGCCGGCTGAAAGTGCAACGATTGTCCGGTTCTGTGGTGCAAGCCCATCTGGGCTTAAACGCAGGACGAAGCTCCCAGCAGCAACAAAGCCGGTGTTTCTCACCGTGACTGTTGCCGTGACCGTTTCGCCTGCCTCGTACAGCAGTTTATCTGTGCTGATCGATCCGTTCAGGTCCGGTCGACCGGCCTTCACCGTGAGAGACATGGAAGCCAGGTTATTATCCTCGCGGTACTCACTGACCGCCAGGTTGGCATCGGCGAACAGGCTCAGATCGACAATCGTGTCAGCGGTGAAATTTGAAGGTGCAGTAAATGAGAATATGTAAGTTCGACTGGCATTGGCAGTCATGCTGCTCCAACTAGCCAAATTCAAATTGCCCAGACGGTTGGAGCGAAGCAACAGGTCAAAGACACCGCTGGCGATGGATGAACTGTTTCGAACGGTTGCTGATACCGTGATGGTCTCACCCGGTTCATAGATTGCCTTATTCGAAGTAAGGCTAGCAACGATCAAATCCGGTTTACCCAGCACGGTCAAAGTCACAGCATTGCTGTTGTTGCCTTCGTTTGTCTCGATGACCGCATTGCCATTATCTGCTGTCGCATCAAGCGTCAACGTTGTGTTTGCTGTGTAGGGTCCAGAAATGGCAAACGTCGTCGAGAAGGTCGCTCGTTGCCCGGCTGCCAGGTTGCCCAGCGTGAAACCTTTACCCAGTGCCGACAGCCAGAGAGATGAATTTAGACCAGTCGCACCATTGCCGCGGTTGAGCACGGTGATCGATAATGTCCCGGTCTCACCCGATTCATAGCTGGCTTTATCGGTGGTGATCGATTCAACAATCAGATCCGGTATCGCCCGAGTTGTGCCGGAGATTGTCGCTGTTTCGGATCCACTTACCGTTTTGAGGTTGAATCCAGCGACAGCTTGATATGAGGAGCCCGAAACCGGCAGGTATTCTTCCAGAGAACCAGGCTGGGCATTGTCATAGCCGGTAACGTTCAACGCGAAAGCTTTCCCGGCATTGGCTTCAGAAAATGGAATGTGGACGTTCAGAACATCGCCATTGTTGCCAGTGTAGCCGGTGATCACAGATCCGGCTGGCAGGCTGGTCGACGATATCTGATAACCGCCAGACATGTTGGTGAGATTGACCCGGTACTGATAGATAAACCAATCGTAGCGATAAGTATCCGAACCGACATAAGTTGAGGTGATGTCACTGACGCGTTGACCGGTATTATTCACTGCAAGATTTCGCAGCTGGACGGCTTTGTTCCAAACGGCCTCCTGCCCGGCCAGCGGCGCGACCGAGCCGACTCCGCGACTGAGGTCTAGGAAATTGTAATGCCAGGGAAAGAGATTCAGATCGCGTTCACGCTGAGCCAGCCAGAAGCGGACGGCACTGGCAGTAGCGTAAAAGGCGGCATCATTGTCAGTCAGACCCATTTCAGCCGCTGATTTGACCGGGAAACCATTCTGTAAAATGATGATCAATCCACTCAGCGTTCGGGCGTCTTTGGCAACTAGATTTGCTGAGCTAGCTCCGTCATAAGCTTCGGTGCTGTAGGACTGTCCGGACGGCGATGCTTTACGGTATTGCAGGCAATAAAGAACCGTATCGGTCCCATAATCGAGCACACCGTTGTTGTTGCGATCAACGTAGTGAATGTTGCCCCCGACTGTACCACTGGGTTGAGGCATGCCATCTGCATTCAGCATGGAATTGGAATAGGTGCCCGCATCCCGAAAATAGGATCCGCCGGTCCGGATCGTGGTTGTGGATCCAGTATAGGCAAAACGCTTTAGCCTGCCTGTCGCTGTTCGAATGACACCAGTCGCTGCCTGGATCGGGACAACCATGGCAGTCAAAATGGTAGCCACGATTACGACCAGCAGAGTAGTACGCAGTAAAAATCGCGATTGAGGTCGCATGATGATATCCTCCTCTGCATAAAAAAAGGCACGACTAAAGCCGTGCCCTGAAAAGTGATATGACTATGAATGTATTGAACTAGAAAGCAATGACCAGATAGATATCCCCGGTTTGGGATGATTGGGCAGCAAAAATTGCCACCAGTCGAATATCTGGATTAAGAACGGCGGACGACTTAGCTAACAGTTGCTTCGCGGCTTGTGTGCCAGATGTCGTACTGACCATCGTCCAGACATGCGGGAAGTTTGCATCTGAGCCAGCTTTCTGAAGAACAAGATCCGCAGCGAAAGCTTTAACGGTCGCAGCATACTCAGGTGAATCAGTATCGATCTTCAAAGCAGACAAAATCTCTAACGGTGTCTTCCAGGAAAAGCTCTTCAAGCGTTTTCCCGGCAATCGCTGAGTCCCAATTGGAGTCAACGGAATCTGCCTGTTGCATATTATGATGATAATTGTATATACAGGCATAGAGATACAACGGGCCATAAGTGGGATCTTTTCTTGCTTGACTGAGCAAATTGGCTGGGCTATCCGATAACCACGACTTTACGTAGTAATCAAATTCAGACGTTCCTATTTGAAGTTTTCTGTCTTTTTCTATCAGAAATAATAGGACATCCAGTTCAAGATCCTTAAAAGTCTCTTGCGGATCAAGTCCCCACGCTTTGATCTGTCCTAGTTTTTCTGGCATTTCAGTCTCTATTTTCTTTTCAAGCGCTGTATGAAGCTTGCTCATAAAATTTTCTAAATGGCCTTGTTCTTTTAGCTTCTGCACATAGTCATTGGTTTTTAATTTCGTGTCGTATTGGTCAAGTGCTTGCCTTTCCGTTTCGGTCAAAGTGATGTTGTTCTCGGGTGAAATCAATGGGTTCATTGCCCCTAAGCTCAGCAAACAATTCATAACAACAATGAGCGAAAGCAGAATCAGTGAAATCCGATATTTTTTCATAACTCTATCCTTTCTTTATGTTCTGGCTTGATTCAAGACATGACTAATAATCAGGCAGCTTTTCTCGCCTCCTTTCATCATTTTCAGATTTCGTTATGTTTGATTTTTTTATTTCAGTTTCATTTATTTTCGAAGACTGTCGATGATGCAAGATCATACTCAATACATTATCAAGCCGGCTCAACAATCGCCGTTACTTGCCATCGCCCATCATTATTTTTGATTTCCCAATAACTTAGCACGTCAGCAGATCCGTTTCGCATAACGCCATGGTCATCAAATCTTTTTATGGTGTAGATGACCCACATGTAACCTTGACTACCGCTTATCTTTACTGTTACCAAGCGCAAATCCAGTTGGACGGATGCGATGCCCGCATTGTTATCCTGATAGTAACGCACCAGTTCACCTACGTCCTGGTTAGCCGTCTCCAAGTTCCCCATGTGGCAAAATACATCTTCCGCTAATGCTAATATTGGTGCGACTGTATCTAATTCATTGTCACTGGCAACGTATGCGAGCGTCGAAAATAGGGTTGGCCCGAAATAGCGTTCATACCCATTGTATTTTTCAAAAGCTGAAACAGGAGCCGCTGTGGGCGGATCCGCAATCAGGCTGAATCCCGCAAATGTTATGAAAAGTGCTGACAGAACCATAACACTTAAGATTGGTTTCTTGAAGAATAGGATATTGGTGATCCTGGTCTTGGCATTTGACTTGCCAAAATTCAGTTGGGTGACTATGGAATGATTGGGTTTTACAGCGAACCGCAACAGTGTCTCGCAATAAGCTAACCTCTCCTGATGGTCGCACTTCCTTAAGGCATGTTCATCACAGCTTTTTTCCATGTCGTCGGTCATTAAAGAAAATGACAGCCAGACAAACGGATTGAACCAATGTATGGAGAGGGCCATATAGGCAATAATCCGGACAACATGGTCAAATCTGCGAATATGCATCTGTTCATGGAGAAGGACATGGGATGCTGACTTGCTATCCAGTCCCACGGGCAGAATGATTCGTGGCTTGAAAATGCCGAATACGAAAGGCGAGGTAATCGCGTCAGTTTCAAAAATAACTCCTTGCACTTGGGTCGCGTCTGCCAACTTCCTTCTAGTTTGAAGACTTGTCTGGATGCTTATGAGTAGCATGATCAGTACGCCGGCTGCCCATATAATGGCAGCCAGGTATCGAACCACCATGCCAATGGCTAATGGTTCGCTCCAAATAGATACAGCACTGTCCAAATGAGTGCCAACCTGGTTGATCGAATTCTTCACAGCAGTCAGAGAATGCAGTTGCTGCTCGGCAAGTGTGAGTACCAATCGATTCATACGGATACTGCCAATATCAATGGACTTGAACCAGCTCAATTTCGATGTGAAGGTAATGGGAAGAGAGAGACGGAAAATAACCGCTAACCAGAGCATATATGAAAATGTTTTTGGCAACTTACGAATTATGAGCCGCAGGACGAGTACTGACAATATCACAAAAGTAGCGGTCAGGCTCATATTGCAAACCACCAGAAAGATCTTGACCAGATCGTCCAACACCCACAACTCCTTTCAATCCATATTGTTAGCGTCAATCAGCGCCTTTATCTGTTCTGCTTCCTCCTTAGAAATTTTTCTGCCGTTCAGAAACGCCGTTACAAATTGCGGGAGATTATCATCAAAGCGTGACTTAACAATGCTTTGACTAGTTTGCTGCTGGACTTGGTCCTGACGAACCAGTGAGGTCACGATAGCTGCGTTATTCTGCATCATTTCTCTCTCACAGAGCCGCTTTAAAACAGTATAGGTTGTCGTCCTTTTCCAACCGAGGCGCTCTTCGCAAATCTTACATAGTTGGGCAGACTCGATCGGTTCCTGCTCCCAGACTATGCAGGCAAAACGGAATTCAGCATTCGTCATTGTGTAATCCATGATCATGAGTAACCTCTGACATATTTATTTACTTTTTGTCTATTGGTGTAGACTGATTAGCCATAGACTACACCTGTAGACAATCAATGTCAACGATTCGGTTTTCTATTCGATAATTATTTGTATCGAATTGTTGGATGAGAAAAGTTAGCTGGACGAAGATCTGTCAAGAGTATTTCGTAGCGCCAATGTGAGTCTGGACCTTGAACGGCAGAATTGGGCATGGTTGCACTAAAAAACAGAAATTTGGGATCACCTAAACTTTAAGGTATAAATCAGGTTTATCATTGGATTAAGTGACCCTTAATCGGTCAACGCTTCATTTTGCTCATTTAAATCTCTTCCCTTTCAGGGATACCTACATCCAGGTAGTCTTTCATACAATCATTGAAATCAGTCAAAACCTCATCCACATATGCTTGGAGAACCGCTGGTAAAGCACATGCTTGGATAAACATTGGCGGCATTTCCATATCAAGAGATTTGATTATTGAGTACAAATAGTAGTAGGCAGCACGAACTTCATTTTCTGCAATCAGATTAGCTAGATGATCATAGAATAAACGGATATTGTATTGTTCTTCAGATAGCTTATCAACGATTCCTGCTGTGAAGATGCCGGTTCTAATATTGATCATATTGATATCCGGATTGCCATTTTGATCAACAAGTCCTTTGGATTGGAGGTCTTGCTTGAGTCTCGATTGATTCGGTTCGGCAAAAAGTGATAAGTGATCCAGTGTAGCGTAATCCATATGGGCTCCTCTCGATATAATGATATTAATGTATTTTATCGGCCGTTTTTATTGGATTTTAGAGGGTCGTTTTAAAGTTCGGCAACAATTTCGGCAACAGTTTTGAAATTTGTGAATAAAGGTGAATAATCGGTTTTGGGGAAATATCTTTGAATTCTCGGCAACAATGGCAACATTTTTTGATTGACCGGGATATCGTGTACTGGATTCACCTCCCTCTGGAAAAGGCAGAACCCCTGAAAACACGATGTTTTCAGGGGTTCTTGTTCTTTCTGGCGGAGAGTTAGGGATTTGAACCCTAGTTACGCTTACACGTAAACATGATTTCCAGTCATGCGCCTTCGACCGCTCAGCCAACTCTCCGTATGATAAATATTCAGTTTTTTGATTGTTTATGCTCTAATGCACATAATTTCCAGTCGTGCGCCTTAGACCAGCTCAGCCATCTCTCCTTGCGCCGTGTCACCTGCCATTGATGCAGGCACGAGAAATAGTAACATTCAGGCCGCCAAATGTCAATTGAATTTTCCGCTCAGGCCGCTCATTGCATGACAGGTCAATGGCATGATCGGATTTGAACTGATTCTCAAGACTACGATCCCTCAGGCTCTTAGGCGATCATGAGCTGCTGATTGCTGCCGAATTCGGATCTTTCCATTGTTTCCTGCTGATGAAGGATTGCGCAGTCGTCTTGACATTAACGTAACGTCATGGTTTATTGTGGCAATGAGGCATTGCAATCAATTGTAGC
>CAYVHB010000057.1:0-11993 GCA_964450865.1 uncultured Oscillospiraceae bacterium | reverse complement strand
CATCTTGCTTGTATCCTCATTTGGCTATTATGATATTTTGCAAACACCCTCTAATCAAGGCTAGATCTTATCTGTCTTTTTGGTTATGATATCTTTATGTTTGATTATGATATCTGTATGATGGGAACGGAAAACAGAGGAGGCACTTCATGGAGCGTACGATTACCGTTAGAGGGACTGGTTCTGTCAGTGTCAGGCCGGACCTGATTGTCATTACCCTGACGATCGGGTCGCAGGAATTTGAATATGATGATACGATGCAGACAGCGGCTGAGTCAGTCGAGGTGTTGCAGCATGCCATCGAGTCGGTTGGCTTTGACAAGAATGACCTGAAAACGACCAGTTTTAATATTAAAACCCACTATGAGAACTACCGGGACAAGGATAACAACTACAAGTCGCGCTTTGATGGCTATATTTGTGAACAGGGCCTGAAACTGGAGTTTGACTTCGATAACAAGGTGATGTCGAAGGTCCTGGCAGCAATTGCCAGGGCGCCGGTCAATCCGCAGCTGAATGTGGCATTCTCGGTCAAGGACCAGGCCGCGATCGGTGAGGCGCTGCTGATCAGTGCATCGGAAAATGCCAGGCAACGGGCCGAAATCCTGGCCCGCGCGTCAAGTGTCGTGCTGGGCCCGCTTCTCAGCATTGACTACAATTGGGGTGAGCTGCACCTGTACTCGCCGACCTCGTACTGTCTGGACGAAAATTGCATGAAGGTCGCGGATATCAGTGCCCCGGATATTCAGCCGGATGACATCAAGGTCCAGGATACGGTGACTTTCATCTGGCAAATTGCCTGAACGAAGATAAATGCATATGCGATGACGATTCGAGCTCATTCGAAACGATAAATAGCATGATTCAGGAGGAAGCAGGATGTATTACAAACAATATGGCAAGACGGGTTTGCAGGTTTCGGCCATTGGCATGGGCTGCATGCGATATGATGAGGACGATATCAGGGCCGGGCGACTGGAGCGGTGCGCCGATGTAGCTTTGTATGCCCTGGAGAAGGGTGTCAATTACTTTGATACGGCGCCATTTTACTGTGAAGATCAGAGCGAGACAATCACGGGGATGGCGCTGTCGCAGGTCAGCCGCGACCGTTACCTGATTTCGTCGAAAGCCAATCTTGGTACGACGGGCAAGGTGGTCAGTGAAGAGGCCTTCCGCCGCCGCCTCGAGAAGACCCTGACGCGGCTGAAGGTTGATTACCTGGATTTCTATCATCTGTGGTGCCTGATGAGCCTGCGCGATTTCCAGCGCCAGAAAGATGCCTTATATGAGTTCTTCAGTCAAGCCAAATCTGAAGGACTGATTCGGAATATTGTCTTTTCATCCCATATGCCCGGTGCTGACCTCGAGAAAGTCATTGCCAAAGATCTGTTTGCCGGGATGCTGATTGGCTACAATGCCCTGAATTATCGCCTCCGGCAGAGCGGGATTGCGGCGGCGGCCAGCAAGGGCATGGGCGTGGTCGTGATGAATCCGCTGAGCGGCGGGGTCATCCCGGCCCATCCGGATTTGTTCGCCTATCTGGCTGAAGGGACTGATCTGAGCGTACCGCAGGCCGCGCTGCGCTTTGTGGCTTCCCATCAGGAAATCAGCGTCACCCTGGGCGGATTCACCACGAAAGAGCACGTCGATGATGCCTGTCGCGCGGTTGAAAACCTGGTGGAGCAACCGGCGGCGGAGATCCTGGCGGCGATGGCCGGTAAGGGGCTGACGCTCAATAACCTCTGTACCGGCTGCGGTTACTGCGACAGCTGTCCGGTTGATATTCCCATTCCCAAGTATATGGATGCCTATAACCAGAAGCTGCTCGGCGGCGATATTGGCGAGCGCCTGTACTGGCACTGGGGTCTCAAGCCGGACAAGGCCGCGACCTGCACGCGCTGTGGCAAGTGCGAACGGCTGTGCACGCAGCATTTGCCGATCATTGCCCGCCTCGCTGAGGTTGCGGCGGCCAGGATGCCCTGACGCACGGTCCGATGACTGATGGCTGATGGCTGATATGAGATCAGCTGGTTGTGACCGTTGAATGCGCCAGCGCCATCCATGTATACAGCAACATATTTTATTTGCAGGAGGAATTCAAGAAATGGGAAAAGCTTTAATCATTGGCGCCGGTGGTGTCGCTAGTGTGGTGGTCCACAAGTGCTGCATGAATCCCGATATATTTACCGAGATCTGCATTGCCAGCCGGACCAAGTCGAAGTGTGATGCCCTGAAAGCCAAGCTGGATGGCGGCCGGACAAAGATCACGACCGCCAAGGTGGATGCTGATGACACGCAGCAGGTGATTGATCTCATCAGGCAGTTCCAGCCTGACATCCTGATCAATGTCGCGTTGCCCTATCAGGATCTGACGCTGATGGATGCCTGCCTGGCGACCGGTGTGCATTATCTGGACACTGCCAACTACGAGCCGCACGAAACAGCCAAGTTCGAATACAAATGGCAGTGGGCTTACCGTGAGAAATTTGCAGCGGCTGGCCTGACGGCGATTCTGGGCTGCGGCTTTGACCCCGGCGTGACGGGTGTTTTCAGCGCCTACGCCATGAAACATTATTTTGACGAAATCCAGCAGATCGATATCGTCGATGCCAATGCTGGCGATCATGGCTATCCGTTTGCCACCAATTTCAATCCGGAAATCAATATCCGCGAGATTACCGCCAATGGCCGGTACTGGGAAAAGGGCGAGTGGATTGAGACCCCGCCGCTGTCACTCAAGGCCGTTTACGACCTTGACGAAATCGGCCCGAAGAATATTTATCTGCTGTATCATGAGGAACTGGAATCGCTGGCCGCCAATATCAGGGGGATCGAGAAGATCCGCTTCTGGATGACGTTCTCCGATAATTACCTCAATCATCTGCGAGTCCTCCAGAATGTCGGCATGACTTCGATTGAACCGATCGACTTCGAAGGGCAGAAGATCGTGCCGCTGCAGTTTCTGAAGGCCGTGCTGCCGGATCCGGCCTCGCTGGGACCGCGTACCAGAGGCAAGACCAACATCGGCTGCATTTATCAGGGTACGAAGGACGGCCAGCCCCGCACCTATTATGTTTATAATGTGTGTGTGCATGAGGAATGCTACGCGGAGGTCGGTTCCCAGGCAATTTCCTACACCACCGGTGTGCCGGCGGTGATCGGGGCCATGATGCTGCTGCAGGGTCTGTGGAAAAAGCCGGGTGTCTATAATGTCGAGGAATTTGATCCGGATCCGTTCATGGCCGCCCTGAACGTCCAGGGCCTGCCCTGGAAAGAAGACTTCAGTCCGGTGCTGCTGCCCTGAAAATGGCAAGTGCCGGGGGCCCGGATACGACTGGATCCCTTGCTAAACAACTGTTCGAATGGGGCCGGCCGGCAAAAACCGGCTGGCTCTTTCTCGTACGCGATGGATGCCCGGCAGCAAGTCCGCAACTCATATTTGGCCTGATACAGGCCGCAGAATGCGATGCAGAATGGGAGTAAGATGGATGGAACTTGATTTCAATAGGTTGCCGACCCCTTGTTATGTGGTTGATGAGCGGCTGTTGACGCGTAATCTGGAGATTCTGGATTCGGTGCAGCGGCGGACGGGCTGCAAGATTTTGCTGGCCCTGAAGGGTTTTTCGATGTTTGCCGTTTTTCCACTGGTTGGCCGCTACTTGCATGGCATCACGGCCAGCTCCTTGCACGAGGCATTGCTGGGCCGGGAGGAAATGAACAAGGAAGTGCATATTTATGCACCGGCTTTTATCGAAGAAGATTTCCCGGTCATTCTTGATACCTGCGACCATATCGTTTTTAATTCCTTTGCCCAATGGCAAAAGTACAAACCAGCGGTTCAGCAACGGCTGGCGGCCGGTCAGACTATCGAGTGCGGTATCCGGATCAATCCGGAGTATTCCGAGATTACAACCCCGCTCTATGATCCCTGTTTTACCGGCTCCCGTCTGGGTGTAACATTGAAAAATTTCCATCCGGATCAGCTCGATGGCATCAGCGGCCTGCATTTCCATACACTTTGCGAGCAGAATTCCGATGCCCTGGCCCATACAGTTCCCATTGTCGATGCCAAGTTCGGCGCCTTTATCCGCCAGATGAAATGGCTCAACATGGGTGGCGGCCATCATATTTCCCGGCCTGATTATGATATCGATACCCTGGTGGCGTCCGTTGAGTTTTTCCAGCAAAAGTATGGCGTGCAGGTTTATCTGGAGCCCGGCGAGGCGATTGCCCTGAATACGGGCTTCCTGGTCAGCAAAGTGCTGGATACGGTCGACAATGGCATGGCAATCGCCATCCTGGACACCTCGGCCGCCTGTCACATGCCGGATGTGCTGGAAATGCCTTACCGGCCGAATATCATCGGCGCCGGCTTGCCCGGTGAGCGGGCCTATACGTTTCGCCTCGGCGGGCCGACTTGCCTGGCTGGGGATATCATTGGTGATTATTCTTTCGATCAGCCCTTGCAGCCCGGTGACAAGCTGGTGTTTTGCGATATGGCTCACTATACGATGGTGAAAAATAATACATTTAATGGCATTCGCCTGCCCTCGATTGCCCTGTTCAATGAACAGGCCGGAGCCCGCGTGATCCGCGAATTTGGTTATGCTGATTTCAAGGGCCGCCTGTCCTGATACGGACGAAAAGCGGGTTCCGATTTCGATCCCCGTGCCAGAAAAATCCAGAATATGTTATACTTTAATCAGGAACCGTCCTGGACGACCAGGGACATGGCCCCCGCACATCCGGATGACCCGATGATAATTGAGACGATGATTGGACTGGATCTTGAAGCAGCGCACGGTTATCACAAACTGGTGTCGCGAACAGAAGGATGGTGATCATGGTGGAGATGAGCATGGAAAAAGTTCGCCTGGGTACCACAAGCTTGCAGGTGCTGCCACTGGGAATCGGCACGAATGCAGTGGGTGGCCATAATCTGTATCCGGGGCTTGACGACGAAACCGGTCGACAGATTGTCCTGACAGCCTGGCAACAAGGCATCAATTTTTTTGATACGGCCTATTATTACGGCCTGGGCCGCTCCGAGGAAATCATCGGTTCGGTGATCCGCGAGCAGAATGTCCGCAGCGAGGTCGTGATTGCCACCAAGGGGGCCCAGCGGCCGCTGGGTAACGGGCAGTTTGCGATCGACAATTCGCCCGGATTCCTGCGTGAATGTGTGGAAGCCAGCCTGAAACGCCTGCAAACGGATTACATTGACCTGTTCTATATTCATTTTCCTGATGAAACAACTCCGAAGGCCGAGGCTGTCGGTGCCTTGCAGCGCCTGAAAGAGCAGGGCAAGATCCGGGCCATCGGCGTCTCCAACTTTAATCTGGCCCAGCTGGAAGACGGCAATCATGACGGCTACATTGATGTCCTGCAGGCCGAATACAATCTCTTCAAACGTCAGGCCGAGCAGGATCTGCTGCCCTATTGCCGGCACCATCAGATATCGTTTGTGCCATACTTCCCGCTGGCCTCCGGCCTGCTGACTGGTAAAATGACCGTGGAGTCCCAGTTCGTGGACAGTCGCAACCGCAATCCGCTTTTCCAGGGCGAAGCATTCATTGCCAATCTTGCCAAGGTTGAAAAACTGAAAGTCATTGCTGAGCGCTACGGGGTCCAGCCGACCCATATCACCCTGGCCTGGTATCTGCAGCAGCCGGCGATTGATGCGATTATTCCCGGCGCCAAGCGCCCGGATCAGATTATCGATAATTTACAGACGCTGAAAGTCCATTTAACACCGGCTGATCTCGTCGCCATTGACGAGCTGTTCCGCTAAATTGCTGCCCCTGATGAAACGGAGGGTTGAAAATGTTTGAGATCAAGATTGTTGACCTGCCGCCCCAGCCTGTCATGACAATCCGCTGCCGGACCAGCCTGGCTGGTTTGCCCATGAAAATAGGCGAAAATTATCATATGCTGATGGCCTGTCTGGATGAGTATCATGAACAGCCCGTTTATGCACCCTACACGGCTTATTTTGAAATGGATATGGAAAACCTCGATGTGGCTATGGGTTTTCCGGTCCGCCAGCTGCTGCCCGCCCGCCCGCCCGTTCTCGCCGAAATGATCCCGGCCGGAAGCTTTGCTATTGTTCAGTATAAAGGGCCGTATAGTGGCCTGAGTGAGGTTTACCAGGCACTCACGACCTGGATCAGGGAACAGAATCTGGTTCAGATCGAAACACCAGCCGGCTTCTATTTTGAGTATTATTTCAATTCACCCCAGGAAGTGCCTGAATCGGAGCTGCTGACGGAGATCCGGATTCCGGTGGCCAAAGCAACATAATAATGTTTCACCAATAAGAGGGAGGTTCTTTAATGGACGCTTTGGAATGCATTAAAACCCGGCGCAGTATCCGCCGCTTCAAGCCCATCCACCTTGCCCCCGGAACCATTGAGCAGCTCGTCGAGCTGGCTTCCTGGGCCCCAAGCTGGGCGAACAGCCAGTGCACCCGCTATCTGGCTGTTACGGGCAAACAGAAAGATGCCCTGGCCCAGGTCTTTCACCCGGGCAACAACCAGATTGCCGTTTCACAGGCTGCTGCAGTCATCGCTGTCTGTGCCATCCACGGCCTGTCCGGAACGTTGCGCGGCGGTCAGCCGAACGCCAAGGGTGAGGCCTGGACTTATTTTGACTGTGGCGGTGCCGCCCAGACCTTGTGTCTGGCCGCTCACGCCCTCGGCCTGGGCAGTGTCCAGATCGGTGCTTATGATTATCAGGCTGTCAGCCAGCTGCTGAATATACCGGCGACGTTGGAACTGGTTGAACTGATTGCCATCGGGATACCGGATATTGCTCCGGCCCCGCCGTCGCGCAAACCTGTTTCAGAACTGCTGTTTTATCAGCGGTTTGATTGAGCGTCTGATTCTAGGCCGGAAAGCTGGGTTTTGCATCAACCTGGGCGCATGACTGGTTAAGTGATAACGCAGCCAGGCGATAAAGCAACAGAAAAATAGGAAAGGCGGTTTTGCAGGATGATTAAAACAGCGCAGGAAATGGTACAGGAAATAAAGGTCCAGATGCGGGGTGGGGAAGGCCAGGTCGTGGTCACGAATTTTCTGCAGCCGGAAGAACTGACAGGGAAAGCCCGCCTGGTAGCGCGCCTGACTCTGGAACAGGGCTGCTCGATCGGGCGTCATCAGCATGTTGATGAGGAGGAGATTTTCGCTATTGTTGCGGGTGAAGCGGTTTTCGACGATAATGGCGTGGAGAAAACACTGCGGACCGGTGATGTGGCGCTGACCCGTGGTGGCGAATTCCATAGTATCCGCAACAACAAGCCGGAGACGCTGGAGGTCATGGCTGTCATCCTGCTTTACGTTTAAACGATAACAGGCATTGACAGCGGGCCCGTCGTCCTTCGATGTTGAATTCTGGCCTGGACTGCCAGCAGCGGGGTGCGTTTATGTGTGGGCGCTATTATATCGACCAGGAAGAAGATCTGGCTGAATTGCGCAAGCTTTTTGCCGAGCTCAATGAACGCTTTTTTGGCTCCCCGGCTCTGGCAGCAGCCCGGACCGGGGAGATTTTCCCGACTCATGTGGTACCGGTGATCCGGGCTGTATCCACGGATGAGGGGACGCGCCTGCTGCCGGACCTGATGCAGTGGGGCTTTCCGCAGCAGTTTGCCGGTCGTAGCAGTAATCTTTTAATCAATGCCCGCGCCGAGACCGCGGCCGTGAAACCGACCTTTCGCCAGGCGGTCCAGCACGGCCGTGTTCTGGTTCCAGCCACGTCATTTTTTGAATGGCAGCATCCGGCTGATGGCAGCAAGGGTGCAAAAATGAGACTGTTCCGCGTCGATGAACCCCTCTTTTACATGGCTGGACTGGCTCGCGAGTTTGCGCCCGATCCCAAATTGCCGTTCGTGCTGCCCCGCTTTGTAATCCTGACCGGAGCTGCCAATCCATCCGTCAGTCCCTTGCATGACCGCATGCCGCTGGTCTTGCCCAGAACGCTGCTGCGCCGCTGGCTGACTGATGAGATTTTTGCCTATCAGGTCCTGCAACAGCCCATTGAAGCAGCCTTCCTGATCGAAGCGGCCTGACTGAAAAGTTCGTGTAAAAGAGTCTTCCCTGAATGAAAAAATGCTGAACCCCCGTGCAGTAATCTGTGCGTCGACCGCTGGCTGGCGCTTGACGTGGCGGGTTCTTTTATTCTGCATCAGGCAACCGCTTAATCCCGAGAATCAGTGAAAAACGGCTGGTACGTGACGTGGCGGCTTTTTTTTGTTATGATGAAAACCGCTATTTCTGTGACGAGGAGATCTCTGCATGACAACTGAGCGTAATAACAGGGCGGATCGGCTGATTTTCTGGTTTAGCCGCAACAAATATCTGCTTGGGGCCTTTTTTATTTCTCTGGTGATTATGGCCATCGGCTATTTCAGCCGTGGCGTGTACCCCATCGGCAATCGCGATGTCCTGACCATTGACGCGTATCATCAGTACGGGCCGTTCCTTGCTGAACTGCGCGCCCGCTTTCAATCATTCAGCAGCCTATTTTATTCCTGGAGCGGTGGCCTGGGTACCAATTTCTATGCCCTGCTAGCCTATTACGTGGCCAGCCCGCTCAACCTGATTCTCGTTCTGTTCCCGGCTGCCCATGTCACAGAAGGGATCCTGATCCTGATCCTGATCAAGGTCGGCCTGGCCGGCGCCTGTTTTTATTATTATCTGCGCGAGGTGCATCATCGCGAAGGTCCGCTCGGCATTGCGCTCAGCCTGATGTATGCTGTCTCCAGCTATGTCCTGTCCTATTCCTGGAATATCATGTGGCTGGATGCCATTTACCTGCTGCCCCTGATCATCCTTGGCGAGGTTCGCATTGTGCGCGACCGGCGGTATCTGCTGTATACGCTGAGCCTGGCCCTGACCATTGCCAGCAATTACTACATGGCTTACTTCGTCTGCATTTTTGCGGTTCTGTACTTCCCGATTGTACTTTTCACCCATCAGCAGCGGCCCCGCCCCGGTCGTGTCCTGGTCCAGACGATCCAGTTTGGTGGCCTGTCCTTGCTGGGGGCCGGCCTGTCCGCGATCCTGGCCTTGCCTACCTATATCTCGCTCCAGCTGACTTCAGCTGCCGATGATCCATTCCCCAAAACGCTTGTGAACTTTTTTGAATTGTTTGACTATATCGGCCAGCATTTCATGGCCAACAAGCCAACCGTTCTCGATGGCATGCCGAACATGTATGCCGGCTTGCTCGCCCTGATCCTGATCCCGGTTTACTTCCTGAGCCGCCAGGTCCCGCTCAAGGCCAAATTCCTGAACCTGAGCCTGATTGTGATCATGGTTCTCAGCTTCAATATCAACATGCTGAACTTTATCTGGCATGGCTTTCACTATCCCAATCAGCTGCCCTACCGCAACTCGTTCGTTTACATTTTCCTGATCCTGACCCTGGCTTATCCAGCCTTGCGCAGCTTGCGCGAATTTGGCGGCAAGCAGCTGGGCCTGATCATATCAGTCCTGATCCTGCTGGTTCTGCTGGCCCAGAAGGTCAATACCAAGGCACCCACGCTGCTGACTATCTACCCGACCCTGGCCTTCCTGGTCATCTATGCTGCTGTCCTGACCATGGACCGGATTCACCGCATGCATCCGGCTGACGTGGCCATGGCCTTGCTGCTGGTTGTCGTCGCCGAGATTCTGGTCAATACGCTGATAACCATGCATAATTACGACACCGCCCATGGTTTTGCCACACGTGAAGGCTATACGGACGGCGTGGAGGTCACCCAGATCCGCGAGGAACTGGCCCAGATCGCCAGGCAGGACAGCTCATTCTACCGCGTGGCAACTATGCCGCCGCGAACCACCAATGATGGCTTCTTGTACCAGTACCGTGGCCTGTCAATTTTTGCCTCAACGATTTCCACCAAGCCGGTCCGGCTGTTCGAGAATCTTGGCTATCACAGCAACAGTATCAACAGCTATATATACGAAGGCTCAACCCTGGTTCTGGATTCGATTTTCGGTATCAAGTATCTGATCCGCCGCTCGGATTTTGTCAATGATACGCTTCGCCAGCAGATCAGTCAGACATCCGAGCTGGAGGTCTACAAGAATCCCTATACCCTGCCCCTGGGTGTGCTCGGCTCAGCCAGCCTGGCCGAGTGGTCGAGCGGCAGCATTGACCCGCTGGCGGCCCAGAACAGCTTGTTCGAAGAACTGGGCGGCTTGCCGGAGGTCATGCAGCCGGTCAGTCTGTACGAGGGTGAACAAACAAATATTTCGCTGGATACAGTTGGCAGCAATTATTATAATTTCGACCGGACCTATGAATCCCAGGACAGCAAAATATCCCTGATCATTGACAATGACCGGGACCAGCAGCTGTATCTGTATCTGGATGTCACGGCCAATGAGCCGGACTGGGGCTTCGTCATGATCGACGATCAGCGCGTTGACTTTAATGCCAGGCGCTCGACGCTGATTGACCTGGGCTACGTATCTGCCAGCGCCAATATTGTATTCAACCTGACCTTTGCGCCCAATAGCAAAAAGTCCGGCCATATCGAGCTATACTGTTATGGCCTGGACCAGATGGCTTTTGAACAATCAATTGACCTCATCCGCCAGTCTGGCCTGGAGATTACCCGATTCCGCGATACCCATATCGAAGGCACGGTGACAGCCCGTTATGATGGCATTCTCCTGCTGTCGATGCCTTATGATGAAGGTTGGACAGTCAAGGTTGATGGTGAAAAGGTCGAAAAGCTGGCTATCGACGACGCCCTGATCGGTGTTGAGCTGACGGCCGGTGAGCATAACATTGATCTGACTTACATGCCAACCGGTTTCATCTACGGATTGCTGATCAGTCTGGGCTCGGCGTTTATCCTGGTTATTATCTATTTGCTGCCGTTCGGGCCTGGCCGGCGTGGCCGCCTGCGCCGGTCTGCACTGCGCCGTCCTGACGACGAAGAGCAGGAAAATGAAGCAGAAACAGAATATGTAACAGAAAATGTAACAGAAAATGTATCAGAAGATGAAACGGCTCATGAAACAGCTCATGAAACGGCCCCAGAGACGGATCATGAGACAGCCCCAGAGACAGCTAGTGAGACGGACCATGAGACTGCTCATGAGACGGACCATGAGACTGCTCATGAGACGGCAGTCAAAGATCGTATTACCGATTCTTGAAAACCAGTCAGATATGATATAATCAGGAGTGAAATGGCTCACTCAATTGTCATTTCATGATTCTTTCATTCCTGATCCTGTCTATCTAATTCCCGTTCAAGGTTCACGTCATTCCAGGTCATTTGCAGGTCGTTACAATGGCCATGCCAGGTCAGGCATCTGGTCAAATCAAAGGAGGTATCATTACTTATGTCAACAACAAAGAAGTTTTACCGCTGTAAAATCTGTGGCAATCTGGTCGGCCTGATCAATGAAGGCGGCGGTGAACTGGTCTGCTGCGGCCAGCCCATGTCCTTGCTGATCCCCAATACCTCTGACGGCGCGACTGAAAAACACGTGCCGGTTGTTACCCGCGATGGCAGCAAGCTCCATGTCGAGGTCGGCAGTGTTCCGCATCCGATGACCGACGCGCATTATATCCAGTGGATTTTCGTGACGCAGGGCTCGATGAGCCAGCGCATTTCTCTCGAACCAGGACAGGCTCCAGCAGCAGACTTCGTTGTGGGCGATGGACCGGTTGTGGTGTATGAATACTGCAATCTGCATGGCCTGTGGGCAGTTGAGGCCTGATCGGCCACCCGCTGGCCCCGCTTCCAGGAACCGGTCTGCCTATCGATTGATTGAGCTTACATTTCAGCATACTGAAACCCAAACCCCTATACTGCGACACAACGATATCCGGCTCATGTTGACGCGCGGGGCTCCAGTCTGGAGACTCAATCCCGATGCAACGACACAACCGGCTTGAACAAAATCCCGGCGGCTGATGCAGTGCAAATTCTGCATCAGTCGTTTTTTATGTTCGGGCAATAAGCCTGATATGAT
>CAYVHB010000056.1:0-12271 GCA_964450865.1 uncultured Oscillospiraceae bacterium | reverse complement strand
ATCATAGGTATTTTATCATATCTGCCCCGCAACGTGACTTTTGACACCCGAACCATTATTCTAACCTCAATATATTCAAATGACGAAAAAAAACGGATGGTTTGATGCACTATTCATCAATTTAAACCGGACTATATAAATGAACCCTTAATAAATCATAAATAAAGAATAAAAAAAAGCAAGCAGACAAAATACTTGCCTGAATTTTCTCACGATACTATATATTGCTTAAACAATCATCAGGTAATAAGTCAGGAAATTAACAATCAATCAATAGCATGATAAATCAAAAATGACTGGGTATATCATTGAACAGCTCATTAATCCGCATGAATTCATTCTGGCACTGGCGAAATGCTTCGAGCATCGCTGGAGAAAAGTGCTCAGGCCGGGTGCGGTCGTCGCCTTCCAGGATAATCCTTACCGCCTGCTCATGCGAAAAGGCTTTCTTGTAAGGCCGGATGCTGGTCAGGGCATCATAGACGTCAACAACAGCCATCAGCTGGGCGCTGACCGGAATTTCCTGATCACGCAATCCATAGGGATAACCGGTACCGTCCCATCGCTCATGATGGCATTCGGCAATTTCCCGGGCAAACCGCAGGAAAGTATTTGTACCGAGGATTTCTTCGGTCCGCCGGATGACCTCGCCACCAATGATGGTATGCCGCTTGATGACCAGGAATTCCTCCGGGGACAGGCGGCCGGGCTTGAGCAGAATGGCATCGGGAACGCCAACTTTGCCAATATCATGCAACTGGGCGGACTGGCTGATCAGCTCAATCATGGCATCATCGGCAGAAACGCCATTAAGCGGCAAGACCGCTTTAGCCAGGCAGCGCACATAAGCGCGCGTGCGCTGAATATGCTTGCCTGTCTCATAATCTCGATATTCAGACAAGATGGCCAGACTGGCAATGACCGCTTCCTTGGTCTTCTCCAGCTCGGCTGTGCGTTCATTAACCAGTTTGTCAAGGCGATCCCGGTGCGCCTTGAGCTCGAGATGAATGCGGACCCGCGCTTTCAGCAGATCGGCATTGAATGGCTTGGCAATAAAATCATTGGCACCGGCCGCCAGGCCGATGGCCTCATCTGCCTTGTCAGTCAGCGCAGTCAGGAAAATAACCGGAATGTCCCGTGATGAAATCCTGGCTTTCAGCTGCCGGCACACTTCAAAGCCATCGATATCTGGCAACATCACGTCGAGCAGGATCAGGTCCGGCATCAGTCGATCAATATTCTGCAAAGTCGTGGCACCATCCGTGGTTACGCGGATCTGGTAATCCGGTGACAGGGTATGAACCAGCAGGTCAATATTCAGCGTATTGTCTTCGACGATCAGGATGACTTCATTGGATTGCATAAATCCTCCGTGTCCACGAGCGATGCCATGAGCCCATCTATGATTTGGATCACCTTATTATATTCATAGTGTGCCAGAAAATAACTGATGGCGTCAAGCTGTGAGGCAATAGCAGGCGGCCAGCGTTTCCGCAGCGGCTCGGCAAGCAGCTCACGGCTCTGCACAGGGTCATGCCATTGCACATAGGGCATGATCCGGCACAAAGATAGCAGCAGCTCGTGAACCTCACCAGGTTGTGATACCTGAGAAAGGCCCTGACGCTGCAAATTGCGATTCAGATAGGCGCGGATAGCCAGGAGCAGGCGGCGATGGGTGATGAGCAGCCGGGCCAGTCCGATGCGGCTTTCGGCTGAAAGAGGCCAGGTCATGGAATCATCCTTGCGATTCAGCCAGTCGGCAACTTGCCCGGCCAGCAATGGACTGCCGAGAAAGGCGGCAGATTTTTGTACAGCCTGCAAAAGCTGCCGCAAGGCACGGGCATCAGGCAGCTGACAATCCAGTTCAATCCGTTCGGCCAAGTACTCAAACTGATCAAGAAAAATGCGTAAGAGATCATGGTAAAGGGAGATATTATCCTGGACCAGAATCAGGCCACTGGGGGGGTCAAAGACCAGCCAGCGGCCTGCCGGATCTTCACACGTCGGCGAAAGCTGATCCTGTACCGGCGTCATAGAAGTGGCCAACTTGCTTGCGGGCAGGTTTTGCGGGCCCCCTGAATCGGCCGCAACGGTGGAGACAACAGAGTCGGGGCCAGATCCATTATATTCCCGCAGCTGTCTTGACAGATCCGGCAGCCAGCGGGCAAGCGCCCTGTACAATTTATTAGCGTCAATTGGCTTGAAGATGAAATCATTCATGCCGGCATCCAGGAAGCGGCTGATATCCTGCGGTCCGGCATTGGCGGTGATGGCCAGGACCGGTACACTGGAACACATCGGATCAGCCAGCTGGCGAATCCGGCGGGTGGCTTTCAAACCGTCGAGCTCCGGCAGCTGAATATCCATCAGAATCAGGTTGTATAGACCGGTCGCAGCACAAGCCACGGCCGTCAGGCCATCAGCAGCATCATGAAATGCCAGTCCCCATTGTCTAAGCAAGCCATGAATGATCTCCCGGTTGATATCAACGTCTTCGACCACCAGAATACATGACGGCCGGACCGGACCGGATGGCGATCCAGGCTCACCAGCTCGCAATGAAGCAGGACCGGGATCCGGAACTGTAACGTTAGACGGTGAGGCAGCGGTCCGGGATTGAGACGCAGGCTTGAAATCCATTCCCATGATACGCCTTTTTCCGGCAGCAAGAGCCGTTTCAGTTCCGGTAATATCCTGGCAAAGTAGCCTGGGCGAGAATGTGACCATTCATAGCCTTGTATAATTCGTTCATATAGAAGCCCTTTTTCAGATCCAGCCGGCAATCAAGGGCAAAAACGTGCAGCTCATACATATGAGGGGCATCCGGTGGCCCCATCCCGCCGTAGCAGCTGGCCGACAGGCGATCCAGATTGCCCAGCTTGCCGTGGAAACTGGTTGTCCCCTGTACAAAATCCGTGGCCGTGGCACTTTCGTTTTCGGCCAGGCTGGTCCGTGTCAGATTGGCGACCACCCAATGGATCCAGCTGAAACCACAGACAGGAATCGCATCCTTGTCTTCCAGAACGAGGGCAAATGTCACGGTCCCGGACGGTGCGCCGTGAATCTCCAGGGGCAGCGAAAAGGTGGGTACACCATGGCGGATATGCTTGCTGTATTTGCCATATTTGTCGTCAATCCAACCATCCTTGATACCGGAACTGGTAATAATCATCGGGCTACCTCCCCTTCATCTGTACCATTCAGCCAGGCGCCTTCTCCAGAACCGGCCAGATGGCCGGCCGGGTTCAAGGCCCTGACCAGGCAATTCTTACACTGACCATAATAGTTCGCCCGACTCTCCCGGACCAGATAACCCTGCTGTTGCAGGCGCGCCAAAGCCGCGGGATCGATCCCGTCCTCAACATCCATGATCTGGCCACATGTCTGGCAGAAAAAATGTGCATGGGCATCCAGGCGAGCATCGTACAACTCATGCTGCATCAGGCCACCGACCATCCTGATCTGGCCTGTTTCCAGAAGAATACCCAGATTGCGATAAACAGTAGCCAGGCTGACCTCCGGATTGGACTGCCGGATCATCAGGTGAATGTCCATCGCCGACAAATGCCCGTTATTGCGAATCGTAGCAAGAACAAGCTGACGCTGTGTTGTATTGCGGCGCAAAGCCATAAAACCCACTTCTTATCATCATGATAAGAAAAGCTTACACATTGCTGCGCAGGCTGTCAATTGCCAATCACAGCGATCTGGTTTTCCAGATTTCGTGGGCCAGCATCGTCGACTGCATATCGAGAATCTGCATCAGTTTATCCAGGGTTGCCGAATCTTCAATCGACTGAGCCAATACGGCCAGCTCGGCATCCAGCCGGGTATATTCGGTATCCTGATGCAGATTATTTTGTGCTTTATCATAAATGACCCAAAAATCGTTCGAATACTTCATGTCATCCACCTCACCGCACAGGTGCGAATTTTCTTACACATTTTTCAATTATAGCACAGCAAGTCGCAAAGCGGAAATGTTATTAATCATAAATTTCGCATTTTGCGATTATTTGTTTTCTGTTCCTGTGATCTTATCATCATCCGCATGCAGCAAACGAAACGTCCAGACCAGGCCGGCAGCTGCAGCCCGGCTGCAAACTCAAGTTACAAACTGCAGCCTGGTGAACTGCAACCGGGAACCTTTTGCTGCCATAATCCGTCTGAATAGCCATACAGCAACAAAAAGCCGGACGGTTCAGAATCATGGACATGCAGCCGGACGGGCCCGCTTGCTTCGCTCACACGGCTGATCCGGCCAGTCGTCAGAGCGAAGCAAGGCCGTCACATGACCAGCCAACCCTGGTACATTGCCCTTTCACCAGACGCGCTGCCACCAAGGAGGTATTCAAAATGAAAACTCGCTGGTTCCTTGCTCTCGTTTCTCTGCTATGCCTGGCCCTGACCCTGACTGCCTGCACCGGTACTACCCCGGCCAATCTGATGGCCAATGTTAAAGCGGCCGAGTGGCCAGCCAATCCCAATCCCCCTGATCCCGCTTACACGCAGGCGGTCCGTGATTTTTCCTGGAAATTTTTCCAGACAGCAGTCGGCACCGCCAGCAAACCCGGCAATCTGTTTGTTTCACCCGCCTCGATTTACCTGGCCCTGGCCATGACACTCAATGGCTCAGATGGCCAGACCCGGGCCGATATGCTCACCGCCCTGGCCAGCCAGGGACTCTCGGCTGATACAATCAACCAGGCCAGTCGTGACTGGATCACGCTGCTTAATACAACCAGTGACAAAACACGTCTGTCGATAGCCAATTCCATCTGGTATCGCAGCGGCTTCAATATCGATGCCAAGTTCTTGCAGACTAATGCCGATTTCTTCAATGCCGGTGCCCGGACCCTTGACTTCAGCAAGCCGGAAGCCGTCACGACGATCAATCAGTGGGTCAAAGACCAGACTGCCGGCAAGATTGACAAGATCATCGATAAAATCGATGACAATGTGATCATGTACCTGCTGAATGCCATTTACTTCAAATCAGACTGGAAGAATCCTTTCGAAGCGAACAAGACCGGTGACCGGGAATTCCGGGCCAGCAGCGGCACGGTCACGACCAAATTCATGGCCAAACAGGGAAGTTTCCAGTACATCGACATGAACGGACGGCGTGGCGTCATGCTGCCTTATGTCGACGAACGTTTTGCCTTCTTTGCGATTCTGCCAGCTGACACGGAAACAGCACCGGCCATGACAGCCGCACTCAGCGGCCAGGACCTGGCATCCCTGCTGGCCAGTGCCAAAGCAACTGAACTCGACCTTGCTTTGCCTAAATTCGAGCTGCGCTACGAGGACAAGCTGGCCGATGAGCTGACCGCACTGGGCATGGGCGTCGCATTTGCTCCCGGCCAGGCCGATTTCTCCCTGATGCAGCCCAGCCGGGCCAAGAATCTCTACATCAACCAGGTCTTCCACAAGACCTACTGCAAAGTTGATGAGAAGGGTACGGAAGCTGCAGCCGTTACCGGCGTCGAAGTCGGCGTGACCAGCATGCCGCCCGTCAATATCCAGCTGAACTTTGACCGGCCCTTCTTATTCGGCATCCTGGACACCCAGAGCAATGTGCCGCTGTTCATGGGGATCCTCGATAATCCTGCCGCCTGATCCAGCAGCCGCACCAGGCAATAACGCCAGCCCGGCTCCGTATCCAGCAGCCGCGCAAGCTCATGATCGGGTCCCGGGGCTTCGTCCCGGGACCCGCCTGTCAGTAGGAAGGAGATGCTCTCTATGAAACGACTCCTCGCCGCCTTGCTGATCCTGGCGCTGCTGGCCCTGACTGCCTGCGTCGCGCCGACCACGGCCCCGGCCACAACCGGCCAGACGACGCCGGATACCACACCGTCTCCGACCACGACCGCTATGCCAGACGTCTCAGTCGACCTGATGGCGGCCATCAAACCAGCCGACTGGCCTGATTGCCCGGCCGCACCCGTACCGGCCTTCCAGCGCTCCCTGCATCAGTTTGCCTGGGCGCTGCTCCAGCAATCAACAACCAATCCCGGCAACATCCTGGTCTCCCCGGCTTCTGTCTTCATAGCCCTGGCCATGACAGCAAACGGAGCGGATGGCCCAACCCGCACCGCCATGCTCGACGTACTGGCCAGGGAGGGGCTCGACCAGGCTGCCCTGAACCAGAACAGCCGCGATTGGCAGTCACTCCTGACCCGGACCAGCAGCCAGGCCACTTTCAATATTGCCAACTCAATCTGGTACCGGCAGGGATTCGCGGCCGACCCGGCTTTCCTGCAAGCCAATGCCGACTATTTTGCAGCCGGCGCCCGCAGCCTCGACTTCAATCAGCCCCAGGCCCTGGCCACGATCAATGGCTGGGTCCAGCGCCATACCCAGGGCAAGATTGATAAAATCATCGAGCGGATCAATCCGGCCGTCGTGATGTACCTGATCAATACCCTCTACTTTCATTCTGACTTCGCCGAGCCCTTCAATCCCAAGCTGACAAAAACCGGGGCTTTTCAGTGTCCCGGCCAGGTGGTCAGTGCCGAATTCATGCACCAGACCAAAAATTTCCTCTATATCAGTGGTAAAAACAGCGCCGGGCTCCTGCTTCCTTTCGCTGATTCGCGTTTTTCCTTCCTGGCCTTGCTGCCACCGCAAAACCTGACGCCCCGCGATTTCATCAACGCCCTGCAGGCAACTGACTACTCAGCCCTGATCGCGAGTGGCCAGGAAAGCCTGATTGCCATCACCCTGCCCCGCTTCAGTGCCAAATACAGCGACAGCCTTGTCGAAGAACTGAAAGCAATGGGCCTGGGTGTCGCTTTCGATTCTGCGCAGGCCGATTTCTCCCGGATGCAGACTAGTCGCGCCAAAGACCTCTACATCAGCGATGTCCTGCACAAGACGACCTGTGATGTCAATGAAAAAGGCGTGGAAGCGGCTGCCGCCACCGCTGTTGAAATCAGCAAGACCAGCGGCGACCAACCTGACCACACCCTCGACTTTAGTCGGCCTTTTATCTATGGAATTATCGAAAAATCAACCGGTATCCCGCTGTTCATCGGCATCATGGAAAAACCGGCTGCCAATTAAGCCGCCGGTCCGCCGGGATTGCCGGATGAAACAGATCATTGACCATGCTATGCCGAAAAAGTCGCACGGAACGGATGACACAGTACACCGGGACAGCAGGAACCGCAGACAGCCAGCTGATCGGTCAGATGCCGGTCAGACGCCGGTCAGACGCCGGACTGATCAGCTGATTAATTCCTTGCGATGCAGGAATACCACCATAATGATCGCCAGGCCGAAGGTCAGGCCGTGAACCAGTCCATAGAGTCCCTGCGACAGTACATCACCACTCATTCCACCGGCCGTGAGGCTCAGCCATTCATACAGGACAGTAAAGGTCTGGTTAAACCAGTCAATGACCATCTTGCCAAGGCCAAATCCGACCGCACCGGTCAGGCTGAATACCCAGACCGCAGCCCGGGCATTGAGAATAGCCCCAAAAATCAGGCCGGCAATCGCGCCGCTGATCATGGCCGGAATGATGGCAGCGATACTGGTAAACCAGCTGAGCAGAAATCTGGCCAGGACGGCGGCAACTGTAATGCTGATGGCGCCCCCGAGCATCAGCAGCCATGGCTGATATCGCCGGCGCAAGAACAGGCCAAGCAGCAGACCACCCACGGCGCCTTCCAGCAAATAACCCCAGGGCCATTCTGATACCAGTAACAAAGTTCCACCCAGCAAGCCGCCCAGGAAAAAGGCCAGCGAACTGATCAGGCCAATGAGGAATAAATCCGATGGTAGAGTCAAATCAGAAGCTAGCTTTTTCATATCGGCAACTCCTTTAGACACCCTGCTTGGTCAATGTCTTACTTGCGGGTATTGACAAACTCCGTAAACCGTTCCCGGCTGGCGCTGCGCCGCTTCTGGGCAATCGGAATCAGCCGGCCATTGCTCATGACAAATCGATTGTTGACGAACGCCTGGATATAATTCATGTTGACCAGATAGCTCTGATGGCAGCGGATAAAATATTCCGGAACAAGCTTTTCAATTTCGTCGAGCTGGCCATACATACGATAGGGGTTGCCCTTGCGGTGGATAATCAGGATACGCCGTTCGCTTTCAATATAGAAGATATCGCTAAACGGAATATTAAACAGATGGGCCCGGTTGCCAACGCGCAGATGCGACTTGCTGCGCTCATCGATCCGGCGGACCGCCAGGTCAAGGGCCCGGGTGAGACGATCCAGATCAATCGGCTTATGCAGGAAATAGACCGGCTCAAGATCGAAGACATCCAGCGAATAATTGGCATCGGCTGACATATAGATCGTCTGGATCAGGGGATTGCGTTCGCGGACCATCTGACCGACATCCAGCCCGCTTTTGGTGCCAAGAATCACATCGAGAAAAAGGATATCCAGGTCGTGGGGGCTCTGCTGCAAGAACTGGGTCAACTGCTCTTCACTGGCAAAAAACGTGATCAGGACACCGCGGTTCGACGCTTTGGTAACTCGGATGATCATCTGCTCCAGAATTGAACTGAAAATCAGATCATCATCACAAATTGCGATACGTAACATAGTCTATCCCTTTCTATACCTGGGAACAGCTGATCATCATGATCTCACCTGAAAATTCAGGCTATCTCGTCGGAATAATCAGGCAAATTCCATTGTTGTCGAACTTCAGCGATCAGCCGATAACCCTGATCGATCGATGAAGATGCATCTGTGAGGCAGGGCAGCACCCGGATAACCAGATCTGGCTATCATATTACGCCTATTTTACGATAATTTGTATAAAAATGCATTGCTTTTTCCTAAAAAACTGTCTTTAATTGCACGTAAAGTGATCTGGGCATCATCATATTGATAGCGCAGGATCTGTTGCAGCATCCGTTCGCCGGCAGCGCCGTAAGTATCAGCCAGTAGTTGCTGCGCTGACCGGGCCAGCTGGTTGACGGAGGCGTCCCGCTGCTCAAGCATCACGGAGATCCTGGCCAGGGTCTGCCCGGCCAATTTTTGCTGTTCGGTGATCGGGTCCATTGTCTCCTGGTCCGCCTGGACGGTCGTATCCGGAGTCGCTGAATCAAGAGCCGGAGCCGCGACCGGACCGGATACTGCGGCAGGCGGAGCCGCTGAGGCTGGAGCCGGAGCCGCTGAGGCAGGAGCCGGAGCCGCTGAATCCGGGGCTGTGACCGCTGAATCCGGAGCTGTGACCAATGCCAGCGGGGCCAATGGATCAGGTCCGCTGTACACCGCATCAGCATCAGCCCGTGATGACTGGCCGGCCTCTGATGAGGCAGGCAAAACAGGTACTATCCGTGGCAGGATCAAGGCCAGGTCTGACAGCAATTGCTGCAGATGCTCACGCAATTGCCCAGCCAGATTCCCGATCAGCTCAGGCGCGCCGTTCTGGCGAATGAGCGATTCCAGCTGACCGCCCAGGGCCTGGATGATTTCCGCCCCCAACGTGCCAGCCACGCCTTTCAATGAATGAACAACCTGCTGCAGACTGCGCCAGTCGCCCGTCTGGACCAGGCGCGCTAGGTCAGCGGGCTGGCTCACCATCATGTCGGCAAACTGATGGAGCAACTGAACGTAGTAGAGCCGGTCACCGCCGACATTGCGGATACCCTGATCGGCATTCAAGCCGGGAATCAGGGCCAGGTCCGGCTGGATGACTACTGGCGGCGCACCCGTCGCGGGAACAGCCGGCAATGGCGGCAGCCAGCGGGCAATCGCCTGATAAAGAACATCCGGTTCAATCGGCTTGGAGAGATAGTCATTCATGCCGGCATCCAGGCATTTCAGGCGATCCTCGCCAAAAGCATTTGCCGTCAGGGCCAGGATCGGCACATCCAGCAGTGCCGGCAGGCGGCGCATGGCCGCGGCGGCCGCCAGGCCGTCCATGACGGGCATCTGGACATCCAGCAGGATCAGATCATAATGCGTCTGGCGAGCCATATCCAGCGCTTCCTGGCCATTCGCGGCGCAGTCCACGGTCAGGCCGGCCAGGACCAGCAAGTGACTGATAACGTCCTGATTTGTCTGGTTGTCCTCGGCCAGCAAGATCCGCACCCCGGACCGCTTGCGCAATTCAGCCGTGTAATCCCGGGAAGCAGACTGATACATCTGCAATCTGGAAGGCAAGAAAGACTGCCTGTTCAGCAGATCCTGCAAGGCGTCATTCAGGCTTGACGGTGTCACCGGCTTGGCCAGGATCTGACTGATGCCCGTGCGCTTCAGTTCGTCAAACTGCACCTGGCTGGAGTAAGCCGTTACCAGGAAGAAATCGGGCTTTTGCAGCAGATTCAGGCTCTTGAGACGCTGGATCGTATCGATGCCATCGAGGCCAGGCATTTTCAGATCAACAATGATCAGCTGAAACGGATCATGCTCCTGATCAGCCTGCATCGCCCTGGTCAGTCCCTCCATGCCTGAAGCCGCGGTTTCCGGCCGCAGCGTCAGTTCGGTCAGCAAATCGGACAAAATCAGGCGGGCATCCGGATTGTCGTCTATCACCAGCACATGCATCCCACTGAACGAATGCAGAGACGGCTGGCGGGTCACCGACTGGACAGGCAAACCGAAGGGGATTTCCACCCAGAAACGACTACCCTGTCCATAAACACTGTCGACACCAATCCGGCCCTGCATCAGCTCGACGAGCTGCTTGCTGATCGCCAGGCCCAGGCCGGTGCCACCAAAATGACGCGTTGTCGAATTATCAGCCTGCTCAAAGTCACGGAACAGCCGGCTTACCTGCTCGGCGGTCATGCCGATGCCTGTATCGCTGACCTCGAAAAGCAGCCTGACCTGGTCTTTCTGGTTCTCAATCACCTGGGCCTTGATCCGGATGCCGCCCTCCCGGGTGAATTTCAGGGCGTTGCTGACCAGATTCATGATCACCTGGCCAAAACGGACCCCGTCCCCATAAAGCAAGCGGGGTATATGATCCATGTCAACCAGCAAATCAAGCTGTCGGTTGGCTGCGTCGTCGGCAACAATGCTGCAGATCTGGTCAATTACCCGGGCCGGCTCAAAGTCGTGCGGATCCAGCACCAGGCGGTTGGCCTCGATTTTTGACAAATCGAGAATGTCATTGATAATCTGCAGCAAATGGTGTGAGGCTGTCATCATCTTGTCAAGCTGCTTCTGCTGGCGCAAGGTCAGGGGGTCGCGACGCAACAGATGGGCATAGCCGACAATCGCATTCATGGGTGTCCGGATTTCATGGCTCATATTGGATAAAAAGGCGCTCTTGGCCCGATTGGCGGCCTCCGCGGCAACTTTGGCCGCTTCCAGCTCGGCGGTACGGGAAACCACCAGTTCTTCCAGATGCAGGCGATGCGCGGTCAATTCCTGATTCAGCAGCGTCATGCTGATCTGGTCAGCCACCTGGCAGCCAAATTCAATTTCATCATTGGCCCAGGCCTGGATCCGGTCGACCCGTTCGAAACAGATGACGCCAATAAACCGGCCACTGGACACGATGCTGCAATCAAGCATCGCCCGGATCCGGTTAGGCCGCACATAACTGTCGACAAAACCTGCGGTCCGGGGATCATTCTGGGCATCACTGGTTTCAATAAACCGGGTTGATTCAAGGACTGGATACTCATCCGCATACGATGGGTCATTGATCAGCATGCCATGTGAAAACTGACCGCTGGCCAGCTCATACAGCCCGGCACATTCCAGGCCGCGCCGGGCCTTCTGGAAAAACCACACCGAAACACGGTCGATCTGCAATTCGCCTGCCAGCAGCCGCGTGATTTCATGAATAAATGCCTGCACATCACCGGTCTGGCTCGATGGCAGCTCGATAATCTCATTCAGCAGCCGGTTGTGCAGCTGATGGCGCAAGAGCAGGGCCTGCTGCTCAGCCTCGCGGTTGAACTGGTCGGTCATGTCGCGCCAGACCCCGCAGACCAGCATCTGGCCCCGATGCGAAACCGGGCTGAGCAAGCCGACGATATCACGAATCTGGCCATCCTTGCGGCGATGACGGGACCGCAACGGATAGGCATGACTGTGCAACGTGGTATGAATGGTATGCCTGACGAACGCCTCGTCATGATCAGCGCGCAGCTCAACCACGTTCATGCCGATAAACTCCTCGACCGTATAGCCGTAACTCTGGCAGGTCACCTGATTGCAGCTGACAAAACGCAATGTGACCGGGTCAATCAGGACGACACAGTCAGTCATGTTTTCATACATCCGTGAGTTTTGCACCGAATTGTACTAATTATTCGCTAAGATCCGTAAAAGCTCTG
>CAYVHB010000055.1:3136-12280 GCA_964450865.1 uncultured Oscillospiraceae bacterium | reverse complement strand
GTAAAGTTACTGTCCAGGATGCTCATATTCTTGTAGGCACCGGCAATAGAGGTGGATTCGCTGTAGGGCGCCCCGATGAAGGTCATGTACTGATGCCAGTACATGCCATTGCTGGTATTGTCGACGTCAAACTTCTGCAGATACAGGGTATTCTGGCCAGCCCGGATATAGCTGGTGCCAATATAACGGGCGCCACCGCTGATCGAGCGGTCAGGGTCAGTCCAGGGGATCCGGTATTCATCGTCTTTGGCGGTCTGGGCTGCCGCGCGGTCGGGGCCATATTTGGCCCATTCCAGGCCGTTGCGGACGCTGCCGTTGGGTTCGGTGCTGGCAGTCGCGCCAATATTGTAAAAATTGTACAGGCCGGCATATGCGGGGTCGGGGAAGTCGCCGGTCACAGACAGGGACTTGCCGCCCACCTCCTGGCGCGAGCGCGAGGCCAGGTGGTACGGACTGACGTCAGCATATTCGGCAGCCCGGATGAAGGCGTGGGCATAGGTCATGCTCTGCCCGGCGCCGGTTGTTGCGTCATAATAATCGAAGGTGGCCGAATTACCCATGAAGGTCGTGCCCAGAATGGCATTGACCCCGCTTTCGGTATGCAGGTCCGGATGATAGTCGAGGGCTTCGAACATGAAGATGTGCTTTTCATCCAGCATGTTGCGCGGATCCATGTAGTAAGCCAGGGTTGCCGCGCTGGCCATGACCCAGCTGCTGCCGTCGTAAGCTTTCCAGGCATTGGTCTCCCAGGTGTAGGCCTCGGCAGCCAGTGATTTCAGGGCATCGTTGTAGGAATTCGGGATCAGGCTGCGCCCGGCCTTATTTTCATTATCGAGGACCGTCTGCCACTGCAGATTGGTATGGAAGGCCTGGAATGTCCAGTCCGGATAGCTGGCATGCAGCTGGCGCAGGGCCGGCTTGTAACTGTCCGGGAAATTCTGGCTGGTCAGGGCCGCTTCGAAATCAGGATCAGGGGCCACTTCCGGATCCAGGGTAACCAGGCCGGTCGTTACATAGCCGTTTTTCGTCGTGCCGGCCGAATTGACGTAGGAAATATAGTACCATTCGGAACCGTAGCTGGTCGAACCGCCGGTTTCCACGGTCAGGGCCGTGACCGGATAGCCCTGGTTGAGGACGTCAACGCGATTATCCGGGTCGGTATTGGAGACAACGGGGGCACTGCGGATATTGACTGAGGCGCCGCTGATCTGGCCGGTCCGGTTGACAGGCGTCGCGGCCGCAAAGACCGGCTGCCAGAGACTGCGGAACGGGCCGGTCTGCAACAAGATCAGGCCGACAACCAGCATGAGTATGAGGGGTCGCAGCCAGTGGGTCCTGTTCTTGAGCGCTTGATGAAACCTGCGAGTCACGGGGGCATCATCCTTTCCTGCCAGATACGGAGCAATTGACCCTTTTTCGCCATTCAGAAGGCGCAGGAAGTCAACCTTTTGTTATACGAAAAATCGGCTCGAGTCTGAAAAGCGGCTTTCAGCCGCTCAGGGGGCACAGGGATTCAACCCTAGTCTATCATAAACTTCTGATTTATATATTACAAATCAGCGCCATTTATACGGCAATTTACGACAAGTGACAGGCCGGCCAGTGGAATAAGCAGATGGCCTGCAATCAGTCAATAATAAATCAATAATAAACGAAAATCCCTGAAAGCGGCTTTTGCTGGCCATCAGGGACTCATTCATTGTCTAATATCGATATTTTTAATAAAAAGTTATCATACAGATAATATCGTATTTTTTACATGGAGTCAGGGACGGGGCGAGGCTGCCGGCGGCATGTCCGTATAAATGGGAATCCGGAATGAAAATGGCTGGTCCAGCAGGTCGAGCGCCTGGTAGTTGCGAAAGACGCGCCGGCCTTCGGCCCGGGCCATCTGGATATTCTGGGCATACTGATGATTAAACAGGCCGCCGGCCGCAATCAGGTCAAACTTCTGCAGGTACAGCGTATCCTGGCCAATCGCGACATAACCCTGGGCGATCCACAGTGCGCCGCCGACAATAGCCCGCTCCGGATTAGTCCAGGGCAGCAGCCAGGCCGCTTCCGGTTCAGTTATGATCTGTTCATCTGCTTTCGCCCCATACTGGGCAAAACGGGCCCCGTTGATCTGCGCGCCGTTTTTCACCGACGGATTGGGCGTGGCACCAATATTGTAAAAATTATAATAGCCCACATAACCGTCAAGCGTGCCGAAAGCCAGGGGTGACTGACCCTGGCGGCCCATCTCCTGGATCACCTTGGCCGCCAGGAAAAACGGGCTGATCTGCGCTGTCTCACCGGCTTGCAAGAACAGCGCGGCGTAATCAATCTGTTCACGATTGCCGGGAGCCATGAACGTATCGGCCAGCATGGCTTCAATCCCGGCCTTCTGATGCAAGGCCGGCACAAATTGTAACGATTCAAACTGAAAAACATCCGTACCGTTGAGAAAATTGCGCGGATCAGCCAGATAGGCGATCAGTGGCCGGGCGGCCGCTTTCCAGTCCGCGCCGTCATAGACCGGGCTGCCGGCTTCGACCCAGGATGAAGGGCTGCTGTCCGCTTCAACGAGGCTGCGGCTCTTATAGTCCTGGGCATCGAGCAGGGTGGTCCAGTCAATGCCGGTCGGATCGGCCTGGAAGACGTATGATGGCCGCTCGAGGTGCAGCTGCCATAGCGAGCTGCGGTAGGAAAGCGGGAATGCCTCAAGCACGGCTTCATAACCGTCGCGGGCGGGCGGGCGCAGGACCGTCAGGACATAGTCGCGGGTCTCCCCATTATATCCCGTAACGGTGATGGTCAGGGTATTGACCGATGGCGCGAGCGGAACTGGCGATGGCCAGTTAACAGGCTGGGCCGGGCCATCATCTACCTGGCAGGTCAGGCTGAGACTGGCGGCTGAACCTTCAGAAGCCTGCAGCGCCAGGCTGAGTTCGCTGGTTGCAGCCGGTACATAGAGCCCATAGCGGCTCACTTCGCGGTCGAAGTCAGGTCGAATATCGGATTGTTCTGCGGGTGTGCCGTCTGCAGGCAAGGCCGTCGCCGTAATCGGCGTGGCCAGGCGCAGCCCGGCCAGGCGGGCGGTCAGATCCAGCTGCTGATAATCATCGGCCTGGACCCATTGCTGCTTGCCATCGGCGGCCTGGACCAGCCAGGTCTCGTCCTTCTCCTTGAGCAGGACCTGCCACTGGTCTGGCTCGGCCAGCGGGGCAGCCAGGCGGACCGCCTGGACCAGGCGGAATGTCAGCGGGCCGTCTGCTGTCGGTTCGGCAGGTGCCAGGTGAATATAGGCCACTCCCTGTCCGTCCGGTGATGGCCAGCGCAGGGCGGCCGGCTCGCCGGCCAGTGCCGCACTGCGGCTCCGGACCTGGCCGTCAAGATCAAAGAGCGTCAGGTCCAGGGCGGCGGATGGCGCGAGAATGGTTAATGCCGCTGGCCCGGCCGAAGTATCGATCTGATACCAGCCGGCCCGTGCAGCATTCGCGCCTGCCAATTGATCGCTGACCAGCTGACCGGCCGGCAAGGACGCCATTTCAGGTACATACCAGCTGGCCAGGTCCAGCCAGCGGCCCCGGCCATCGCTGGTCTGGATCAGCAAAGCGAGGGCATGTGTACCGGGGCGTTCCTGGCGGGTATCCCAATACAGGCCAACCGGCCGGTCATCAGCCGGCTGCAGGGCAGAGGCCGGCGCGCTGGTGTGCAGCCGGCCATCGCTAAACAGGCGAACCCGGGCCGACTGGCCCGTCAGCTGGCAGTCAGCCTGAATCGCCAGTTTCCCAATCACGGTCGCCTGGTCGGCGGGCAGATCTGGCTGGCGCTTCAGCGCGACCAGCAGTGTGGGCTCAGCCGGCAAGTCCAGCCGGAAGGACCAGCCCTGGGCTTTGACCAGCTGGGCCAGCAGTTCCAGCCGGCTGCCGCTGGCCGCCAGCAAACCGGCTGCCGCCGCCTGGGCGGCATCATCGGGTATAGTCCCGTTTATCACCTGGCTGGCATCGCGGATAAATTCATCATCCGTCGCACCGCGCGCCAGATAGGCCGGTGCAGTGAACAGCCGCACCAGGTATTCATCCAGGCCACGCTGCCCGCTGGCCAGCCAGACGGGCCAGCTGCCAGCCGTTTCCGTGGCCAATAATGCCTGGCCGCGGGCCAGTGCCTGCTGTTGGGCCGCCTGTTCAGTTTGTGTCAAGGCTGGCACCGTTGCTTCTGCAGCCGGCGCGGCCAGCTGCCAGCCCGGCAGCCAATCCGGCAGCCAGCTGCTGGCCAGGGTGGCCTGGCCAGCCGGCCAGCGCCACAAGCTGAGCCAGCCCAGGCCCAGGACAACCAGCAACAGAAGCAGGGCCAGCCAGTCGACAAGGGACCGCCGGTTCGCGGTAGCGCCGGGCGATTGACCGGACGGGGAACGATGCGGGTCAGTTGTATGTTTCATGAGACACCTCAAGAGACAGCGACAGGCCGGGGTGCTCAGCGAGAAAGCGAAGCGTTATGCAATTCGTCCAGCGATAACCAGAATGCCGGCAGGTCATGCTCCATAAACCAGGTGACCTCCGGCAAATCGATCTGGTCGAGACTGGTGCGAATGGCCTGGCTGGCCTGGCGGAATTCACGATTGCCGGCCTTTTCCTCATCGATACACTTGATGTAGGCACTGAGACGGTCGGCGGCTTTGACCAGGCGCATGGCTTCATCAACCAGCGGGTCGGTGCGGTCTGGCATCAGCAGGGCCTGGTATACCGGCTGCAGATCCGGCGGCAGGAGTGTCAGCAGCTGACTGGCGGCAATCGCTTCCACCGAATGATAGGCGGCCTGGATCGCCGGGCTGAAATATTTGACCGGCGTTGGCAGATCGCCGGTCAGGATCTCCGTGGCATCATGATAAATGGCCAGCAGGGCCACATGGGCCGGATCCGGCACGAGGCGCCCGGCCGCAAAACGCTGCTGGCGGATCACGGCCAGGGCATGGGCCAGAATCGCCACCTGCAGGGAATGTTCCTGAATATTCTCCGGCTGAGTATTGCGCATCAGGCCCCAGCGATTGATATAGCGCATGCGGTGCATCATGGCAAAAAAGGGCTGGCTCATGGCTCTCCTCCCGTTCCTGGAACCAGTAGATCTCCTCAAAGCATTTCATTTTTACTCAAAGACATTCCGGCCGATTGACAGCTGTCCGATTGACAGCTGTCTGAAAGTTCAGAACCAGTAGATGTCCTCGAAGCATTTCGTGGCAAACGAGTCGGTCATCCCGGCGATATAATCGGTGATCTTGCAGATCAGCGGATCATCCGGACAAGGATGATCCGCCAGATAGGCGCCGAAGGCCCGGAAGGTACGATGGCTGCTCGCAGCCAGCTTCTCCGGATCAGCCGATGCCTGATGAAGCGCGTCAAACAAGCCTTCAATGACATTTTTGACCATGTTTTCGTAGCGCCGGATCTTGTCCGAGCGATAAATCCGGGCGACGTTCTCGCGCAGCAGCTCTTCCATGCTCTGGGCCCGCTCCGTGCTGAGGATAATCGCGTCCTGGTCACGGCTGTTCTCGATGATGTCAGTTACCAGGGTATTGATGATCTGGCCGTTGCTTTGGCCAAGTGTGCTGCGGATGGCGTCGGGAATGTCCTCAAACTCCATGATGCCGGCCCGGGCCGCGTCCTCGATATCCCGGCCCACGTAGGCGATTTTATCCGCGATCCGGACGATACAGCCTTCCAGCGTAGCCGGCCAGCCATGGCGATGTGAACTGGCCAGCAGATCGGCTTCCTGCTTCTGCCGGTTCGGCACGAGGCGATGCTCGCCATACGTTTCGCCACAATGACTGGCAATGCCGTCACGTACCTCAAAGGTCAGATTGAGGCCCCGGTCCCGGGTCCGGCTGGCCAGGTGGTCAATCACACGCAGGCTGTGCAGTTCATGCTGAAAGAACAGGGTTGGCTGGCGTTTTTTCAGGCACAGATCAAGCATGCGTTCACCACTGTGGCCAAACGGAGCATGGCCCAGGTCGTGGCCCAGGGCAATGGCCTCGATCAGGTCGGCATTGAGGCCGAGCGCCTGGCCAATCGTGCTGGCGATGTATTTGACATAAATCACATGCTCCATGCGGGTACAGATATGGTCATTCTGCGGGTCAAAAAAGACCTGGGTCTTGTGACGCAGCCGCCGGAAGTCCATCGAGAAAATGATCCGGCCGATATCCCGTTCATAAACCGTGCGAACGGTGCATTCCGGCTCGGGCCGGCGGCGGCCGCGGCTGTCCCGGCTCTTCATCGCCAGGTGATGCAGCTGGTTTTCCTGCTCTTCCTTGATCTGGCGGGGTAACAGGGTCATGCGATCCCTCCTTGCCCGGGCTGTCCCTGGCTCAGGCCTTTTCCAGCAGGGGCTGGCGGGCCAGCAGGCGTTTCTGGCCGACGCGTTCAAATTCGATCAGCAAAATGGCATCACCGGCTACCGGATCAATGCGTACGATTTTACCCAGGCCAAAGTTGGCATGGCGGACCAGGTCGCCTTTATGCAGGCTGGCCGGATCGAGGCCTTTGCCCCCGGCAGGCCTGGCTGCAAAGCCGGCTGCTCCGGGGCCGGCCGGTCCAGGTCCGGTTGTTGTCCCCGGTCTGCCCGATCCTGGCCTGGCTGGTCCTGATCCGGCTGGTCCGGCCGATGGATGGGTTGCCCCGCCTGGGCGGGTTGCAAACGGTTTGTCATCTTGTCCGGCAGCAGACCGGGAGTCCGGCCTGAAACCAGCGACCGGGCCGGAGCCGGCCGGCCCGGCGCCGGTGGCATAGCCGGGCCGGCTCACTGGCTGGATGAAGGGATTATCGATCAGGCTGCCAGCCCGCCCGCCTGAACCGGATGCCAGACCCGCGCCGGCAGTCCTGGCCGGGCGATCCTGGCCGCGGACGCCTGAACCGGAGCCGGCCGGGCCGGATTCGCCCTGGCCCCAGCCGCTGTTCTCACCATAATTGGCCGGGCGATCGCCCAATCGCGAGCCGCCGGTCTCATCAATACAGTCATCAGGGATTTCCTTGATAAAGCGGGAAACGGTCAGCCGCTGGGTCTGGCCGAAAACCAGCCGGTCACGGGCCGTCGTAATATACAGGCGAACACGGGCGCGGGTGATGGCCACATAGGCCAGCCGGCGTTCTTCTTCGATATCGTTCGGATTGCCCATCGCCCGGTAGCCGGGGAAAAGCCCTTCTTCCGCGCCGACCAGAAAGACAGCCTTGAATTCGAGCCCCTTGGCGCTGTGGATCGTCATCAGGCGGACATAGTCCTGCTGCTCGTGGTCCTCATCCATCTCGGAATAGAGAGCAGCCCGCTCGAGGAAGGCATTGAGCACATCAGGCAGGGTGTCGGCCAGCAGGTCCGCGTCCTCCGGCGCTATCTCCGGCGTATCAGCCTGAGAACTGTTTTCCCTGGCCTGGCGGCGATTCTGCTCGAATTCAACCGCGTCCGAGAGCAGTTCCTTGAGGTTTTCCAGACGATCAACCGCGTCGGCCAGCTTGTTCTTCTCCTGCTGATCGACAATATCCTGAGCCAGGCCGGTTTCATTTTCAATAAATTCAATGAACTCGGGGAAAGTCAGGGTGTCGGCCAGCAGGACCTCACGCAGGCGGACCATCAGCGCGGCGAAGGCCTGCAGGCGACCGGCCGCACGCAGCAGGGGCGGATAGTCAATGGCCCGGCTGCAGATGGCCAGCTGGCTGCGCCCGGTCTCGGCGGCCAGCTGTTCAAGGGTCGCGAGGGTCGCGTCACCAATGCCGCGCCGCGGGGTATTGATGATGCGGGCCAGCGACAGGTCATCTTGCGGGAAAGCCGTCAGGCGCAGATAGGCCAGGACATCTTTGATTTCCTTGCGGTCATAGAAGCGCATGCCGCCAAAGATGCGATAAGGAATGCCCGCTTCGCGCAGGGCACCTTCCAGATTGCGGGACAGGGCATTGAGCCGGTACAAAATCGCGATTTCCCGGAAACGCAGGCGCTGGCCGGCGACCAGGCGACTGATTTCACTGGCGATGTAGCGGCTTTCCTCGCTGTGATTATCAGCGCGCAGGAAGACAATCTTGTCGCCGGGATCGGCTTCGGTCCACAGGCGCTTGCTCTTGCGGCCGCTATTATGACGGATGACCTCATTGGCCGCATTGAGAACAGTACTGGTCGAGCGATAATTCTGCTCGAGCTTGATGACCGTGCAGCCCTTGAAGTCCTTCTCAAAGTCGAGAATATTCTGGATATTGGCGCCGCGGAAGCTGTAGATCGACTGGTCATCGTCACCAACCACGCAGAGATTGCGATGGGCGGCCGACAGCATCTGGACCAGCTTGTACTGGGCGTGGTTGGTATCCTGGTACTCGTCGACCAGGATATACTGGAAGCGATTCTGGTATTCGGCGAGAACATCGGCGTGCTCACTGAACAGGCGCACGGCTTCGAACAGGATATCGTCAAAGTCCATGCTGTTGCTCTTCTTGAGCTTTTCCTGGTAGAGGCGATAGACCTGGGCCACCCGGCTCTGGCGAAATTCCGGGCCGGCTTCGCGAATAAAGCGCTCCACGCCGATCAGGGCATTCTTGGCGCTGCTGATCTGGCTGTGGACGGCGCGAATCGCGAAGGTTTTCTCGTCGAGGCGCAGCTCGGCCAGGCATTGCTTGACAATTTTCTGCTGGTCATCACTGTCGAGGATCGAAAAGCTGCGCTCATAGCCGAGACGGTCGGCAAACCGGCGCAGGATGCGAACCATCATGGCGTGAAATGTACCGACCCACATCGCCGCGCTGACCGGACCGACGAGCTCCTCAATGCGCGTTTTCATCTCGGCAGCTGCCTTGTTGGTGAAGGTAATGGCCAGGATCGCGGCCGGGCGCACGTCGCAGACTTTGACCAGCCAGGCGATGCGATGGGTAATCACGCGGGTTTTGCCCGAGCCGGCTCCGGCCAGGATCAGGAGCGGGCCATTGACGTGCTGGACAGCGCGAGCCTGCTCCGGATTCAGGCCGGCCAGCAGGCGCTGCGGATCAGCCGGCCCATTCATGTCAGCCGGACGTTTAGCCGGGCGCGGCTGGCCGGATTCAGGCTGGCGGCGAGCCGGCTGGTCTGGAAGAATCAGTTCATCGAATAAGTCGGTCAAGGCGGTCCTCCCTGGTTCAAGCTGAAAAGCTGATG
>CAYVHB010000055.1:0-3036 GCA_964450865.1 uncultured Oscillospiraceae bacterium | reverse complement strand
GCTGCCGGATCAGTAGTTGGGCTCAATCAGGCCATAGTTGCCATCTTTGCGTTTATAAACAACACAGACCTTGTCGGTCTCCATATCCAGGTAAAGCAGGAAGTCGTGACCGAGCATTTCCATCTGCAGAACGGCTTCATCGGCATCCATCGGTGAGAGGTCGAAAGCCTTGCGCTTGATGATCCGGGGCTCCTCGTCGGCTTCAGCCGGCAGCGGGACCTCGGTCCGCAGATACTCCTTCATGTAGGCATAGTCATGGATCTTCTTCTCGATCTTGGTCTTGTGCTTGCGGATCTGCCCTTCAAGCACTTCCACGGCCATGTCCAGGGCGCTGAAAACGTCCTCGGCAGAACATTCCGCCCGATAGAAATGTTTTTGTATTTTCAGGGTGACTTCGATGACTTTCAGGTCTCCGTCGGGCCGGAGTTTGACATTGGCTACGGCATCCTCACCAAAGAAACGATTGAACTTGCCTAATTTCTCCTCGATTCGATGCTGCAGCGGGTCGCCTACTTTGATTCCCTTGCCATTGATGTTAATCTTCATGATGACCGCTCCCTTCTGATTCGTTGGAATGTCCAGGCCAGGGTTGCCGATCGGGCAGCTGACCGTGGCAACGGTACCTTACCCTTATTATACCAACAACGGCGAAATACGGGAACCTTTTTCCGGTCCGGCCATGATAAATTTGCTATAATCTGAAATATCAGGAGGAATCAAGATGGTAGATCAGCACAAAAAGCCTGGCCGGCGCCCCGGCCAGCATACCAGTCAGAAGGCCGCACAGCGTTCCGGCCTGTCATCTGTTGCCGCAGCCAGCGGCCAGCCGGCTTACCCGTCAAGGCAGCAGCTATGGGGGATCTTGCACCTGTCCTGGCGCGGGCTGCTCACCGGGGCCATCGGCTCGATTGTCATTACCGCCAGTTCCATGTATGTTGCCCTCAAGATGAGTGCACTACCCTGGCCAACGATCTTTGTGGCCGTGTTGTCGATGGCCCTGCTCAAGCTGCTGGGCCAGACAAATCTGCATGAGATCAATGTGGCCCAGACGGGGATGTCAGCCGGCGCCATGGTAGCCGGCGGCCTGGCATTCACCATCCCCGGATTCTGGATTGCAGGCATTTTTCAGCCCTATGATCCAGCCGCTGAGTCGTTTGCCGCCTGGTTCTGGCCCAAATTCTGGCCCGTATTGCTGGTTGCCATGGCCGGGATGATCCTCGGCTCGTTGCTCTGCTGGTATTTCCGGCCCCGTTTCATTGACCAGGAAGCCCTGCCCTACCCGATCGGCACAGCAGCAGCCGACACGCTGAAAGCTGGCGATCAAGGCGGCGGCAAGGCCCGCATCCTCTTTGCCACTCTGGGGTTGACGGCAGTCTTTACAGCGGTCCGTGACAAGGTCGCCGGATTTCCACAATTGATTGGTACCACCATCTGGCAGATCCCGGTCGGCGTAGCCCTGCAGCCAATGGCCATCGGAATCGGCTACATTATTGGCCTCAATTACACAGCCTACTGGCTGGCCGGCGCGCTTTTCAGTGCCGTTGTCCTGACCCGGCTGGGCTTGCTCTGGTCAGTTTTTGCTGACCAGGCCGCGGTCAGCGCCTTCAACCTGACCGCAGCAGTTGGCCTGATGGTTGGCAGCGGCGTCGGAATCTTGCTGAGCTTTCTGTATCATTTCTTCCGCCGCCCCAAAGCAGCCCGCCAGCCGGACAAAACAGCCGCCGGCATATCCAGCAGAAATACAGGCAGGCAGACCCTGCAGGCATCGGCTCCTCCGCCGGATAAAAAGGCTACTGGCAGCCGGCCAGCCACCCGTCGCTGGTCGCTCGGCCTGCTGCTTGTCATCAGCGCCGGCCTGGCCTTTGTCCTGACGGTGCTGGCCGGCCTCAGCCTGCCAGTAGCTGCCCTGACCATGCTGGGAGTCATCCTGGCGACGGCCATGGCTGCCACCATCACCGGCCAGAGCGGCATCAATCCAATGGAAATTTTCGGCATCATTGTGTTACTGGCTATCCGCCTGCTGCTGCCAGTCGATGCCAGCGGCGCCCTGCTGATCGCGGCCATCGTGGCCGTAGCCTGTGGCTATGCCGGTGACCTGCTCAATGATTACAAGGCCGGGGCGCTGCTTGGCACCAATCCCAATGCCCAGCTGGTCTCCCAGATCCTGGGGGGTGTGATCGGCGCAATTGTCGCGGCTATAGCCATGTTTGCCGTCATCTATCAATATGGCGGGGTCGGCGGCAATACCGGCCTGACGGCCGCCCAGGCGTTCAGCGTTTCCGCCCTGGTCAGCGGCCTGGGCAGTCCCTTTGTCTTCCTGGTCGCAGCCCTGCTCGGCGGCCTGCTGTACTGGCACAAGGTCCCGGCCATGATCATCGGTATCGGCATGCTCCTGCCGATTCACCTGTCCTACGCAATTGTGCTCGGCGGCCTGGCCCGGGCGGCCGGCCGGCTCTGGCGCAAACGCCGGCCTGCGTCTGCGGATGACAGCGACAGCACCGGCCAGGTCATCGCCGCCGGCATGCTGGGTGGCGAGGGTATCACCGGCGTCATCCTGGCCATCATCACCATGTTCAGCCGCTGAACCAGCGCCGCCAGCCCCAGCCGGAAGGCATGCGATCTAGCCGCGGTTCTCCAGCCGGAAGGCATGGGGCAGCATTTCATTCAGGGTCATTTCAATAAAAGGCCCGGCCGGCTGGGCTGCCAGCAGCCGGAAATCCGCGGCCGCAAATTCCGCAAGAACCTGCCGGCAAATTCCGCAAGGCATACACGGTTCCGGCTGGTCGCTGACCACGGCAATCAGCCGGATCTGGCGGCGGCCGGCTGCGATAGCTTTGAAGACTGCGACCCTTTCGGCACAACACGTGGCGCCGTAGGAGGCATTTTCAATATTGCAGCCGGTGTGAATATCCCCGTGTTCATCAATCAGGGCCGCGCCGACCCGAAAGCGGGAGTATGGCGCGTAGGCCTGTTCCCTGGCGGCAACCGCCGCCGCAATCAGATCCTGAACAGATGTTTCCATACAATGGATCCTCC
>CAYVHB010000054.1:10446-12547 GCA_964450865.1 uncultured Oscillospiraceae bacterium | reverse complement strand
TTTCCTGTGCAATTTCCTCCTCAACGGTCAGCTGGAAATCTCGAACAATGTCGGGGAACGGGCAATCCGGCCGTTCGTAATCGGTCGGCGCAACTGGCTATTCTCGAACACTCCCAAGGGCGCCAGCAGCAGTGCCGTGATCTTCAGTCTGGTCGAGACTGCCAAGGCCAACAACTGCAAACCGTTCGATTACCTGCAATTCCTGTTCAACCAGCTTCCCAATGTTGAGCGCAATGATCCGTCTGTTCTGGAGCAGCTGATGCCCTGGTCCCTGGCCTTGCCCGACGACTGCCGGGTCGGCCAGAAGTCTCAATCTCAATCTCCAACACCTTGATGCCATTCCGCTTATCTCTCTGTTGCCCCAACGGCACGTAATGACTGCTGTTGGGGCTTCTTGTTGTATTGAAATCTCATTTCCGGTCTCTGTATTCTATTTCAATATCAGCTGCCTGTCACTGTGCACCGCTTTTGTCGCTTACGCAATAACTGTTCAACCGCATGAGAATTATTTGCTATGCCTGTTGGCTGCCGTTATTCATCAGGTTGCACCACCGGCACCGGCTGCTGATCTTGATTGGCCAGCCCTGTTGAGTCTGGCTCACAAACACAGTATAACCAATTTGGTCTGTGAAGCCGTCAATCACCTGGAACCAGCCAGCGGTCCCCCGCCAGAAATAAGAAACCAGTTGCAGATAGATTTTCAAGTACAGCTTGTCAAGGATGCCTGCCAGCATTATGAAGGCGAGCTGATTTTCCAGCAATTGTCCGGGCAACAGATTACTCACATGCCGCTCAAGGGCTGGCTGATAAAGCCGCTTTATCCACGTTCCGATCTGCGTTCCATGGCTGATCTTGATATCTTCTATGATCCGTCGCGAACTGAAGATGTTCGTCACATCATGCGTGACCTAGGCTATCGCGAAGAGCTGCACAATGGTAACCATGACGTCTATTATAAAGACCCCTATATTTGCGTTGAAATGCATCGCAGTCTGATGCCGGAGGATTCTGGCAGCTTTGTCTACTTTAAATCCATGATCGGGCGGGCTGAACGTCAGGATTATCAGCTGATTTTGAATCCAGTTGACTGCTATATTTATTTACTGGCTCATCTGATGAAACACTGTCAGAGTACAGGAACCGGCATTCGCTCGATCATGGACATCTATATTTATCGTCAACATTACCATGATCAGCTGGATTCCGCGATGATCCGCCGGGAACTGGCCCGATTAGGCCTCGATCCATGCGCCCGTCATATCGAGGCGCTGGCTGATGCCTGGTTTGGAAAAGCCCCGTTTAATCAGACAACCGCCCAATCGGGGGCTGAATCAGGGCCAGCTCAATCATCCAACTATCCTGTTTCAGAACAACCAGAGAATGCTTGCGTTTCTGACCCAGTCGGGCCGGCGGTCCAGGCTTCCGGCTGGGCGGCGGATCCTCAGTCTGCCGAGGCATACCTTGGTGCTTTCATCCTCAGAAATGGCACATATGGCCATCTATACAACAATGTATTGGCCTCTTTGCTCAATAAGCAAGGAAGATCCACCCGTGGTCTTTCTCTTACCCGACTCACCATCTGGAAACTGCAGCACCTCTGGCATCGGATTCTGCCCGATCACCGGTTCATGGCAATTCAGTTTCCGGTCTTGCGCCGGATGCCCTGGCTTTTGCCGGTCTGCTGGATGATCAGGATTATCAGAAGCGTCGTCAGGATATCCCCACTGCAACAGGCAGAAGTCAATTACTTGCATCAGTTAACGCCAGCTCAAATTCGCTTCAGTATAGCGCTCCAGGAAAAAACCCGGATCTACCATTAACTCGTTCATTATTTGCGCGGTTAATATTCAAATTTAGCTTTTCGTCATTATATCTGCAATATTTGCGCTGTTCGCGTCTGTATGTGCGCTGTTAGCATCTATTCAAGAAAACCGGCCTTGAAGATAGGATCCAGGAACTCTTCAACATCCCGGCGGGCAGATTCCGGGTCAACATCATATTTATCAAGCAACAGCTGAATCAGATCCTCCCGGGTCGCACCCTCTTCCAGCCGGCGCCAAAGCATCGCACCTGACTGATTCAAGTTGACAACACCATTTAA
>CAYVHB010000054.1:0-10346 GCA_964450865.1 uncultured Oscillospiraceae bacterium | reverse complement strand
CCAGCCGGCGCCAAAGCATCGCACCTGACTGATTCAAGTTGACAACACCATTTAAATATGCGCAAGCCGGGCCAACGGCTACAACAACTGGCTGGCCGGCTATTTCACGCAATAAAAACCCGGGTTTAATCTTCAACGAACGTCTCACATCCATAATCTCTTCAAGTTACCCCCAGTTGATTTACCGGTCCTATCGCCATCAGCTATCCAGTCCCAGCAATCTGATACAATTTCCTCTTCAGTTACTTCTCCAATTTCCGGTCCGGTTGCCCCTCTTCGTTTATCACTTGATAGGCCATGGCGGCCGCAGTCAGATCAGGGGTGCAACCCAGCCGATAGATCGGTATTGTCCTGAGCAAGCAATCGAGCAACTCAAGCAACCGGTCCATCCATTCAACTTTGCGCGGCTGAATAGTCTGCTGCAAAATAAATGCAAAAGCCTCCTGATGATCAGCCGGCCTGATCCAGTTATGATCAGCTTGCTCAAGCAGGCAAATCGCATGCAATGGAACCCGGATATTGCTGTTCAGATCTGTTTTTCCAGAAAAAGGGGTACCATAAACCCAGAAGCGACGATCCATCAGCCTGATCGCCGGTTTATCATCATTTATAAACTGAACCTTATCCGGACCAAAACAACTGGCCCACAGTTGCGCGTGGGTTGATTTGCCTACACCACAGTTGGCGGTAAAGAGATATGCTCTCTGTTCATAAGCAATGGCCGAGGCGTGAAGCAGAAAACCGTTATAGGCCAACAGCTTCTGATAGAAAAGCGTGCCAAGCCAGAGATACTCACAGTCATCCAGAGACAAATATGGGTATTTCTGCCATTGTTGCTGCAGAAAATCAGCGGGCAGATCCAATGTAAAATCGCAGACCGTTTCAGGGCTAGCCACACGATCCGGGTCAACCCGTTCAGGCGTATGTTCAGAATGGCATGGCTCATTGCCACTCAGGGCCGGCCAGCTGGCGTCAAGCAAATAAGCCTGGCACTGGCTGATTAATTGGGCACCTTGTGGCTGCATAGCAACTTTTAAATCGGCAATTTGATAAATGGGCATCCAAGTACTCCAACAGCCAGATTGACTGACCGAAACAATATGTATCCAACCAGGTCACAGGATTCTGCTATGTCATGATTCCCAGACGATTCAGGGCACCCAGGATCCACCGACGCCAGGGGCGCAGGCCAAGCCAAAGCCATGAATAGACCTGATAGCCCCTGTGATTACAACTGTAGGTCTTGCCATTCCGTGTAAATGATTGAACGACGCCAATGACATTGGACTTTGGAAGATGGTACTCAACTTGAATCTGGTTGTCACCACACAAATCGAAGCTGTTCTGATCGACTTTGATGATCCGATGCAAAACCGGCTGGCCGTTCTCACGCCGATAGAGTGGAATATCGCCAACCCGCAACTGACCGGGGTTACAGGAAGTCAGGGTTATCGTGTCCCGGCGATGGCGCCAGAGCGGTCTCATGCTATGACCCGTAACTGTCAGAACAACATCATGACCCTCAGTCAGTTTGGTCTGAATGACAGCAAGGTACAGATCTGTCAGACGGGTTTCAGGTTCTCGCTGAGTAGGGTAACTTCGTATCATCACATTATCCTTCTTATTATCTATCGCATTGATCATACTATAAAACTGGCCAGCTGTATGGGTTGACATTGCTTTCAGGACAAACTGGGCCTTGTCCAGGGTCAGTGGATCGGGCACGGTCTTATTCGTACTATCCGTACGATAGAAAATTGCACCCCATTCAACCATCGTAAATCCAGCGGGGGCAGCAACCGTTAACAGAGAATATATCTTGCCATAGTTCGGGGCAACGATATCAACAGAGAATATATCTTGCCATAGTTCGGGGCAACGATATCATTGGAAAGAACGACCTTGGTCAGTGTATTGGGTTCAGGCAAACGTGAGATTTATTGTTTTTCAATAAATTTTTATTGTATATCAGAACAACTTGTGATATAACGGGATTATCAACCAGGCGTTTGGCAGGCAGCATATTTGTCAGGCAGCCTCGTCTGCAGGCAACCGGTATGACAGGGGGCATTTCAGGATGATTACCAATGATCGAAGCAAAAATCAATGGCCCGTTCGCCATCAGAAACTTTCATATTTTCTGCGCATCGTGACCGACTTGCTGATCCTGCTTAATCTGATCGCCCTGGTCACACTGCCACTCATCCTGACCGCGATTTATCGCAATCCTGCCCTGCTGATCCAGCTGGAGCCTGCGACTTCGATTTCAGGCCCCGACATCAGTCTGCAGCCGGTTTATCCGTCTGACCTGCCGATGGCCAGCTACCCCTTCTATCTGGGATTTCTCTACGTCGCCGGACTGGGCACCGCGATCATCCTGATCCAGGGGCACCGCATCCTGCGCCGGATCGAGCGCAGCGAGCCATTCACGGCCGGCCAGGGCGCGTCCTTCCGCATCATGGCCATTTCATTTTTCGGGCTGGCAATAACCTTCCTGGTCAAGATCTTTACCTACAACACCTTGCTGACCATGTTCTGCAGCCTGCTCTTTGTTATCCTTGGCGTAGTCAGCCTGATCCTGGCCGACGTCTTCCATCTGGCCTGGCAGGTCAAGACGGAAAACGAACTGACAATCTGAGGAGGTCAAGCCGCTATGCCGATCATCGTCAATCTCGATGTCATGATGGCCCGTCGGAAAATGAGCCTGAACGAACTGGCCAGCCGGGTCGACCTGACCCTCGCCAATCTCTCCATCCTGAAAAACGGCCATGCCAAAGCCGTCCGCTTCTCCACGCTGGAGGCCCTTTGCCAGGCCCTCGACTGCCAGCCCGGCGACCTGCTGGCTTATGAATCAATCGCCCCGTCATCTGGAGGTTCACTATGAGCATTCAAAACAATCCTGCTGAACAAAAATTTACTGCCGCAAATCAGCCAGCCTTAACAGGAAATCAGTCTGACAATCCTGTCGCCACTGTCACAACACCACCCGCGCAGGCTATCCAAGCTGGCCAAGCTATTAAGCCGGGTCAACCTGTTCAATCTGGTCAAGACGCACAGCTATCGCCCACCATGCCTACAGCCCGGCGGGCAATCGTCTTGCTGCTCATCGCGCTGGGTTGCAGTACGGCCTTTGTTAGCTTCATCATTCGCGGTGGTTTGGGGCTGGGCATGTCACTGACGATTTTGATAGCCGAAGTGGCCTTGTGGTTCTATAGCGCACAACATATCGACTGGCCGAAAAAAATCACAGCCCTGATTAGAACCAACAGTGGGCGAAGGTTGTTACTGCTGTTCTACCTGACGGCTGTCATTTTGTTTCTCGGTGCGACCTATGCGATTTACAGCAATATGACCTTGCATTTTTTGAATTTCCTGGTCATTTTTGCCCTTCTGATCGTTCAATCGCTGCTGCTGGGTATTGGCAACAAACAAGACGGAACGAGCAATGCTGACAACATGCAAGCTGGCATGAGCAACACTCGAAAAGAGCAAACCAGAATTAGCAATACTCAAAACGAGCAAGCCGGAACGGGCAACACTGGCAATATTCAGACTGGGGCCAGCAACACAGGCAATGAGCAATACGGATCAATTCAAGCATTGAACCCCTATTATGCATCGACTCCCGCGGAGCAAGTTGAATCAATAAATAATTACCTTGACTGGGATAATCCGCTATTCTGGCTTGAATGTGTTTTTTCGCCATTCATCCGGCCATTTGCCAGCTTGAATAAAATTCCACATACAATCAGCCAGGCCTGGCATCGGCAGCAATATAAAGAGCAAAATCAAGAACAATATAATGAGCAAAATCAAAATCAAGCAATCACGAGCGAGTCCGGACATGCTGGTCAAACCGGCCAGACCGGCCAGACCAGCCAGGACAACCGGATTGGCCAAACCAACCCAACTAGCCAAACAAGTCACGCAACCGATGGAAGCAGAACGTGCCAATCCAACCCAACTAACCAAACAAGTCACGCCGGCGATAAAAGCCGCAGCACTCGCCGCAGTCATCTCGTCGGGCAAATACTGCTGGGCCTGGTTCTGGCCTTGCCAATCCTGCTGGTGGCCGGCTCTATTCTCGCTTCAGCTGATGCGGTATTCAGCAGTAAAATGGGGCAATTCCTGACATTCTGGCGCACGATGCCGCTCCGTGACAGACTGGCTGACCTGGCCCTGATCTGCCTCTTCTTTCCTTTCATTTTCAGCTATCTGGAAAGCTGCCGCACTCGCTGGTTTCTTTTCATTCACCAAACACCAGGTAACGGCGCCAATACAAGCGCAAGCCCGGCTGGTGGCACCAGGCCCGGCCCCAACCTGGACTCGTCCGGTCGTTCAAACAATTTCGATAACAATAATCCGGCAATAAACTCGGCGCGACTGGCCCGGCAGACCTGGCCGATTCATCTCAAGCCAGTCACGATGATCACCATTTTAACCAGCGTCAATCTGCTTTACCTGGCCTTCGCCATCGTGCAGATCGCCTATTTAACCGGTGCTTTTCAATTCGTCCTGCCGGAAAGCCTGACCTACGCGGAATATGCCAGACAGGGTTTCTTCGAGCTGGCTACCATGACGCCGATCAACATTATCCTGATGCTGTTCGCCATCAAGGGCTCAATCCGGATTGGTCTGACCGGAAAAATCCTGCGTGTCCAGTCCCTCATCCTGGTCGCTGGCAGCTTCATCCAGTGGTTTTCAGCTATTTTCCGCATGCAAATGTATGTCCAAACCTACGGGCTGACTCTGCTGCGCTTCTTCGTCACCGCTTTCATGCTGCTCATGGCGACCATTTTCATCATGATGATCATTAAGGAATTCCGGCCGGTGTTCCCGTTATTCAAGACAGCCGCCGTCGCCACTGTCCTGTCGCTGGTTATCCTCAACGCCGTCAACGCCGACACCATCATCGCGCGGCATAATCTTAACCATTATCTTAGCGGGGCCGGCTCGACCTTCGACGTGCAATACTACCGCGATCTGTCACCGGCTGTGCTGCCCGTTCTCATCGAGGCCTTGCCCCGGCTGGATTCAGCTTCCCAGCAGGCCGTCCAGACGCTTCTGGCCGACCGTTACCAGGACCTGCAGCACCAGACCGCCGGCCAAAATTGGCTCAGTTATAACCAGGGCATCAGCAACGCGATCAAGGCCCTCGAAACAGCCGGAATCCAGTAAGGCTCATTGATGGCCCGGCTGAACTCATTGATGGCCCGGCTGAACGTCGGGATCCAGAACCGAATACTTGAATGACATCCTGCAGTTGATCCGGAGTATGTCCGCGATTGACCTGGAGCCGTGTGGGGTTGACGACCGGTAAAACCGCGTCGTCAAGTCCTGCATCTGCTTTTTATCACGGAAACGAAGTCCATATTCACGGAAACGAAGTCCGTATTCTTTGAATTGATCCCAGATGTACGCCATGCGAAAATCGGCCATCGCACAAATCTGGGCAACTGCTTCTTGACCTTTTGCAGATCAAGAACATCAGCCCTATTGTGGGCTAGAACCGTACAACCTGACCATTGCCCGCACATTTTGCAGAATAGGCTGATGATCCATATTCAAGAAACCCGACATTGATCAGTAATTCGTCAATTGAACTGCTTCTATCTGGGTGCCATCAGCCTTCGTGAGATATAGGGTCTGATTGGCCTGAAACACAACCCACGGACCCAATACATTGATGAATTTCGGAATATTTTTATAATCACCATTATTGACCCAGATCATCTCCACATCGACACCGGTCTCCCGCATCCGGTACAATCCCTTGTTCGTGCTGTAAAAGAAACTGGCTCCGTCGACAATGTTGAATTCATTCTGGCCTTCGAGCATTTTTTCAATATCACCGCTCATTCCCCGGGTTTTGGAAATTGAGTCGTAGGTGCTGAAATATATCCAGTCACTCCAGGCTATTGCCTGAATCGGGACTGTCTTCTGTCTGTCGAAAATCGTACTCTGGCCATAACCGTCCTGACCAACCAGGCCGTAACGGCTTTCCGTCGTCAGATAGTAAATGCGTTCTTCAGAAAGCGAAAAGGACAGCGCGCTATCCGTGCTGAGAACCTGCTTTTTTGAGCCATCAGGCCGGAGACGGCAGATCTGCCGGTTGCCCGATGGACTCATATCGATGTAATAAATCCAGTTTTCATTGACCAGGAGATTAATCGCCTGGATCGGCTGTTTACCGCCCTGGACCTGTTCGGAAACTGTGTAAACCTGCTTGCCATCGGTACTTACGATTTTGACATGATTAGAATCCAACGCGTCAACAAAAACAACCCAGTCGCCATTCATATTGATATATTGCGCCAGGACATTGGCAAGCACGATTTTCATGTTCCCAGTCTGCATATCTGCCGCATAAAGCTTCTTGAGTTCGGGGTCGCAAAAATAGAGCCAATCATTGGCATAGGCTGCCAGGCCGCGATTGATAAAATTGCCACTACTGTTGCCCAGACCAGGTAAAATAAGGTCCGCAGAAATATCGCCACCCGCAGCGTTACTGGTTGGGATGGTCGACTGGCCGGATGAAGCTGAACTGGAAGTTGGGCCATCAGTCGTTTGAGAAGCATGAGAAGCAGATGATTGCGCCGAACCGGACGTCGTGTTGCCAGACGAACCGGATCCTGACGTTATGGCCGTTGTGGTCGGAGAATGTTCAATCACCTGGTCAACCGCGTCAAAGCAGGCCGAAAACAGCGAAATCTGCGAGATTAGAAAGAAGGTCGCAAGTAACCGGATCACCATGCTCAGTTTCATGTCAGAACCTCCTTGAATAGCAATATGAAGTTGCACCGCGCCAGGATCTCTTGTTACTTGCTTTCGACTTGCTTTGTATCCGTCTTCAGATCGCTGGCCAGATTCAGCGCGGCAAACGTCGCCGTGCGCGGCAGGCGCAACTGGAAGTCGCTGATCCGGTCAATCCCGGCCTGGGCTTCTGTGATCCGGGCATCGAGCAAATGGCCACCTTTCGCCTTGTCAGCCGACAGAAAATGCAAATGCCAGCCCGGCAGATTGATCCCCTCGACATAGTCAGGGCAGCGGAAACCAATGATCGTCCCGGCCAGGTTCTCATACGAGAATTCCGGCTGGGTCTTGGCAATCGCGGCTAGCGGCTGGTACGGCTTGCTCTGGGCCGGCACACTGCGGACATGGGCCATCGCAAAATCGCCACTGATCTTGACGGCGTAGAACTGGTTGAAATCACCGCCCTGGCTGGTTATCGTCGTGTCAAGAACCTGCTTGAGACTGGCCAGGTCGGCGACATTTCGCAAAGTACCTCCGTCCAGTTCATCGTCAAAGAAAGTGACAGCCGCAAACGGAACGGTTGCATCGTCCGTTTTCACCTGGACTGTGCCGTCAGCCCTGGCCTGATAAACGACACCGTCCAGCATGACAAGCTCGCCGTCCAGTGTGTCAAACGTCCCCAGGCCAAGATCCCCGACCTGCTTCAGCGTCCCGATACTGACCGTGCCATCATAATCCCCCTGCATCAGGCCATTGAGCAAAGAAACCTGATACAAAGCATCAGAGCGGTTTTTCGATGAGGTATCCGATGGGCTTCCAGCCTCGACCACCGCCTGGCAACCGGCTGCCAGGACAACCGATCCAACCAGCAAACCAAGCACCAGCAGGGCCACAACCCGATCCCGAAAATTCGACTGACCAAACCGAATAAACATCCTAAGTTTCCTCCACAACTATTCAACCACGTCACTCCAAGGGAAATATCTCCGCCCCTGCATCGGCTGCCTTACTCTACCAGCTAGCTTCGTCTAGGTCAACCACGTCACTCCAAGGGAAATTTCTCCGCCTCTGCATCGGCAGCCCTACTCTCCCAGGTGTTTTATAACCTCAGACGAGATTGTTCCCCTCGGGTGACGTGGTTCACACCTCACAACACGTTTTTCAGTGCCACGTTGCGTGTACTCCAACCCAGGCTTTTCGCCCACTCTCGCAGTTCTTCCCGTTCGTTCATATCGTCCGACTCATTGATCGTGGCTAAAAACCGGGCAAAACCAGACAGTCCGCCGACATCGTCCAGGACATTCAAACCATCGCGCGCGATACAGACCGGCCGGTGTTCCGTTAAAACAGTGGCCTCGGCTTCGGCCAGTTCCAGGGCAGATAGTGCGCCGCTCGCAACCAGATCAGCCGCATCACCTAGCCGGGTAATTTCGACAATCCAGTTGTCACCAAAGTCATAATTGTAAATCAGCTGATGCGTCACCGGCCGGAGAAGCGGATTGAGATCAATAATTTCATCGTCGATAACTGGACCTGCCGCCAAATGGCTGCGCATTCTTTTCGCCCATGTCGCGATTGTATCGCGCAGTTCATCACGGATCATCGGGTTTGTGCACGTATTCTGCATGGCACTGTCAATGTCATCGCTAACCGTCGATCTGGATCCTGTCTCATGACCTGCTGTCTGCGCCGATCCCGCGTCAGCAGATCCCCCCAACTTATCTGCTTGATCTCGCTCTTTTGCGATTGCCTCGTTAGCAAGATAACGCAAATACCTCATCCAATCCTCAACATCAAACAATGTCACTTCGCTTTTGGCCGCGATTAATTGATCCGGCCCGGCCAGGCGCTGCCCTTTAGCCGCCAGCACCTCCGCCACTGTCAAGCGCTCCAGGAGCGACTGCTGGCCACATTCCATCATGAGTGATTGATTGAGCTCATCGAGGGTCAGATCGACCAGAGGCGCCCGGCGTAAAACCACCGGTTCGTAGGCTTCGTCCTCGCCTTGCGCTGCATCGGCCGCCAGCTGCTCTGGCGAATCAAACCGGGCATGTACATCGAGCATCGGAAAGCGTTCAACCAAGGCCAGTATGCTCCGATGCGCAATCAGGAAATTCTCGCCTTCTCCCTCATATACATAAGGCCCGGTATACTTCTTGCGCAGCCAGTTTTTAAAACTGCCATAATGATAATCGTCATCCCAGAAGGCCTCATGATCGTTTTCAAGATAAAGGAAAAGCGTACCGACCAGACGAAACCAGCCGCCGACCGTCCCGCCCGTCAGCTTCTTGTAAATGGCTGGCGGCAGTTCAAACGCTCGCAAGTGGCTGTTCTGCCAGCCAAATAGCCGCTGGATTGCATAGTGCAAAGCATGCAGCGTCATATCAGAAGGAATCAGGATATCGCGACTGATCGATTCGCCCGTTGACGAATGACCATAACGTCGCAAAGCACGCCTGTCCTCCGCATCCAGATAATCCGTTTTCAACGCCAGGTGCAGCCGAATCGTCTTGAGCGGGCGGCCGGAACCTGCACGCTGCCGTTCCGCCCAATCATCAATATTCTTGTCCATTGTTGCATATCCTCCATCATCGTATTCACATACGCCGCTCGCCTCGTCCGTCCTGCGCCGCACACTATGGGCCGCCGCCCGCCGGATCCGCAACCTGTAAAGGTCGCTGCGCCTGGCTTCACCAGTCCGGTCCGCCACGTTATAAACCGTCCGTCCATAAGGCAAATATGCCACAACCATATTCGCCGACGTCTCCAACAACGCCGCGATCTCAGCCACAGTCCGTCCGGCTGCCTTCAGCTCACCGACCGCTCTGGCAAATGGACTGCTCCATTCCCCGGCCGTTATCAGCAGCTTGCGAACTTTGTAGGTTGAAAGATGCAATCTGGCTGCTGTCAATTCCAGCGACTCAGTCTGGCGGTATTCGCGCACAGCCGCTGCAATCAGTTCAGCCGTCGAGACTGAACTATTCACCTTTTCCTGGTTCGTCATCTGAGAAATGTCTCCTCATCATTATAATCCTTTTTCTCCTGCTGAGCTTTCACCCAGAACGTCCACCTGTCACACTTCTTTTGCATCCCTTTCACCTCAAACGCCGCTATCAATCAAGCTTTCGTCTATCGTGCTTTCACTTGCGGCGAATATCAATATCATGTCAATCCAATATTAAGCGCCAAGAAATATCCGCTCTTTAGAATATCTGATTGGTTATTGCACGCATGATCTTCATAGAGCATGCCCATTTCATGATCTTCGTAACACATGCCCCCTAGTGACATTGATCAATACAATCTTCACATACGCTCAAAATCGTGTCAACACAATTTTTATCCGCACGTTTAACCGGTTTCTGATTCGCTGGATTTTGCACTTGTTACACCATGGCCATGAGGTACACCATGGCCATGAGGAACCACGTCACCTCAGCGGAAATATCTCGACCCTGATTTGGCAACGCAACTCACCCAGCTACTTGCAGTCGTCACCTGATTTATTTCCGCTTAAGTGACGTGGTTGCTTAAATATCGTAAGCGACAAAAGCAGGGCACATACCGCCTAGGATAAAGAATTGCTAGAATCA
>CAYVHB010000053.1:2783-13891 GCA_964450865.1 uncultured Oscillospiraceae bacterium | reverse complement strand
CCTGAATCATGCAGATACCGAAAGGCAATTTACACCAACTTATGGGACTTGACTCAGACTTGCATGAGGTCAATTTTACATAATCACAATCAGCAACATTTGTGTAACAGTTTAGCACAAAGCAACTGGTCTGTGCATGAACATTTTAGACAATATTGACAGCGAAAATGACAAAAGCCGGGCACTGTAATGATATATCTGTTAATATTAAATGAATAAAGAAAAAATCGTTATCTGTTGATGTTTTTTTATAGAAAAAAGACTTGACAGAATGAATTGGAATGAATAAACTTCATGTCATAAGCAATATATTGACATATAGCTCAATTTCAATCAAATTTTGATCTGGCAGCCGCATTGATGTCCCTCATCATACCCACTTCATATTTTTCGTTCATCCCGGGACTTGCCCCTGAGCCCCATTGATCCAAGTCTGACAGGGTCCATGCTCATGTTGAATTGTCTCCGAACCCCGCCATCGCGTGACCTGTCCCCGGGCAGGTCAATATGCAGCCAGCCTGCGGACCCGCCATCTTGCGACCCTTCTCCGGACCTGTTATCCGCTTCGTACCGCTGTCAACACTGGCGATTTGGCGCGCAGACATAACCTCTACCCCGCTGATGTTGTCCACCAGCCTTATTTTCAAAAAATTGAAAGGAATACTTTTAGTATGGAACGAATGAAGGATGATTCCGCAGCCGCCCTGACACCGGAGGAAAATTTCAAGAAACTCACCCAGCTGCATCGCAGCCGCCTGTATCGTGTATCCATGTCCAGAGGTCTGTATATCGGCCAGCCAGGTCTGCTTCTGACCCTCAAGCAGCAAGGAATATGTTCGCAGACAGAACTGGCTGAAGCCCTGAATGTCACAACCCCATCTATTGCTGTATCGGTCAAGCGTCTTGAAAAAGTCGGCATGATCACCAAGAAGATCAACGAAAAGGATAACCGTTACAATCAGATCGCCCTGACAGAGAGCGGCGAGAAATCTGCCGAAATCTGCGAGGAAATCTTTGACACCCTCAATACCCGGATGTTCAAAGGTTTTTCCAAAGAAGAGCTGGAGCAGGCTAATGCGTTCCTTGAAAGAATGCGCGTCAATCTGGCGGAGTATGATCCGGACAAGGAAATTGTCGATAAAATTCGCGCCATGAACTGATCAGCCAGACAGACAATTGTTATTAAAATGAAGCCCGGTCTCCTGGCGAGACCGGGCTTTTTGACGTGTATGATTGATGGGCGATCTGCGCATGGTCCGGCGTTTAATCCTCGTAATGGCTTTGTACCGCGTGGCGCACGGCCCGGTGCCTGATCCTCGTAATGGCCAGGCACTGGCCCGGCGTGTATGTACACCGCATTCCTGCAGGGCGCGGGAACAGCCAGGACCGGAACACTTTATTCGACCGTTACGCTCTTGGCCAGGTTCCGGGGCTTGTCAACGTCCAGACCTTTGTTGACTGTCATATAATAGGCAAACAGCTGCGTCGGTGTGACGGCCAGGATCGGGGCGAGCAGGGGATCAATATCCGGCAGACGGAACACCATATCGCAGACGGCTTCGGCCTTGGCGCAGGCAGGTGTCAGAATCCCCAGAACCGTCGCTCCGCGGGCTTTCACTTCCCGGATATTGCTGATCATTTTCTCCAGCAGGGCCGGCTGGGTCAGCGGGCAAACCACCAGGGTACCTGTTTCAATCAGGGCGATCGTGCCATGCTTGAGCTCACCGCCGGCATAGGCTTCCGAATGAATATAGGATATCTCCTTTAATTTCAGGGAAGCCTCCATGGACAAGGCATAATCGAGACCGCGGCCGATAAAGAATATACTATGCGCATTAAAATGCTGCGAGGCAAAGCGGGATATTTCGTCGGTTATCGTCAAGGTCGCGGTCAGCTGATCCGGCAGGGCCGCCAGTTTCTGCTGGTAGGCGCTGTATTCATCGTCGCTGAGCAGATTCAGCGTTCTGGCCATCTGCAAGGCCAGCAGGGAGAGGGCAGCCAGCTGGGTATTATAAGCCTTGGTTGAGGCGACCGCTATTTCCGGGCCGGCATTGGTATAAATAACATGATCGGCTTCGCGGGCAATGGAGCTGCCGACAACATTGACAATCGCCAGGATCTGGGAGCCAAGCCGCCGGGCTTCACGCATGGCGGCCAGTGTATCCAGCGTTTCGCCAGACTGACTGATGATGATAGTCAGGGTGCGGGCTGTCACAATCGGATTGCGATAACGGAACTCCGAGGCGACATCGACTTCCACCGGTATCCGGCATAATTGTTCAATCACATACTTGGCGACGATCCCGGCATGGTAGGCCGTGCCGCAGGCGACAATCCGGATCCGGTCCAGGCCGGCCAGGGTCGCCTGGTCGAGCGTGTAGCCCTCGAAGACAATCTGGCCGGTACGCAGGCGGGGCATGATGGTATCCCGGACAGCACGTGGTTCCTCATGGATTTCCTTCATCATGAAGTGCTCATAACCGCCCTTTTCGGCGGCTTCGCTATCCCAGGTCACCTGCAGGGGCTGCCGCTGGACAGCCTGGCCATATACGTTGTACAGTTCGACGCCATCAGCGGTGATCCGCGCCACCTCCTCATCCTCCATGATCAGGATCTGGCGGGTATAGCCAAGAATCGCCGGAATATCAGAAGCAATAAAATTGCAATCGCTGCCCAGGCCAATGACCAGCGGACTGTCCTTGCGGGCAGCGATGAACTGGCCGGGCCAGTCGGCACACAATACGCCCAGGGCATAGGAACCATTCAGGTCCGCCAGGGTCAGGCGGACTGCGGTGAGAATATCGCAGCCGGCAATTTGCTGGTAGTGGTATTCCAGAAGATGGGCGACGACCTCCGTATCAGTCTCCGAAGCAAAAACGAAGCCCTGATCCTGCAGAAAACTTTTCAAGTCGAGATAATTCTCGATAATGCCATTATGCACGACAGCCATGCGGCCGTTGGCTGACAGATGCGGATGGGAATTCTCATCGCTAGGCGCTCCGTGGGTAGCCCAGCGGGTATGGCCAATCCCGATATGGATATCCTGGCGCGCCAGCAGGCCGGCCGTCTGCAAGCTTGCAGCCAGGCCCATGAGCCGCCCCTTCTTCTTGCGCACATCAATCTGATCGCCGGCAATGAAAGCTACGCCGGCCGAATCATAGCCGCGGTATTCAAGTTTACCCAGGCCATCCAGCAAGATGGGCAAGGCCTGGGCAAGGCCGATATATCCAACAATTCCACACATAGAATAACCTCTGCAAATCTCTGATTATCGCCGATTTTCGCTGATAATTCCTGATGCTATGCGAAAATCACTGCCCTTTTCTGTCAATCTCTGCTAATTCCATTCATTCACGATATTGGCTTATGTCATGATCCAGGCTGTCCGTCCGGACTTCAATCCGGCCCGGATTGGTTGACCGGCGTTATCCGATGCTCAGATTCCGTAGCGGCTGACAATCAGCGATGTCAGATGATCGGCCATCTGGGCGATTTCTTCCTGGTTCTGGCCTTCAATCATGACCCGGATGATCGGTTCAGTACCGGAAGCCCGGACCAGGACCCGGCCTTTGCCAGCCAGCTGCAGCTCGCAGGCATTGCAGGCCGCCTGAACGTCAGCATCTGCCATGGCCTTGTCCTTTTTCTCGTTGGGCACACGGGCGCTCTTGAGAACCTGGGGCAAGACGGTCATAACCCGTGAAGCCTCGCTCAGCGACTCACTGCGATGATTGAGCGCCCGCAGCAGGCAAAGGGCACTGAGCATGCCGTCACCAGTCGTGGCATGATCGAGCAGGATCACATGGCCGGACTGCTCACCGCCCAGGGCATAACCATGCTTGAGCATTTCCTCCAGGACATAGCGATCGCCGACCCTGGTCTTGGCCAGCCGGATCCCCTGCTCCTTGGCCATGATGTCCAGGCCAAGATTGCTCATGACCGTTACAACCAGGGTATTCTGGCGCAGCAGGCCCTCCTCTTTCATGTCGAGGGCGATAATGGCCATGATGACATCACCGTCAATCATCGAACCATTCTCATCGATGGCCAGCATCCGGTCCGCATCGCCGTCAAAAGCCAGGCCCAGATCACAGCTTTCCCGGCGCACCAGCTGGCGCAGGCGGTCCAGATGCGTCGAGCCACAATTGGCATTGATATTGGTTCCATCCGGTTCCGCACCCAGGGTGACAATATCTGCCCCCAGGTCGCTGAACAGGGCTGGCGCAATATGGGCGGCAGCCCCATTGGCACAGTCCAGGCCAATTTTCAGGCCACTCAGGTCAACGGCCATCCGCCGCTTGAGATACTCGGCATAATCGTGGGAGGCATTCTTTTTTTCGATCCGGCGGCCGATATTGGCGCCCAGCGGCCGGTCGGTCTGCATATCATTATATCGGGCAATCAGGGCTTCAATCTGGTCTTCTGTATCGTCCGGCAATTTGTAGCCATTGCTGCTGAAGAACTTGATCCCGTTATATTCATAGGTATTGTGGGAAGCGGAAATCATCACGCCGGCATCGCATTTATACTTGCGGGTCAGGTAAGCAATACCCGGCGTCGGGATTACTCCACAGACAAAGGCGTCCGCGCCGGCCGCACAAATGCCGGCCACGAGTGCCGATTCGAGCATGCCGCAGGAAATACGGGTATCACTGCCAACAAGGATGATCGGTTTATGGCTGCATTCGCCAGCCAGGACCAGGGCGCCAGCCCAGCCGAGCCGGAACGCCAGATCCGGTGTCAAGTCTTTATTGGCGATGCCTCGAACGCCATCTGTGCCAAAAAGTCGGGCCATGTATTCATTCTCCTTTATGATTAAATCGTGACGCGGCGCATCCGGTATGAACCATTCATGCAGTGCGTCCGGCTATATTGTGGTTTACCATGTATCAGAAAATCCGGTCCTGCATGAATGGATGGCAGCCGCTTTTCCTGCCTTTATCATGCACGTTCGCATTTTATCATCAATCGGTTCATTTATCCAATCGATAACGAATCATTGATGCTGGCCGGACGTGTTCAGCCAGGGGTCTTTTTGCGGACACTGACGGTGATCGACGCCGGGGATATGTATGTCGGCCGGGTATAAATCAGGCCGGTCGTGTCGATTTCAACCGCCATGGGCAGCAGTCCGGCTGAATTGACGGTACTGAAATCGATATAGGCCTGGACATCCGAGGTCTGGAGATTGGCAATGACTCTGCGCCGGCCCATCAGGGTGACCTGGATATTCTCGAGAGGAATTTGCAGTTCGTAGCCGTTATTCTGTGCAGTCTCAATCCCGCGATAGGAAAGCTGGACGGTGAAAGACCGCGTATCAACCGGATTGACCGTAACCTGGACGTAGAGCCAGAGAAAGATGGCAATCGCCAGGGAGACGAGCGTTATCACAATCCGTTGCCGGCGGGGCATCGGCCGGGTTTCGGCTGACCGGCCCCAGGGCCAGAAGCGAAGCGCGCGGCGGACCGGAATAACCGGCTGGGTGCCAGACGCAGACTGGGGATTGGATGAACCTGCTGTCGATTCCGGGCCAGAAGATGATGCAGATGTCGAACCTGGGCCCTGGCCAGCCGCTTGTTTCGCCTTGCCAGGTTCGGGACTGGCCTGGCCAGCCGCTTGTTTCGCCTTGCCAGGTTCGGGACTGGCCGGGCCAGCCGGCCCCTCCGTTTCTTTAGCTTTGCTGCGGAATAATCCGCCCCAGGTTACGCCGTGGCGGGCTGGACTCAGCAGCTTGTGCAGCAAGGTTCGCAGCGCGTCTGCATTATCAAGGATATACAGACGGCCTTCAAGTGTCAGGCCAATACTGCCACGCTCTTCCGATACGACGATGGCAATGGTATCACCAATCTCACTGGCGCCGATCGCCGCGCGGTGTCGCGTGCCATAGTCGCGGCGCAGATGGTAATTATCAGACAGGGGCACGTGCACCCGGGCTGCACTGATCCGGCCGTCACGGATGACCACAGCACCATCATGCAGCGGGGAATTCTTGTAAAAGATCTGCTGGAGCATGGTTGCGGAGACGGCCGCATCGAGCAGCACCACATTTTCCTGTTCAATCAGGTCACTCAGCTTCGTCTGGCGTTCGAGGATAATCAGGGCGCCAGTCTGGGTCGTCGACATTTTCTCACAGGCCCGGACAATCGACTCGATCAGGTGATGGACCGAACGGGTCGATATCTCCGTGTCTTCGGGCGTGATGGCCGAAGACAGGACACTGAAACTGCTGCGGCCAAAGGTCTCCAGGGCGCGGCGCAATTCGGGCTGGAAGATGACAACGAAGGCGATGGCCAGGACCGAAATGGTATTGTTAAGTAAAAAGCCAACTGTGGTCAGGCCGGCCAGGCTGCAGACCAGGGCAAAGCCGATGATCAGGGCCAGCCCCTTGAGCAGCTGCCAGGCGCGGGAGTCGCGCAATAACTTGATGACGTAGAAAACAACCAGGGCCGTAGCCAGGATATCAGTCAGGGCAACAAAAATATCGAGGGGGCCACCAAAAAACAGCAGGCCACTGGCCAGGTCGTCCAGCAGATTCTGGATGAATTGACCCAGATCGGATAACAGATCGCTGTTGTTCAGTGACAATGTCTGACCTCCTGGCAATAATCGCATGTGATTCTGTCGTCTGGCCCGGTCGTCCGGCCGGATCCTGTTATTTGGCCCGGTTGTCCCGGCAGCCGTGTGATTCAGGCACCGCCGTTGCCCCGGAAAAGGCAAGGAACGCACCGATTATCTCAACCGTGCATCGCATGATTCAGGCACCGTCTCCGGCCTGGAAGCCCTCGATGACACCGCGCTCCAGTCCGTCCTGGTCGAGCAGCCAGATGACACGGCCGCTGACGCGGATCAGGCCGTCACGCTCCATGCTGATCAGCTCACGGGAGAACGAGGGGCGCGGCATGGCCAGCAAGCGGGATACCACTTCCTTGGAGACAGGCAGTTCTACGGCCTGGGTTGAAACAACCCGGCGCATGGTCTTGGGGCTTTCCCCTTCTTGTTCCAGCTGGTCGCGCAGCAATTCCAGCAGGTAGCTGGCAATTTTCTGGCGCAGGCTCTTCTGCGAAAGCAGGGAGATCCGGCGGTTCTGAGCCTGGATCCGGTCGGAGAGAATCGTCAGGAAATTATTCATGACGCCCGGATTCTGGTTCAAGATCGCCAGCAAGGTCTCGCGGGGTATGAAAATGATCTTGGAATTGGCAACCGCCTCAATCGTAACCGGATAGTTTTTGCGACTGCCAAAAATCAGGTATTCGCCAAAAATATCGCCGGCTCCCAGGAGCCCAAGGGTGGCAAAATCACCCGAACTGGCATATTTCTGCATAGCCAGCTGACCTTCAAGGATCAGGCCGATCCCGGTGCACGGGTCACCTTCATTAACCAGCACTTCACCCTTCCAGACCAGGCGGATCGTTGTCTTGAGGCAGAAATCATGGAACTGTTCATGGCTCAGGCCACTGAACAGGGCGGTTCCGGTCAGTGAATCACAGACTTTTTTCACAGGTTCCTCTTTTCTACCGGCTGGCGAGCGGCCAGGCTGCATCCTTGCCAGGCAGCTTTTACAACTCTATCACAAAATGATACAACGCACATCCCCAATTTTCAAGTCGCCAGGATCGGGATGCGGACCTGTGGGTTGGCCGGATGAATGGCGGTCAGAAAAGTCCATAGGCCTGCGTGATGTCCATGATAAAAGCAACGCCATTGCCCGGCTCATCGAGTTTCAGTTCCTGGCGGATCGCGGCCGCAACCTGTTCAGTCATGGCCTGTTCAGTGAGCAGCAGGACAATTTCCTTTTCCGGTTCAATGTCCATGGAAAAAAGCCGGCTCGTCTCGTGGATACCCGAGCCGCGGGCATTGATGATCGTACCGCCACTCGAACCGGCCTTTGTTGCGGCCTCGATCGCCATTTCGGCGCGGCCCTTATCGACAATGACAAATATCGCCTGGTACACTTTCCTTTCACCACCTGTCATGTTTCTTTCCAGTTCGCAGACGCAGGTCCGCGTCCCGACAATCTGACATACCGAAAAACTGAAAGCTATGCCGTGATTGGGCTTGTTCATGCGCAGGGCCTCGGCTATCCGGGCCAGCGCCGGCCTGATTTTTGACTTGACGGCCAGCATCAGGACGATCTCCTTGCGGATGTCACACAAATCAAGGAACTCGAGAAGCGAATTCTGGACAGTTCCCTTGCCGACCAGCACCGTTTCACCATGGACGCCAAAGTCACGGGCGATGTGATGAACCCGCTCGGCTACGCCCATATTGACAATCACACAGCCCAGTTCGACACAGCCGATATCGGGCTCAACCGGCGGGGAAGCCTGGCTGCCGGCCGTTCTTTTTGCATGAGGACTCATTTTGATTCAGACCTCCTTGGCGGATTTATATTTGAAAATCAGGCCGAGAATCTGTACCGCAATCAGGGGCATGGTTGCCACCAGTGCGATGATGCCAAATCCATCGATCAGGACATCGGCATGGGCGATCTGCTCGGCGACGCCCTGGGCAAAGGCGAGAATGAAGGTGGCGGTCATCGGCCCGGAGGCCACACCGCCGGCATCAAAGGCAATGCCGACAAAAAGTTTGGGGGTAAAAAAAGACATCGCCAGGGCCAGGATATAAAACGGCAGCAGATAGTGCCAGAGCTGGATTTGCGCCACGACGATACGCAGGATCGACAGGCCTACAGCCGAGGCGACGCCGAGCGCCATGAAGCCGACGACCAGCTGGCGCCTGACATAACCGCTCGTGACATCCTCGATCTGCTGGGTCAGGACATAAACGGCCGGCTCGGCCAGGATGGTCACCATGCCAATCAGCGTCGCAACGGCGACAACAATCCATTTCTGGTCCAGGCTGGCCAGGTTATAGCCAACCAGGATACCGGCCTCCATGAAGCCGGCATGGACCCCGACCATGAACAGCACCAGACCCAGATAGGTATAGAGCAGGCCCTTGAGTATTTTATTGAAGGTCCTGCGCTTGAGACGAAAGCTGATCTTCTGGAAAACAAAAAGGATGGCGAAGATCGGCAGCAGGGCCAGCATCACCTCAAGGCTGACCGATGGCAGTGCGTGCAGGTACGGCTGCAAAACCGATGGGTTTTGGGATATCTCAAGCTCCAGGCTGGCCGTAATCTCCGAAAACGGGCGTATGATGCTGAGCAAGATGATACCCAGAATTGCACCGGTCGACGTCAGGCCAACCAGGCCAAAACTGTCCTTTTCCGAAGCTTTGCTGTCCTTTTTCAGGGCCGATACGCTCTTGCTGAGCGCCAGGATAAAAGGCACGGTCATGGCGCCGGTTGTCGCCCCGGAAGCATCAAAGGATATGGCGAGAAACTCGGGCGTCGAGAACAGGGCCAGAATGAAGATGATAAAATAGACCAGGGTCAGGACCAGATATAGCGGCGTCCCGCGCAAGATACGCAGCAGGCCCAGCGTCATCATCGTCGCAATCCCGAGTGACACGACAAGGACGATGCTCAGTTTGCTGATCTGGCCGGACGATACAAAGTCGACCTGACTGGCAAGAATGTGCAAATCCGGCTCAGCGACTGATATGAAAAAACCGAGCAGCAGGCCACCCGTGATCACAACCGGCAGCTTGTTGGACTTTGTCAGCGTATTACCCATCAGGAGACCGACCGGGGTTATACCGATATCCACCCCAAAAAGGAAAATGGACAGACCCAGGATAATAAAAACGGCGCCGACCAGGAAACGCAGGAAAGTTGGCGGATCGAGCGGCGAAAGCGTAAAGTTCAAGACAAAAACGATCAGGGTAACCGGCAAAACGGCGAACAGGACCTCTTTGAGTTTAGCCAGGAGGACAGCCATGATCTTGCTCCTTTCTGTCGATTAAGCATAGCATACGACAGATGAGACGGGCAAGGACAAGGCTGTTTTCCGGCACCGGGGCAACAACATTTTATTAATCAAGAATCACGGCCGACCAGTGGCCCCTGCTGATAATCTTGCTGATAATATGGGGGGCCGGCGCGAAAACCAGGCCGGCTGATGGTATAATCAGCAACTGAAGGCATGCCAGTCAATATCAGCTGCAACAAGAAAGCCCGGGACATCACGGGACTGGAAAACGCCACACTTCAGCTCAGCATCAGTTTTCTGACTGTCGCTATTTTTGTCGGTATCAGGCAGGGTTTCATTGTTCAGGTTTCTGGTGGCGACTGGATCTGGATCATCATCCTGGGCCTGCTCAACACGGGGCTTGGCTGTTATTGCTACTTTTCCTCGATCGGGCATCTGCCAGTGCAGGCCGTGGCAATTCTGGGCTATCTGGAACCACTGTCCGCCGTCGTCCTGTCGGCGATCCTTTTACACGAAACATTGAACGCTCTGCAGATATGCGGTGCGGCCATGATTATCGGTGGCGCCATGATCGGCGAAGCCCACGGGCGGGTCAACCGCAATCGCCGACTGCTGCAACCTTAACGTCACAGCAGGGGCAATCCGGCTCTGGATTGCCCCTGCTGATTTCCTGTTATCTCCGGCCAGGTAGTCAACGGCCTCGATCAGTCCGTTATCGACGGGTGATCCGGTATCGTTTCGTTCATCGCCCGCCGGCACCGAATATCCAACATTCGCACAGTCAATTTTTCAAGCAAGCCCGAACCGGTCGGCGTTCATCACCTTGTTCCAGGCGGCGATGAAGTCCTGGACGAACTTGTCCTGAGAATCGGCGCAGGCATAGACTTCGGCGATTGCCCGGAGCTGGGAGTTAGCACCGAAAATGAGATCCACCCGGGTGCCGGTCCATTTCAGTTCGCCGCTGACCCGGTCGCGGCCCTCAAAAACGGAATCGTCCTCAGCTGAGGGCTTCCAGACCGTGCCCATATCAAGCAGGTTCACGAAGAAATCGTTGGTCAGGGTTTCCGGTTCCCTAGTAAAGACGCCATGCTGTGACTGGCCATAATTGGCATTCAGGACACGCAATCCACCCAGCAGGACCGTCATTTCCGGTGCGGTCAACGTCAGCAGCTGGGCGCGATCAACCAGCATTTCTTCCGCCGAAACAGCGAATTTTGCTTTCAGATAATTGCGGAAACCGTCTGCTTTTGGTTCCAGAACCGAGAAAGAGACCTCATC
>CAYVHB010000053.1:0-2683 GCA_964450865.1 uncultured Oscillospiraceae bacterium | reverse complement strand
GCCAGGCGAATGCGCGCGCCGTTGGCGCCACCGCGCAGATCGGAGCCACGGAAGGTGGAGGCTGAAGCCCAGGCTGTCGTCACCAGCTGCGACACGGACAGTCCGGAAGCCAGGATTTTGCTCTTGAGGTCTGCGATATCCTGTTCGTTGATCGGTTCATAATCGGCTGCCGGAACGGGATCTTGCCAGATCAGGTCCTCAGCCGGGACTTCCGGACCCAGATAACGGGCACGCGGCCCCATATCGCGGTGGGTCAGCTTGAACCAGGCCCGGGCAAAAGCATCGGCGAATTCTTCCGGATTCTGCAGGTAACGCCGGGCAATCGGGTTGTAAACCGGATCAAAACGCAGGGAAAGGTCGGCTGTGGTCATCATCGGCGCGTGGCGTTTAGCCGGATCGTGAGGATCCTCAACAGTGTCCGCCGCTGCCGGATCTGTCGGAATCCACTGGAAAGCGCCGGCAGGACTTTTAATGACATTCCAGTCATATTTGAACAGAGTCTCCAGATAGCCCATATCGTATTTAGTTGGGTTTGGCTTCCAGGCACCTTCCAGGCCGCTGCCGATCGCATCGCCGCCCTTGCCGCTCCTGAAACTGCTCTGCCAGCCAAGACCCTGCTGCTCGATGGGCGCACCCTCCGGTTCAGCACCGACATGCGTAGCCGGCCCGGCGCCATGACACTTGCCGAAGGTATGGCCGCCGGCAATGAGCGCAACGGTCTCTTCGTCATTCATGGCCATGCGGGCAAAAGTCGTGCGGACGTCACGGCCGGAAGCAACTGCGTCGGGCACACCGTTCGGGCCTTCCGGATTTACATAGATCAGGCCCATCTGGACTGCAGCCAGCGGGTTTTCAAGATTACGTTCACCGGAATAGCGGTTATCACCCAGCCATTTGTCCTCGGAGCCCCAGTAAATGTCCTCTTGCGGTTCCCAGACATCCGCGCGGCCGCCGCCAAACCCGAAGGTCTTGAAACCCATTGATTCCAGGGCGCAATTGCCGGCCAGAATCATAAGGTCAGCCCACGAAAGCTGCTTGCCATATTTTTGCTTGATCGGCCAGAGCAAGCGGCGGGCTTTGTCGAGGTTGACATTGTCCGGCCAGCTGTTCAAGGGCGCCATCCGCTGCAGGCCCCACCGGCCGCCGCCACGGCCGTCGCCCATGCGATAAGTGCCGGCGCTGTGCCAGGCCATGCGGATAAAAAGCGGACCGTAATGACCATAGTCAGCCGGCCACCAGTCCTGGGAGTCGGTCATCAATGCGTAGAGATCCTTCTTCACGGCTGCCAGATCGAGTTTCTTGAATTCTTCTGCATAGATGAAAGCGGCGCCCATTGGATTGCAAAGTTCTGAATTCTGATGCAAAATCCGCAGGTTCAGCTGGTTCGGCCACCAGTCACGGTTGGCTGTGCCGCCGCCGGCAACGGATCTTCTGGCATGGCCCGTGACGGGACATTTCATGTCCTCTGACATGTTGTTACCTCCCATTCTCGATATACGGCTTCTTGCTTTCTATCTTCGAAAGGCACTGGGGACAAATGCCTTTGAAATAGACATTTCGATCATGGACCTTGAATCCAGCCAATTCTTGAGACATGAGCAAATCCGGGTTGATTTTGAAATTGAAGATGGCACCGCATGCATCACATTTGAAGTGTCCATGATCAGCAATGACAATGTCATAACGGATCTCATCCTCTTCAATAGATAAAGCCCGCACGATACCAGCATCAAGAAACGTATTCAGCGTATTGTAAACGGTCGTTTTAGACAGAGCAGGATTATCAGGCTTCAGTTCAGCATAAATTCGCTCAACGGTCGGATGACAGCGATTATTGCTCAAGAATGCCAGAATCTTGAGCCGATACCGGGATGGCCGGATATGTTTTTCTGTCATAAGCAGTGACAATTGCTTATTCGCCGAATCCATACACGTTCTCCGCATGATGTTAGCGCCGCCATTGGGCGTCCGGAAGCTACCGGATTTGCCTGTCATCAACTTGCCGGATATAATTGCCAGTGGCAACAAATCTGAGCAAGAAAGAACCCCCAGAGAAGGTTGCTCTTAGCGCCAACTAAGAACTCTCTGAGGGTTTAAACGTAACACATGGTCAATGTATCACATTTTGGCGTTTTAGAAAAGAGCGACGGCCGTTTATCATCACGGGGATGGAGCAAAATTTCTGTCCATATTGCCAGTCAGAGCTGAAACCATACGACCGGCGAGATCGCAAATGCCGGGACGAGAATGGCGACTGGCAGGTGCTGGTCATCCGCAGACTGCGTTGCCAAAATCCGCGCTGCCAGCGGATTCACGCCGAACTACCTGACTTTCTGGTGCCCTACAAGCGGTATCAGGTCGGCGTCATCGCCGCGGTTTTGGCCGGGACCGCACGTATCGCGCCACTGGAAGAGTCGACCCGGCAACGCTGGCGAACCTGGTACGGCTGGTTGCGCGGCCACCTGCTGGGAGTGGCGGCATCGATACAGCGGCAATTTCTGGAAACAGCACGAACCCTGCTTGCATCCCCGAATTCAGAAGCTATTTCCTTAGCGAACCCAAACAGACACGCGCTGCCCGATCTGGTCAGGCTGGCCGTCAATTCTGGGAATTGGATTACCACCCGTTCGGCAATGGTGACCGGACCTCTGGCTTTGTAAAATCATGCGCAATACCTTGAAAG
>CAYVHB010000052.1:0-14961 GCA_964450865.1 uncultured Oscillospiraceae bacterium | reverse complement strand
AGACGAAAAACGACTGAACGGGATTTATAGTACAAACTAATTCAAAACTCACGATACATCAGCTGGACCAGCGCGGTCTGTTCGGCTGCCAGGTCAGCCAGGCGGCGGCGCGCCAGCACCTCTGCCAGACGATGCACGATCGCCGCAGCCAGGTCCCGTTCCTCGGCCAGGAACGGGCCTTCGTCAGCCGATGGCCGCTCCTCCTGATAGGCAATAATCAGCCGGACCGGATCCCCGGCCGCTGTCTCCTGCGTCACGACCTGCTGCCAGGCCGACAGCTTGAAGCCCGGTGTCGCAAAGATGCGCCCGGCCCACTCGATCTGGACTTCGGTTATTTCCGGATATTGCCAGCCATTAACCATCAGGCTTACAACCTGCTGCAGAATCATATCCACGGTCAGCTGATCTTGCTCGGTCAAAGCAAATACCGAATAAAGGCAGTTTAATTCCTTGACCCGTTCCTCAAGCACGTGACTCTGATCCTGCAAGGCCATCTGCGCCTTCTTGCGGACATCGATATTTTTAATCGCAACCATGATCGCCGGTTCATTTTCATACTCGGTGAGGGTCCCGGACATCAGGGCCCAATAGGCCTGGCCCTGCAAGTCCCGCAGCTCCATCTCCCAGTCCTGGGCGCTGCCCTGGGTAAAGATCTGCTGCAGGAATCGATCCCGATCGGATACATGCACGTAAAAATCACTGGCAGCCAGGCCGATGCCTTCCTGGCCGCTAAAACCAAACTGCAGCTTGGCGCGCTGATTGCCATAGCGCAAGGTACCATCCCGGACCCGGGAAATAATCACCGAAAACGGGGCCTGCTCCATCAGGCGCTCGAAACTATCCATACGAGTGGCAGCGGGAACCGGCGCCGGCGTGGCGCCGGCATTCGGAGAAGCGGCCGCAGCCGGTTGGGCCACAGCGGCTGCCGGATTGGTGGCAGCATCGGTTATCTCTTGCGAATTTTCATTCTTTCGGCCCGCATGCTCACTATGCATCGTCACGTTATACCACCTCAGCCCATTAATGAAAGATGACGCTGAACAATTCTCTGGTCTGCGCGCAGCAAGCAGTTCATGTTCATGTTACAATGTTATTATAGTCTATTACTTACCCGCTAGCATATGCCTGATCGCCTAACAGATGCCAACTGTCAAAGAAATTTTTATAAATAAAGTCAATGATCATCAATGGAGCCGATGATCCGGCTCGAGATAATTGACATGGGATTTGCCAGAAAATAACAACGTGAATCATCTGATCTTAAACCGATCAAGCCGGGTCTCAAGAATCATTGGTACCCGCGTCAGGAGGTCAATCTATGGAATTCGCACAATCAGAGCAAGCCGGAAAAGCCTTGGAGACCGGGCAGGCCGCACAAGCCGCACAAGCCGGGACAGCTTCGCCTGCCCTGGACGAGCCACTGACGGGCATCGAAATCGCCCGCACCTTGCCCAAACGCATCGTGATCATCGGCGCCGTCGCCGCCGGCACTTCAGCAGCCGCCAAAGCCCGCCGCAATGATGAAACAGCCGAGATCGTCCTGTATGACAAGGATGTATTCATTTCCTATTCCGGCTGTGGCCTGCCCTACTACATCAGCGGCCAGGTGCCGGATCTCGACCAGCTGACACCACGCGACGCCGCCTTTTTCAAGAAGAAATATAACGTCGATGTCTGGACCCGCCACCTCGTCCTGGCCATCGACCCCCAGGCCAAAACCCTGACCGTCCAGAACCTGGCTGATGGCGGCCTGTTCATGGATCATTATGATACGCTGGTCCTGGCTACCGGTGCCAGTGCCATCGTACCACCGATCCCCGGCGTTACCCTGCCCCATGTCTTTAACCTGCGCAATCCGGGCGACGCCCGCGCCATTCGCACGTTCATCGACAGCAAAGCCCCGCGAACCGCAGCCGTTATCGGCAGTGGCTTCATCGGCCTGGAAATGGTCGAAGCCCTGACCCAGGCTGGCCTTGAGGTTACCGTCATTGAAAAGCTGCCCCAGGTCTGCCCATTCGTCGACCCTGACATGGCCCCCTACATCCACGATCACCTGACCCGCCATCAGGTTGCGGTCCGGACCGGGGTTGCCGCTGCCAGCATCAGTGGCTCCACCCCCGATACCCTGGCCCCGGCGACCATCACCCTTGATGACGGCAGCAAGATTGCTGCCGACCTGGTCATCCTGGCTGTCGGTGTCCGGCCGAATACCGCCCTGGCCCAGGCAGCCGGGATCAAGTTTGGCCCGACGGGGGCCATTGCCGTCAGCCTGGACATGGCCACCAACCAGCCGGATATCTATGCCTGCGGCGACTGCGCCGAGAGCTTTTCCATTGTTGACTACCAGCCGCTCTACCGGCCGCTCGGCTCCACCGCCAACAAAACCGGCCACATCACCGGCGACGTGATCACGGGGCAGCCGGCCCGCCATCGCGGCATCGCCGGGACCGGCATCTTCCGCATCTTTGACCTGACTGTCGCCGCCACGGGCCTCAATGAAAAAACTGCCCGCCAGCGTGATTATGATCTGGTCATCAGCCACAATATCAAGCCGGACAAGCCGGATTACTTCGGGGGCCAGGAAATGGTCATCAAAGCCCTGGCGGACCGGCGCAGCGAGAAGCTGCTCGGGGTGCAGATCATCGGCCCCGCCGGTGTTGACAAGCGGATCGATGTTTTTGTCACCGCCATGACCGCCGGCCTGAAAGTCAGCGACCTCTTCCACCTGGACCTGGCCTATGCCCCGCCCTATGCAACAACCAGGGATCCCGTTCACTACAGCGGCATGATCCTCAGCAATGCCATCCAGCGCGGCCGCCAGCAGCTGACTGCCGACGAGCTGAACGCCCGCCTGGCTACCGATCCGGCCAGCATCCAGGTTGTCGACACCCGCGCGGCCGGGCAATACGATAATGGCCACGTCGAGCAAGCCATCAACCTGCCCCAGGAAAAGCTGCGCGATTCCCTCGACCAGCTCGACCCGGCCAAACCGGTCGTCACCTACTGTAATAAAGGGGTCACCGGTAATGCGACGCAGAACATCCTGATCAATCGCGGGTTTAAATGCGTCTACTCGCTTTCCGGTGGCTACAAGCAATATAAAATAAACCGGCGCAAGGATACACCCTGATACCGTCCCCTCCCATCCGGCCTGGGCCCCCACCCGGGCCGGTTATTATATTTATAAGCCCCGATCAGGAGTTTGGCCGCGTGCGCTGATTTAGTAGCAACATTTGGCAAACCATTTTGGGGTAAAAAGCGAAAAACAGCCGGGAATCAGCCAGTATAAACAAAATTGACCATCTGTCAATCAGTCATTTGAACAGAATTTAACAGTCATTTTTTACAAGTCCAGCTGAAAAAAACTGTTTGTCACCATTCGATTGCTATATAATCAAAAATATAGCAATCCTTTGACACGTCCTGACTGGACATAGTCGCAAAGCCGGCAGCAAGCATGGGCCGGCCATTTCAGTCACAAAGCAGGTATGCAAGGAGTATTCATATGTATCTCGATGCTTTCCGGGGCCAGGTGAATACCGAACGCTATGCCCGAGCCTTCAACCGCAATCTGGTGCCGCTTGATGAGGTCAACGGATACCAGATCCGTCCCGGCTTCTACCTGGAGTACGGAGCGGTCGTGATCCCCGGCGGGGTCAGTTTCACGGTTCACTCCCAAAACGCCACAGCCGTCTCGCTTGTGCTCTTTGAACGGGAAAAATGCGAGCCCTTCAAATCCATTCCCTTCCCCGAGACCTACCGGATTGGCAATGTCTACTCGATGATCGTATTTGGCCTGGATATTGAGCAGTTTGAATACGCGTTCAGCGTCGACGGGCCGCGCGACCTGCAGCGGGGGCTGATATTTGACAAAAACAAATACCTGCTTGACCCCTACTCCAAGGCCGTCACCGGGCAAAGCCAGTGGGGCACGCGCCTGAATCACGGCTGCCACTACAAGTCGCGCGTCGTGGCCAATGACTTTGACTGGGGTAAAAGCCAGCATCCGATGATCCCGATGGATGAACTGATTATCTATGAACTGCATGTCCGCGGCTATACCCGGCATGGCTCTTCCGGAGTCAGACACGCCGGAACTTTCGCCGGCCTGGCCGAGAAAATCCCCTACCTGCTTGACCTGGGCATCAATGCCGTTGAACTGATGCCGATCTTTGAATTCGACGAATTGCGCGACCTGCGCTACTGGAACGGCGAGCGCCTGCTGGACTACTGGGGCTACAATCCTGTCAGCTTCTTTGCACCGAACACAGGCTATACCGCCTCGATCGAGTACAACCGTGAGGGCGTCGAACTCAAGTCGCTGATCCGGCAGCTGCACGAGCACGGTATCGAGGTCATCCTCGACGTTGTCTTCAATCATACAGCCGAGGGCAATGAATTTGGCCCGTATATATCATTCAAGGGCTTTGATAACAATGTCTACTATATGCTGACGCCGGACGGTAAATATTACAATTTCAGTGGTTGCGGCAATACCCTCAATTGCAATCACCCGATCGTCCAGCAGATGATCCTGGACTGCCTGCGTTACTGGGTGACAGAATACCGGGTCGACGGTTTCCGCTTTGACCTGGCCTCGATCCTCGGGCGCAACGAGGACGGCTCGCCCATGAGCAAGCCGCCCCTGCTGCAGAGCCTGGCCTTCGATCCGATCCTGGCCCGGGTCAAGCTGATCGCTGAAGCCTGGGATGCCGGCGGATTGTATCAGGTCGGCAGTTTCCCGTCCTGGAACCGCTGGTCCGAATGGAATGGCAAATTCCGCGATGACCTGCGCTGCTTCCTCAAGGGCGACTCCCACCTCGCCTACACCGCCACGGAGCGCATCGCCGGTTCACATGACCTCTATGATCCGGTCCACCGCGGGGTCAACGCCTCGGTCAATTTTATCACCTGCCACGATGGATTTACGCTTCATGACCTGTATACTTTTAACACCAAGCATAATGAAGCCAACGGGTGGCAGAATACTGACGGTGAGAATCACAATAACAGCTGGAATTGTGGCGTTGAAGGTGAAACGGACGATGCGGAGATCAACCGGCTGCGCCAGCGCCTGATCCGCAACGCGGCGGTCGTCCTGCTGGCCAGCCAGGGTACACCGATGCTGCTGGCTGGCGATGAATTTGGCAATACGCAATTTGGCAATAACAATCCATACTGCCAGGACAACGAGATTTCCTGGCTGGACTGGAGTTATCTGCAGAAAAATGCCGATCTTTATCACTTTTTCCGGGCTCTGATCCGCCTGCGCAAAAACCATCCGGTCATGCGCAAGCGCACGGCTCCGGCCCGTTGCGGCCTGCCACCCGTCAGCCGGCACGGTGCAGTCCCTTACCAGCTTGATTCTAATCCGGAAACACGACTCATTGGTGTTCTCTTTGCTGGCCAGTATCCGCCCCAGCAGGCTGGGCCGCCGGCGAACCGGCAGGCTGAGCAACAGGCTGAGCTGCCGGCTGGGCAAAAGGCTGAGCTTAAGGTTGAGCAACAGGCTGAGCTGCCGGCTGATGATATCGTTTATCTGGTGATTAATGCTCACTGGGAAAAGCAGATGATCTGGCTGCCGGAATTGCCAGCTGGTTATACGTGGCGTCTGGCGGTTAATACTGCTTTGCCGGCTGGCCGCGATATTTGTGCTGATCCGGACCAGATGCCGCGTGTCGAGAGCCGGATCCGCATGGAGTCGCGTTCTGTGATGTTGCTGATCGGTGTGGCGACTGAGGTGATTTCTGCGGAAAAAGGCGACGCCTCGTGATGGTGGTCGGCTGAGGCTGCGAGCAGTCTGGGGGCGGATACTGTTCAAGTATGAGGCTTGTTATGTTTGCTGAATGGCAGGCCCGGTTTGGTCAAATGCTGGACTTCTCCGAGCAGCTGGTGACCTTGACGACGGATCAGGCTGAAAAACTGCAAAATCAACCGCCGAACTGGCCAGATTGAGCACCAGATCCAGGTATAAAAGCGATAAAAGTGGTTTGAACAGGTCACATAGTGATCGCCACGATAGAAGCCGCAGACGACGCCGAGGATCTCCTGATCAGTCACCCGGTCTTCGCGTATCCATTGGTTATCACCGCACATTTCATATTCCCGGTCATGGACAGCGACAACCCGATGCAGCACACATTCGCCGCTTGGTCGCCGGTACATGGCAATCTGGCGGCGTTTCAGGCGGCCTTGCGGTGCTTCGAGCACAACAGAATCGTGTTTGCTGCGCAACATCGGCCACATGCTGGACCCGGTCGGAATTGCCGCCAGCTGTCCATTTTCTTTCATTAAATCAACAATTCTTGTCCGTTTCATGAATTTCCTCGGTTCATAAAAGAGATTAATCCAGCGTGCAGATTAATCCATAAAAGCAAATATGCAGGCTCAATAATATATGCACTTAAAAATAATAGATGCAGGCTGCTGGGTAATGCGGATCTGTCCATTTATCCGGACGGACCGGTTTTGTGATCAGTTCATGACAGGGCCAAATCCGCCGTCGGCTGTTGCCGTTTCGACCGTCAGGCCATTGCCTGCCGGGCGGCTGTCCGATGCCGTTTCACCCGGGATTGTATTGCCTGTGGTTGCGCCGCCGGGCGTTACGTGATCTGTGAGGGAGTCATCGGCCGCCGGGGCGTTGGCTGATGCATCACCGTCAGTGATGGATCCTGCAACCGTTGGCTGGACCGCGTTCACGGCTGCTGCCCTGATCCGGTTCAGGCGGCGCTGCATGCCTTCTTCGGCTATGATCAGGCCTGTGACAATGGCTGTTATGATGCAGGTGATCAGCAAAGCGATCACTTTCCATTTATTTTGAGTCAGCTGATTCCTACGGATCATAAAAATCACCCCAGCTCATGATATCGCCGATACCTTCGTTCTTGACCAGAAAACCGCTGGTGGCCAGCTGAATGTGTTCCGGCGGAAAATAAATGATATCAATCACTGGTTTTTGATAGGGCACAGGCAATGGCTTGCATGTTTCGGACAAAGACTGACACCCCTTTCATTCTACAGCGAACAGCGCAAGATTTCATCAGGTATTTTTCAAGATCAGGCAGGTGGTCACGCTGAAGGTCTTGAGTGTTCCGTATTCCAGTGATCCATCGATATGACGGACAAAGGGGCGTACGTATATATCTGTCGCAAAATCAGCATGGGGGATCTGATTCAAGGTCAGGGCGACGATATAAGTTCCGCCCAGGCTTTCGGCTGTGATCCGTGCCCCATCGGCCAGAATAGCCAGGTATACCTGGGTGGTGCTGCGCAACTGGCAATGTGGCCCGCTGACCTCGGGTGCCGGATTCTGCAATGATAGGACAAATCCAGCTTCCTGCAATTGCAGGGTGTCGATCGTGGCGATAAACCGCAGCGAGGTTTCCGGTGACCCTGCAGTCGTGCCACTGGCCAATTGCACCTGAGGCGCGCTGATCGCTACCTGGCCGCTGCCTGCCCCGCCCGGTGGGTCCAGCGCGGTCCATTGCGCGTATAAAATCACGTCCTGGTCGCCAACCTGCAGACTGTCTGTTGCCGTGTATGCCGTCCCACTGCCATTGGCTGCTGTATTCCAGCCAGTCAGTGTATACCCGCTGCGGGTCAGGCCTCCGGTGTTGGCCAGGACAATAGCCTGCTCCTGGCTGCGGTAACCGCGCGGGTCGGCCGGTACCTGGCCTTCCGTCTGCCCGTTGCCATCATAGCGGACCAGATAATAGGGCGCGGTCGGATAAGTCTTCCAGGGATTGGTGTAGCCACTCTGTCCGGCGCGATACAGCAAGACAAAACCGCTGACGCTGGTGTCAAAGCTCAGGCTGCCGAGCGTCGGCGGCGCGCCAGCCAGCTGGATCCTGGCCAGTTTCGCGGTATTATAAAATGCGTAGCTGCCGATGCTGGTCACGCTGCCGGGGATCATGACGGCGCTTAAAGCGGCACAGGATCGAAACGCCCGGTCGCCGATAGTCCGGATTCCATCCTCAAGGGTCAGCGAGGTGAGCTTCTGGCAATTATAAAAGGCATCAGCGCTGACGGTTGCCACAGAACCGGGCACCGTCACATCGGCCAGCTGCCGGCAGTCGTAAAAGGCGGCCAGGCCCAGACTGCTTAAATTCGCCGGTAACGGACAGCTGACCAGATTGCTGCAGGTGTCGAAAGCCCGATCGCGAATAGCCGTCAGCGAAACCGGCAACGAAACTGTCTGCAGGCGGGTATTCCCTTTGAAGGCATAGCTGCCGATACTGGTCACTCCATCGGGCACCGTATAGGCGGTCCCAGCCCGGGCCAGCGGATACTGCAGCAAGATTGCCGCGTCATGATCGAATAAAACGCCGTCCCGGCTGCTGAAGGCCAGGTTAGCGGCGCTGACCGATATCGCCGCCAGGCTGGCACAGCCGGTCAGGGCCTGTTCGCCGATGCTGCTGACACTGGCGGGCAAGGCCAGCGACATCAAAGCTGTTTTATTCAGGGCATTGCTGCCAATACTGCTGACATTGGCCCCCAGGGTGATGCTGGCCAGATTGGTGCAGGATAGAAAGGCATTTGCCCCGATCGTCATCACACTGTCCGGGACGTTCACTGCCGTTATGCTGCTGTCATTATAAAAGGCGCTCGGACCGATGGCGCTGACCGAATATGGCTGGCCATTTTCACTGATCACAGCCGGGATTGCCACAGTCCCGCCGCTCCCAGTATAATCGGTGATCGTCGCACTGGTTCCGCTGATCGTATAAACAAAGCCGTCTGCCGTCGTTACCGCCGCAACGCTCCCGGTGAATGGCCAGCCAGCCAGCATGATCACGAAACCAACCGTGACCAGGGCAGCAATCGAACGGCCTGGACCAGGCAGATGATGGGATGGATCCGATCGGTGAAGTCCTGGCCTGGCCGGGTATCGTCCAAAACCGGGATAGCCAGAAAACAGGCGAATCAATCGTCGCAGCGTCAACATAGCGGGTGGCCCTCGTACAAGCAAGCAATATAACTCAATGGAAGTTCAGGAAACGGGGGTCGCGCCAAGGCCTGTATCTGTGAATCATTCGCCTCGCTACTGATAATATATCATTTTATGTCAAATCTATTTCCGATTAAATTTGTCATATAACAAACTGATTTTTACATTGATATGCAAATTTATTTATTGATGGCTGATTGTCAGGGAATTTCCAGGCTGATTGTCGGTGTATTTCCAGGCTAATTGATGGCCACCTGAGACAAGAAACCTGATCCGGATATTTCTGATCCGGGATCCTGACGGATTCAGCCGTCCAGTTTTTCATGGGCCGCTGCGGACCATTTCTGCCTGTCCATTTTCGATGCGATAAACCCGATTGCATGAAGCAATCGTAGACGGCCGATGGGCAACAATCAGCAAGGTCTTGGTACCAGCCAGCCGGTTAATTGTCTCGATGATTGCCTGCTCGGTCTCCTGGTCGAGCGAGGAGGTTGCCTCGTCCATGACGAGGAATTGCGGCTGCAGAAAGAGGGCCCGGGCGATGCCCAGACGCTGCTGCTGGCCACCGGATAGCCGGATCCCCCGTTCGCCGACGATGGTATCGAGACCAGATGGCAAACTGCCGACAAAATCTTTCAGCTGCGCATCGGCCAGGCATTGCCAGACCCAGTCGTCCTGAATGGAATCAGCCGGGTAACCAAAGGCAACATTCGCGCGGATCGACTGATCCGTCAGGTAAACGGATTGGGGGATATAACCAGCGATCCGGGCCCAGCCGGCAAGATCGTGCCGGATATCAACGCCGTCAACCCGTACGCAGCCACTTTGCGGGTGATGCAAACCGAGAATGATATCGGCCAAGGTTGTTTTTCCCGAACCGGTTGTGCCAACAAAGGCAACTGACTGGCCAGCCGGTATGGTCATTGAAATATCCTCAAATAGCCAGGCGGGCGATTCCGGAAATTTAAACGATAGATTCTCAACACAGATACCGATTTCAAGCGGCAAGGCAATTCTCTCCTGGCCGTTTTCGGGTATATGGCCAGGCTGATTATCAGCTGCATGATGAACGGTCTTCCCTTTTAACATGGAACTTTCAAAAAAGGCCTGGTAGACGGCATCAATCGAGGCATAACCATTCACCATGCCATTATAGCTGGCATTGATCCGGTTGGCGGCCGGCATCAGGCGCACGGTGACCAGCGCAAAGGCAGCCAGGACCGGGATCATGGCACCGAGATCAAAGCCAGCCAGCACAGCCAGGCCAAGCAGCAAGAATAAGCCGGTCAGGCTGAGCGATTCCACGGCCAGCTGCGGAATGCCGGCTAAAAACTGGGATTGACTGCTGAGCCTGGCAAACTCCCGTGAATGCTGGTCATATTGTTCAGCAAAATAGACCTGCCGCCGGTTGACCAGGATATTTTTCAGGCCACCCAGGGACTGCAGAATCCACTTGACCATTTCGATATTTTTCTGCCGTGAAATCTGGCTTTTCTTGACAATCTTGGCCGTCAGCAAATGATTAATCAGGCCAATGGCCCCACCCATAACGCCAATGCCAATAACAGATACCAGCGGATTCAGGTAAATCAGAAAGCCGAACATCAGCAGCGCCACCGCTGATTCTGCCACCACACGCAATAGATTGGTTACCAATGCAGTGACCTGAGCCACGTCAACAGCTACGGTCCGGTAAATGACGGAGCTGTTATGCTGCAAAAAATAGGCATATGGTTTATGCAAGAATGCCGTGAATAAGCGAGATGACAGTTCACTTTGCAGCCTGGTCACCAGGCGCAACAGGGTCCGATTGGCGACTAATTTCAACAAGCCCTTCAGGATATAAAGCCCGGCCATCAAGAAGGCCAGCAGTACGATCAGCTGTCTCGCGGAAAGGAAATCAATAGCCAGGAAGGCATAGATTTGACGCAACCTGCCATTCATCTCAATCTGTCCAGGATTGACAACCAGATTTATAAACGGATATATCAGCATCGTGGCGGCGGTCTCAAGGATCGCAACGGCGATCAATAAACCGTTTACCCGGACAAACGGCCAGGTAAAATGCGGCGGGATGATCGCGATGAGTTTGTGCAATAATAATCCAGGCTTGTCCTGAAAGTGCGATTCCTTTTTCACAAGTGAAGAACCATACCCTTTTATTATGATCAGTCACTCTTATTTTACACACTTTGCAAAACAATTCACGATCAACGGACAATTTTTTCACGACCGGCTGGCCGGGCCATGTTCAATGGCGCGATTTTTATTCGCATGCCAAAGCCTCTTTAGCCAGCAGCTGACGCTTGGCGGCATACATCTTATCATCGAGCAGCTTGATAAAGGCCCGCTTGGTCAGGCCCGTCCGGATGTCCAGCACATCATATCCCATGCTGAAGCTCAACTGGAAAGGATAGCGGGCCAGGGCATTATACTGATCCAGATTGACCTGGATGCGCTGGGCGATCTGCTCCAAGTCAGCATAACCCTGGACCTCGACGAGCACCACGAACTCATCGCCGCCATAGCGGGCAACGAGATCTTCTTTGCGCATACTGTTGCGCAGAACCGCGGCTGCCGCCTCCAGGGCCCTGTCACCCAGTTCATGGCCGTACACATCATTGATCTTTTTAAAGTAATTGAGATCGATCATGATGCCACCCAGCAGGTGCCGGTTCCGCGTATTGCTGAAATAGGCATCCAGGTAACGGTCAAACTGCCGGCGGTTGGCCAGTCCGGTCAGGTGATCGGAGAGTACGATTTTATTCTGGATATCGAGAAAGACAATCAGGATCGAGATCGACACGGCAATCCAGAGCATAATTGTCCCGTAAAATATCGACTGCAGAATACCGCCAATGATCGGCGGAATGGCGAACGTCAATAATGAACGGGCTTCGCGCCGGCGAATCTGGCGCTGGCGGAATATAATCAGCAGAATGGATAATACGGGATAAAAAAAGCCGGCCACGATCAGCAAATAGAAATAGCGGCCGCGATGATACAGATTATGATCATCAATGTAAAAGGTAAAATTGCCGAACAGGCTGATGATTGAAAAAACGGCATTGACATAGACCGGTAAAAAAAACAGGATCCGTCCGAGCCAGGATGCTCTTTTCGCTTCAATGATCAGGCTGCGTATATAAAGGATCCACAAGGCGCCAGGCACCGGATGGAGGAAATAGTACAGAAAGGTGACTGTCAGCATCAGCGTCCGGCCACCCCAGACTGGGCGGCCACTAAACCATTCCAGCAGTATCTCGGTCGTCAGGAGCAGCGCGTTCACCAGGACCAGGCCCAGAAAATACCGCTGCGAAGCCTGCAAACGGCTAACATTCCAATCCATATGGGCGACAACTATAACCAGGATGATCAGACCAGTTATATTTGTCTGGATCACGTACGTCATTCGCTGATAATCCCCTTTCCACCGGTCCTGTCATCGATTGACTGCGCGGACAGATCAGATGTGCACATTTTTTCGCAACGATTCAACAAATGCCGGACACGCTCGATGATTCGAGGTGCCAGGCATATCATTTCGTAAAAGATCAACGCAATTAATATAACAATATATCTGCAGCTGACCATGATTTTTACAACATTGTAGCAATTAGCAATCGGCTTGAAAACCTATATTATTATAACACACGACGTCGGTTATTCAAGGAACCGCACTCAATATTCTGTAATTTTAGCAGGTTTTTTTGCCATAATTAATCAATTATAGACAATCTGGTTTATTTGACCGCCACAAAGAATTAATCAGCAGCAGAATCAAAACGAAAGCCCCGCTCGTTCAAGTGACTGGTTCAACGTTGCATCCGACGTTGATTGAATATAATTTAATTATAATACTTTGCTTTTTGCTACAAAATACAATAGATATATGGAGAAACAGGCCTGATACCTCGATATTTTATTACTTTCAGCTGTATATTAGAAGTAACACGATTAGTCAATGATCATTTAACGACAAAGAATACAAATCAGCAGTAATACGTTCAGGCAAAATGCCGTATTTTACTAATTTTTACATTTGTGTGACAAATTACCTTTTCACAAACGCCGTTGTCGTGTATAATTCACACGCTGAGTTGTGAAAATTACAGAAAATATCACAGCATTGTCCCGCTTCCCAGCTGACAGAATTGAATTTGACTGTATATGCGCAGGGCCAAGAATGGCCATGACTGTTCTCATCCGTCCGTTACGCTTGAATAACCAGCCGTGACTGTTCTCATCCGTCCGTTACGCTTGAATAACCATTTGTAACTGCTCTCATCCGTCTGTAACCACAAATAAAGGAAGAACTTAATCAGTCATGAAAAAACACGAACCCGCCCAAGCCCCCGGAAAACTTGACCTTCTCAACCAGAAAATCAAGCAGATTGCCCAAGGACCTTACCGGATTCGTCAGATCAGATTTGACCAGAGCCAGAAAGTGAGCGTGCCCCGTTACCTCGGCCTGGCTGACATCAGACGTCATTTGCCGGCGGCGGCGGCGACGCTGGTCACCATGACCCTCGTGCTCGCTTTAACCATTGGTCCTTTAGCCTCCGAAATGAAACCGGCAGTACCGGCCACGCCGGACAGCCAGGCATCCGTATCCGCCAGCAACAGCAGCGGCGCTGGCAACATTCAGTCGACGGATAATCCGGCGGCAATGGCTGCAACCACGGATGCATCCGCCCTGAACGAGAGCCCATTCGCCACGGGCAGCACCTTGAATCTCACGCCGGACGTGGACCCCTTCTCCAGCCTGCTGGATGGATCCGGTGAATTCGCCCGATCGCAGTCAGACCTGTACCAGCCCGAAACCGGCACATCGAACGGCCCGGATCTGAGCGCGGCCGAACTGGGTGTGGCGAACGCCGGACTGCTGGGCGTTGAAAGCGAAGAAGCATCCGTATCGCCGACCCCGGCCCCGACAGTCGATGGCAACGGCGTTGTCCTGGAAACACTCGCCCCCGATCAATTCACCAGCGATAACGCCAAGCTGTACATCCTGGTCAGCAAGGCCAACATCCGCAGCTTGCCCAACAGTGAGGCTGGTATTGTCGCGACCCAGTTGCTGGCCGACAGTGTCACCCGCCTCGGATATGGTACGGCCTGGTCCAAGGTCAGGACAGCCAGCGGCAAAACGGGCTACATGCTATCCAGATTGCTGACGAAAACCAAGCCCAAGGTTACATCCTCCAGCAGCAATCAATCCAGTATGCCCTCATCCAAAAAAGCCCAGATGGTCAGTGTAGCCAAGTCTTTGCTCGGCACCCGATACGTCCTTGGCGGCGCATCAAGAAGTGGCATCGACTGCTCCGGTTTTACCTTGTATGTATATAATAAAGTATATGGTATCTCCCTGCCGCACAAAGCCAGTCTCCAGGCCCGGCGCGGCACCAGCGTCAGCAAGAGCTTGAGCGCCATGCAGATCGGCGACCTCATCTGTTTCGACTGGAACAGCGACGGCACGGTCGAACACGTCGGCCTCTATATCGGTGGAGGCAAGTACATCGACGCCTCCGTCTCCGCCGGCCGGGTCCGCACCTGCAGCATCAGCGGCAGCACCTACTGGCGCCACATCAAAACGATCCGCCGCATTGTCCATTAACTGATTGGGCCTCTCAATGAGTCCAATCAGAATAGGCACCTCAATCACGCACCTCCCAATTATTGGGGGGTGCGTTTTATTCTGTAACAACGGGCAGAATGCTATGATAGACGCTCATCTTGTCAATGAAGCATGCCGCAAGATCTATGAATCAATATATGATGCAGCCAAGTCATAAATAGCAACCAATCTCATTTTGACATGCAATATTAGCTTGACAACAGCCAGCATTCAAGCGAGAATTCATAACAATACCTTGTCAGGTGAAACCTTAAAAATTTCAAAGCGGTATAAAGTGATGAAATTTCCCGATTCATTCACACAATCTCAACCAGCTGCAATAACGTAAGCGACAAAAGCAGGGCACATACCGCCTAGGATAAAGAATTGCTAGAATCAT
>CAYVHB010000051.1:12392-15572 GCA_964450865.1 uncultured Oscillospiraceae bacterium | reverse complement strand
ACCCAATGACGTCATGAAATCAGCTTGCGCATTGTATTAATGCGCTTGTTATAATACCGGAAAGGACCCAAGCGACCATGAAAAAACGTATGCCTTATATCTTGTCCGGCCTTCTGATTGTTGCCTTGTTTTTGCAGGGCCTCCCGTTTCAGATGAATGCGGTGACGGCCAATCCAACCAGCACCGGCCTGGTCGATTTTGCCTATAAAGCGCTGAACGAGAAATGGGGTTACGTCTACGGGTCGACAGGCCAGGTGATGACGCAGTCGATCATTGATGCCAAGGCCAGCAAGTACCCGTCGGTTTATGAAACAGTCAAAGATGATGGCCGGACAACCTATGAGCATGCTGTCGGCTGGATCGGCGACCGGGCGGCGGATTGTTCCGGACTGATCAAGTCCTATCTGTGGTGGAATGGTGACGATTCCAACCCGGGCTATGTCAGCAGCCAGGATCAGTCCTCCGGCGGCATGTATGACGCGGCTACGGTCAAGGGTACCATTGACACCATTCCCAATATTCATGGGCTGCTGGTCTGGAAGAGCGGGCATATTGGTATTTATGTCGGCAATGGGGAGGTCATCGAGGCGCGCGGTGTCGCCTATGGCGTCGTCAAGACCAAGCTGGCAGACCGCACTTTCACCAATTGGTGCAAATATGCCCAGGTGACCTATCCGTCCGATGGCCTGGTGACCGTTAACAACCAGGAATATCTATATGTCAACGGCGTCTATGTTACCGGGCTGCAGGTTGTCAATGGCAAGGCTTACTGGCTGGGCACCGACGGGGTGCGCCAGACCGGTTTCCAGGCGGTCGGCAGTCAGATCCGCTATTTTGCCCCGGATGGCTCGATCCTGACTGGCTGGCAGGCAATTGATGGCTCGACCTATTATCTCGATGCCAGCAGCAATGTCCTGACCGGCTGGCAGACGATTGCCGGCCAGCGCTATTATTTCAGTGCCCGCGGCGTCTTGCAGACTGGCTGGCGCCAGGTAGATTCTGATATTTACTATTTCCAGGCTGACGGTACACCGGCCACTGGCCTGATGGCTATTGATACGGTGCAAACCGGCGGTACGCAAACAGCTTCGCATCTGTTCAATGACCAGGGTGTGCTCCTGACCGGCTGGCAGGAGACCGCCAGCGGTACTGCCTGGCGGACCCGGGCCGGTACGACCCTCAATGGCTTGCAGCTGATTGGCGATCAGTATTATTACCTGGATTTGAACGGGATTCGGCAGACCGGCTGGCAGACGATTGCCGGCAAGTCCTATTATTTTGATCTGACGACCGGTGTCCGTTCCCCGGGCGGCCGCCAGGTCATCAATAATCAGACGCTGGTTCTGGCCGCGGACGGTGCCCGCCCGACCAGTCGCGGCCTGGTTTTTGCCAATAACACGGTTTACCTCACGGACGCGAAGGGTCTGGCCTTGAGCGGGACACAAAGCCTGGCGGTGCCCGTCCAGGACGGCGTCACGGTAACTCAGGCCGCCTTGCAGCTGGCTGCTGATACAAATGTCCTGCAGCCGGCCAGCTCCAGTGACTATATGATCACGAAGCAGCAGCTGACTTTGACACTGGCTGAGGCATCAGCGGCATCCGTGACTTATCAGCTGACCACCAGCGGCACCGCGCCAGCGCAGGCTGAATGGTTCAGCCTGGATCCGGCTGTAGCCACGGTTGACCAGGCAGGCCTGGTCACAAGTGTCGGGTCCGGCCGGACCCTGATCATCAGCCAGGGCTCAGATGGTACATATGCTGCCTGCCTGCTGACTGTTTTACCAGATCCTGCCAGCCTGGCCCTGACTGCCAAAGCGCTGACCGTCGAACCGGGAATGGCCGCAACCCTGCCAGTCACCGGCCTGCCGGCTGAACTGCTGGATGCCTATACGTTAACCTCGTCGGATACCGCCATCGTTACCGCACTGGCCGACGGTCGCCAGCAGGCGCTGGCCAGCGGCACCGCTACGGTTAGCCTGATCCAGGGCGATGCGACCCTGCTCAGCTGGACGGTCAACGCCGAGCAGCCGTTGCTGGGCATTGCCCTGGCAGCGCCCACCTTGCAACTGACGGTCAATCAGTCGCTGGCGGAGCTGGCGGCGCTGGTTCCGGCCAGTGGCACCGGGCGGACCTTAAGTTATCAGTCGGACAATAAGCTGGCAGTCACTGTCAGTTCGGCCGGTACAGTTACCGGCAAGACGCGCGGCCAGGCAGCCATCACGGTAATCGCCGGCGATCAGACGGCCGGTTGCGCCGTGACTGTGACTGGCCAGCTGCCGACCCTGCAGCGCGGATCGAGCGGCACCGCTGTCAAGACCATGCAGCAGAAGCTGATTGACCTGGGCTACATGGTCAATTCGGCCAGCAGTACCTTTGGCCCGCAGACTGAGTTTGCTGTTTATTGCCTACAGAAGAATATGGGACTCACGCTGAACGGGATGGCCGACGATGCCTTGCAGATGGCCCTGCTCGAAGGTAGCGCCCCGGCTGCGACAGCCACCAAGACAGCCAACCAGCTGACGGGCGGCGATAAAGGTGAAGCGGTCTATATTCTGCAGAAACGTCTGTTCCACATGGCATTCCTCAAAGCCAATTTTGCCGGAAGCTTCGGCTCACTGACGGTTCAGGCGGTGAAAACCAGCCAGGTTCTGAATGACCGCAGTGAAACCGGTGTCGTGACCCTGAGTGATATCAGCAGCCTGTTCGGGACACCGGTTGAGGGCTCGGCAATCCTTGAGAGCGGTGACAGTGGCTATGAAGTCCTGATCCTGCAGAAACGGCTGGCTGCACTCGGTTATTATGGTGGTGCCCAGGATAGCAGTTTCAGCGATGCAGTAGCTGCGGCGGTCAAGTCTTTCCAGACGTCGGCCGGCCTGACTGCAAATGGCATTGCCGGTTATGTGACCCAGACCAGGCTGTATTCGTCCAGTGCACCAGTTGCGCCTACGCCGGTACCGACGGCTGCCCCGACGCCGACCCCGAATGTGACGCCGACACCAGCAGCCGAAGCCACGCCGACGCCAGTGCCGGAGGCCACGCCGACGCCAGTGCCGGAGGCCACGCCCACGCCAGCAGCCGAAGCCACGCCCACGCCAGTGCCGGAGGCCACGCCGACGCCAGTACCGGAGGCCACGCCGACGCCGATTCCGGAAGGTGATAAGGCCCCCATAACACCAACCC
>CAYVHB010000051.1:0-12292 GCA_964450865.1 uncultured Oscillospiraceae bacterium | reverse complement strand
CGACGCCGAAGCCGACCGCTACGCCGACGCCGAAGCCGACCGCTACGCCGACGCCGAAGCCGACCGCTACGCCGACGCCCATCGTTGTTCTTAAGCTGAACAGCAAAAGTACGGCTGTTAAAACCCTTGAGAAGCGCCTGGTCAGTCTGGGTTATCATTACGCATTACCCACTACGCTGTATGATTCCCTGACGGTTGGTTCTGTCAAGACCTTCCAGAAACGGGCCGGGCTGACAGTGACCGGCACTGCCGATGTTAAAACGCAGACTGCTTTAAATGCGTCGTCAGCTCCCCGTTCCAATATCAGCTACAAGGAAGGCAGCTCGGGGACAATAGTCAAGCGCATCCAGGATCGCCTGATCAAGCTGGGTTACCTTGGCAGCGGCTACAATACGAGCAGCTTTGGCCCCAAGACAACCGCCGCGGTTAAAGCCTTCCAGAAGAAAGCCGGCCTGACCGTCGACGGCAAAGTCGGCAGCAAAACGGTTGCCCGGCTGTTCAGTACAACCGCACCGCTAGGCTAGGGCCGCGGTCAGCCCCCTGGCCAGCCGTCAGCAGACATCAGCCGATGTTTACCGGCTGACTGGTTCGCCAGATCCGTTTCAGGGCAGATCCCACCCGGTTTCAGGCGGGCATATCATTTGTTTCTGCCCGGAACCGGCGACGCCCGGTGCGTGCGGCTGAAAACTATTGAGCAGGTCTGTATTCATTGGTGATCATATGATGATTATTACTCGGGTGTATCTTGCTAATATGTACCGTTAATAATGGCTTGAATATGAGCTTTATGATGTTATATTATTAGCTTTTCATGGTCAGGAGATGGTGAAAAGCCGTTCTGGAACTATGGAAGCGGATATGGCCGGTTGTTGTGAAATGCCGGAAATTGCCCCCGATAACCGAATTTTCGTAAACGATTAGGCTAAAAATTGAAAAGATTGTTTTTCGTAACAAAAATTATGGACAATTGTGCTTATTTATCGATTTTGATGCTTCCATAGGCAAAGTATTTGTGGTTTAATATGACTGTTAGTTCAATTTGCACAAAACCAGTCGATGCGAATTTTAATCAAGTAAAAGGAGGGCTGCTATTCAATGTGTAGTAATGTATTGACACACGAAAAGTTTGCCGAATTGGACCAGTTCATCGATTCCATTGAGGACAAGGAAGGTGCGTTGATTTCCGTCCTGCACAAGTCGCAGGAGATCTTCGGTTATCTGCCGAAGGAAGTTCAGCTGTACGTGGCCCGCAAGCTGGATCTGCCAGCTGCCAAGGTGAATGGTGTTGTTACGTTTTATTCGTACTTCACCGAGACCCCCAAGGGTGAGCACATTATCAGTGTCTGTATGGGCACGGCCTGCTTCGTTCGTGGCGCCGAGGAAATCCTCAAGGAACTTCAGGACGCGCTCAAGATCAAAGCTGGTCAGACGACCCCTGACGGCAAGTTCAGCATTGATGCCCTGCGCTGCGTCGGGGCCTGTGGCCTGGCTCCCGTTATCATGGTCGACGGCAAGGTTTATGGCCGTGTCAAGAAGGAACAGGTTTCCGATATTCTGGATAGCCTGAAGTAAGACCAGTCAGGTCGGAAGGAGTCATTTCAATGGCAAAAATGAAATCCCTCGAAGAACTCAAGGCTATGCGTGAAAAGCTGAAGAGTGATATCAATCTGCGCGCTGATTCTGAAGGCAACATCAAGGTTATCGTCGGCATGGCGACCTGCGGGATCGCAGCCGGTGCCCGTACCACCTTCAATGCCATGTCCGACCGGGTCCGTGAACTGGGCCTGACCAATGTGACATTCGTTACAGCCGGCTGCATGGGTTCTTGTTATGCCGAGCCGACTGTTGAAGTCCAGGTTCCCGGCCAGGAAGCGATTCTTTATGGTTATGTCGATGCGGCTAAGGGCGTGGAAATTGTCGACAAGCACCTGAAGAACGGTGAGCTGGTCCAAAACCTGATCATCGGCAAGCCCTTTGACAAAGTCTGATCCGGGCGCTGCCTGAATACTTGAGAATAATGAATGACTGGATATGGAGGATTGGGAATGAGCAAGTATAGAATGCATTTACTTGTTTGTGGCGGTACAGGCTGTGTCTCATCGGACAGTAAACAGATTGTCCAGAACCTTGAGAAGCAGATTGCCGATGCCGGCATGGCCGAAGAGGTACAAGTTGTAACGACCGGTTGTTTTGGTTTCTGTGAAAAGGGACCGATTGTCAAGGTCCATCCCGATAATGTCTTCTACGTGGAAGTCAAGCCCGAGGATGTGACCGAGATTGTCAACGAGCATGTCATCAAGGGCCGCACCGTTGGTCGCCTGCTCTATGTGGAACCGAACCTGGAGACCCGCATCAAGGAGCATAGCGACATGCCCTTCTACAAGAAGCAGCTGCGCGTCGCCCTGCGCAACTGCGGTTATATCAATCCGGAAAACATCGAAGAATATATTTCTGTGGATGGCTATCAGGCCCTGGGCAAGGTTCTCTCGGAACTGACACCCGCCCAGACGATTGACATCATGAAACAGAGCGGTCTGCGGGGCCGTGGCGGCGGTGGTTTCCCCACCGGCCTGAAATGGGAATTTGCCAGCCGCAATGCCGCTGACCAGAAGTATGTTATCTGCAACGCCGATGAAGGTGACCCGGGAGCATTCATGGACCGCAGTATCCTCGAAGGCGACCCGCATAGCGTGCTCGAAGCCATGGCCATTGCCGGCTTTGCCATCGGTGCCACCAAAGGTTACATTTACATCCGCGCTGAGTATCCGCTGGCCGTCAAGCGCCTCGACATCGCGATTAAGCAGGCCCGTGAGTATGGCCTGCTGGGCAAGGATATTTTTGGCTCCGGCTTTGATTTCGATATTGAAATGCGCTACGGCGCCGGCGCGTTTGTCTGCGGTGAAGAGACCTCGCTGATCAACTCCATCCAGGGCGAGCGCGGCGAGCCGACCAACAAGCCGCCGTTCCCGGCTGAAAAGGGTCTGTGGAAGAAACCGACGATCGTCAACAACGTCGAGACCCTGGCCAATATCCCGCCGATTTATCTCAAGGGCCCCGAGTGGTTTGCCTCCGTCGGCACAGCCAAGAGCAAGGGCACCAAAGTCTTCGCCCTCGCCGGAAAAGTCAATAACGTCGGCCTCGTGGAAGTACCGATGGGCATCAAGCTTCGTGAAGTTATCTTTGATATCGGCGGCGGCATCAAGGGCGGCAAGAAGTTCAAGGCTGTCCAGACCGGCGGTCCTTCCGGCGGCTGTCTGCCTACGTCGATGCTCGACCTGTCCATTGATTATGACAACCTCATCGCAGCCGGGTCAATGATGGGCTCCGGCGGCATGATCGTCATGGACGAAGATGACTGCATGGTCAATATTGCCAAGTTCTATCTCGAGTTCACGATGGACGAGTCCTGCGGCAAGTGTACCGCCTGCCGCATCGGCAACAAGCGGCTATTTGAAATGCTGACCCGCATCACCGAGGGCAAGGGTACGATGGAAGATATCGAGGGCCTCAAGGAACTTGGTACCATCATCAAGGATACTGCCCTCTGTGGCCTTGGCCAGACCTCCCCGAACCCGGTCCTGAGCACGCTGACCCATTTCATGGATGAGTACAAGGCTCATGTCATTGACAAGCGCTGCCCGGCCGGCGTCTGCCAGGCCCTGACGACCTACACGATCATCGCTGACAAGTGTATCGGCTGTACGGCTTGTGCCCGCAAGTGCCCGGTCAAGTGCATCAGCGGTGCCGTCAAGAAACCGCATGTCATTGACCAGGCCAAGTGCATCAAGTGCGGCGTCTGTATGACGACCTGCGCGTTCAATGCGATCGAGAAAAAGTAAAGGAGGTCCGGTAAGCGAATATGCGCAATGTGAACATCAAGATCAATGATCATCAATTGACCGTGCCCAACACCATGACAATTTTAGAGGCGGCCAAGCAGGTCAATGTCAAGATCCCAACGCTGTGCCACCTGAATCTGCATGATCTCAAGGCGGTCAACCAGGCCGCATCCTGCCGCGTCTGCATGGTTGAGATCGACGGCCGCCGCAACCTCGCGCCGGCTTGCGCCACTTATGTCACCGAGGGCATGTCCATCAAGACGACCACCCCGCGCGTTGTCAAGGCCCGCCGGACCATGGTCGAGCTGTTGCTTTCGGACCATCCGAAGGAATGCCTGAACTGCGAAAAGAACCAGAAGTGCGACCTGCAGAAGCTCGCCGCTGACCTGGGTGTACGCGGCACCGTCCGTTACGAAGGCGCAATGTCCACCTACGAAAAAGACGGCTCCAGCTATGCGATCTATCGCAACCTGGACAAGTGCATCCTTTGCCGCCGCTGCGAGACCATGTGCAACACCGTCCAGAGCTGCGGCATCCTCTCGGGTATCGGCCGTGGTTTTGAGACTGTTGTCGGCCCGGCCTTCGGCCTTCCGATGATCGACACCATGTGCACCTTCTGCGGCCAGTGTGTCGCGGTCTGCCCGACTGCTGCCCTGACCGAGATCAACAATATCCGTCCGGTCTGGGATGCGATCAATGACCCGGACAAGTATGTGCTCGTCCAGACCGCCCCGGCTGTTCGCGTGGCCCTGGGCGAAGAGTTCGGCATGGATCCCGGCACAATCGTGACCGGCAAGATGACCTCGGCCTTGCGCATGCTCGGCTTTAACAAGGTCTTTGATACGGACTTTGCCGCCGACCTGACGATCATTGAAGAAGCTTCGGAATTCATCCACCGTCTGCAGCATGGCGGCCGCCTGCCGATCCTGACCAGCTGCTGCCCGGCCTGGGTCAAATTCTTCGAGCATCAGTTCCAGGATCTGCTCGACGTACCTTCCAGCTGCAAATCGCCGCATGAGATGTTCGGCGCCGTTGCCAAGACATATTATGCCAACAAGCTCGGCATCGATCCGAAGAAGATGGTCGTCGTCTCGATCATGCCCTGTGTTGCCAAGAAGAACGAAGCAGCCCGTCCGGAGCTTTCCGGCGGTGATCACCTCAAGAACGTTGACTACGTGCTCTCGACCCGTGAGCTGGCGATGATGATCAAGGAAACCGGTATCGACTTCACCACCCTGCCGGATGACGAATTCGACAATCCGCTCGGCGAATCCACCGGTGCCGGTGTCATCTTCGGCGCTTCTAGCGGTGTTATCGAAGCCGCCCTGCGTACCGCTTATGAATGGCTGACTGGCAAGACGCTGAAGAATGTCGAATTCCAGGCGCTGCGCGGCTATGAAGGCATCCGTGAAGCCAAAATCATGGTCGGTGAGACCGAAGTCAAGATCGGCGTCGCCCATGGCCTGGGCAATGCCCGCAAACTGCTCGAGGCGATCCGCCGCGGCGAAGTCAACTACCATGCGATTGAAATCATGGCTTGTCCCGGCGGTTGCGTCGGTGGCGGTGGCCAGCCGTATCATCATGGCGATGACACGATCATCAAGCGCCGCACCGAAGCGATCTATCGTGAAGATGCCGGCAAGGCCAAGCGCAAGTCGCACCAGAACGAAGCCGTCCTCCAGCTGTATGACGAATTCCTCGGCGAATTCTACGGTGAGAAGGCCCATGAATTGCTCCACACCCACTATGTGGCGCGCGATCGGATTTGATCAGTTGTCTGCCTGAATAAAATATGGCCCTGTCACTCGGCTCCGGCTGATGTGACAGGGCTTTTCTCTTGTCGCGTTTTTCTCTTTTATGGATTGCCAGCAGAAATCACGCCGCGGCTGGCGGGCGCGGGGGGAAGCGGGGATAAAATCACGCCGCAGCTGGCGGGCGCGGGGATGTAGCGGGGATCGACAGGGGTGAGGACTGTTTTTCCATCCTGTTAAAAGCTTCAATGTCGTTCACAAGGGATCGACGGGGGTGAGGGTCCCGGTAGCCCAGGCGGCAACTTCGCTAAGGGCTGGATGAATGACCATGGCCTGGTCGATCGCCGTGATGGTTCCGGGATCGATGCAAAGGCGGGGCCGGATCGCAGTCTGGGCGAAGTCGTGTTCGGGCTGATGCTGGTCCGGATTACCCGGTTCACTTGACTGGCAAGTGAGTCCACTGTTCATCAGATAGACAAAGGGCTGGATGAGCAAGGCAGCCTGCGGTCCGATGATATGGACCCCGAGGATTTTCAATTTATCATTGACAACCAACTTGACGAAGCCGTCGTCCTGGTCATTGGGGCAATAGCCCATGGCATAGCCTTTGGCGATAGCGGAATAATAATTTTTCCCGGCCAGTACCTTATGGCCGGCCTCAAGTGCTTCCCGTTCGGTCAGGCCAACATGGGCAATTTGCGGATGGGTGAAGATAGCCCAGGGAACCCGGTCGTAATGGGCAACCCGCGGTGGCAGTTCCGGGCTATAGAGATTATGGGCGACGATATAGGCTTCGTAATTGGCTTTATGGCGGAACTGGAACTGGCCGTTAATGTCGCCCACGGCATAGACATCCGGCTGGGAGGTTCGCAGATATTCGTCCGTGACAATCCAGCCGCGCTCATTGAGTTCGATGCCGCCAGCCTCGGCTTGCAGAATGTCAGCATTGCTGCGGATGCCAGTGGCCAGGAATATTTCATCACACGATAGTTCTTCGAGCTGACCTGAAGCGCGGTGGAGGATGGTGACCTTCTTGCCGGGAGCCTGCGCGGGTGTTTTACCGGAGTCCTGCGCGGGTGTCACGTGGGATGCCTGTGCGGCTGTCTTGTCGGGGGCTGGCGCGGGAACCTTCTGGCTCTCGACGGCGATGAGCTCACAATCGGTTCTGACACGAATGCCCAGGCGGGTGAATTCGGCTGTCAGCAGTTCACTGACTTCAGGTTCTTCGTGTTTGCCAAGACGGGGATTATGGTCCAGAATGGTGACTTCAGTACCATAGGCTGAAAAAATGTGGGCGAACTCCAAGCCAATCGCACCACCGCCAACGATCAGGAGGCGCTTAAAGATCTGTGTGGGAAATTGGTCGCCAAAGAATCGCTCGAAGTTGAGATATCCCGCAGCTTCGAGTCCCTCAATATCGGGAACGCGAGCCCGCCCGCCCACGCCGATGCATACTTTAGCACCGTGCAGGCGTTCACTGACCGTGCCATCAGGATAGCGAACCTGCAGCATTTTCGGCGCGATAAAGTAGCCAAGGCCTTCATAAACAGTCAAATTGGGCATCTGGCGAAACGCTACGGCGATTTCCTGATTTTCGCCGATCTTCTGCCACATGCGTTGGGCGATGAATGGCCAGTCGATTGCCGGTGGTTGAATGTGCAGTCCGATTTTGTGGCCGCGCTCCGTTTCGCGAATCAGGTCTGCCGGATGAACGAGAATTTTTGAAGGGATGCAGCCGCGATTCAGACAGGTGCCGCCGTATTTGCCTTTTTCAATTAAAGCGCAACGCAATCCGCGGGCCAGGGCCGCTTCAAGCACGATCAGGGCTGCGCCGCTGCCAATCACAATCAGGTCATATTCTTGCATGTTTAGAACTCCTCAGATGCGTGGTAAACGTCGTTCGTCGTGTTGTTGGACTTGGGATAACGAATCAACAATTCCCTATTTGCTGTACCGCCGGCGCGTTGCCTGCCGGGCACAGCGGTGCCGCAGGTGATCGTCACCAGAGCGTCCAGCCGCAGCAGACCTATCCCATTTGCTGTGTCGCCGGCACGTTGCTGCCGGGCACAGCGGTGCCGCAGGTGATCGTCACCGGGGCGTCCAGCCGCAGCAGACCTATCCCATTTGCTGTGTCGCCGGCACGTTGCTGCCGGGCACAGCGGTGCCGCAGGTGATCGTCACCGGGGCGTCCAGCCGCAGCAGACCTATCCCATTTGCTGTACCGCCCGGTGCGTTGTCTGCAGGTTCCGGGCTGTCCGGCGCGTAATCAATATCAATCCCCAAGCAGTTGGGTCACGGGTATTTCGAGGATTGCAGCGATGTCAAAAAGCCGGTCCAGTGGCATATACTGGCGGCCTCGTTCGTAAAATTCTATTTGTGATGATTCAGCCTGGATCCTTTTGGCCAATTCGGTTTGGGATATTCCTTTTTCCGTACGGGCCTGGCGCAATCTGGAACCGATTTCGGCAGTAATCCAGATGTTTTCTAAATCGGTCATTGGTTAACCTCGTCGAAGGATGTACAAACCCGATGACCAGCCTGATCATCGGGTTTGCACGGATAATTCATTGATATGTGAACGGATTTATCAAATCAGCCCATCCATTCATTGATGGCCGCTTCAACGCGCTTGAGCGCCTCGAGATTTTCCGACTTGTAACCGATAACCCACTGCTTGTTGCCCTTCAAGGTAATCGTGAATGGGATGATGCCGTCTTCGTTCGGTTGGCCGATCTGGCTGGATACGACTTTACCACGCTTGACAAAGTTGAAAATCCCACCGTAAACGGGTTCTTTGGCCCAGTCTTTTTTCTCGTCGGCAATCCAGATCAGCTCGGAGTCGGTCAGCAGCAGCAGATGGGCTTCCTGAACGGTCCGGCTGGCGAACAGAGTCGATTCGGTCTGGGCTTCTTCATACAGGAAATCCAGTAAAAAGCCGCTGCCGGCAAGTACCTGGCGACCGTAGTTCATGAACTTCAGATCGGTGTCAATCAGGACGCCCAGCTTTTCCCGGTCAGAGATATGAGCTTGCGGCCCCAGTGGGGTTGGACGCAGACTGGCCAGAACTGGCATAAACAGGTCACTGCACGCGGAATTGTATGCAAAATTGACTTCGCTGGATGACGTGTAAATCGAAATACTGAAGGCCAGCAGCAATTCTTTGTGTACGCAATAGATAACATCTTCAATTTTGCAAACGAAAGGCAGGTCGTTGCGGGAAAAGATGACAATCCGGTCCGGGGCGAGGCACAGCAGCTTTTCGTCGCCGCCTTCTTCTTCTTTGTCCAGTTTCTGGCTCGGATTGAACAGCATGTAGGGACGATCCGCCGGGCCAAACTGAGCAGCATAGTCCTTCTGGAAGTATACAGGAATTTGCTCTTTCTCTTTGAGAAGCAAGGCCCAGGAACGCATGCTTTGCAGTGCTGATGACATAAAGATCGACTCTCCTTTCAATGACCAAATAAATTGGGACCAAATAATCGAGACTTGCGAGGTGAGATTGTCGGCATTGGAGATGGTTGAAGAAGATTTGTATTGTGGAGATGATCGAAGAAGATTTGTATTGTGGAATCCCCTTGACATTATTATAATCGCTTTTGTCAAAATATGCGACTTGTCTTGGAAGTTTCCTGAAAAATGGTCAAAAAGCATAAGCAACATACCCAGATTAACTGCTATAAAATTGCAAGATCTATGATCTGGATTGACCATCCTGTATGGATTAAATGCGCCGAACTTCATTCTGATTGCAAATGAATTGCAATCACCAGATGTGGCATGATCATCGCCTGAAAGGCCAGTAAAATTGAAGCTTGCCTAGGCTATTTTATTGGAAAATGTAACATATGTGCGAATAAATGATATAATCTACCTGACAATATACAATGATGTGAATGAAGTGGACTCGAAAAACATGAGGTGTTGGCATGAATTTGATTGATGAAATATTGACAAAGTTTAGTCAGGAAACGGGCATTGATTCAGTCATTGGCTTGCGATTGCTGGACTCTTTTCTGGCTCGTCTTAACGCAGATCTGGATCAGATCGAACAGACTCTGTACAGCGGTGATGCAGCTTTAGCCGCCCGGCAGATACATTCCCTAAAAGGAACTTCGGCTAATTTACGCATGACCCAATTGGCGGATCAGGCCCTGAATCTGGAGCGCATGGTTCGGGAAAATCGCCTGGCCGAAGCTTTGACCTTTATGCCCCAGTTGCGTGAAACGACTGGCAAGATTTTTGCTGCTCGTCAGGCGCAGCAAGGGTAGTAGTCGGGGCGGTCTATCAGCGGTGACGGCGGTGACGTTCGGGCGATGTGGCGTGGGTAAAAGGCGAGGACGCGGTTTTTTACACCTTATTAGCCGTTACAGTGCTTTGCCACCAGCTGGCTATCTGGTCAACGATTTGTTCGGCACTTAAATGGGTTGTGGTCTGAATATAGTCAGCGTATTTTTCATAAAGTGGTTTGCGCAAACGAAAAATATCACGGATTGTCTGGCCCTGTTTGATGACAATGCCGCGGGTCTTGATATTCCACAGACGCCGTTCAAGTTTGAACAACGGGACATCAAGGTACACGATCCGGCCAAGGGTGCGCAGATAGCGCATGGCATCATAATCGAGCACCACGCTGCCGCCGGTAGCGATCACGCAATTTTGCGGCTGGATTGACTGAATAGCCGCCGCTTCTTTCTGGATGAAAGTCCGTACACCGTACTGGTCGAGCAAATCCTGCAGCGATTTTTTTTCCCGGTCTTTGATGACCTGATCCGTATCGAGCAAGGTCATTCCCAGTCTGCGGGCGAGCAGGGCTCCGAGGGTGCTTTTGCCGCTGCCTGGCATACCGATCAAAATCAGGTTATTGCCGCGTTTTTGTGATGAACCGAGTATGAATTCGTTCATATGTATTGACTCCTGTGCCCCGCTTTTGTCAAAATAACAAGTGGATATTTCATGAACGGGCTTTGTACGGATGCGCCGGATTATTGGCTTTTGCCAAGATTATACCACGTCTGGAAATGTCACTGCACTGCGTCAAGCCTCATAAAAGTCATAAAGGATAAATCTATCATGACAACAATCGATCAATTCGCCGCTATGGGTTTGTCCGCAGAAACGATGGCGGCTATCCAGAAAAGTGGTTTCACCGCCCCCACGACAATTCAGGCCCAGACCATTCCGCACATGCTGAATTGGCATGATGTCATTGCCAAGGCACCGACGGGCACAGGGAAAACACTGGCTTTTGGGATTCCAATCATCGAGCATATGATCCGGGATTACCAGGGTCCGCAGGCCCTGATTTTAGCGCCGACACGTGAACTTGTCTTGCAGATTAATGACGAGTTGTGTACCCTGACGGCTTTTCATCCACATATCCGGACGATCGCGATCTACGGCGGCCAGAATATTGACCGCCAGATCAGCCAGTTGCGGCAGATTCCCCAGATCATTGTCGCCACGCCAGGGCGGCTGATTGATCATTTGCACCGCCGCAATCTGCGCCTGGATACCGTTCATACGGTAATCCTTGACGAGGCGGACCGCATGCTGGATATGGGTTTTATCCGTGATGTGCGCCGGATTCTCGACCTGATGCCCAAGGCCGACCAGGTTGCGATGTTCAGCGCGACTATGTCCCGCGCGGTTATGGATATTTCCTGGATCTATCAGCATGACCCGGTGGAAGTGACCGTGCTCGAAGACGCCGAAAACAAGCCGCCCATTACCCAGTATTGCCTGAATCTGGGCGGCCATGCCCGTGTCGAAGCCATTGCTAAAATTGTCCTGCGGGAAAAATATGACAAAGTGATTGTGTTCTGCAATACGAAATTCATGGTGCAGGGCGTGACGCGCCGCCTGGTGCAGAACGGGTGTAAAGCCGATTGCATCCATGGCGATATTCGCCAGTCCAACCGTGAAAAGGTTCTGGCGGCGTTTCGCAAGGGCCATTTACAGGTGCTTGTCGCAACCGACGTCGCAGCCCGGGGCATCGATATTTATGGCGTTGACGCGATCTTTAATTACGATATTCCGACCGAAACTGAAAACTATGTCCATCGGATTGGCCGGACTGGCCGGGCCCATCACACTGGCGTAGCTTATACGTTTTACACATTTATGGAAAAATCAAAACTGGATGAAATTGCCCGTTTTACCCATACACCGATGCTGCCGCTGGAGTTTGAACCTTAAGTCAGCGGGGTAACGACACTACAAATACAAACGCCAGGCCCACCGGCTTCTGCACCAGACTGCCGCTATTGCGCCTGACACGCCGGCTACTGCACCAGGCCGCCAGCTACTGCGCCAGGCCCGCCAGCTGCTGCGCCAGACTGCCGCTATTGCGCCAGGCACGCCGGCTACTGCGCCCAGGCAAGCCGGCTACTGCCTGCGCCAAGCCCGCCAGCACATAACCTGTACGATCAGCCACGCAGCCCCAGCCCAGCTATGAGCTGGCGAGGGATCTGGGGATCCAGTGTGTCTTTCAGAGGGCTGGCGTGGACCAGCCATGCTTTGCCTCAGACGCCGACCCAGGCATCGAAGCAGCCAACGCACCAGGGCTATTTGCGATAGACAAATTCACGCTGGAAGAAGAAGCTGGCGATGTAGAGAACGCCGTCGGCAAGCACTTTGGCGACGTAGCGATTCAGGCCGAGGACTTCATGCAGCAATTTGATCAGCCCGTAGCTGGCCAGCATG
>CAYVHB010000050.1:0-15653 GCA_964450865.1 uncultured Oscillospiraceae bacterium | reverse complement strand
ACTGCCAAATTACTGATTTTCGACTGATTTGACTGTTACTTGCCGTTTATAGGTTTATAATAGTCGTAGAAAATCGCGAGGTGCGGGTCGATGATGCAACGGCATCGCTTTGTACTACAGGCGTCTGGCACCCGGTGATATCAATTTGATTATGGGAGGATCCATGACACAGTCTTTGACGGATGTCCAGCAACTGGCCGAAAGTATCAAGCAGAACATCGCCCAGGTCATCGTCGGCCGGTCAAAGGCGGTCGAATATATGCTGGCGGCGATGCTGACCGGCGGTCATGTGCTGATCGAGGATGTCCCCGGCACGGGTAAAACCATGCTGGCCCGTACCCTGGCCCGTTCCATTGCCGCTGACTGCAAGCGCATCCAGTTCACGCCGGATCTCTTGCCGTCCGACCTCACCGGTCTGCATGTCTATCAGCCCAAAACCGGCGACTTTGTATTTCGCCCCGGTCCGGTGTTTACCAATATCCTGCTCGCAGACGAAATCAACCGGGCAACGCCGCGTACGCAATCAAGCCTGCTGGAATGCATGGAAGAAAAACAGGTCAGCATTGACGGCCAGACCATGATCCTGACTGAGCCGTTCCTGGTCATCGCCACCCAGAACCCGGTCGAGACCCAGGGTACCTACCCGCTGCCGGAAGCCCAGCTTGACCGGTTTGTCATCCAGATCCCGATGGGTTATCCCGATCGGCAGGAAGGGATGAAAATCCTGCAGCGCAGCCTGGGCGACAGTCCGCTGATCAGTCTCAGCCCGGTCTGCACCGGTGAGCAGATCCAGCAGGCCCGTCACCAGATTCAAAGCCTGTTTATTCATGAAGCCCTGATGGACTATATCCTGCGCCTGGCCGAGGCGACCCGGGAGCACGAAGCCGTTGCGCTGGGTGTCAGCCCGCGTGGCAGCATTGCCCTTGTCCGCACGAGCCGGGCCCTGGCTGCGATTCGCGGACGATCGTATGTGACCCCGGACGATATTCATGATCTGGCCGTCCCGGTCCTGGCCCACCGCCTGATACTGCGCGGTGGCAGCCGCAGCCGGACCCGGGCAGCGCGGGAGATCCTCAGCCAGATTCTCGCAGGCCAGGCTGTACCGGCCGAAAACTGGCAGCGGCCAGCCAAATAGGAGCGCGGCGATCATGGTTCTGATCGGCATTCCAATTGTCTTCCTGATCCTGATTATCCTGCAGAGAATGCTCTACCAGCGATTGTGGCAGCACAACCTGTCGGTCAGCCTGGATTTTTCCGCGCCGGCCGGCCGGGAAGGGTCTTCAGTCTTGCTGACCGAGGTTGTCACCAGTCGCAAGCGCCTGCCCCTGCCCTGGCTGGCGGTTCGCTTCCAGGTATCGCGCAACCTTGGTTTCCCCGATCATCTGCATGCAGTCATCACCGATTACTATTACCGTGAAGACCTCTTTGCCCTAGGTCTTTATGAGCGCTTGAGCCGGACCTTGCAGGTTGATTTGTACAAACGGGGCTGCTATACCATTAAAAGCATCGACCTGCTCAGCTCGGATCTCCTGCTGACCACCAGGCTGGTAGGTCGCGCGCACAGTCCGTCAGTCCTGACTGTTACACCCCGCCTGATCAGCCGCGAGGCGCTGGATATCCTGTTTCGCAAGCTCTGGGGAACGGTAACCGTCACACGTTCCTTGCTGGCTGATCCTTTCGAGTTTCGCACCATCCGTGACTATCAGTCCTTTGACACACTGAGATCGATCAACTGGCTGGCGACAGCCCGCACCAGCCAGCTCAAGGTGAACGTCAATGAATTCACAGCCACGCAGGCTGTGCGGATCCTGCTCAATGTCGAACCGGACAGCGCAGTCGTCGAAGAGGAACTGATTGAGGAGGGGATCCGGATTGCCGCTTCTTTGTGTACCTGGCTGGTTGAGGATGGGATCGCCTGTGCCCTGGTCAGCAATGGCAGGGATATAACGACCGGCGAATGTCCGGACATCTCGTCAGGCCAGACGACACAGCATGTACAGGCTGTTCATGAACAACTGGGTCGTCTCGACCTGACGCAGGAAGCAGCTGATTTCGTTAATCTGGTCGACAATCGCCTGGCTGACTGGACCCATGAATCGATCCTGCTGCTGATTTCACTTAATTGCAGCCAGTTGCTGGCCCAGACCTGGCAGCATTGCCTGGACCAGGGTTATCAGGGCCTGTGGATTGTCCCGGTCTATGATGGCCAGACCGATCGTCTGCCCCCGGCCGAGATCGATAGCTTCTGCTGGCCGGTCCTGCGCTATGCCCCTGATCGTACGCCAGCTTCGTGATGATCCTTAACGCTGGCCTGGTAAACGCCAGCTGTCTGCTGTCACCAACCAGATAACTGACCGTTCCGTAATTTTGGCGGAAGGGCAAGCAGCCTGGCCGCACCAGGTTTGGAGGAGGATATGACCCGGTGATTCCAGCAGAAGAGCGCCACTCACCAAAATTGCTTATCAGTCCCGGCCTGAGCTGGACCGATGCGCTGACCGAGCTGATGCATAACCTGCTGGTGCTGGCCTGGTTTGTGCTCCTGATCCAGTGGCTGGCCACGCCCTGGCAACGTACGCTTTATCTATTGCTGGGCTGCGCTGCTTTTCTGACCTTTATGATCCGCAAAATAAGCCGCCGGATCTGGCAATGGCTGGGCTTGAGTCTGATCTTGCTGCTGATCCCTTTCTATCTTCCGCTTCTGCCCTCTATCGCGGAACAAGGTTGGCCACGCCTGATCTGGGGGACCGCCTGGACGATCCTGACCATCCGTTCCCTGTATCTGCGATTGCGCCATGGCAACCAGACGGCGCCCACGGGCAGCTTGCTAGCCCAGGCCCTGGCTTTATTGCCAGTTGTCGGCTTGAATATGGCAGCTGATTGGCTGGGGGTAGCCGGACTGAATCATTTTTATATGATACTCTGCGTATGCTATCTCATGCTGGCGCTCATCCGCTGGCAGCGCGTAACCTTGCGCCGGCAGCTGACCCGTTTCGCCGGCATAGCCAGCCAGCCGACCGGCCGGATCCGGCGCACCAATCAGTACTGGCTTCTGCTGGTCCTCGGCGCCGGGGCTGTCCTGTTGCTGGCCGCGCCAGGGCTGCAGCTGCACATGCTCCTGATCGGCCTGCTGCAAATCCTGGTTGCAGTCAGTCGCTGGATATACACCCTGTTCCTGGTTGACCAGCCGGCAGAGCCTGAACCCATCGTGACGCCGACACCCCGGCCGACAGCATACCCGCTCTGGCCTCCGGCCAACCAGGAACCAGCCGCCTGGCTCAAGGTCTTGCAGCTGGTCCTGAATATCCTGGCCACAGCCGTAGCTGTTCTGGCAGTCATCGCGCTGGTACTCACGTTCCTGATCTGGATCTATCGCCGTTTTTATGCCCGGCTGCCTGCTGACACGGATCAGCACGAGTCATTGCAGCCAGCAGTCAGCGACCTGGCCCGTGAGCGTCTGCAACGCACCCGGACCCGCTGGCAACAGCAATTTGGCCAATCCCCGGCCCAGCGGATCCGCCGCCTGTACTACCACCTGATCGAATCCCAGATCCGCCATGGTCTGGTCTATCTGCCCCATCTGACGCCGCGCCAGCTCCTGGCCAGCCTGGCCACTGACCAGTTTCCACAACTGCTGGAAATCCAGGCCTTGTACGAAAAAGCCCGCTACGGTTCCGACCAGGCTTGTCAGGATCATGACGTGAACCGCATGCGTCAGCTTGTCCAGCAGATTCGTCGCCTGAACCTGGTGCGCCAGCAACCGGTACCGGAAACGGCAGACGGCACCAGCCAAAATCCTTGATCGATGACAGGCAGGCACCCGGTCCGTGATCAATGCCATGAACTCACCCGGATCCCGAAAAACGACTGTTGCCTGTCATCGATTAATCCGGGCGGTGACTTGGGGCAATCGTTACTTATATGGATGAATGAATAAAAGGACTGAAAGGATTAAACAGGATGGGAAAAATGAATGAAGGCCCACATACAGAACCCTGGTTCAGCTGGGCCCAGGAACTGCAGTTCCTGGCTCAATCGGGCCTGGCTTATACGAATAACTGCTTCGATATTGAACGTTACGCCCGTATCCGCGAAATTGCCGCCGAGATCCTGAGCTACCGCACCGACCGGCCATTACCAGAGATCCAGACAATTTTCTGCAATGAAACCGGTTACCAGACCCCCAAGCTGGACTGCCGGGCCGCTGTCTTCAGCGACGGGAAAATCCTGCTGGTCCAGGAACGGACCGGTCTGTGGGCCTTGCCAGGCGGCTGGGTTGACGTCAATCAATCGGTCGGGGCCAATACCATCAAGGAAGTCAAAGAAGAAGCCGGCCTGGATGTCAGTGCGATCCGGATCATTGCCATTCAAGATCGCAACCAACATAACTGGCCGGTTTATATTTACGGGATCTGCAAGATATTCGTACTCTGTGAATACCTGGGCGGAGCTTTTCATGAAAATATTGAGACCCTGGCCAGCGACTTTTTTACCCTCGACAACCTGCCACCCTTGTCAGAAAATAAAACTACCATAGAACAAATCAAAATGTGCTTCAGGGCTCAGGCTGATCCGCACTGGCGCGTCCAGTTTGATTGACCAACCAGGCGCCATGCATAATAGTCTATCGGATTTTATGCAGATACCGATATTCCGCCAGCCACACGGACAGTCGAGCCTGACTGCGAACTTAGCTGCGGGCATTCTGGTAAAGTCGTCGGCAAGCCGGAACTTTTTTGTCCTGCCTATCGTCAAAAAAGCGATTTTACAGATTTGTGGTTTTTAATCACACCCAAATCTGCTAAACTGATAACAGAACAAGACCAGATTCAAGACCTGGCCAACAACATCCAGGCTGGACTGCGAGTTTTTTATTGACACAGTGGGCAAGCAGCCATTGTATGCAGCTACGCATGTCAGCAGCCACTATCATTTGCAGCCATTACCGTTCACAGCCATCGCGTTTCCCCCGGCATCCGTTTTGCCACCGAGGAGGTTTTCTCTCTTATGATCTGGCTTTCAATCCTGCAAGTCCTGGCCATGCTGCTCAGTCTGGCCGGCCTGGTTTATATGGCCTACTATGGGCTTGTCATGCTCGCCGCTTTCCGCCAGACTCGCCAATACCAAAGGCATAAGCCGCAGACCCGTTTCCTGGCTGTCATTGCAGCCCGCAATGAAGAAGCAGTGATTGGCAATCTGATTGCCAGCCTGCAGCAGCAGGATTATCCATCCGAACTGTTTGACATCCTGGTCATTCCCAATAACTGCACCGACCAGACCCGCGACCGGGCGCTGGCTGCCGGTGCCCAGGTCATGGATATCTCCGCGCCGGTCCGGTCCAAGGGCGATGTGCTGCGGGAGGTCTTTGCTCAGCTGCTGCCCCGCCGGCAATATGATGCCTATTGTATTTTCGACGCGGATAATCTGGTCGATCCGGGCTTCCTGCAGGCGATGAACGACGCGGTTGGCGATGGTGTACAGATCGCCCAGGGCAACCGGGACAGCAAGAATCCGCATGATACCATCATCTCGGCTACCCATTCCATCTATTTCTGGCTGATCAACCGTTTCTTCAATCGCTCCCGCAGCAATCTCAATTTGTCAGCGACCATCAACGGCACCGGTTTCATGGTCACCGCGCCCTGGCTGGAGAAGCTGGGTGGCTGGCAGACTGTCACCTTGCGCGAGGATCTCGAATTTACCCAGCTGACCATCCTGGCCGGCGGCAAAGTCGCCTGGGTGCCGCAGGCCGTCACCTATGATGAGCATCCTCTGACCATGATCGACTCCTGGAAACAGCGCACACGCTGGGCGGTCGGTTCCATCCAGTGCATGCAGCGCAATCTGGCCGGGCTGATCAAGGCAACCCGGGGCCGGGATTTCTGGCTTAGCCTGGATCAGATCATCTATCTGCTTTATCTGCCGATGCAACTGGTATCCGTCGTCTCCCTGCTCGTGGGCCTCGGCTTGAGCCTGCTGTATTTTGAGCTCCAGCTGCTGCCGGCAACCTACCTGTTCTGGCGACTTTTCATCGGCCTGAATCTGTCTCTCTTCTCTTCAATGACTGGTGCCTTTATTGTTACCCTGATGGAAAAAAAGCTGAATGTGAAAATCCTCAAGGGCATCGGCACGTTCTGGATCCTCACCTCGACATGGGTCCTGATCAATATCATCAGCATTTTCAAACGGGATACCCGCTGGGAGCAGATCAATCATACCCGTGTCCTCAGCCTCAAGGATATAGCCTGACAAGCAGTCTGGCGCGGGGGAGCTCGGCGCCTTTGCCGCCTGAGGTGAAACAGCCTCAAGGATCTTGCCCGACAAGCAGGGCTCCCCTGGCCTGAATAGCCTGGCAGATCGCAATCCAGACCGGGGGTGCAACCAGCCGGAACAGGATGGAGGTCAGATTCATGCTGCAGAAAAATCGCCTTTCGAGGAAGTCGCGCCTGCTCCTGTCCGGGCTGGGCAGCGCCGTTTTAGTCGCACTCCTGATCGTCGCCGGGCGGGTCTTGTTACCCGTTGCGCCAGCTGTCGATCCCTTTGCCCCCAAACCCGTCTCCCCCACACCGGCGCCATCTGACTGGCTGACTCCAGGACCAGAGGTCCAGCCGGTGACCATCGAGCCATTGGCCATCAGTAAAGTGCCAGCGCGGCCAATCAGCTTGCCTACTGACAATCTGGGACTTTTGCTTGAGCCGACACCCGATGGCGGTTGCCTGGCTGTTGTCCTCGAGGAAAAACCTGCTGTTCAAACAACCTCAGAACAGAACAGGCAGACAGCTGACGTGCCAGCCGGGGCCCCCCGGACCGCGAACAGCCAGACAGTGAGCGGCCTGGCGGCCGATCATTCATTTGCGATCAAGCTGAATGCGGATTCCCCAGATGCGGCCAGCCAGGCTTCCCGTCAGGTACGGCTGATCCGCTACCGGGCGGATGGCCGGATTCGCTGGGAAAAGCTGGATTCAGCCATTCCCGGACAGGGCTGCTATCTGACCGGCCTGTGTGTTTTTGGCGACGGCAGCTTTGCCTATACCCTGCGTTCCATGCAGCCGGATGGCCACTCCGGTGATCAGGTTCGACGCCGGCATGCAGACGGCCAGGAACAGTGGCAGGCGGACATGGCCCAGCCGGACAGTCATGATCAGGTTAGCGACCAGACCGATGGCCAGGCCGGTGACCAGATGGTTGCCGGATACCTGGAATATCTGTTTGCCGCCAGTGACGGCGCCGTGCTGGCTGCAGGCAGCCTGGAGCATCTCGACAAAAATGGCACCCTCTTTGAACGTGAGCTGGCAATCTGGCGGTTTTCCGGTGATGGCACGCAGACAAGCCGGACCGTCAGCGTGGGCGCCGCGAATTATCTGACCGGGGCCAGTTACTCCAGCCAGGCCGGCCTGATCGTTCTCTGGCGCCAGGACTCGGTCGCCGGCACAACTGGCAGCAGGATGATCGTCAGCAGCTACCGCGACGAACTCAAGCCGAGCTGGGTATTGAAGCTTGATGAACAGCTCTTCATGCAATCGGTCAAGGTATTAGCCAAAGACGGTGGTGTTCTTCTGCTCGGGATGCAGCAGGCCAGTTCAGATTCATCAGCTGTAACCAGTGGCAGTACGCCACTGGCCACCGTGCTGCATATCACGCCGCAAGGGAGACTGGACTGGCGCTGCAGCCTGCCGGATCTGGGCTGGATTGTCCAGGCCGCAGAGCTGGCTGACGGCCGGATTGTGCTGGGCGGTTTTCCAAATGCAAGTTCCAGTGACACGAATCAGAACAGTGCTTCGCTGGCAATCCTTTCGCCAGCCGGGCAAAATCCGCAGCTGCTGGCTCAATATCCAGCAATCATTGAGCAGCTGATCCCGACTCGCGATGGCGGATTTTCCGTCGTCATGCGCCAGATGGTGCGGGCCTTGCCCCAGCCGCCCTATATTTCCTCGTTATGGCATGATACAGCCGCGGTCGTCGCCCACTATAACCGACAGCTGCAGCTGACCTGGCGCCGGACGATCGATCGGTATCCTTTTTCCTTGCGCATCGACCAGGTCATTGCCACCACAGACGACCGCCTGCTGGTTGGCTGACGGCCATTCATTATTGCCAGGCCCGGCACACGTCAATTCGCTGACTGAATCGGGAAAGTGATTCCAGCTCGGCCAGGGTCAGCTCAATGGCACTGTTGGCGCTACCGCAGGCAGGGAAAACCGACGTGAACCGATAAAGCGACTCGTCGAGATATACCATGACGCCCGGATTGATCGCGAATGGACAGACCCCGCCGACCTCATGACCGACCCGGTCCAGAACCATTTCGGCTGGCAGCATTCGCGGCTTGGTGTTGAAAAACTGGCGAAACTTCTGATTGTCAATCCGGGCATCGCCAGCGGCCACAACCAGGACACAGCGTTCCGCGACCAGAAAAGACAGCGTCTTGGCTATCCGGGCCGGTTCGCAGCCAAGCGCCGCGGCGGCCAGCTCGACGGTGGCGCTGGAAACCGCAAACTCCCGGATTTTCCCGTCAAGTTGATAATGATGCAAATATAACCTTACTTTTTCAATAGCCACTGAAACCCTCATAACTGGTACAGTGATCGGGCATCTGATGCCCTCACTCGTCCATATGTTGTCTTGACGCTATTCAACTCACGCGTGGACGCTGTGATAAATCTGCAAGATCTCGGCCTCGGTCAGCGCCACGTAGTTATTGGCCAGGAGCCGTTGCTGGCCGGTCACGACGGCGCGGCTGAAAGTCACGAGATCCTGATCTGAAACACCATACGCCTGCAGCTTCTGGCGCGGTAGAATCTGCTGCAGCAGCGAGTCAAGCGCCGCGAAAGATTTGGCTGGTGTTACGTGCAGCAAATCCGCCAGCAATTGTTCGATTTCATTGATTTTTCCAGCCGGCTTTTTAGTCCGGTAAGCCTGGAATACCGCCATGAACATCAGCTGGTTGGCCTCGCCATGCGCGATGTGATACGTCCCGCCGAGTGGATAGGACAAAGCATGAACGGCGCCTACACCGGCATTACCAAAGGCGATGCCGGCAAAATTGCTGGCGATCTGGAAATCACCGGCCCATTGCGCCCAGCTTTCCGGACCAAGGGCTACTGTCGCCTGATAGCCGCGGATAATCAGGGTGATGGCCTGGCGGGCCAGAACCTCGGTATGAGGCCCGGAGCGGGGCGAGACCATGGATTCCACGGCATGAATCAGGGCATCAATCGAACTGGTCGCAAAAAAATGATAAGGCAATTGGGCGACTAGCTCGGGGATCAAAACAGCCCGGTCCGGCAACATGGCCGGCAAGCCCAGCCCCTTCTTGGTCTTCTGGGCCTTCAATTCAACAATCGACAGATTGGTCACTTCACTGCCGGTCCCGCAGGTCGTCGGGATAACCATCAGCTGGCGAATGCGAGGCGGCACGACCTGGCCGGTAAAGAGCTGTTCGGTAGTAAAGGCCCCACCGAAAACCAGAATCTTGGCAATATCGATAATCGTCCCGCCGCCGATTGCAATGATCCGGCGGATAGTCTCAGGCACGGCAGCCCGGACCGCATCAATCATCTGGTCATGTGGTTCACCACTGCCAAAGGGCTTCTGAAACAGAATCTGGCATGGCAGCTGACATGGCTCAACAAATGGCCGATAGATTGATTCGTTGACCAGGATCAGGTCCTCAGCGGTCAGCGTTTCAGCAGCCACAAAGTCGCGAAATGTTGCATAACTGGTTATTTCTGTACCAACTGAAAATTTCATTCATCCAACCCCCCCGCCGCAGGTCAATAAATCCCTAACATTACTGATATTCATGTTACCTGATTGATCGGTTGTGTTCAAGCTGGATCAGAATTGAGACGGCCTGTGATTACATTTTGGCTGATTCAGAAGCATCGGCTGATTTTCTGCACTGGCCTGCATGACTGCACCCGATCCGTTGGTTTCGCACGTTTTCACCCGTTTCTGTATGACCTACACGGCTGTCCTTTTATTCTGTATAATGATTCATGTATTTGCTGCACCGAAACAGGACCCGGCCGACTGGAGGAAATCATGAAAAAATATCTGTTCATCATGGTCGGCGGGATGCTCGGCGCCATGCTTCGATATCTGATCAAAACCATGCCAGCCGGTCAGCAGCCAGGCAGTTTCCCGCTGCGGACCTTGCTGATCAACCTGGCCGGGACCCTGATCCTGACCGTTTTTCTGACCTTGACGCTGGAACTGCTGACCATGAAACCCGAAGTCCGGCTGGGGGTTGCGACAGGATTTTTAGGGGCATTTACGACGTTTTCAACCCTCTGTAAAGAAACGATCAACCTGTATGAACAAGGACATTGGGTCGTCGCGGCAGGCTATATTGTATTGTCAGTGGTTTTGGGGCTTATAGCGGCCTATCTGGGACATTTACTGGCCAAAAATGTCCTGATGCCCAGGCTGGAACGGCCAGAGTCATGATATTGTCAGATTTTTCTGGCCGAGGCCTGGATCCTGGGCCCGGGCTGCCCAGGCTGGAGCGACAGGGCCGACGATATCCTGTAACAACGGGTGAAAATTATCTGACAATCATCCAATTATTGATATCCTGAACGAGTCGACAGATTCATCCGGAATGCGAGGCTGACATGGATTTTTTGCTGGTAGCCGTGGGAGGAGCCCTGGGCAGTACGAGCCGCTATCTGATCGGACGGGCGCTGGCAGCCAATCAGCGGGTCCGCATTCCGTTCGGCACCATGGCCGTCAATATCAGTGGCGCCCTGCTGCTCGGTTGGCTCAGTGTCTGGCACCCCGCCGGATCCCTGTATGTTTTATTGGGTGATGGATTTCTTGGAGCCTTTACGACCTTTTCAACTTTTATGTATGAGGGTTTTATCCTGCTGACTGATCATAAACGCCTGAACGCAGCGATCTATATCGCCGGTTCCCTGCTGCTCGGTCTGCTCGGTTTCATGGCTGGTGCTGCGCTGGCCCGCCTTTTGCTGCTGCCATAAGCCGACCTGGTGGCACCTGGCAGACAGGCCTGACAGACAGGCAGCCGGCCGGATCGGGATCGTCATTTGCTGCTGCCATGGCCTGGCTTGGCGGCACCGCAACGCGGACAGTTCTGCAGCGCCAGCGGCATCTCCAGCCCACATTGAGCCAGCATCTTTTCATCAGTTAAGATATCGGTGGTGCGACCATCAGCGGCGATTTTGCCTTCGTGAATCACGAGCACGCGCTGACAGGTTGCGTAGATCAGGTCCAGGTCATGACTGGTTACAATCCGGGTGTGGCTAAAGGTGTGCAGCAGATTGATCACCTGCCGCCGGGCCCGCGCATCAAGCGCCGCTGTCGGCTCATCGAGCAGCAATACGTCAGGCTGCATCGCCAGAACTGCGGCAATGGCTGCAGCCCGTTTTTCACCGCCTGACAGGCGCGCCGACGAACGATCCTGCAAATGGGAAACGCCCACGGATTCCAGGGCCTGTCGGACCCGATCGGCGACTTCCTTTTCATCAAGCTGATAATTGCGCGGCCCGAAAGCCACGTCATCATAGACCGTCGGCATAAAAAGCTGATCATCCGGATCCTGAAAAACCAGGCCAAGCCGCTGGCGGATCAGCGGCAGGGTCCGCTTCGTCAGGCGTACATCACCAACCAGCACGTCGCCGCGATCGGGCCACAAAAGACCAAGCAGCAGTAACAGAAGCGTTGACTTCCCGGCGCCATTCGCGCCGATAATCCCGACCGATTCGCCATGAAGAATCTGGAAAGAAAGATCGCGGATCGCCTCCCTCCCGTCCGGATAAGTAAAATGCAGATTCCTGGCTTCAATTTTATGATGACTCATCCACGTCTGGCTCCTGTCTATTTCATGTCTTCATTTCAACGAGACCGGATCAGTTCTCAACGAGACCGGATCAGTTCAGATCCGCCGAACCGCATCTGGCTCGTTGTCCATTTCATGTCTTCATGAACCGGGCTTTCTTCATTCTGCAAGACAGCAGCCTTTCAGACATCATCATGCAAAACAATTGGTTCCGGCTTATCACGATGCAAGGTGCGAAGTTCACCAGCAGTCAGATGCTGAGAATCCAGTTGCCAAGCCAGGCAGGCAGATTGACCAGGCGGCAAAGCAAGAAAAACAGGCTCCAGAAAACGACATAGGCATAGGCGGCCGGCTTGACCGTACCCAGTGGCCCCGGGTAATATTCCCCGCTAAAGCCCCGCAAGATCATCGCCTGATAGACCCGGCGGGCCCGTTCCCAGGTCCGCAAGAATAACTGACCCAGAAAAGGTCCCCACACAGGATGTACCAGGCCACGCTGTTGCGGTGCGCGCAGCACATAAGCCCGCCATAAACGTGATGTTTCGTTGATCAGAACCGCTAAATAGCGATAGGTCAGCAGCAGCTGCAGGACAAAAATCCGCGGCACCCGTAGCAGGCGCAGGGCAGCCGCCAGTTGTTCCATGCCGGTCGTTGCCACTAGCAGCAGGCTGACCGTCACCGTCAAACTGCTTTTGATCAGGATCGAGGCAAAAGTGAGCCAGCCGCGGGCGATCTGCCAGTCACCCACAAGAACCGGTACCGGGTCCAGCAAGGGATTAAAGATGGCAATTCCAATCAGCAGCGGTTCCACCAGCAGCAGCCGGCGCAGGATTGGCCCGGCCGGGATGTCGGCCAGGATCAGCAGCAGCACTGGATAAAGTACCAGCGGCAACAAACCGCTGATCGCATCGCGCCTATATGAGATAACCACCACCAGGTAAACGACTGTTACCAGCAGCTTCACCAGCGGATGGAGCCGATGAATGGCCGTATTCCTGTGGGCCTGGACATCCAGCCAGTGCAAATGATAGAGCGATTGGGCCAAACGCGTCATCAATAAACCTGCTCCCGGGCGATTTCTGTCTTGCCGCAAACATAGCCGCAACGGTCTGGATCGCTGAACAGGTCACTGATGACCTGCCCTTGCCATTACAGCCCATACCAAGCCTTTAACTGCCAATATACCAGCGGCCACAGGCGCGCTCGGACCTTGTCCTTGCTTTTTGCTGCTTATACTATACCATAATTTGCATCGGCGCCTGACCATTTGCATCGGTGCCTGATCATTGCAAATTATGCTGAAATACCTTAAAACGAACCGCATATGACTAACGCCGCTGTGCCATCATGCAGTCAATAATACTTTTCTATTCCGCCATATCCGATCATTTTGTTCTGCTCTGTCTTTTTGATGAAGTTAATCAGTCTTTTCTTGAATTCATCGGGTCTGTTGCGAGCGCCGTCAATATAAGCCACACGGATTCTCTGATAAGATGGTGAGAAATTCAGATAGTTTTTCCACGCTTTTTCATTTTCCTGGATGGCTTTGATAATGTCTGGCGGAAAAACGAATTCAATGCGGAGTATATCCCTAACGGACTCCTGCACGCAAGGATGAAGACGTCCTTCTGCAAGCAACCATCTGAGCCGTTCGATATTTGCCTGGGAATAGGCACTGCCAGGTTTCCTGGGGGAAAATCGTTGCGCGGTTGAATGATCGTCAAAACGCTTGACTGTGCTATCGATCCAGCCGAAACACAAGGCTTCCTCAACTGCTTCGTTGTATTCGATTCGCTGATTGCTTGAATTTTGTTCAGAGCTTATCAGCCATATTTCCTTGGCTGTTTGAAAATTGGCCTCCAGCCAAGCCCGCCATACATGACGGTCCGTGACATAAATTGTTTTCCCGATTTCCAATCTGCCCTCCTGATAAGACTGATTCTATCAAAAGATGTTTATAGATTAAAAGCATTTAATCGGAATCGAACCGATGATTTCGAGCAGCGATTCACCAAACAAGTAATAAGCCAAGTAATAAGCTTTGTGATACGCTCCCCTAGCAGCAAACAGTCAAAACAATAAATAAGATCACCGTAGTTTCAGGTTCATTGACAAATTGGAATTTAACGTATGATTTGATCCAAAAGCCCAAATCTTTTCAAACATGAAATATACTCAGCGACACTGTAACAATTCTGTATATCCTCCTCGCCTAAACCCTGAAAAGCATATAATTCGTCCCAAAGCATACTGCTGCCCTCAACGTGGACAAAACCCGATTCAAGGTCAATGCCGACGAAAATACTGACTTCTTTGAAAATATCATCCTGATTTTCATAAAGGACTTCAGCCGTGCCTGTATTTTCAATGATGAAAGTCATAACCGATGGCGTGGCTCCGGCAGGCAATTTCTCCGCATATACTTTGTTACAAAGCACGTTGTCAGTGACCACCTGTGCGGCCCTGTCATCATGCAGTTCTTTTAGCGGATACTTGCTTGCAAGATAATCAACAACTTCCAGACCGGATTTACGGTTGGGACGCAACCTATCTTTGTATTGATCCCAGACGGCCTTCCACTCTTTAACCATTTGCTGCGTTGCTTCCTGCATTAACATACGGTCACCTCGTTCAATTTAAATTTAGCTTAAAAGAAGATTGCTGACAGCAATTTTAAACAGTTCAACCACCTGTTCAATAGTATATGTCTGGGTTAAAAACAACCAAATTACACTAAATTACTGCCTTTGCTGACTTTCTTCTGCCAAAGGTGTCTGACTCCTGCAGTCACAGGATTCGTTTTTTCTTAACATCGGCTCTAATACGCAACCATTCCAACCGATTTCCGGCAACAACTCAAAGCCGAATTTACGATAAAAGTTATAGTTTTTAGCAGGGTTTGAATTTTCCAGGTAAAAGTCGTAACCGCAAAAACGGTTAGTGGCATCCTCTAAAAGCGCACTGCCCGCGCCTGGCCGAAAGGCGGTGATCCAGTACAGATAATAGTGCTCGCTCTTGGGGTGGTTCTCTAGGGTACAGTCAGATATCTTGATCATTCGGTAAAAGCTATCCGGCCTGACATGAAAAAACAGCTTGAAAAAATTGACCAGCAGACCGCTCATGATGACGCTTTTAACATTAATGGGCTCGGCGCCTGGCTCACTCCACAGGGAAACACCTTGCATCACACCGTTTTCATCGAAGGCGCCAAATACCTTCCCCCGTTGCAGGTAATAGCGGAAGTTGACGTCCACAAGCTGCGCAAGCTCTTGCGGTGAACGGAAGATAAAGTATAATGTGGGGTCACCGGCAAAAGCGCGGGTTGTTTCTTCGACTGCCCGTGAAAATTCCTCCGTGGATAGCTTCTCGATTTGGCGTACCTTGTATACAGTATGTAGCGCACGTGTTTCCATAGCAATTTCCTCTCTGTTTTGTTTTCCATTTTTTGACTTTTATGAGACACTGCCTGACACCCAAATTCAGTTTGTCTTTTGCAGAATCCTTGTTGTTCTCATTGTTATTTCTCTTCAGTCTATGTGCCATAATATCTTCTTGGTCCAGCAGCACACGCCAACATCAAGCTCGCTAGATTTGTCCAATCCTAAAGCACGCTATTACACTATAATTAATTTCACCAGATAAATCCAGTTTTTATTATATACACATCTACTAAAGATTTCGATAAAATGAGCACCCCTTGATTTCAAATCGTTGAGCACTTGGGAAACCGTTGAGCAGTCGGGATAATCGTTGAGCAATAGGGTGAAGCGCAGCCTTGGTAATAAGTATTGATTTCCCTAAGGAAGCGCTGATTAATTCCCAAGGCGGGCGAAGAATAGTAAAATAGAAGAAAAAC
>CAYVHB010000049.1:0-17305 GCA_964450865.1 uncultured Oscillospiraceae bacterium | reverse complement strand
AATCTAGCTTTACAGTCTGCTTGATTCATATTGGGTGCTTTCGGCACCCAAACCAATTATTTAATATGGTAATTTGATTATATCATTGAAACAGTCAATTTCAATACCTGTCTCTGTCTGTCCGGGAGTGTTTATCATGAGGTCCGTTAATTGATGTTTGCTAATATAATCATATAGTTCCTATATTTTTTTACTTATACTTGTTAAAAGTGCCGTATCATGTCTCTACTAGCTGTTGTTCGCCAGCATCTGGCAGGTTATAATGTCAATGCAAGCTAGTTTCCGATATGAAATTTTCTTTATCAAGAACTTATTGCAATGAGCAAACCCTTTTCGGTTAAAAAGCCGAAAATTAGTGTTTGTTTATCGTCAGAAAGTGCAAAACCAGAAGCTTGCCCATCACTAAGCAATGTATGGGTGCTAGAGGTAACCGAAGGAGGAGACATCCATGGGTCAATCTGTCATATTACCGGTCGCCCTCAGCCTGAGCGGCCTGCTGCTGCTGTACATGATCGTGTACCTGGTCCTGACGCGACGGACCGTCAACCGTGAAAATAAACAGCTGGGCCAGACGGCGCAGGCCATTGTCAGTCTGCCAGGCTGCCAGATCGGCAACCTGAAACCGACCGTCGACAAGCTGGCGGATCTGAAACGACCGGCCCTGGCGGCGATCCTCGACCAGTGGATCGATGACAGCAACGAGATCCACGCCGGCAGCTGGGTCCCCGATCCCTTGCCCCGCCTGACTTTCGCCCGCCTCATCAGCCCGCCGGCCCAGCGGGTCCTGCTGCGCGGCCGCCGCTTCTTGCCGGGTATCGTGGCCTTCGCCATCAGTGCCATGCTTGTCGTCTTGGCCACTGTGGTCGATACCGGTTCACTGGCTGAAATCACGACCCGCATGCTGGTCCTGCTGCCAACCCTGCTGGCTGTCCTCTATCTGCCTTTCGCCTCCTGGCTGCGCTACCAGCAGGAGCATCAGCTCAAGGCCACCTGGCAGGAGCTCTTGCTGCAGATCCAGCGCAAGGTTCCGGTCTACAACCAGGCAGCCGAGACCGCCGCTGTCCTCACTCACTATAAAAAGCATGATGCCCAGATGGCCCAGTCCACCCAGCTGCTGACCGAGCAGATCAAGGCCCTGACTGACCAGCAGATGGTTGCCGCGATCGCTTACACGATCGAACAGGTCATGCTGCGCCATGTGGTCCCGCAGATCCAGCGCAGTAACGAAGCACTCGGCCAGCTGGCAGGCAAGCTGGATCAGAAAGTCAACGACAGCCGGACCGCGCTGCAGCACCAATTCCAGGAAATGGAGCGCCAGCAGCAGGAGCAATATGCGCGCTGGGAACAGTGGTTCGACCAGTTCGCCCAGACGGCCACCCTGCAGCAGACCCAGGCCTACCAGAGCCTGACCGCGGACAGCCAGGCGACCTGGCAGCAGCTGCAAGGCCAGATGACCGAGATCCTGCGCCAGCTCAGCGAGCAAGCCCAGCGGCAAGGGGCGACCCAGCAGGAGATCGAGGCTGCAATCCGCCAGGACCTGCAGCAGATCCAGGCCAATCTGCAGACTAATCAGCAGACCGCCCTGACCGCGGTGACGACGGCCGGCCTGGCGGCCATGGAGCAGCTGCGCGCCCAAAACGCCACAGCCCTGCAGGACTTTGCCGCCAGCCAGCAGCAGATCATCGCCAGGCAAGGAGACGCCCTGCAACAGCTGGCCGGACAACAGACTGCAGCTTTCAACCAGCGGACCGAGCAGCACAGCGCGCTCTTTAATCAGCAGACCGAGCAGCAGAACGCGCTCTTTAATCAGCTCCAGACCGACCTGAGCACCAGCCAGCAGCTGCTGCTCGGCCAGGTCCAGGCGGCTGTGGCCCAGCAGCTGACGACGGCCCGGCAGGCGATTGAGCAGCAATTGGCTGCTGCGAAGCAAACGGCTGAGCAACAGGCAGCGGCTTTGCAGCTGATCAATGACCAGCAGCTGACCACCCTCAAGCAAATGGCTGACCAGCAGACGACCACCCTGAAACAGGTCAGCGACCGGCAGCAGCAAAGCCAGGAGCAGCTGCTTTCGCAGTTCACCGGCCACCAGAACCAGCTGATCCAGCAGGTAAGCGATGCCCAGAACGCAGCCTTGAACCGCATCAGCGAAACCCAGAGTACGGCGCTCACGCAGTTTGGCGCAGGCCAGGCGCAGTCCCTTGCCCAGCTTGGCGAGACCCAGGGCGCTGCCCTCAGCCGCCTGAGCACAGTCCAGACCGCGGCCATCGCCACGATCCAGACCCAGGCCGATACCAGCGTCCAGCGCATGCTTGCCACCTTTACGTCCGAAGTATCCGGCGCTGTAACCACAGGCCTTGAGCCGGCGACCACCCACCTCAACGAAGCAGTCCAGGTCCTGCAGTCTGCCTATAGCCAGACCGCTGTCATCGCCGCCGGCCTGGCTGCGGGCCAGGCCCAGAACCAGCAGCTCAGTGCAACTATGCAGGAGCAGCTCGGCGCCATGCACGATGCCCGCACCGCGTTGCTTGACGACCTGGCCGCGCTCGAGCGCTCGAGCCACCAGATCAGCGAAGCAACCGCCGGCATGAGCACCGTCTTTAACAGCAGCCAGGCCGGTGTGACCGAGAACCTGGCCAGGATCTCGGTAGCGATGGCCGGCCTCGATGATGCCCTGAAGACCCTGCTCACTGACTTTGGCACGCAAAGCCAGCTGCTGCACGAGCAGACCCAGGCTACCAATGAAATCAACCGCACCCACCTGGATAATATGCGCAGTCAGATCGATGTCCTGAGCAACGAACTGGCGACCCGCATCGAGACCCTGATGCTGGGCTATGGCAATATGACCAGGGATCTGGTTGACAATGTTGGAAGCACGATCCGTGATCAGAACAACACCCTGGGCTACACCCTGAAAAGCCTGACCGAAACCATGAGTGAAGAGGCCCGCGGCATGAGCTTGTATGCCCAGCAGATCCAGAGTGATATCGAGGCCCTCGAAACCAACATGGGCACAGCCGTCGGCGATTTTTCCATCGGTATCGGCCGCGAGCTCAATTCCGCACTGGAACAGCTCGACAGCCAGATCGCGGACATTCTCAATCGCCTGGCCATCACGACCGTCGAACTGACTGACGCCGTCGAGGCCCTGCCGGCAGCCCTGCGCGATACGGTCGGCACCACATCCGGCAGCGCAAATTGACAACTAGCCTGGTTGCTGGAGGTTTTCATGCCGCTATCACTGATTATGCCCGATAAAACGCGCCAGGTCGGCGCCAGCCTGGCTGAACGTGTCCAGCTGCCGGCTGAGCGCGTCCAGGCCCGGCCCGATCACGCCGCGATCATGCCGCTGCTCGAGCGCATCGCTGCCTGTCCGGATGAACAGGGCGTCCACCGGCTGGCGATCCATCTGCGGCGCGCCGAACTCGACCTGCTCTGCCTGAACCTGCTTGAGCCGCCCATTGCCGCCAGCCCCCAGCTGCAGCAACACATCCTGACCATCCTGATCCAGCGCATGACCCCATCCCTGGCCAGTCTGGCGTGGCACTACTTCCAGCAACATTTCCCCGATCCCGTCGCCAGCCAGCTCATGACCGACATTTGCCCGGTTCTGCAAAAGCAGGACCCGCACCTGCCCTGCGCCGTCGTACTCGACGGTCTGCCAATATCGCCGCGACTGCCGGCGCAAATGGCCAGGCGCATGGCAGAATCCCTGGCCCGCCTTTATATTTCCCAGAATTTTTCACAGGATAATGGTAAAAATGTTAAAAATCCCGGCACAGCAGTACGTCCGGAACGCACTGGCCGCCAGCCCGAGCCTTTTCTCTGGCAGAAAACAATGCTGCAGCAATGGCTGATCCAGCACACGATCGTGCCGCGATCGCCCTATGCCGACGCCTTGCTCAGCGAATTCTTCGCTATCTGCCCGGACAGCGAAATCATTGCCAACACCACCCTGTTCAGTGAAATCCTGCAGCGCACTGGCCTGAACAGCCAGGTTATGATCCTGGATCATTACCTGCAGCAGTCACGCCTGGAAAGCGAGTGGGAACCGATCAACGTGGCTATGCTCGATCAATTCGGTTCCCCGCCGCCCCTGACCCGTTTAAGCTTATTCCCACCTGATTCCACAGCCAATGCGACCACCCAGGCCCAGTCAGCACCCGGGCAGCCGGGATCGGCGCGGCAAGCGCCGGCTCAGCCGGAATCAGGGCCATCAGGCTCAGCGCAGCCAGGGGCAGCATATATGACAGCAGCCTCAGCAACCTCAGCAGCACCAACCGCGTCGGCCGCCCGTTATTCGTCGCCTGCAGCCACATCTGCTGCAGCCGGTTCATCTGCCGCGTCCCTGCAGCAGGAACAAGCTGCCCAGTCAGCACCGGCTAGACAGCCGAAACGCTCAATCTTCAGCTTCATTGCCAACCTGTTCCGGCGCAAGCCCAGGCCTGATCCCTGGGCAGACCAGTCATCACAGGACGCAGAGCCATCCCGCGACAATCAATCCGCTTCACTACCTTCTGAACCACTGCAGTCAGTCACGCCGGCGCTGGATACAAATGATGATGAGCGGCAAACGGATGAATGGATGGCAGACGGGCAGCGGGGAACGGACAGCCGCGCTGCCAACACAGCCGGCACGCCGGAAAACGCAAAAGCCAGTAGCGGCATGAACGCCAGCGATACGACCCCTGCTGCAAATCGCCCGGTCGCCAGCCCCCCATCCGGCCACACCGCCGAGTCATCTTCGCCGCCCAATGAAGACACCACCGCACCAATCTGGCGCCAGGTCAAGATTCAGACTGTGCTCAATTTCTTTCAATGGGAATTACAGTACCAGATCAAGAACCATATCGGCGAGGCCCCGGCCAAAAGCCGCTTCTACCGCCTGATCCAGGATCAGATCATTTCCCTGACGGTCCGCGCAGACGGTGATATGGTCGTGCGCAGCCGCTATTTCTACCTGATTGACCGCCAGGGCGATACCGACTTCCTGCTCTACTATGACAATCCAACTTATGAGATGCTGCATGACCGGGGTGACGAGACCCTGGACCTGTTCTCGCCCGACCTGCCCGTCACCGAAAGCCGGAATGTCATCCTTGATGGCACCTGGCAAAATGTCGTCCGCCTGAATCTGGTCGAAGTCGACGGCCTCTACGCCCGCGACTTTATCCGCGAGGCGCTGCTGCCGCCAGCCCGCCGCAACATCATCCGCCTGATGCATCCCCTATAAGCCGGTTCATTGTATCAGATTTTGCAAAATGCAAACCGGTCAGGAACCGGCGCCCCGCATCGGATCAGCCAGATACGAACCGGAATCACGCGAAAGCGCCCGGCACAGCATTTGCAACATGAAAAAAAGGCCGGTTGCAAAGCCGGCCTCTACTTTTCTAAACGTCATTCATCTGCCAGACTACGGGTCGACCGCGCCATCGCCGCCCATATCGCGCAGATCGCTCTGTCACCGGCCGCGGGTTGGCCGCGGTGTCGGCGTCACGCGCCGCGATGTCGGATACGTCCAGTCTGTGCCTGGCGTCGGTGATACCCTGGGAGTCGGTGTCACCTTCGGTGTCGGCGACGGTGTCGGCGTCGGATGCAGCGACTGCTGGTAATCGAGTGACGCGCCATAGGTCAGCCCCACCACCGTCTGGGGCATGATCTTGGTATCCGGATCGATCGACTGGCTGATGATCACCCGCGAGCCCTCAGGCACTGGAATCGACATATAAGTCACGGGATCGCGGGCCACATTCACCGCCGGACCCATAATCAGGTTCAGCTTGCGAAGCTGGGCCTTGGCCGCGCTCCAGCTCAGGCCGACCAGGTCCGGCATCCGCACAGTGGGCATACCCTCGCTGACCACAATCGAAATATTCGAGCCTACGGGCACTTTTTCCCCGGCTGTCGGCGTCGTGCGAATGACCTTGCCCTTGCCGACCTTCGAATATTCATACGAACGGCTGACCGTCAGGCCGAGCTTTTTCAGGGCGGCCACAGCCTCGGTATAAGACTTTCCCTTGTAATTATCAAGCGTGATCATGTTCTGGCCGCCGCTGACGGTCAGAATGATCTTGACCGAAGCGGGGAGGATCGTCACGCCCGGCGCCGGATCCTGCTCGACCACCAGGCCTTCATTCACCGTCGTCGCGACATACTTCACAATATAGCCGATCTCGTCCTTTTTCAGCAAAGTCTCGACTTCCTTGAGCGATTGGCCAATATAGGTGCCGACTTTATAATCAACGACCGTTTCCTGATGAAAGAGCGGCAGGACATTGGCATAGCCCCAGACGAAAATCGAGCCGAAGAAGATGACGGCGAGGAAGAGGATCAGGGCGACCAGCAAGGTGTCACGGGTCCGCGACCAGCGCCGCCGGTCAATCGTCCGCATGATCTTGCGCAGCCGGCCAAAGTCCGAATCAGGCCGCTGCAGGCCAATCGCTGTCGTCGGGCTGTCCCAGTCGGAACTGCCGGTCACCGGCCCCTCAATCCCCTGCGGATCGACCAGGCAGGCATCGAGCTCTTCAACCAGGCTGCGGGCACTGTCATGACGCAGCTCCGGTGATTTCTCCAGGCAGCGCATGATAACCTGCTCCAGCGCCGGCGGGATCAGGTGATTCAGCGCCGTCGGCCGGATCGGCCGGTCCTGCAGATGATGCAGGGCGACCGCGACCGGATTTTGCCCGGTGAAGGGCAGGCGTCCGGTCAGGATCTCGAATAAAATCACACCGAGCGCATATACATCGGTGCGGGGATCCGCGCCCTGGCCCTTGATCAGCTCCGGCGCGTAATAACTGACCGCCCGCATCACCGCGGCATTGCCGAGGGTGATCGAATGAACAGCTGCCGCCGAAACCACGCCGAAATTCGAAACCTCGACCTGGCCCTGGGGCAGGTAATCGATACAGGCCGGATTCAGGCCGCGATGGAGGACACCGTGCTGATGGGCGTATTCGAGGGCCAGGCCGATCTGGATCACCAGCTCCACGGCAGACTGCCAGTCGAGCGGCCCCTGGGCCAGCAGCAGCTCGTGCAAATTGGGCGTATCCAGCCGCGGCCGGATCAGGTAATGCAGCTGGCCGAGCTGGCCATAGCCGACGATCTTGATGATATTCGGATGATCAAGGCGAATCAGGGCCTCCCGTTCGGCATCAGACAGGCTGGCCGGCAGGAAATCAACCACGACCTGCGTGCCGGTCTGGCGATCCTGGGCCGTCCAGACATGGATCAGCTCGTCAGCCGCCAGCGGCCGCAGCAGCTCGAAGCGGTCGGCGAGCAGCGTACCGGCATGAACAGTGGAGAATTCCGGCGCGATATCGGCGAAAACATCCGATGCGTCCGCAACCGGATCCGCCGTATCTGCGTCATCTGTGCCGGCTGGACCGGTCATGGCCGGACGCGAAACCATCGGTCGACTGGTCCCGGCTGGCTGCTGTGATCCAGTTGGCCCCGTACGTCCGCCTGTCCCGGCCGCGCTGGTCTCAGACGGACGAATAACCCCGGCTGCACCGGCATCTGGCCCCGCCGCTGCCTGCGGCGGACTGAACAGCGGATCAGAGCGATAGGGAAGTTGATCTGAGGAAGGAACATGATCTGTCATTTGTTAATCACCTGTACCAGCCAACGCACCGGAGCGATCGTGCGAAAACCTTTGCTCCTGGCGCCAGACTGTCAAAATCTTCAGGAATGGCCTGTACGGCGGTTTAAATAGACCTGAAAGCGTCACCTCATTTGGTGAACATAAATGTCAAACCAGCCAATCATTTATTATAGCAAAAGTTCCGGCCTTTCGACAGCCTGTAAATCGACGATAAAAGAGAAGGATCTTTCGACAGCCTGCAGATCAGAATTGAAAAGAGGGAGGACCTTTGGCAGGAACCTCCCTTTCACATGCAGGACTTATAGTGTGCAGCCAGATCGGTCAACCGCCAGTCTTACTTGATGATACGGAATTTGCCGATCACCGGCAGCTCGAGTGCTTCGCCGCCGATGGCTTTGATCAGGGCAAGGATCAGGACAATCGTCAGGGCGAGCGGGACGACAACCCAGAGAATTCCGAAAATAAGGGCAAAAATCCAGCCGATTTTCGGGATCAGGGCCAGAATCGTGGAAACAATCCCCATTGCCACCATGATCGCGATCCACAGGAGATCGAGCAGCAGCGACTGATTGGCGTGGAATTTGCCAAATTTTGAATCGGGGCAGGCGACCAGCGGCAGGAAGAAGAGCAGATAGGCCAGGCCGCCCATGGTTTTATTCTTTTCGATATCGGCAGGATCAAAGGTCTCAGGTGGGCGTTTGAAACCAAAGCTGCCCTTGAGGAAGTCCGTATTCGATCCAGCCGACTGCGCAGCTCCGCCGGCCCCAGCAGCGCCCGCTGCCCCAGCAGCGCCCGCCTGCGGTCCAGCCTGTGCCGCTGCAACCGGAGTCCCGCAGGACTTGCAGAATTGCGCACCCGGATCCAGTTCTTTTCCACATTTGCCGCAAAATTGTGCCATCATGCACCATCCTTTCTGATTAACAAGCCAAGACGTATTCAAAAGCCCGGACATAGATGTTTGTTGAGGTGGACTGATCTTATTGTATTATACGCTAAAATGACCTGTCTATCATGAGAAGTTACAAATAGTCTTTCAAAACTGGCAAAAAATTCGCCCGTCTGTCAAAAGTTGCGGCAGAAACGACTGCTTGAAACCCTGCCTGGCCGCTCAGTCATCAATCAGGATTGCCCGCATCGGTGCCGCTTCGGTATCGAGTATCTTCAGCGGCAAGGCCACCAGCAGATACTCGCCATCCGGCACATGGGCCAGGCGCAACCCCTCGATCACGACAATCCCATTGCCCAGCAAGGTCTCATGCGTCGCGTGATCCGGTTGGGCCCGCTCGATCCCGAGACCGTCCGTGCCAACGCCGATCACGCCCAGCTCCTGCAAGAAAGCCGCTCCGGTGCGATCGAGATAAACGAAAGACCCTTCGAGGATGTCTTCATAAGAATTGCGCGTCTTCAGCAGGACAAAATCGCCCGCCGTGATGCCGCGATCAGCCAGGTGGTCAGCTGAGATCGCTTCTGCCACCTCGCTGAGGTCAAAGACCTTGCAGCGCGTGACGACCTGCTCGAGGGCCAGGAAATCCATCCGCGCGCCGCCCGGCATCATGTGCAGCGGCGCATCAACATGCGTCCCGGTATGCAGGTTCATGATCAGCTTTGATTCATAAACCGTGTGCCCCGAGTTCTCCAGGTCCTGGCCAATAAAAGGCCGCTTGCTGGCTTTGCCGGCATAAACCGGCATATCATCAGTAATCGTCATGGAAATGTCGTAAATTTTCATAGGGCACCTCCTGGCCTGACCGGCTCCTGGCTTGCTGGATTCTGCTTGCAGCAAGCTGTGTTCTGCTTGCTGCATGCTGCCTGATCTCATATTAAACTGCGCATTCTGCGCCGTCTACCCACCCGCGCCGTTTACCCGCCCGCTTGCACGCCACCCGCGATTCAGGCTGGGCCAACACGCTCCAGTTCGTCTACCCATCTATCTGCCCCCGCGCCATTTACCCGAGCGCCGGCATCTCCGCTCAGATCCGCCACCACTCGCGCCCGTCCTTGGCCAGCAGCTCATAAGCCCGCACCGGACCCAGGCTGCCCGCATCATAATTCGGGTAATTCAGCCGCCGCTGCTCGCGATAGGCGATAATCCGGTCCGCCAGCTTCCATGAAGCCTCGACCTCATTCCACCACGAGAACAGCGTCGCATCGCCGCGCAGAATGTCATACAGCAGCCGCTCATAAGCCTCCGGCGTATTGCCCTGGTTCGGGCTGATGCTGCTTGACTCGACCTTCATCGCGTGGATATCCTGATGCGTGCTGAAGTCCTTGGTGTTGAGCTGGAAAAACACACCGACATGCGGCTGGATGCGGATCACGAGCAGATTGGGATCCTGGATCATATCCTTGAAATACAAGATCTTGGGCAGTGACTTGAACTGGATCACGATCTCGGCCGAATGCTGGCCGAGGCGCTTGCCCGTGCGCACATAAAACGGCGTGCCAGCCCAGCGGAAATTATTGATCCGCAGCTTTAAAGCCACGAACGTCTCCGTCATCGAATCCTCCGGGACGCGCTCCTCCTCGCGATAGCCCGGCACCGGCTGGCCGTCAATCATGCCGCGCCCGTACTGGCCAAACACGACATTTTCCCGCAGCCGCTCCGGCGAAAACTCCTCGATCGCCTGGATGACCTTGAGCTTTTCGGTCCGGATCGCATCCACCGACAGCGAACCCGGCGGCTCCATCGCCAGGATCGACAGGATCTGGATCGCATGATTCTGGATCATGTCGCGCATCGCCCCGGAGACATCATAATAACCGCCGCGGCTGCCGACGCCGTGCTTCTCGGCCAGCGAGATCTGCACATTGTCAATATACTTGTTGCTCCACATCGACTCGAAAATCAGGTTGCAAAACCGCAGGACCATGATGTTCTGGATCATGTCCTTGCCCAGATAATGGTCGATCCGGTAAATGCTCTCTTCGGGGAAAACCTTGTGCAGGGCATCATTGAGCTGGGTGGCCGTTTTCAGGTCCTTGCCAAACGGCTTCTCGATCACCAGCCGCTGCCAGCCCTGGGGATTTTCCTGCCGCAAGCCGCTGACATCAAGGCCATGGACAATGACTTCAAAGTACTCCGGTGCCACCGCCAGGTAAAAAACCCGGTTGCCGCCCGTCTGCACAGTCTGGTCCAGCTCGCGCAAAAACAGCTTGAGCCGGTCATAGCCGGACAGGTCGTCGAAATCAAACTGCACATAATGGATCAGGGCCCGCAGCCGCTCCCACTGCGCCGGGATGATCGTATTGCGCGAAAACTTCTGCAGCGAGGCGAAAACCTCGTCGCGATACGCCTCGCTCGACTTGGTCCGCCGCCCCACCGTCACCACGGCAAAATGCGCCGGCAGTAGTTTGTCATGCACCAGATTGTACAGCGCCGGAATCAGCTTGCGATGGGTCAGGTCGCCCGTCCCCCCGAAAATAACCATGATCGCCGACAGCTCGGCCGCCTTGTTCAGCAAATTCTCCACTAAAATGCCCCTTTCTGCTTACGCCCGCTGAAATACCCGATGAAAAGATGCTAATTTTCTGAACTATCATTCAGCCAAATTGGTATCGTTAAAGTCCTGTGTGTTTTTCTAATTAAACAACTCATGTTGGTCGATGCAGCTTTGAATAAAAAGATGCAAATTGCTTATTGATCGAACCCTGTACATTGATTCACAAAACATCCGAACCTGTTCAATATCGTGCTCGCCGCGTTTGACTGGGAAGACACGACAATAATCCTTCTTTTTGTCCGGACAAGGCCAATTGGCCCTTTTAAGGACATCCTCCAGATTACCAATATTATAAATTGGAACGATATAATCCCTCAACCAGTGCTTCTTGAATATTGATTTATCCTTATATGCTTGCAACTGTTCTGGCGTACAGTCGTCTGTGTCCATAATAGTGAAGAGTTGGAAATTCCTGATTTTATTCCCTTTTGTTTGTTCAACGGGATACCGGGCAACAAACCTCCGGATATCGGAAAATAGTGAGTTGTTTAAATAACTCGTCAGGGAATTTATTTGAATACTTTTTTCTCCATCCTTATCGCCGATGACCTCTATCATCAACCTCAAATTATTCTTGATATAGTTGCAAAGATGCAGTTCTGATTTACCATGAACAATTACCATCAGTCTCATGTAATGGAATTGCGGCCGATTTCCCATCTATTCCTCCAGCAAGTTGCGAATTTCGCTAAAATCCAGATATCCCACAAGAGGAACACCGCCATAGATGCCCTGCAGGTAGCGGTCCTGAATGTTATGACTTTGCTGGGTCCGGACTGGGTAATCGGCAACACTGACGAATTTCTTGTTGCCCATGGCGTCAACGAGCAGAAAGTGAATGGCGTTCATGTCTGTGTATTTAAGTAACGTCGTATTATGCGTGGTAAGAATCAGCTGACCCTGTAGCTCTTCCGACACTCGAGAGATAAAATTATTAAATAACAAATCGTGCATCCCGGTATCTGCTTCGTCTATAATTGCAGTATTACCCAGTACAGCCTCGGAAATCGGCAACATCATTTGCAGCAGGTTTCTTGTGCCTGATGATTCCTGCTGAAAATCAATATCCCTGATCACGCCGCCGATGATTTTTTTCAGAAACAATTTATAATGAACACGTTTATCATCATCGTCAGACTCGTGCTGATAATAGGCATCTTTGATATCCGAATACAATGATGTCAAAACAATCCTCACGAGCTCGGCTTTCTGGTCGAGCTCAACCAAGTCATGCCTGGCGATGCTTCCTTCGTCCAGATTAACCAGGGCACTGTGCCTGGTAGCCCAGGCTCCTTCAGAAATATCGAACCGTTTCAGTTGAATGTGAAATTGAGTGATAAATTTCAACACACTGTAGAAAGAAGTACTGATCGAATCGATCATGTAAGCCTCATTCATCAGCTCGAAATCATGGTCAATAATTGACAGGAAGGTATGCTTACCCCAAAACTTGACGATTTTGTCGTTCATTGAGTTGTAGTAATCAGAATTTGTAATACATAGATTAGAAATCTGTGGTCTGGTACCTTTCGTGATTTTAAAGTGATACCCCGTATTTTTTTTCAAAGTGAAGTAAAGCGACTCTTCCTTGAGCTCTTCACCATAGACAAGCCTGTAGTATCCTTCTTTGCCATCCAGGTAAAAACCATACTCCAGAACGATGTCATCAGATGAATTTTGAGTCCTGACTGAGTTGAACGCTTCGTCCAGGTCATAAGAAGACGCATGTCTCTTGAAAAGGTCAACGACTTGCTGCCGGTCGCCATCATTTTTTTCGCTGATCTGCGCAATGAATTTGGCGAGGGCTGTCTGATTCCGAATGGTACTTGACAATACTTTTAGTAAACTGAAAGACTCAACAATGTTGGTCTTGCCAGATCCATTTTCTCCATAAATCAGCACCAGTTTCTTCGGTTTTCTGTTAGCAGCCCGGAAATCGATAATGATATCCGTTAGTGATTTGAAGTTTTTTAGTTTAACATACGAAAACATGAGTTCACCCGCTTGTTTGTCCGAAAACGCTTGATGTACGTTTATATCAGATGCGTTCGTGTTGCGTTCGAGTCGTTTATGTTCGTGTCATTTGGCATTCGCAACGTTTACGTTCGCTCTGCAATCGTTCTTCAAGCATGTGCCTGATGAATACGTCCACAACATTTGTTGATTCATGTATGTTCTTTATATGATATATTAGCACAGATTCTTGATATTTCAATAAAAATTGTTATAAAATATAACAATAATATTTAAAAACATGATACCATGCTGTTCTGTTTCAGTAATGAAGACCAGAGTCGGAAATTAGGAAATTTGGGAAAATTGAAGCGAAAAATAACCAGATCCATGCCGTTAGCCGGGATCTGGTTACATCATGCGCGAAGCATAGCTGCTCAATAGCGGGTTTCTACATCAGTTTGACGGCTTGGGCAGGAAAGGGATCAGGTTCCTGGCAAAGCCCGGCAGCGTCATCGTCTGCAGCCAGACCCGGCCCGGGCCAGTCAGCGTGGTCAGGAACAAGCCTTCGCCGCCAAACAGCACATTCTTGAAGCCCTTGACCATTTCCGCCTGATACTGCACCGATTCGTCAAAAGCCGCGACATTGCCCGTGTCGACCTTGATTGTCTCACCCGGCTGCAACACCCGCTCGACCAGTGTGCCGTCAATCTCGAGGAAAACCAGGCCCTGGCCGGTCAGCTTCTGCAAGACAATCCCCTCGCCGCCAAACAAGCCGGCCGTCAGGCCTTTTACGACATGCGCACTGAGTTGCACGTTCGGCTGGGCGCACAAGAACGCCGACTTCTGGGCAATGACTGTATTACCGCGCAGTTCGATAGCGACAATCGAGCCCGGGAAGGTACTGGAGATGACAATTTCCTGTTGCGGCGCCCGCGATGTATAAGTCGCCATGAACAGGCTGTCACCGCTGAAAACCCGGCCCAGCCCTTTCATCAGGCCGCCCTTCATGTTCGTCTCCATGGCAATGCCGCCATCCATCCAGCTCAGGCCACCCGACTGCGTATAAATGCTGTCGCCCTGATTGAGCCGGATCGAAACCGCCGGCAACTGACCGCCAAAGATCGTATACTGCAGCGAACCAGCCGGCGGCAGGGGTGAGGTCGGAATAAAGTAACTGTTGGCGGCCGGTCCAGGCACGGGCGGCCTGACAGGCGCAGCGGCAACCGGTGGGGCCACGGGCGCAACCGGAGACACCGGCGGTGTGGCCGGTTCAACAGGCGCGACAGGCGGCGGGACCGGCACAGCCACAAGCGCAACCGGAAGTGTCGGCGGTGGTACCGGTTCAACAGGCGCGACAAGTGGCGGGATCGGCGCGGCCAAAGGAACAACCGGAATCGCCGGCGGTGCGGCAGGCGCGGCAGCAGTTACGTCAGAAACGGATATAACTGTCGATTCCTCAGCTGGCGTGACAGTCATCTCAATGACCGGCAGGGAAGCGGACCCGGGAATCTCTTGCGCGACTGGCGGCGCGACAGGGGGGACGATGCCGCTCTGTGACAGATCGCTGACCGGTACTGGAACAACCGGCTCCCGAGCTTCGGCCGCTGCAGTCGGCTGCATCATCGGCGCCTGATCCGCATCTGGTTCGAGCTGGATTGGCAGCGTCATTGAGAAAGGAATCGACTGAACAGGCTGGAACGGATCCGGCTGAACCGGTTGCGCTGGCACAACGGGTTGGGGTTGGGCCGGTTGCTGTTGTACCGCCGTCTGCGGCTGGACGACCGGCTGCGGCTGAGCCACCGGCTGCGGCTGAGCCACCGTCTGCTGCCATGCAGGCTGCTGAACCGACTGCGACTGAGCCACCGGCTGCGGTTGAGTCACCGGCTGCTGCCATGCAGGCTGCTGAACCGGCTGCGACTGAGCCACCGGCTGCTGCCATGCAGGCTGCTGAACCGACTGCGACTGAGTCACCGGCTGCTGAACAGGCTGCTGAACCGGCTGTGTCACTGTCCCGGCCTGCGGAACAGCTGGCCCGGCTGGGGCAGCTGCAGCCCTCATCCGATGACCGCAAAAGCTGCAAAAAGTGTTTTGGTCGTTGTTTTTCTTGCCACATTGCGAACAAAACATAAATCAAAATCCCCCTCGTTTATCTGGATCTGTTTAATCTTCCAGGTCCATCAAATCGCGCCGGATCCGGCCAGCTGACCGTGACCTTGCGTTGAGAAAGTCCTGGATGCGCTTACATGCTGCCCAACAGCCAGCCCGTGATTCATCCTGGATTCCAGTATACAAATTCAATCGCCAGATGCCCAGCCTGAATCGATCATCTGCTGTCCAATCTGGCAAAAATCTGATCAATCGAAAGCATCTCTGCTCCCGCAATCCCAGCTTCGCACGATCATGACGCCGCCATCAATGGGCACCCCCAAAATCAAGCCCCCCGACACCAGCCACGACCCCCCTGCTGATGCCCATCACATCGCCGTCCGAAAGCCCGCGGTCCCGCATCCCCAGGTGTTATCCCCACTGTTCGATCGCCCGCCGGCAGCCGTCCCGCCCACCCCTCATCCCGCCAGAAAAAATCCCCAACCGTCACGAATTCACACAAATTCAGTTTTTACAAATATACCCATTAGTGGTATGCTTATATATGAACAAATACGACAATCGCCGGACAAACCGTGCCGGCTAGCCGAGGTTGTTCGGACTTGAAAAGGAGGCAACAGAACATGCTTAAAGACGTCCTGAAATCCATGTCTGCCAAAAAGAAGAAAGACCAGACCAAGAAAGTCGCCGCTGGCGTTACCGCCGGGGCTCTGCTCGGCGCCGTAGCCGGTATTCTTTTTGCTCCCAAATCCGGCAAGGAAACCCGTGCTGACATCCGCGTCGGCGCACAGATGGGTGCCGAGAAGGCCAAAGCTGCCGCGACCAAGGCTGCTGACCTGGCCAAGGAGAAAGTCGGAGAGATCAAGTCCCACCTGAAGAAGGAAGAGCCCGCCGCCCCGGCCGCTGAAGCGCCGGCGGCCGAAGAAACACCCAAGGAAGAGACTCCAGGCTGACGGTACAGACCGAAATTTGAAAGAAAGTAGGTTGTCACATGCAAGTCACAGTTGACCTCATGGACCTGCTGCTCGGCGGCCTGATCCTCGTCGGCATCGTCTTCATCATCTACCTGATCGTCGTCCTGGCCAAGCTGATCCGGACCCTCAACGGCGTGCAGAAGATGGTCGACGCCGCCCAGACCCCCCTGGCCGACACCCTCAAGCAGCTCCCCGACCTGCTCAAGAAAGTCGATACCATCAGTTCCAATGTCTCGGCCCTGACCACTTCGGCCAATGAGTCCGTCCCCGTGATCCTCAAGGATGCCCAGGTCATGACCACGACCGTCCGCGAAGGCGTCGAGGCCGTCGGCAATACCGTCCATGAGGTCTCAGGGGGCGTCCACAATTTTTTCGGCGGCATGCATGACACCGGCAGCCAGCTCGGCTCGATCACGGCGATCATCGGCTCGATCGTCGACCTGATCGGCAAGTTTTCCGGCCGCGAGAAGAAGAAAAAGAAGACCGGCTTCTTCGGCCGCAAGCGCTGATTCCAGCCTGGCTGACGCGATCATCCGGTTGCGCATCCGGCCCCCCGCTGTCATGCAACGAGCCCGACCGCCCCGTCCAGGGGCCCGAGTCCAAAAACAAGCCAGACCATTGAATCACAATCAGCAAACTGATCAGAAACGCTGCAGCTTCGGCCGCAGCGTTTTTTCAGCGTGGAGCCATATGCAATTGAAGCATCCGACGATGTTATAAAGCTACTTCTAAATGGGCACTGCGTGCCAGGGCTGTTACAGCCTATATTTTGAATAATATTGCTAAATTCATGGCAATAAATGAAAAATGACAACTTATATGCAATACAAAGGCCAGATATTTATTGTTTATTTATGGTATTCGCCTATATCATACAATTTTTGTTATTTATTAAATTTGCAGCATGTGATACCATGATACTGCAATAGCATCATTGCAGTATCATCTGAAACAAACAGTGCCATGATGGCTTGCGGAATCTGTAGCATTGAGAGGTGACCCCATGCGTCGTTTACGCCGCCAGATCATTCGCCTGGCCCAGCTGCGCCCAACGAAATGGCAGCTCATTTTATTGATTATGACCGTTGTTTTTAGTCTGATCATCTTCAGAGCCTAAGTCAAGTCCCAAAAGTTGGTGTAAATTGCCTTTCGGTATCTGCATGATTCAG
>CAYVHB010000048.1:0-17634 GCA_964450865.1 uncultured Oscillospiraceae bacterium | reverse complement strand
TGTAGAGGAATTCAGAAAATTTCTCCCCTTTGTCTCGGATAAGCCAGTTTCAAAGCTGGCCTTTGAAATCCTGTTTTGGACGGGTATCCGTTCGGGTGAACTGTTGGCATTGACTTTGAACGATTTTGACTTTGATGCCAAAACATTATCTATCACAAAAAACTACGCCCGCCATGAGGGTGAAGATCTGATCATGGAACCCAAGACGCCCAAGAGTCGCCGCCTGATCGCAGTGCCATCCTTTCTTTGTGCTCTGGTCCAGAAATACAGTGAGCAGCTTTATGACTACGAATCAAACGAAAGGCTTTTCCCGGTGACCAAATCCTATTTGCACTGTGAGATGACACGAGGGACGAAGAAATCTGGCATCAAACGAATTCGCGTACATGACCTGAGACATTCCCATGCCTCCATGCTGATTGAGGAAGGTTTTTCAGCCCTCCTGATCTCAGAAAGACTGGGACACGAAAGCATAGAAACAACGCTTCAGACCTATTCGCATCTTTATCCCAATAAGCAGATCGAAGTCGCCAATCGCTTGGATCAAATGAATAAACCAGATAGTCCAAATGAATAATTACAATAGGACCTGTAGTACGCTTTTAGTACGGTCAACAAAAAGCAAACCCTGAAACCACGTTATATCAATGGTCTCAGGGTTTTTGACTGCTATTCCCACTCGATCGTCGCCGGCGGCTTGCTGGTGACGTCGTAGACGATGCGGTTGACGTGGCGGACTTCGTTGACGATGCGCCGCGAGATCTGGTCGAGGACTTCGTAGGGGATACGGGCCCAGTCGGCGGTCATGAAGTCGGTGGTTGTGACGCCGCGCAGGGCGATGGTGTAGTCGTAGGTCCGTTCATCGCCCATGACCCCGACGGAGCGGATATTGGTCAGGACGGCAAAGTACTGGTGCACATCGCGGTCCAGGCCGGCCCTGGCGATTTCGTCACGGAAGATGGCGTCGGCTTCGCGCAGGATGGCCAGCTTGTCTTCGCTGACTTCGCCCATGATCCGGATCGCCAGGCCCGGGCCGGGGAAGGGCTGGCGCCAGACGAGGTCGGTCGGGATGCCCAGCTCAAGGCCGGCGCGGCGGACTTCGTCCTTGAACAGGTCGCGCAGGGGCTCGATGATCGCTTCGAACTGCACATCAGGCGGCAGGCCGCCGACGTTGTGATGGCTTTTGATCACGGCTGCGTCACCGGCGCCACTTTCAATGACGTCGGGATAGATCGTGCCCTGGACAAGGAAGTCGACCGTGCCCAGCTTGTTGGCCTCGTCTTCGAAGACGCGGATGAACTCCGCGCCGATGATCTTGCGCTTGCGCTCCGGATCGCTGATGCCGGCCAGTTTGTCGAGGAAGCGGGCCTGGGCGTTGACCCGGATCAGGTTCATGTCGAACTGCTCGGAGAAGACCCGTTCGACCGTGTCGCCTTCATCTTTGCGCAGCAGGCCATGGTCAACGAAAATGCAGGTCAGCTGGTGGCCGACGGCCTTGTGGATCATGACCGCGGCGACCGAGGAGTCGACGCCGCCGGAGAGCGCGCAGAGGACCTTGCGGTCGCCGATGCGCTGGCGCAGGGCGGCAATGGAGTCGCTGACGAAAGTTGACATCTGCCAGTCGCCGTGGCAGCCACAGACTTCGAACAGGAAATTGCGCAGCATGCGGCTGCCCTCGGGGGTGTGCATGACCTCCGGATGGAATTGCACGGCGTAGAAGCGGCGGTCTGCGGCTTCCATCGCCGCGACCGGACAGGTTTCGGTCCAGGCGGTGCGGGCAAAGCCTTCCGGCATGACAGTGATATGGTCGGTATGACTCATCCAGCAGGATGTTTCGGTTGGGACATCCTGGAAAAGCAGGCTGTTCCGGCCATGCCAGAGATCGGATTTGCCATATTCACGCTTATCCGGTGAAACGACAGTGCCGCCAAGCATGCTGGCCATCAGCTGGGCCCCATAGCAGATCCCCAGCACGGGAATCCCGAGGCTGAAAACTTCCGGATCGCATTTGGGAGCCTTGGCGGCAAAGACGCTGGCCGGCCCGCCGGTGAAAATGATGCCGCGGTAGTTGCCCTCGCGGATGCGGTTCATGGGTACACTGTAGGGCAAAACCTCGCAGTAAACGTTGTTTTCACGGACGCGGCGGGCGATCAGCTGATTATACTGGCCTCCGAAATCGAGAACCAGAATGGATTCGTGTTGCAAATGAGTTTCCTCCCAGGTTTGAATTGATGGTGAGGGGTGTAGCTGATGGAACTGGCATCGGGCTGGCATCGAGAAAGCATGCACCCCATCGGCTGTCTGATTCCAGCCGGATCAGCGGAAGATGATTTCCTCGCGGCGCGGGCCATTGGAGACCAGCTGGATCGGCACGCCGAGTTCTTTTTCGATAAACAGGACGTATTCGCGGGCTTCCACTGGCAGCTCGTCGAACTGGGTAATGCCGCGGATCGGCGCCTTCCAGCCTTTCAGGACAGTCAGGACCGGGCGGGCTTTATTGAGCTGCGGGGTCGCCGGGAAGTCGCGGGTCACGACACCGTCAATGTCGTAGCCGATGCAGACCGGGATTTCGTCAAGATAGCTCAGGCAGTCGATGGCGGTCAGGGCGACGCTGGTGGCGCCCTGCATCCGGCAGCCGTAACGGCTGGCTACACAATCGAACCAGCCCATGCGCCGCGGCCGGCCGGTGGTTGCGCCGTATTCGCCGGCGTCGCCGCCGCGCTGGCGCAGCTCGTGGGCCTCGTCACCAAAGATTTCGCTGACAAAGGCACCGGCACCGACAGCGCTGGAATAAGCCTTGACAACGGTGACGATTTCCTTGATTGCATAGGGTGGGATGCCGGCGCCGACACAGCCGTAGCCGGCCAGGGTCGACGAGGAGGTTGTGAAGGGGTAGATACCGAAATCCGGATCCTTGAGTGTACCGAGCTGGCCCTCGAGCAGGATGTTTTTGCCGTCAGCCAGGGCCTGGTGGATGAAGGCTGCGGTATCAGCAACATAGGGATCAATCGCCTGCCGCCATTCACGCAGCGTCTGGAACAGCTCGTCGGCTGACAGCTCCGGCTGGTGATAGAGGTGGCGGAAGAGCAGGTTCTTGACGGCCAGGACGCGATCCAGCTTGTCGCGCAGGGCTTCCTCATCGTACAATTCGCAGACCTGGAAGCCGATCTTGGCGTATTTGTCGGAATAGAAGGGGGCGATACCCGACTTGGTCGAACCAAACGAGCGGTCGCTGAGCCGCGCTTCTTCGTACTGGTCGAGGAGGATATGGTAGGGCATGACGATCTGGATCCGGTCGGATATCAGGAGATTGGGGGCCGGCACGCCGGCGTCGGTGACGTGCTTGATTTCCTTGATCAGGCCAGGGACGTTGAGGGCCACGCCATTGGCGATGATATTGGTGGTGTGGGTGTTGAAAACCCCGGACGGCAGCTGGTGCAGCGCGAATTTGCCATAATGGTTGATAATCGTGTGGCCGGCGTTGGCGCCACCCTGATAGCGGATGACGACATCGGCTGTGCCGGCAAACATGTCGGTGATCTTGCCCTTGCCTTCGTCGCCCCAGTTGCCGCCTACAATCGCTTTAACCATGTGATCTCCTCCTTTGGATATGCCACCGTCTTGCCCTTCGACAGGGCTGTCTGGCCTGTTTTCGAATCTTTATGCCCGGACCGGCTGGTTGTTCTTGTTGGATCGTCAGCTCACGGCCCGGGTGCCACCTGCTGGTTTAAAGGTATCCGGATCGCTGGTTTGCAGCCCGGAGGCCTGGTTTTTTACGGGTGCTGACTGGGAAAATGGAAAAGACGTCCCAGTCAATCAGTGGGACGTCTAGCCCTGAATATTATATAACGGCCTGCGGAAGGCTGTCAAACACCGACGCGCAGATCGCGGCGGGGGTGGCCGTCAGCGGGGTGGCCGGCCGCTTTTTCAGAACAGGTCGCGGATGCGTTCGATGGCGGCTTCGGTGTTTTCGGTTGAGCCGAAGGCGGTGAGGCGGAAGTAGCCCTCGCCACCGGGTCCGAAGCCGCTGCCGGGGGTGCCGACGACGCCGGCCCGGCTGAGCAGGAGGTCGAAGAATTCCCAGGATGTCAGGTGGTCTGGCGTTTTCAGCCAGATATAGGGTGCGTTCTTGCCGCCGAAGACTGACCAGCCCATTGACAGCAGGCCTTCGCGGATGATCCGGGCGTTATTCTGGTAGTAGGCGATCACTTCGCGGACTTCTTTCTGGCCCTGTTCGCTGTAGACCGCTTCGCCTGCCCGCTGGGTCAGGTATGAGGCTCCGTTGAATTTGGTTGACTGGCGGCGTGCCCACAGGCCGTTGACGGAGACACCGCCAATTTTGAGCTCTTTCGGGACGACCGTGAAGGCCAGGCGGATCCCGGTGAAGCCGGCCAGTTTGGAGAAGCTGCAGAATTCGATGGCGCATTCCCGGGCGCCTTCGATTTCATAGATGCTGTGCGGCAGGTCTTCGGTGATGTAGGCTTCATAGGCGGCATCGTAGAGAATGACACTGCCGTTGCGGCGGGCATAATCGACCCAGTCCTGCAGGTCAATCGCCGAGATGGTCGAGCCGGTCGGATTATTCGGGAAGCAGAGGTAAATCAGGTCCGGTACCGGGTCATTGGGGCCGGGCAGTTCGGGGATGAAGTGATTTTCCTGGGTGCACGGCAGGTATATGATCCGGTCCCAATGGCCGCTGCTCTGGTAATTGCCGGCCCGGCCGGCCATGGCGTTGGTATCGACATAAACCGGATAGACCGGGTCGCAGATCGCGACGGTGCTGTCAGCGGCAAAAATATCACCGATGTTGCCGGTGTCGCTTTTGGCGCCGTCGCTGACAAAAACCTCGTCGGTTGCCAGGCTGACGCCGAGGCGCCGGTAGTGGGCGTCGATGATGCGCTGGCGCAGGAAGTCATAGCCCAGCTCGGGCCCGTAGCCGTGGAACGTCGCCACCGCCGCCTGGTCGTCGACGGCCTTGTGCAAGGCGGCGATAATGGTTGGCGTCAGCGGGCGGGTCACATCGCCAATACCGAGGCGGATGATCTGGCGCTCCGGGTTTTCAGCGCTAAACCGGGTGACACGGCGGGCAATTTCGGAAAACAGGTAGCTGCCGGGCAGTTTCAGATAATGTTCGTTTATTCTGGCCATGGGTCGTTGATCCTCGCAATTCCTTAATATGATCGTGCTGCATGCTGGTTGGGCCCATTTTATGGCCATTATATGACAAGCTGGCCGTCAAAGACAAAGGTCGCCGGGCCGGTCATATAGATGTCCTGGCTGGCTTCATCCCACTGGATCAGCAGGTCCCCGCCGTTGAGGCGGACCGTGGCCTGCCGGTCAGCCAGGCCGTTGACGACCGCAGCGGCCAGTGTCGCACAGGAGCCGGTGCCGCAGGCCATGGTTTCGCCGGAGCCCCGTTCCCAGACGCGCATGCGCAAGGTCTGGCGATCGATCACCTGGACAAATTCTGTATTGACGCGATCGGGGAAGAGGGGGTGATGCTCAAAAGCCGGGCCGATCCTGGCCAGGTCGAGGTTTTCCACCTGATCCATAAAGATTACGGCATGCGGATTGCCCATCGAAACAGCGGTCAGGCGGACGGTCTGGCCGGCGACATTGACTGGCTCATTAATCATCCGGTCCGCGTCCCAGCGGACGGGGATGTCAGCCGGATTGAAAATGGGCGCGCCCATATTGACGGTGACCCGGGCTACCTGGCCGTCTTCGACCTGCAGCTGCAGCGTCTTGATCCCGCTGAGGGTTTCAATGGTCAGCGTGGTCTTGTCTGTCAGGCCGCGGTCGTAGACGTATTTGGCCACGCAGCGGATCGCATTGCCGCACATCTTGCCGCGTGAGCCGTCGCTGTTGTACATGTCCATCATGAAATCCGCTGCAGCTGACGGGGCAATCAGGACCAGGCCATCGGAGCCGATCCCGAAGTGGCGGTCGCTGACGCGGATGGCGAGCGCAGACGGATCCGCGACTGTCTCGGCCAGGGTATTGATATAGACATAGTCATTGCCGATGCCATGCATCTTGGTGAATGCGAGCTGGCGGCCGGCGGGGCCGGTGGGTGCTGTCATGGGGATTTGCCTCCTTGCAAATGATTGATAAAAACAGTCAGCCGACCCTGTGCCGGACGAGGCCGGCCAGCTGTCTCCTGCCTGGTGATGCTGGTCAGCCGATGATGCGCCGGGCGAGGTCGATCATGCGGATCCCGGATTCCATGCTGCGTTTCTGCAGATAGCGGTGTGCTTCTGCCTCGGTGAGGTGTTTGCGATTCATCAGCAGATACTTGGCCTGTTCGATGATATGCTGCTCATTGCTGTTGCGGCCGTGCGCCGGCGGGCCGGCTGCAGCGTGGTCCGCGGCCCGGCCTGTTCTATCGGGCTCTCGCGGCCGGCCAGGTCCGCCTTGATCATTGGAATCGCCAGGACCCCCATGGCGGCCAGAACCGCCGTTGTCGCCATAGCTGCCAGGACCCCCATGGCTGCCGTGGATGGCACGCCCGGTGGGCAGAGCCCCGGCCGTGGTCTGCCGTGTCTGCATCAGCTGCTGGGTATTGTCAAGCAGGATCTGGCCGTTGAAGGGCTGGGTCAGGGTAAAGATTCCTTCACCATTGATCGCGCCGACCTGGCGCGGTGTAACCAGCACCAGCATGTCATAGGCTTCGGATACCAGGTTCATGACTTCCTGGGCACTCATATCGGTGAAGCGGAACGGACAGATTATGACGCCGCCACCCGGATTCAGGCTGGCCATCTGCAGTGCCTGGGCTCCGGTCTGGCAGACACCCTGAACAGGCAGGCTGCGGCTGTTGAACAGGGCCCGCAGTTTGCGTGCCAGCTCAAGATCGGGGAATGCAATGATCACACTGCGCACGCGTCAGTCCTCCTTTCCGGGTGTTTGCATGGCTGATCGATCCCAGTTGATATTTCGGCTGGATGCGGGCTATAGCGCGGGCTATGCGGCCTTCAGAACAGGCGCAGGTAGCGGTCGAGTTCCCACTGTGAGACATAGGCCCGATAATCAGCACATTCCTGGCGCTTGGCGGCTATATATTTTTCCATGACATGTTCACCGAGCACAGCGTGAATCAGCGGATCCTTCTCCATTTCATCGAGCGCGGCATCCAGGGACGCAGGCAGGTCGTCAATACCGCGGACCCGCCGCTCTTCAGCCGGCATGGCGTAGATATTTGTATTGCAGGATTCGCCCGGATCAAGCTGGCGGCGGATGCCGTCGAGACCGGCAGCCAGGCAGAGGGCCATGACCAGGTAGGGATTGCTGGCCGGATCCGGACTGCGCAGCTCCAGGCGGGTGTATTCGCCACGGTTGGCCGGGATGCGGATCAGCGGGCTGCGATTGTGCAGGGACCAGGCAATGTTGCAGGGCGCTTCAAAGCCGGGAATCAGGCGCTTGTAGGAATTAACCAGCGGATTGGCAATCGCGCTGATGCCCTTGATATGGGCCAGCAGGCCGCCGATAAAATAACGCGCCTCCTGCGACAGGCCATCTGGCGTCGAGGGATCGCAGAAAACATTCTGGCCATTGCGGAACAGCGACATATTGGTGTGCATGCCGGAGCCGCTGACGCCCTGCATCGGCTTGGGCATGAAGGTTGCATGCATGCCATAGCGATGGGCGATCGTCTTGACTGCCATCTTGAAGGTCATCAGCTTGTCGGCCGCTGCCAGTGCCTCGTCAAAGCGGAAGTCGATTTCATGCTGGCCGGGTGCGACTTCATGGTGCGAGGCCTCGATCTCAAAGCCCATGTCCTCCAGGGCCATGACAATTTCCCGCCGCACATCCTCACCCTGGCCCAGCGGCTCCAGGTCAAAATAGCCGCCAGCATCGTAGGACAAGGTCGAGGGATTGCCCTGTTCGTCCTGGTGGAACAGGAAAAACTCGCACTCCGGGCCCACATTGAATGCATAGTCCATGGACCGGGCGTCCTTGATCACCTGGCGCAGGATATGGCGGGGGTCGCCGGAAAAGTGACTGCCATCCAGGCCGCGGATATCGCAGATCAGGCGGGCGACCTTGTCCTGCTGTGGCCGCCAGGTCAGGATCGCGAACGTATTGGGATCGGGCATCAGGTACATGTCCGACTCTTCGACCCGCGTGAAGCCCTCAATCGCCGAGCCGTCAAACATGCATTCGCCGTCGAGCGCCTTTTCCAGCTGCCGCGGTGTGATGGAGACATTTTTCATGATGCCGAAAATATCTGTAAACTGCAGCCGGATGAAGCGAACATCTTGCTCATCGACCATCCGGAAAATGTCCTGCTTGCTATACTGGGCCATGCCAAAACCTCCCTTGGTCCCTTAAACAGGCAAAGGCGTCCCCCACTCGTGTGCTGTGGAACGCCCTTGCTCGCATCGATGCATCTATTTTAAATGGTCAGCACGCTGGCTGTCAAGTTGACAAAACAATTTTTAATGACCTATTTGCAAGACTTAAGATAGCTTCTTGCATTTTCTGCCAGACGATCATCAAGCGGGGCCAGGGCGTCCAGGCTGGAAATCCCGGCATAACGCCGTTTCAGGGCCGTTAGGATCAGATGATCGGCCATGGCCGGATTCTTGGGCAGAAAGCTGCCATGGGAGTATGTGCAATAGACATTGTTGTAAATTGCACCTTCTGTGCCGTCCTCGCCGTTATTGCCGCCGCCCTTGACCACCGTGGCCAGCGGGCGGACGCCGGGTCCCAGATAGGTGCGGCCGGAGTGATTTTCAAAACCGACCAGCAGAGGGTCCAGGCCAAGCCCGGCCAGGAACTCGCTCTGATAAACCGTGTCGCCGATCAGGCGGTCCTTGCGGCCGATCGTCCACAGGTCGATTGCCCCGAGACCCTCGATGCGATAGCCGTCCTGCTGTTCAAAGTAGCGGCCCATCAGCTGATAACCGCCGCAGATGCACAGAAAAACCAGGCCATCAGCCACGGCAGCCCGGATGGCGTCGCCTTTCTGGGCCAGCAAGTCTTCGTAAAGCAGATTCTGCTCGTAGTCCTGGCCGCCGCCCATGAACACCAGATCATATTGCCCGGCGCGGAAAGGCTGGCCGAGGCTGACGGACTCGATCTGGCAGTCAATGCCGCGCCACAGGCAACGCTGGCGCAGCGTCAGCAGGTTGCCCCGGTCGCCGTACAGATTGAGCAGGTCCGGGTAGAGATGACAGATTCGCAGCTGCCACTGGTCCTGAGCTTTTGTCATATAAAAAACTCCTTGGCTTTGGCCCGGCCGATAACAGGTCTGCGACTGGCCGGCGCCGGGCTGATTCCTTCGCTGTTTCCCGGGCTGGGCCGGCGGTTGTCCATCAGCTCCAGAAAGCCTTCAGCTTGTAGCGGGCAGCGAGGTCGGCCCGCAGGTCGAGCATCGCCGTGTAATTGGGCAAAACATAGAGGCACTGGCCAGGCTGGCAGCGGGCCAGCTGCCGGTCAAACAGCGCCAGGTGGTCGCTGCTGACCAGAAGGTCGTCAGGCTGCTTGCCGGCATATTGCAGGCGCAGGGCCAGATCGTGACAGCGGACGCCGGAGACACCGAGCAGGCCGGGCAATAAACGGCGCTCGAAATCAACATCCCAGATCCAGGATACATCACGGCCATCCGGATCGTTGGCGTTGAGCAGCAGCAGGGCAGCCCCGAAGTCCGGGGCCTGGCTGACAAAGTCAAGCGCCCGGTCCATGCCGACCGGATTCTTGACCAGGATCAGGCAAACCGTCCGGTCCTGGACGGTGAAGCGCTCCATCCGGCCAAAGGCGGCCTGGGCCACAGCCAGGGCCTGCACGGCTGGCTGATAAGGGGCCCCGGAAACCAGGGCAGCGAGCAGCGCCGCCGAGGCATTATAGCCGTTATGCAGCCCCGGAATGTTCAGCCGGCCTTCGGCTATTTGCCCTTGCCAGTTGAAACGCAACAGCTGGCCGGCTGTGGCAGCCAGATCATCAGCCGGAACCTGGCCGGTATGCCCGGCAGCCGGGTCAGCTGTCACGCTGGCAAAGCTTAACTCCGGATCCGGCCGGCCAAAGCCGCAGCCGGGGCAGGTAAACTGGCCCAGATGGCCATAGGCCCGGGCCTGATAGATATAACGGCTGCCGCAGAAGGTGCAGTATGCTGATTCGGTGACAGCCCCGGCGACCGCCGGCTGCATGGCCTCGGCGGCCAGACCGAAAAAGTGGCTGGCTGCTTCCCGGCCGCGGGCCAGGGAGGCGCACAGCGAGTCATCGGCGCAGAGAATGACCTGGGCCTGTGTTTCGGCCAGGCCCCTGGCGATCAGGTCACGTGTATGTTGCAATTCGCCGTAACGGTCCAGCTGGTCGCGAAAGAAATTCGTGACGACACAGACATCGGGCTGCAGCGAGGCGGCACACTTGGCAAAGAAGGCTTCGTCGATTTCAAAGACGATGGCGAGGTCACGCGTGGCCTGCTCTGCCGCGCCAGCCGGATTGCCAGCCGGCATACGGTCAGGGCGGCGCAGGCTGGCCAGATTGTCGAGCAGCGTGGCGGTCAGGCCCGAATCCAGGTTGGCGCCGGATGGATTGGTGATGATCGGATGGCCCAGGGACTCAAGCAAGGCGCAGAGGATGCGCACGGTCGTCGTTTTGCCATTGGTACCGGTAACCAGATAAACGGTGCGGCCGGCAGTCAGGTGTGACAGCAGCGCCGGATCCAGGCGCAGGGCCAGCTTGCCGGGCAAGGCTGTGCCGCCACGGCCCAGGCGGCGCAAGGTGAACTTGGCCAGGCGGCCGGCGAAGATCGCCAGATGGGCGCGTATACGCTGGGCGAACGTGAGGCGACTGCGAAACAAGCCGGCGGTCTTCGTCTCCCCGGGTTCGAGCGGCCGGCGCGCGTCAGGCATGGCCTTGGGCCATCAGGGCCAGGAATTCATCGAAGAGATACTGCGAGTCCTGGGGGCCCGGCGCGCCCTCCGGATGGTATTGCACCGTATAGACCGGCCGCTGCAGGTAGCGCAGCCCCTCGCAGGAACCATCGTTGACATGGCTGTGGCTGATGACCGCCAGCTCCGGATTGATGGTCTCGTCAATAACGACATAGCCATGATTTTGCGAAGTGATGTAGACCCGGTCGGCCGCCAGGTCTTTGACCGGATGATTGATGCCGCGATGTCCGTATTTCAGCTTGCGCGTCCGGGCGCCGGTGGCCAGGGCCAGCAGCTGGTGGCCGAGGCAGATCGCAAAGACCGGCACACCCGAAGCATAAAGCGCCTCGATATTGGGCAAGATCGGGGCACAGTCGACCGGATCGCCCGGTCCATTTGACAGCATGATGCCGTCCGGATTCGCGGCCAGAATGACATCGGCCGGCGTGTCCCAGGGATAGACCGTGACTTCACAGCCACGCCGGGTCAGATTCCAGACAATATTCTGCTTGAGACCAAAGTCGAGCATGGCTACCCGGAAACGGGCCGTGACAGCCGGATCCACGGTGTAGGGAATCTCCTGCAGGAAATCGGACGGGCGCTGCTGGCCCGCCTCGCGGTTGACCCGGCCATTGGCCCCGGCCGGATAAACCTTGATATCGCGCCGGCTGACCCGGGCTACCGGGCAGATGTTGCGGTAAGCATGGATCCGGGCCAGGCATTCGCTGAGATCATAATCCGGGCCGGTGGTGATCAGGCCGTTCATGGTACCTTTCTCCCGCAGCGTCAGGGTCAGCGTCCGGGTATCGATGCCGCTGATGGCCGGGATATCGTGGCGGACCAGGTATGCGTGCAAGTCCTCGGCGTCGCGTTCATCCTGGATGATTTGCGTCAGGTCGCGGACGATCAGGGCGTCGGCCCAGGGGCGGTTCGATTCGCTCTGTTCACTGAAAACCCCGTAATTGCCGATGATGGGTGAGGACATGACGATGCCCTGGCCGGAATAGGAAGCGTCGGTCAGCAGTTCCAGGTATCCGGTCAGGCCTGTGTTAAAAACCATTTCGCAGATCACTTCACGCGGTGAACCAAACCGTTCTCCGGGGAAAATACTGCCATCTTCAAGGATCAAGAAAGCCTTCATCGCCTACCTCCTGCGTGTCTGGGTACTAAAAAAGACGCCTCAGCCCGATTGAGCCAAGATCGTCCTTCTGCCTTCAGGCAACATATTTTAGCATAGAGAATGGCCCGGATGCAAGCTCGCTGGCCGGCTGTTGCAAAACAGCCATGATTTAGCCTGGTTGGCCATATCGGCCGGACCGATGATTCCCTGGCCGCCCGGGAAGCGTCTGCCCCGGGCTAAATTCGGCTCGCCAAGTCCGGTTTCGCTGGTCCGCTGTTTTAAAAACCCCGGTTTTATGATACCATGTCGACGAATGGAGGACGTTTCCCTATGAAATATATCTTTGTTACCGGCGGTGTCGTTTCTGGCCTGGGCAAGGGCATCACCGCCGCTTCGCTGGGCCGGCTGCTCAAGGCCCGCGGCATCAAGGTTACGATGCAAAAGCTGGATCCTTACCTGAACGTTGACCCCGGCACCATGAATCCCTACCAGCACGGTGAGGTTTTTGTCACCGACGACGGGGCCGAGACTGACCTGGATCTGGGTCATTATGAGCGTTTCATTGACGAAAGCCTCTCCCAGAACAGCAATATCACCTCGGGACGGATCTACTGGTCGGTTATCCAGAAAGAACGCAAAGGTGATTACCAGGGCGGGACTGTCCAGGTCATCCCGCACATCACCAACGAGATCAAGGAGCGGATCCTGCGCGGCAAGACCGGCTATGATATTGCGATCATTGAGATCGGCGGCACCGTCGGTGACATTGAAGGCTTGCCGATCATCGAAGCCGTTCGCCAGATTGCCTCGGATGTCGGCCGTGAAAACTGCCTCTTCATCCATGTCACACTGGTGCCATACCTGTCGGCCTCGCACGAACAGAAGACCAAGCCGACCCAGCACAGTGTCAAGGAATTGCTCAGTTATGGTATCCAGCCGGACGTCATCGTCTGCCGCTCCGAGGTACCGATCAGCCGCGAGCTCAAGAGCAAGATCGCCCTGTTCTGCAATGTGCCCCAGGATTGCGTCATTGAAAATCTCGACCTGCCGCTGCTCTATGCCGTGCCGCTGGCCCTTGAGAAGGAAGGGCTCGACCAGATCGTCTGCCGGCGCTTTCACCTGCCCCAGACCAGGCCGGACCTGCAGGCCTGGCGTGACATGGTCGATGCCCTCGAGAATCCGCAGGATGTTGTCCGGATTGCCCTGGTCGGCAAGTACGCGGCCTTGCGCGATGCCTATCTCAGCGTTGTAGAGGCCCTGACTCACGGCGGGTCGGCGATTCGTGCCGATGTCCAGGTCAAATGGGTCGATGCTGACGAGGTCGACAACGATAATGTCGCCGGTTTCCTTGCCGATGTCGATGGCATCCTGGTACCCGGCGGCTTCGGAACCCGCGGCATCGAAGGCAAAATTGCCGCCGCCCGCTATGCCCGTGAGAATAAGATCCCCTATTTCGGCATTTGTCTGGGCATGCAGATTGCCATCATCGAATATGCCCGCAATATTCTCGGCCATCCGGATGCCAACAGCTCGGAAATCGCGCCGCATACACCGGACCCAGTGATCGACCTGATGCCGGACCAGAAGGATATCGACCAGCTCGGCGGCACCATGCGCCTTGGCCAGTACCCTTGTGTCCTGAACGAAAAGTCCAGGGCCTTCAGTGTTTACCACGAGAGCCTGATCTATGAGCGCCACCGCCACCGTTATGAAGTCAACAACGACTACCGTTCCGAGCTGGCCGGGGCCGGGATGATGATCAGCGGCACCTCGCCGGATAACCGGATCGTGGAGATGATTGAACTGATCGATCACCCCTGGTTTGTCGGCTGTCAGTTCCATCCCGAGTTCAAGTCACGGCCCAATCGCCCGCACCCGCTCTTCGCCGGCTTCGTCAAGGCCTCCTTGCTGTATCATCGTGCCCGGCAGGCCAGGGCTGAGGCTGCTGACAAGGAAGCTTGAATGACACGCGTCACGAAACAAGCGCCTGCCTGGTTGCTGCAGGCGTACAGGGATATCAGTTGCTGACAAGGCAGCTTGAATGACACGCGTCACTGGACTGGTATCCGCCATAAAACAGGATCACTTGGATCCGGGAGGTTCATATGCTGCAAGTGGGAGACCAGGTTCCGGACCTGGCTGTGCAAAATGAAGCTGGAGAAACAGTCCGCCTGGCGGATTTCGCCGGCCAGAAGCTGATCGTTTATTTTTATCCCAAGGATTCGACCCCTGGCTGCACCAATGAAGCCATCTCCTTCACTGAAGCCGGGCCTGACCTGGCCGCCGCCGGCTTCAAGGTCCTGGGTGTCTCGGCAGACAGCCCGAAGAGCCATCAGTCCTTCAAGGAGAAGTACAATCTGAACGTCACCTTGCTGTCAGACAAGGACAAGGGCCTGATCCAGGCCTTCGGTGCGTATGGGGAAAAGAAGAACTATGGCAAGGTCAGCATGGGCATCATCCGCAGCACGTTCCTGGTCGATGAAACCGGCAAGGTGATCAAGGTCTACGCCAAGGTCAAGGCTGCCGGGCACGGCGCCGAAGTGCTCGGTGATATCGTGCGCGACGGCCTGTAAAGCCAGGCAGAACGGCCGGATAGGGCAGCCAGGCAGACCAGCCGGCAGAACGGCCGGATAGGGCAGGGGCGGATTGATGCGCAGCCTTGCCGGGTGTCAGTCCGCCAGTACCAGAACGGCCGGGCAATGATCCGACCCCATCTGCGCCATCAGCAGGCTGGCCTGCGTGACCCGATCGACCAGTGTTTCGCTGACAAAGAAATAGTCGATGCGCCAGCCGATGTTGCGGTCGCGGGCCCGCGATTTCATGTCCCACCAGCTGTAATGGCCACCGCCACTTTCGAACATGCGGAATGTATCGACAAAGCCACTGGCGATGAATCGATCAAGGAAAGCCCGTTCCTGGGGCAAAAATCCGGAGACGGTACTGTTTTCCTTTGGCCGGGCCAGGTCGATCTCCTGGTGGGCGGTGTTGAAATCGCCGCAGACAATAACGGAACGGCCGGCGGCTGCCTGCTGCAGGGCATGCAGATGAAAAGCCTCATAGAAGTCCAGCTTATATTGCAGACGGTCACCGTTAGCCGCACCGTTGGGATAGTAGATGTTATAGAGCAAGAAGTCATCATAGTCGAGGATGATCGTGCGGCCCTCGCTGTCAAACGCCGGGTCGCCGAGACCAAAAGCCACGGAGACTGGTTCACGGCGGGTATAAACGGCCGTGCCGCTATAGCCGGGCCGGCTTGCGGGATTGATGTAGAATTCGTAGCCGGGCCGTGACCGCAGCGAGTCGGGCAGTTGCCCGGCAAAGGCCTTGGTTTCCTGCAGGCATAAGATATCCGGCTGCTCCTGTTCGATGAACCCGGCAAACCCTTTCTTCTCGATCGCGCGCAGCCCGTTGACGTTCCAGCTGATTAACTTTGTCATTGACCTACCTCTGTTCCCGGATACTGTCACTTGACATGATGAATGTTGCGTCCATGCATTTTGTACAATCCCATTGTACCAGATTGGAGACGCTGTTCATGCATCACCCTGGTTACTTATGCTGCTATCATCACCCCGGTTTCCGCAAGCTGCAATCGGCCGTCCTGTTGCTCCGGCCAGGCCTCACCCGGCTGATCGATCAGCTGCCGCTGTCCCTATCGTTTAATTGCCATCAGACGCGATCAATCACCAGCAAAACCAGCAGGAGGCGTGCCCAGCCATGTCGATTACGGTCCTGATAACCGGTGCCTCATCGGGCATTGGCGAAGCCCTCGCCCGCTGTTATGCCAGTCAGGCGGCGCACCTGATCCTGGTTGCCCGCAACCAGGCAAAGCTTGAAGCACTGGCTGCCGAACTGCGTCAGCGTTCTGCCAGCCCGGAAGAGGCGGCTGGTCGCGGTCGTGCAGCCCTGGCGGCCCGGGCCGGACGATCCGGTCAGAGGCTGGCCGGCCCGGATCAGGCCGGTGCCCCGGGCCGTGCGACAAACGATCATGCCCCGCACCCGGCAGCGGACGGCCGCTTCACACCCGTTACGGGCTGCCAGGTTTCCGTCCTGCCGCTGGACCTGACTGCACCCGAAGCGGCACAGCAACTGTTTGCGGCTGTCAAATCCCTGGGCCTCACCGTTGATATTCTCATCAATAATGCCGGCGCTGCCAGCTGCGGTCCGGTGATAGGAACGGACGTTGCCAGCCTGCACCAGATGATCGGGCTCAATATCACCGCCCTGACCACCCTGGCCCGCCTGTTCGGCGCCGAGATGGCCCGGCGCGGCCAGGGCCAGATCCTGAATGTAGCCTCGACCGGCGCCTACCAGCCAGGTCCCTACACGGCCGTCTATTACGCCAGCAAAGCCTATGTGCGCTCCTTTTCCCTGGCCCTGGCCAATGAACTGGCCGATCAGGGTGTGTTTGTCGCCACCTTGTGCCCCGGTGCAACGGCGACCGGCTTCTCACGGCGGGCCGGCAAAGCGGATCTGCGGCAAGCCATGTCACCCGCTCAGGTCGCCCGGCTGGCTTGCCGCGGACTAACCCGGCGCCAGCGCCTGATCATCCCGGGCCTCGGCAACAAGATCACGATCATCTTCTCCAAAATCCTGCCCGGTCACTGGCTGGCGGCTATTGTCCGCCGGATCCAGGAACCTCTGTACCGTGGATTCCAGCCCTGAACATCTCGCCGGCGAACATCTCGCCAGACAGGCTGTCTGTCATAAGGAGCAGTAACTGATCCATGAAATTGAACTTCAAATATAAAGGTGAGACCGCCCTGCTGATAACTGCCCTGATCTGGGGCAGCGGCTTTGTGGCCAGTGACCTGGCCCTGGGGGCCCTGACTCCTTATCAGGTCATGGCCCTGCGCTTTGGGGTGGCTGCCGTCCTGACTGCCCTGTTGTTTCATCGTCAGGCCCGCAGCCTTGACCGGCGCAGCCTGCGCTATGGGCTGGTTCTCGGCACCCTGCTGTACTTTTCCTTTCTGGTCCAGACCATCGGCCTGGTCTACACAACACCGGCCAAGAATGCCTTCCTGACGGCCGTCAACGTGATTATCGTGCCGTTTATCGGTCTGCTGATCTATCGCCGCAAGGTCGACCGTTACGGCGCGGCGGGCGCTTGCCTGGCCACGCTCGGTGTTGGCCTGATCTCGCTTAATCGTGATTTATCGGTCAATATTGGCGACTTGTTCACGCTGGCCTGTGCCGTGGGCTTTGCCTTCCAGATTTTTTACACCGGTGAATTCCTGAAGCGCGGTGCCGACGCGATCCGCCTGACCATCGTCCAGCTAGCCACGGCCGCTGGCCTGGCCCTGATCGTGGCGGCCCTGACAGGTGCCCTGCAGCTTGGCCAGGTCAAAGGCGGCACCGGCTTGCCGGCATCCTTGCTGGCCACCCTGTACCTGGGTGTTTTCAGCACGACGGTGTGTTACCTGTTGCAGACCACGGCCCAGAAATGGACCACCGAAACGCGCACGGCTGTTATATTATGTACTGAATCAGTTTTCGGGGCGCTCTTTTCAGCGGCCTTGCTTCATGAACGCCTGACAGCGCGGATCCTGACAGGCTCGGCGCTTGTCTTTGCGGCGATCATCGTTGCCGAGACCCGCCTGCAGTGGAAAAAGAAGGCGCCGGCAGCATTGCCGGTTG
>CAYVHB010000047.1:15424-17645 GCA_964450865.1 uncultured Oscillospiraceae bacterium | reverse complement strand
TCGCCGGCTGGCCGCCAGCCAGCTGGTGGCGGGCGATCTGGTAAAGTCCTTTGAGCAACAGATCGGGCTCGTGCCGGACTGGGCGCTGCAGGTGAGGCAGGATCCGGCCGGACAGGCCACCAGTCAGAATCAGTGTCGCGGGCTGTCCCAGTTCGGCTTCCATCCGGCTGGCCAGACCTTCGAGCATGGCTGCGCCGCCCAGCAGCAGGCCGCTGCGGATGCAGTCTTCGGTATGGCGGCCGATTGCCGCGTCCGGTACAGCCAGGTCCGATAACGGCAGCTGGGCCGTCTGCTGATGGAGGGCCCGGGCCGATGTCTGCAGGCCAGGGCTGATCGATCCGCCAATAAAATGCCCGCGGCTATCAACCACACTGAGCGTGGTAGCTGTGCCGAGATCCATGACAATGGCTGGCAACTGGCCGAGGCTGACGGCGGCAACTGCATTGGCCAGCCGGTCTGTGCCCACCCGTTCCGGCTGGTTCACGTCAACCGGGATGCCGACCGTATCCGGCCCTGCCAGGATGGGCGCCCGGATGCCTGATTGGTGAGCTGCCGCAACCATGGCCGCTGTAGCGGCCGGTACCACGGAAGCGATAATCAGGACCAGGCCCGGTTGTGCCTGGCGGTATGTGCCCGGCCAGGTATCGGCCGGGCCGGACGCGGACACGGACGCAGTCAGCAGTTCCTGCAGTTCTGCGCTTAATTCGGCCGGGCTTTTGTCAGCGCCAGTTGGCCAGCGGCGGATACCTTGCAGAATGCCGTTGCAAAAACAGCCCGCGACGGTCTGTGTATTGCCAATGTCGACAGTCAGGATCCATTCTGCCTGCTGCATCGGCTTAACCAGCCTGGTCCGGCGTCCCGGACGATGGATCGGCGGCCAGGGTCGGCGAGTCGTTTGCCGTGGCTGCTGATGATGGCGATGGCAATGGAACCAGCCACTGCAGCACAAGGTCCAGTATGGTGAAGGCCAGCTGCTCCTTGGGCTGCTCGGGCAATTCAAGGACCGTATCGGCATTGAGCAGCCAGACCTTGCCGGCTGGATTGTCAAAATTGTCGAGATGATTGGCGATAATCAGGTCGAGATTCTTGCGGGCCAGCTTGCCGCGGGCGTTGCTCATCAGGTCATCACTTTCGGCGGCAAAGCCGATCAGTTTCTGCTTGCTTTTACGCTGGCCCAGCTCATAAAGAATGTCCGTATTGGGTATCAGTTCAACCGTCAGGGTACCGCCCCCCGTTTTCTTGATCTTGCTGCTGCTGGTCTGGCTCGGTTTGTAATCAGAGACAGCGGCAGCCGCGAATACCCAGTCGGTCTGCGCAAAGGCTTCCAGGGCGGCCTGGTACATATCAGCCACGGTTTCGACCCGGATGATCCGGATCCCGTCGAGCGTCAGCGCTGAATTGGCCAGCACCAGCGTGACATCGGCTCCATAATTGCGACAGGCCCGGGCCAGCGCCACACCCATACGGCCCGACGAGGAATTGGACAGGAAACGGATCGGATCGAGGTATTCGCGGGTGGCGCCGGCGGTGATCAGCACCCGCTGGCCGCTTAACGGCTTGGGAGTCAGGCCGATATCGACCTGGTCGAGGATGACCGGGACCTTGGCCAGGCGGCCTTTGGCCATCACGCCACACGCCAGCAGTCCCTCCTCGGGCTCGACCAGCCGGCAGCCCCGGGCCAGCAATGTTGCGAGATTCGCCTGGCAAGCAGGGTTATTGTACATGTTGACATTCATGGCCGGGGCCAGCAGCACCCGATGCGGGTCGGCGGCGGCAAGAATTGAGCTGAGCAAGTCGTCAGCCAGGCCCTGGGCAACCTTGCCGATGAAATTGTAGGACGCCGGGGCGACCAGGATCAGGTCACTGGTTGTTCCAAGATCAATGTGTGTAACACGAGTATGATCTTCATCGGCAAACATATCGACATAGACCCGCTGGCGGGTGAGCGTTTCAAATGTCAGGGGCGAAATAAACGCCGTCGCGTGTTTCGTCATCACGACATGGACGGTATGGCCGGCCTGGGTCAGGGCACTGGCAATTTCAGCCGCCTTGAATGCGGCAATTGAACCGGTCACACCCAGCGTGATTTTTGACGGATTAGTCATACAAACCTCCTGTTCGGCCGTTGCGGCCAGTCTGACCAGCATTTTTTGCCGGCAGCCAGGCGATGAGCAGTTGTCTGTGCATGCCTTGTGTCATGCAGCCAGGTGATGAGCAGTTG
>CAYVHB010000047.1:0-15324 GCA_964450865.1 uncultured Oscillospiraceae bacterium | reverse complement strand
GTTGCCGCGCATGCTTTATGTTATCATTATAGCACGAGACATCTTTGGCATAGCATGGGACGACATCAGCTGAAGTTTGGCGTTCATTATAGCATGAGAGAGGCGCTTGCGCACGGAATCGGCCAAGCTGTTGCGACGTTGCTTGACGCTGGCCAGGGGTTGCCTGCGCATGGAATCGGCCTGTTCGGCCTGACAGGAGGACCTGATATGGTTGTGGGTGTTCTGCAATTGGATCTGCTGGTGCCAGCCAGTCATTCGCTCAAGGATAAACGCGCGGTCATCCGCAGTCTGCTGGCGATGGTGCAGCATACATGCCAGGCTTCGGTAGCCGAGGTTGGTCATCAGGACCTGCGCAACCGGGCCCTGCTCGGCTTCGCGGTCGCCTGCAGTGAAGGCCGGATAGCCGAACGGCTGCTGCAGCAGATCGAAGAAAAGGTTGCTGCTGAGCCTGAAGTGGAAATTGTAGCTGTCAGTCAGGAACTGATTCATCTGTAGCAGATTGATCTGTACCGGATCAGCGAAAGGTAACGGGCGAAAACCCGGGTAAAAGGGCCGGGGCTGAGCCGGGAAATGGAAAAGCTGCCGGTCAGGCCGGCAGCTTTTCCCAGTCAGGATCACCTGACCGTCTGATCCGATCTCAAGGCAGGAGGGTCTTGCCCATCAGATAGCGGTCGACCTCACGGGCCGCAGCGCGCCCCTCGTTGATCGCCCAGACGACCAGGCTCTGGCCGCGGCGCATATCGCCGGCGGCAAAGACACCGGCCACATTGGTTGTAAAGCGGCCATAATCCGCCCTGGCATTGGAGCGCGGATCGCGGGCCACGCCCAGGCCGTTCAGTACAGCATCCTCCGGACCAAGGAAGCCCATGGCCAGCAAGACCAGCTGGGCGGGCCAGACCTTCTCCGAACCTGGGATTTCCACCGGATTCATGCGGCCGGCACTGTCTTTCTCCCAGCGGACTTCAACCGTATGGACTTCCTTGACCTGACCCTGCGCATCGCCGGCAAAACGCCTGGCGGTTGTCAGCCAGGTGCGCGGATCCCGTCCGTAAAGGGCGATGGCCTCCTCCTGGCCATAGTCGGTCTTGAGCACAAACGGCCACTCCGGCCAGGGATTGCCCGTTGCCCGCTGTTCGACCGGGCGGGGCATGATCTCGATCTGGTTGACGCTGCGGCAGCCGTGGCGGATGCTGGTGCCGACACAGTCGGTTCCTGTATCACCGCCGCCAATGACCAGTACATCCTTGTCGCGGGCTGAAATGGCCTGGCCGTCCGCCAGGCTGGAGTCGAGCAGGCTGCGGGTGTTGGCCCGCAGGAAGTCGACGGCAAAATGAATGCCGGCCAGTTCGCGTCCGGCGATCGGCAGGTCACGCGGCCGGGTCGCCCCGCCGCACAGAACCAGCGCGTCGGATTGCTGGCGCAGTTCTTTTGCATCCAGATCCTTGCCGACCTCGACGCCGGTGACGAATGAAACACCCTCGGCAGCCATCAGGTCGACCCGTCGCTGGACAACCTGTTTGTCGAGCTTCATGTTCGGGATGCCATACATCAGCAGTCCACCGACGCGGTCAGCCCGTTCATACACGGTCACGGTGTGGCCGGCCTTATTGAGCTGGTCAGCGCAGGCCAGCCCGGCTGGTCCGGAGCCGACGATCGCGATTTTCTTGCCGCTGCGCTCCGCCGGCGGCCGGGGAACGACCCAGCCGGATGCCCAGGCTTTGTCAATGATATAGACTTCGTTGTTCTTGATGGTCACCTGCGGTTCGCTGATGCCGACAGTGCAGGAGCCCTCACAGGGGGCAGGACAGACCCGGCCGGTGAATTCGGGAAAGTTGTTTGTCTTGTGCAGGCGTTCCCATGCCTCCTGCCAGCGGCCGCGATAGATCAGGTCGTTCCATTCAGGGATCAGGTTGTTGATCGGGCAACCGGCAGCCGCCCCCTTGATCAGCACCCCGGAGTGGCAGAACGGGATGCCGCAGTCCATGCAGCGGGCCCCCTGGATCTGTTGCTGGGTATCGGAAAAATGCTCGTGAAATTCGTTCCAGTCCTTGATGCGCTCGAGCGGCTGACGGTCGGGCGGCAATTCGCGTTTGTAATCAATAAAACCGGTTGGCTTACCCATGGTCGTTCTCCTCTGCGTCAGTTGCCGCTGACCCGGGACAGGTCGCGGTTATTGGCTTCAAACGCCGCCATCAGGGCCTCATCGCCGGACAGTCCGCTGGCTTCGACGGTGGCGATCGCGTTCAACATGCGTTCGTAATCCCTGGGCATGACCTTGACAAAGGCCACTTGCAGATAGACCCAGTCAGCGAGAATCCGCCGGGCCTGTTCGCTGCCGGTAGCCAGGAAATGGCGCTCGATCAGGCCGCGGACCTCCGCTGCTTCCTTGCCGCTGGTGATGCGCTGCAGGGTGACCATGTCGGTGTTGCAGCGGCTGGCAAAATCGCCGGCCCGGTCAAGGACATAAGCGACCCCACCGGACATGCCGGCGGCGAAGTTGCGCCCGGTTGTGCCGAGGACGACGACCCGGCCACCGGTCATGTATTCACAGCCGTGGTCGCCAACACCTTCAACAACTGCGTGAACCCCGCTGTTGCGGACGCAGAACCGTTCACCGGCGACACCGCGGATGTAAGCCTCACCACCGGTCGCCCCAAACAGGGCAACATTGCCGACAATGATATTTTCCTCGGGAATCAGCGTGGAACGGGAATCGGGGTAGACGATGATCTTGCCCCCGGACAGGCCTTTGCCGAGGTAGTCGTTGGCATCACCCTCCAGGCGCAAGGTCACGCCCCTTGGTACGAAAGCCCCGAAACTCTGGCCGGCCGAGCCGTGGAAATTCAGGTTGATCGTATCCGGCGGCAATCCGGCCGCCCCGTGGCGGCGGGTGACCTCGGCACCGAGCTGGGTGCCGACGACGCGGTTGATGTTGCGGATCGGGAATGAGGCTGTAATCGGATGGCCATGCTCAATCGAGGAGCGGCAGAAGGGAATCAGGATCTGCTGGTCCAGGGTCTTGTCCAGGCCGTGATCCTGCTGCATGGTGCAGTGCCGGCCGACCGCTTCGCCGGCCTGTGGCTGCCAGAGCAGGGCCGAGAGGTCCAGGCCGCTGTGCTTCCAGTGGCTGACTGCTTTCCGCGCTGCCAGTTTGTCGGTCCGGCCGACCATTTCCAGGACAGTCCGGAAACCGAGCTCGGCCATGATCTCGCGCATTTCCTGGGCAATGAAGCGCATGAAATTGATGACGTTTTCGGGCTTGCCGGTGAACTTCTTGCGCAGCTCGGGATTCTGGGTGGCGACTCCGACCGGGCAGGTATCAAGGTTGCACACCCGCATCATCACACAGCCCAGCGAAATCAGCGGCCCGGTGGCAAAGCCGAACTCCTCGGCGCCCAGCAGGGCGGCGATGACCACGTCACGGCCCGTCAGCAGCTTGCCGTCAGTCTCGACGACGATGCGGCTGCGCAGGTCGTTGAGGACCAGCGTCTGATGGGTCTCGGCCAGGCCCAGTTCCCAGGGCAGGCCGGCATGCCGGATGCTGGTCAGCGGCGAGGCGCCGGTGCCGCCATCATAGCCGCTGATCAGGACAACATCAGCCCGGCCTTTGGCGACGCCGGCTGCAATCGTGCCGACACCGACTTCGGAAACGAGCTTGACATTGATCCGGGCATATTTGTTGGCATTCTTGAGGTCGTGAATCAGCTCGGCGAGGTCTTCGATCGAGTAAATATCATGGTGTGGCGGCGGCGAGATCAGGCCGACCCCCGGGGTTGTATGCCGGGTTGCGGCGACCCACGGATAAACCTTGCGGCCGGGCAGCTGGCCACCTTCACCGGGCTTGGCGCCCTGGGCCATCTTGATCTGCAGTTCGCGGGCATTAACGAGGTATTCGCTGGTCACGCCAAACCGGCCGGAAGCGACCTGCTTGATGGCCGAGTTCTTGGAGTCGCCAGTCGGCATGATCTTGTAGCGTTCCGGATTCTCACCGCCCTCACCGGTGTTGCTGCGGCCGCCGAGACGATTCATGGCGATGGCCATGGCTTCGTGGGCTTCTTCGCTGATTGAGCCGTAAGACATGGCGCCGGTCTTGAAACGGCGGACGATCGAATCAACGGTCTCGACTTCCTCGATCGGCACGGGATGACGGGCCGGCAGTAAATCGAGCAGTCCGCGCAGGGTACAGCGCTTTTGCGTTTCGAGATTGAGCAGGCGGGAGTATTCCTTGAATGTCGCATAATCGCCGTTGCGCACGGCCTGCTGCAGCAGGTGAATGGTCAGCGGATTATACTGGTGGTATTCGCCGTTGCTGCGCCAGTGATACTGGCCGCCGGTATCCAGGCCTGGATCGACCTTGTTGGTATCAAAGGCTGCCTGGTGACGCTCATTGGCTTCCCGGGCAATCTGCTCGAGACCGATCCCGCCGACCCGGCTGGGGGTGGCGGTGAAGTAGCGGTCCACGACATCCTGGCTGATGCCGATGGCCTCAAAGATCTGGGCCCCCTGATAGCTCTGGATTGTTGATATACCCATTTTGGAGAGAACTTTGACGATTCCCTTGATTGCCGCCTTGACATAATGGGCGATGGCTTCCTCGCGAGTGATATCGGTGAGCATGCCATCGCGGATCAGGCCATCGACAGCCTCAAAAGCCAGGAATGGATTGACAGCCGAAGCGCCATAGCCAAGCAGCAGCGCAAAGTGATGAACTTCGCGCGGTTCACCGGACTCAACGAGCAGGCTGATGCGCGGCCGGGTGCCAAGCCGGTTGAGGTGATGATGGAGCGCCGAAGTGGCCAGCAGGGCCGGGATCGGTACCAGCGCTTCACTGACATCGCGGTCAGACAAGATAATGATATTGGCACCGTTGGCAATAGCTTTGTCGGCAGCGGCAAACAGCGCTTCAATGGCACTTTCCAGCGACCGGCCGTCGCCGCCGGCGACAAAGAACATCGGTAGCGTGGCCGTCTTGAAGCCGGGCCGGTCCAGCTGGCGGATCCGCTCGAGATCCTGGTTGCTCAGGACCGGGTATTTCAGCTTGAGGCGGCGGGCATCGCCCGGCTGCGGGTCGATGATGTTGCCGACCGCGCCCAGGAAGGTTTCGGTTGCCGTGATCAGCTCCTCGCGCAGGGCGTCGATCGGCGGATTGGTAACCTGGGCAAACAACTGCTTGAAATAATTGTAAAGGATCTGGTTCTTCTCCGAGAGCACAGCCAGTGGCGTGTCAATGCCCATGGAGCCCAGCGGTTCAATCCCGTCACGGGCCATCGGCAGGATGATCGATTTAAGATCTTCGAAGGTATAGCCGAAAGCCTTCTCGAATTTCTCCAGTTCCTCAGGCGGGGGCAGCGGTGCCTCCGGCGCTTCCGGCAGATCCTTGAGGGTCAGCATGTGTTCCTTGATCCAGTTGCGGTAGGGGTGCTCACTGGCGATACGTTCCTTGACCTCATCATCGGCGATGATGCGGCCTTCGGCCGTGTCAATCAGCAGCAGGCGGCCCGGGCGCAGGCGTTCCTTGCGCAGGATATTTTCCGGTGGCAGGTCGAGGACCCCGGCTTCAGAGGCCAGGATAACCATATCATCCTTGGTGACATAATAACGGGACGGCCGCAGGCCATTGCGGTCGAGAATGGCCGCGACCTGGGTGCCATCGGTGAAAGCCATCGCTGCCGGGCCATCCCACGGCTCCATCAGCATGGAGTGGAACTCATAGAAGGCTTTCTTGCTGTCGCTCATGGTTTCATGATTCTGCCAGGGCTCGGGGACCATCATCATGCCGGCCTGGGCGATCGACCGTCCGGACAGGACGAGAAATTCGAGTGTATTATCAAACATCGCCGAGTCGGAGCCGTTGTTATTGATGATCGGGAAAATCTTGTTGATGTCATCGCTGTACAGATCGCTGGTCAGCCCCGGTTCACGGGCGTTCATGCGGTTGATATTGCCACGCAGGGTGTTGATTTCACCATTATGGATCAGGTAACGGTACGGATGGGCCCGCTCCCAGCTCGGGAAGGTGTTGGTGCTGTAACGGGAATGCACCAAAGCAATTGCCGATTCAAAGTCCAGGCTGGCCAAGTCGAGGTAAAACGCGTCGACCTGCTCGGCCGTCAGCATACCCTTGTAAACGATCGTCCGGCTGGACAGGCTGGCGAAGTAAAAATAATCCGGATCGGCTTCGCTTTTGCCGACGACCAGCTTCTCGCAGCGCTTGCGGATTACGTAGAGCGCCCGTTCAAATTCCAGGCTGGACAGGCCGGAGGCCGCGCCAATGAACAGCTGGCTGATGTGCGGACGGTTGACCCGGGCTGTATAGCCGAGCGACATTTCATTGACCGGCAGGTAACGCCAGCCGAGAACAGCCTGGCCCTCTTCCTGGACGATGGCCTCGATCTGGGCGCGCATAACCTTGCGGGTTGTCTTTTCATGGGGCAGGAAAGCAATGCCGACGCCATATTCACCCGGGCGGGGCAATTCGATGCCGAGGCGAGGGCAGGCACCGCGGAAGAAACGGTCCGGTATCTGCACCAGGATACCGGCGCCATCACCGGTATTGTCCTCGCTGCCGGCCCCGCCGCGGTGGGCGAGATTGGCCAGGACCGTCAGGGCCTGACGGACTATAGTGTGAGACTTCTGGCCTCTGATATTGACAACGAAGCCAATCCCGCAGGCATCGTGTTCAAACTGCGGATCATAAAGCCCTTGCCGCGGCGGCAGGCCCGGACGTTGTTGCTGCATCATTGCGACCTCCTTAATGAAAATGGATCTAGTTAATCCTGCAAAATGGCGTTCAGGCCAGAAGCGGCCAGACCAGCGGAAAAAATAAAAAAGGCGTCCATTACAAAGGCTGCGTCGTTCGCCTTTGAATTACGCCTGGGCTAATTTATTTATATAACAACGGTATTTTCTGCATAATCGGCTAAATTTACCCACCTTTCTGCGCACCGCTGCTGCTGGTTCAAACATTATAACATGGGATGAAACCGGCTGCAAGATCAGCCATCCGGTTTTGAAAAAATATCGAAATGCAATATAAAGTTGATGATCTTGCAAAAACAAGTTGGTGATTTTGGCAATGAAGCGCAGGTTCTGGCCGGCCTTGCAGCTGGCCGGAACCTGCGGGGCTTGTATGAGATTACAGCTGGCCGGTCTGCTCAGCGGACCGCGTCAAAGCGCAGGCTGATGTCCATCGCCTTGACGGTATGCGTCAGGGCCCCGATCGAGATCAGGTCAATCCCGGTGGCTGCCAGGGCGGCGAGGTCCTTTTCGCCCATATTGCCGGAGATCTCGATAAGTGCCCGCCCCTCGATCCGGGCGACAGCTGCCTCGATCTGGACCTGGTCCATGTTGTCAAGCATGATGATATCGGCCTTGCAAGCCAGGGCCTCGTCCACCATCGCCAGGTTTTCGACCTCGACCTCGATTTTGAGCGTGTGGGGCGCCTGGGCCCGGGCCCGGGTCACTGCAGCTGTAATGCCGCCAGCAGCCTGGATATGGTTATCCTTGATCAGGATGCCATCAGACAGATTGAAGCGGTGATTGGAACCGCCGCCGACGCGCACGGCATATTTTTCAAACACCCGCAGGCCAGGCGTCGTTTTCCGGGTGTCAGCTATCGCGGCGCGGGTACCGCGAATCTGGTCCACGGCCCAGGCGGTTCTGGTGGCGATGGCGGACAGGCGCTGCAGGAAATTGAGTGCCACCCGCTCGCCGGTCAGCACACTGCGGGCTGGCCCGATAATCTCAGCAAGACGGTCACCACGCTGGACCCGTGTGCCCTCGGCAACCAGGCAATTGACGCGGACTGTACTGTCCAGCAGTTCGTACACGCGGACAAAGACCGGCAGGCCGCAGATTACCCCGGCTTCCTTGGCGATCAGCAAGCCGCTGGTGGTCCGGGCCGGATCAATCGTGGATAATGTCGTGATATCACCGGTACCGATGTCTTCCTGCAGAGCCCGGCGGATGATGTCGTCCATCAGAAAAGGTGTCAGCATAGCAATCATTCTCCTCATATTTTTATGTAGCGCGGTCAGGCGCAGGATGACTGGCTGCCTGGTATCATGTACGCCGACATTGTGGACCGGGGCATGTTCCGCGGACATCGAAAATGGAACATCGGCCAGATTCGAAGGTGATCGTCCGGGCCCGGGACACGGTCTCGGCTGCTGGTGTGTGAATGGATCAAAGGCGCCTGGCCGTGCCGGCCGCTGGCGTGTCATCTGTCCGGAAATGGGCACCAATACTGTGTTTACGCCGGCTGGCGGCCTCGACAATGCCGAGCGCGGCCACGACCATCTGGCTTTCCTCCAGAATGGACAGCGTATTCACGGTTACGATTTCCAGTCTCTGATGCAGTGTCTGCAGGCCCAGCCGCGCCTTGTCCAGACCGGCCTGGTCGCGCAAAATACCACAGTAACGGGTCATCAGGTGCCGGATATGCTGACGCATGCCCCGGACTTCATCCTTGGCCGGCGGTATAGGCGGAATCAGTGGTGGCACGGGCGGCATCGTCCGGCGACGTTCCCGCTCGAATGAATCCACCAGATCCGCTACGGTAACGAGTGGCAAACGCGGGGCGGTACTGACCGTCCGGGCAGCGCGCAGGCCAAAGACCAGGCATTCCAGCAGCGAATTGCTGGCCAGGCGATTGGCCCCATAAATCCCGGTATGGGCTACCTCCCCGCAGGCCAGAAGATTGGGAATACTGGTCCGGGCCTGCAGGTCTGTGTGGACACCACCCATGAAATAGTGCTGGACGGGTGCAACGGGCAGCCATTGCACGGCCATATCCAGACCGCGCTGCAGGCAGGTCTCATAGATCATCGGGAAGCGATGCTGCAAAAAATCACGGCTGCGGTGTGTGATGTCCAGATAGACAAAATATGAATCTGCCGCCAGCATTTCGGCGAAAATGGCCCGTGATACAATATCCCGCGGCGCCAGCTCGGCCAGGGGGTGTGCCTGGGCCATGAAAGCCTCGCCCTTGAGATTGCGCAGGATGGCGCCCTCACCGCGGACCGCTTCGGAAATCAGGAAGCAGCGTCCGCTTTCGTCCGGTTCCGGCAAGGCAGTCGGATGAAACTGGACAAATTCGAGGTCGCGAACCTCAGCCCCGGCCCGGATTGCTGCCGCCAGGGCATCCCCGGTCGCCGGCAGGGCATTGGTCGAATGCTGGTACAGCTGGCCGATACCGCCGGCTGCCAGGACGATATGGCGAGCCAGATACAAGGTGAACTGGTCAGCTTGCCGGCTGTCCAGCGTGATGGCCCCGGCTGCCTGGCCGTTGTCATTGGTGATCAGGTCGACCAGCGCCTGGTTGCTGTGGACCGCGATGTTGGGGTGGTCCGGCAACAAGTTGACCAGGCGGCTGGTAACATGAAAGCCGGTGGCATCACCGTAGCAATGCACAATCCGCTTGCGGCTGTGTGCACCCTCCTGACAGACTGACAACGCGCCATCAGGTGCCACATCGAACGGGACGCCCCAATCGCGCAGGGTCCGGATATTGGCCGGGCCTTCATCGACAAGGATCCGCAGGGCTTGCGGATCACACAGGCCGGCGCCGGCTGCCATTGAGTCGGCATAATGCAGGTCCGGATTGTCATCAGGGGCGATGGCTGCGGCAATGCCACCCTGGGCATACATCGAATTGCTTTCGTCGAGACCAAGCTTGTTGATGATGATGACGCTCAGTCCGGGATCAGTCTGCAGGGCAGTATAAAGACCAGCCAGGCCAGCACCAACGATGAGTACATCGCAGGTTTGCACAGGCAGGTCGGCCAGGTTGCCTCCAAACAGGTATCGGCGCATGTTTCAATCACTCCACGTGCTCCTCTGGAGCCTGACCGGCGGTAAAGGGCCTGCCGACCGGCTGTTGAGGGAATCGGTGGCCGTACCACTTCCGGAGATAGTCCTGAAAGCAACGAACCAGGGTCGGGACTGGGCAGCCCGGCACGGGCCTGGGCTGGCTGGACAATCCAGAAATGAGTCGGAATCAGATGGCAAGACGGCTATCGAAGTCAGATATTGATTTTAACGCATCCGGTCGGGACAGCACATAATTGGGGCTGACCTGCTGCGAGGCGACTTTGTTTTGTATTTAATTTAGCATTGTCAGACAGGATGTGTCAAGAAATGCAAAGAAGACACAACCGTTTACAAAACAAAAAGAAAACGATAAAGATCAGAGAAAATCATCTTTTCCAGCTTGGTTGCCCGGGCAATTTTGCGCGTATTTTGGACAATAACACGCATATCAGTGATATTGCTCTTCCGGTTCTGGCAGTGCGGCATGGCGCCGGACGGACAGGTATACCAGACCTGGCTGCTCAGTGCCGCACACCAGTTATCGATCAGTCTCATTGCCAATGCTGCCTGCCGGTCCGCCCCGGACCGGGTGCCTGGCCAGGAAGGCGAGGTAAGAAAAATTGGAACTTGACTTTTACCGTTTGTAGCCGGGGATTATTGACAGATATTTATTGTTGTGAAACCATGGAAATAACGATTCTACTGATTGACAAATCTATATCTTGTGGTGTTCAATAACTCAGGTACTAGATGCAGTGTACAGCCGGTCATCATACATGTCCCGGTCCACTGCATCTTCTGTCTGAAGCGCATGTCCTGTTGATCGCACCTGAACCGGACGGCCGCCGGACGCGACATGATGCAAGATGATTTTCCGAGTGCGAGCGAATTAGACGATCGGCCAGAACCGTCCGGTTCGGCCAGAACCGGACGGTCACCGGACGCGACACGATGGCTGGTTTGTACTGTGCGATGGACGATGCTGACCGCCGACCCAACCCAACATTAAGAAACATTAGAAACAGGAGAATGAATCATGGCTACCTTGCAGTCCCTTATCAGGCGATATTTCACGTCAGAACTTTCCGACCATCCGGAGAAGACCGTTTATGACTTGTTTAGCTGGGACCGCTGCGATGTCCTGATTAAAGATCATAAAACCGGCCGGATTCTCACTGATATGAAGAATCTGGAATTCCCGGTTCATTATTCCCAGAATGCGCGCGATATCATCGCCTCGAAGTATTTCCGCAAGGCCGGGGTCGGTTCACCGGATGGACGGGAGACCAGCATGCGCCAGGTGGCTCACCGCATGGTGAATTTCTGGGTCGAAGCCCTGAAAGAAGAGGGCCTGCTGGGTACAGCTGAAGAAGCTGCGATTGTCTATGACGAGCTGGTATATGGCATATTGAACCAGATGTTTGCCCCCAATTCACCACAATGGTTTAATACCGGACTCAAGCTCAGCTATGGCATCCAGGGTGGCCAGAGCAGCCTGTATTATTTTGATGAGCAATCCGGCCAGGTCGTTGAGTCGGCGGATGACTATACCCGGACCCAGGCTTCAGCCTGCTTCATTTTATCAATAGAGGACAAGCTGCTGGGTCCTCACTCCATTTCGGAGGAATATGTTTCGGAGACGAAGCTGTTCAAGGGTGGTTCCGGGACCGGTACGAATTTTTCGACCATCCGGGCCGAGGGTGAAGCCTTGTCCGGCGGTGGCGCGTCCTCGGGCCTGATGAGTTTCCTCAAGGGGCTCGACCGCAACGCCGGCGCGATCAAGTCCGGCGGCACGACGCGCCGGGCGGCCAAGATGGTCTGTCTCGATATCGATCATCCGGAAATCGAAAACTTCATTCTCTGGAAAGCCCGTGAGGAAGACAAAGTCATGGCCCTGGCCAAAATGGGTTATGACGCGGACATTGACGGGGAAGCTTATCAGACCGTATCCGGCCAGAACAGCAACAATTCAGTCCGACTGTCTGATGAATTCATGCACAAGGTGGCTAACCTGGCTCATGACCCGCAGGCCGAGCTGATGCTGCGTGGCCGCCGTGACCGCCGGGTCGACCGGCCGGTCAAGGTTGCCGATCTCTGGCAGAAATTCAACGAAGCATCCTGGCGCTGTGCCGATCCGGCTCCCCAGTTTGACGATACCTTCAATGCCTGGCATACCTGCCCGGCCGGCGAAGATGGCCAGATTGGCGCCCGCCACAATCGCCTGAATTCCACCAATCCCTGCGGCGAATATGCTTTCCTGGATGACACCAGCTGTAACCTGGCTTCCATCAACGTTCTGCGTTTTTATGATAATGAGAACGAGCGCTTTGACATGGATGGCTACCTGCACATGATCACCCTCTGTCAGCTGGTGCTGGAAGCCTCCAACTACTGGGGTCATTTCCCGACAGTTGATATCGCCCGCAAGACCTATCTGTTCCGCAGCACCGGCCTGGGTATGGCCAACCTGGCCTCCCTGCTGATGACGGTCGGCCTGCCCTATGACTCGGCTGAGGCCCGGGCCTACGCCGCGGCGCTCGTCGGTATCCTGACCGGACGCAGCTACTACGTGTCAGCCCTGATGGCGGAGCTCGTCGGGCCGTTTGCCAAGTATACCCTCAATCGTGAACCCATGCTGCGCGTGATCCGCAATCATGCCCGCGTGGCTGGCGCCCTGACTGATGGGCTCGAGGATCTCAATTACCAGCCGCTGCGGGTTGATCATCCGCTGCTTGCCGGACTGGGCCTGACCGAATTCAGTACCGCCCTGGTCACCGCCTGGCAACAGGCTGAAGCGGCCGGCACTCAATGGGGTTACCGCAATGCCCAGGTTTCTGTCATGGCACCGACCGGGACTATTTCCTTTGCCATGGATTGTGCAGCGACCAGCATTGAGCCTTTCTTCTCCCATGTTGTTTATAAAAAGCTGTCGGGCGGCGGTTTCATGAAGCTGGCCAATCCCAACATTGGCCGCGGTTTGCACAGGCTGGGCTATACACCGGTTCAGATCACCGCTATCCTCGATTACATCATGCGTGAAGAAGACGGCATGATCGTCGACGGGAAAATTGAAGGTGCACCCTGCTTGAAGCCTGAGCATTTGCCGGTCTTTGATACTGCCAATCAATGCGGCAGCGGTGAGCGGTACATCCACTATACCGGTCATGTCCTGATGGTGGCGGCCCTGACGCCGCTGTTGTCGGGAGCGATTTCCAAGACCGTGAACCTGCCGAAGGAAGCCACAGTTGCCGATTTCAAAGATGTTCATCTGACCGCCTGGCGTCTTGGCGTCAAGGGTATCACCCTATACCGCGACGGGTCGAAATTCGCTCAGCCGCTTAATCTGCGCCTGGATACCGGCCGCCAGAATCTCAAGCTGGAGGACCTGTCTTACCAGCAACTGCTGGAATATGCTGCCAAAACCCGTGAGAAGCTGCAGGCGCTGGAGGCGACGCCGTCGTTGCCGCATCTGTCGCGCCGGGACAAGCCGGTCGGCATCCGCGCCGGGCATACCCATCCGGCCCAGGTCGAAGACGTCAAGATTTATACAACGGTCAACCGGACCCGCACCAATGAAATCTCCGAGATCTATATCACGACCGACCGTGAAGGCACCCTGATCATGGGTCTGCTCAATTCGCTGTCGAAGACGATTTCGGTCATGCTGCAGTATCATATTTCACCGCAAAATATCTCTAAAATGCTGCGCGGCCAGAAGTATGAGCCTTACGGCTTTGTGACCCGTCACCCTTACATCAAGTACTGTACCTCGATCTCGGACCTGATCAGTAAAATCATTGATATTGAAATCGGCGATTATTCGCGTTGCCAGGTCAAGCCGGACGATTTTGACGCGTCCATGCCGGCCGCTTCGCCTGAGCTGCATAATGGCCATGTCAATCCGGCTTTCCCGAATCTGCTTGAGCCGGAGTATGCCACGGGGGCCCAGGCTGAACCGCGGATTGATGGGCAGATGACAGCGGCGGCCACGCCATTTATTCATGAAAGTGCCCGTGAAGCGGCGCGCGTTGGTGAGAAGCTTTATGATGGTTCGACGTGTCCGACGTGTTCGAGTACGCGAATGGTGCGGAATGGGACGTGCAAGGTGTGCCTGGATTGCGGGACGACGACCGGGTGTTCTTGAGAGGGGCGAGGCAAGACACGGCCCGGCTGGTGCCGTGTCCTGCTATGCGACCGGCCGGGAGCGGCGTTTTCCGCGCAGCCGGTCCGGAACCGCGCACTTCGCTCAGACATGTCCGCTGACGCGGACAAACTCGCTCGGGTGCATCGGTTCCGGCTCCGGCCGCTGGTTTCGGCTCGCTATCTGGGGCGGCCGGATCGCTTTAGTACTTCGGCCACAGGCCGGGCTTACGGGCTTTGCCTCGGCCGGGAGGGAGATGATGGGGCGTGGTGTGGGATTTTGCGGTGCGGATGGGGCGGAGCAGTACAAGTTGCAGGAAAAGAAAGTTTGATAAGGAAAAGAAGAGGAATTAGTTAGGTTGTAAATGAGCTTTGATGATAGTCCTCTTCCGGGGGATGTGTGGTTGCAGTGGGAGACGGGATATGAATAATGCAAAGCCCCGTGCGGGTTTGATTCATATTTATTGCGGTGAGGGCAAGGGGAAGACGACGGCAGCGACTGGCTTGATTGTGCGGGCTGCTGGTCATCAGTTGCGGGTGATGCTGGTTCAGTTTCTCAAGGATGGCAGTTCTGGTGAAATTGCACTGCTGCGTCAGTTGCCGGGTGTCCGGGTTGTAGCTGGGCAGCCGACGCGTAAGTTTACGTACCGGATGAGTGAGGCGGAAAAGCAGGCGACGCTGGATATTCATCGCCAGTTTTTTGCGCAGGCGGTGGATGCAGCTGTTCATCATGAGCTGGATTTGCTTGTGTTTGATGAGGCGCTGGGTGCGATTCATACAGGATTGCTTTCCGAGCAGGATATGGTCGACTTTCTGCGGTCGAAGCCGGCTGATCTGGAGGTGGTCCTGACTGGCCGTGACCCCAGTCCGGCGTTGCTGGCCCTGGCTGATTATATCTCCAATATTCATTGTGATCGACATCCGTATCAGCGCGGTATTCAGGCCCGCGAGGGGATCGAGTACTAAGTACTAAGTACCAGGTACTTGGCACTTGGTACCTGGTACTTGGTACCTGGTACCTGGTGCACCATGCTGGGGGTGCTTTTAACGCATGGAAATAAATTGCGATTTTTAACGGTGGAATATCGAAAAATCATATACCCGCAAGATAATTGCTCTAAACTCAGATGAGTCGTTATTTATCGCCCAATGGCAAAAATTTAAATCCCTGACACTGCCTGGTTGTGTGTCAGGGATTTGTTTTGGTATGACTGATGTGCTGGCTAGACTGTGGAGATGGCCAGTCAATTTTTGCTGGTCAATTTCAGGCAGATGGTAGGAAGCGGCCCGGGCTTGCATCCAGGGTGCGGGCCCGCCTATTATGTGCGCCATGCATGGCGCTTCACTTGACGGTGAAAGTCCGTTATGGGGGTA
>CAYVHB010000046.1:0-18337 GCA_964450865.1 uncultured Oscillospiraceae bacterium | reverse complement strand
ATCCGCCAGTACCTTGAGCAGCTGATCAAGGAGGTCAATACCCGTCTGCCTTCGTTCAAGACGATTCGCCAATATGTCTTCAGTATGCAGGAAATGGTCAAGACAACAACTTTAAAAATCCGCCGGCCCATCGAAATTGACGGAATCCGGGAATTCATGGCCAAAAACAAGCTCAAGTGGCGGGAGCTGACTGGCCAGAACCTGGATCATCTCCGGCAGTCACAGTAAATACGATGGACAGCCAGCCTTGTTCGCCGTCAATGACACTGACTGTCCATACAGACCTGCCCGGCTCGGGCCCGCTCCGTCCGGGCCCGCTCGATACTGGTTTCCTCCGTCCCGGCCCGCTCCGTACGTTCCTGCTCAGTACATGTCTCCTAATAAAGATCAGCCAGGCGCCGGACCAGGTCCTCAATCTGGCGTCCGCGATTGCCGCGGGACCAGTTGATCACACCAGTTCCAATGACAGTGCCACCTTTGGCCTGGCAGAGCCGCTTCAACTGGGCGACCGTCTGCGTGCCGCCCAGGCCGGCAAAGGGGAAATAGTGCGTAACAAAGCAGGTGATTGACTTGCTGGTCAGCGTTGGTACCTGGTTCATATAGGCGGCCATAGCCGGCGCAACGGCAAAACCGTGAACCGGCGTGGCAAAGACCACGGCTTCATAGATACTGGGATTCGGCCGATAAGCCAGTTCGATATGGCGTGGATCAGGCTGGCCACCGGCACCAGCGGTTGTGGTCACCTGCTCGATGACAACGGTATGGCTCCTGGCCCGCAGCTGGTCGGCCAATTTTTCTGCAACCTGCAAGGTATTGCCTGTCTGCGAGTAGGCAATAATCCCGATTTTCATAGTGATCCTTTCCGGGCTGACTTGCTGTCAGCCCACTGACAGTTTCTGATTTCATTATAACGCTTTACCTGCAATCCGATGCAGGGATTTTGAGATTTTATGTCATACGATTGACTTGTCAAGGGCCATTCGGTACACTGAAATATATTCAGATCTGTGCAAGCGCCGCCCGGCATGATGCGGCAGGCCTTTCATGCTCAAATCCACCCATCCTTCGTCCACAAGTCCGCAAATACGCAAGTGTCTGTATGCCCGCAAGATTCAATGTCTGACGATCCATTCATTCCCCGGTTTTCAATGGTCCATTAGCCTGAATGTGTAATTGAGCGAGGTGCCCCATGACAAAAGCAAGTTTCGAGGACCGTCTGCATGGCCGAATTGACAAACTCAAGTGGCTCTACACCGACTTCTACCGCAAGCAGAACCGGGTCGATGATTGGTTTGACCGGTTGCTGGCCGTTATGCGTGCGGCTTACGAGTCCCGTCCGGATGAACTGATTGCCGAGGATCAGCAAGATCCGCGCTGGTATATGTCAAACAAGCTGGTTGGCATGATGCTGTATACCGACCTTTTTGCCGGCAATCTCAGCGGTGTCCAGGATAAAATCTACTATCTCAAGGATCTTGGCATTAACTACCTGCATTTCATGCCCCTGCTGCAAGCCCGGGAAGGCGAGAACGACGGCGGCTATGCCGTGGCGGACTATCGGTCCATTGACCCGCGCTTTGGCAATATGGAACAATTCCGCGGCCTGGTCAGCGAACTGCGCCAGGAAGGCATCAGTGTCTGCATCGACTATGTGGTCAATCACACGGCCAAGGATCATGAGTGGGCCAGGAAGGCCATGGCCGGCGACCCGGAAGCGCAAGCCCTGTATTTCATGTATGATGACGACCGGATACCCAGCGCCTTTGAGGCAACGGTCCCGGAGGTTTTCCCCAAGGTCGCCCCGGGTAATTTTACCTATTATGACCAGATGAAGAAGTGGGTCTTCACCTCTTTTTATGAATTCCAGTGGGACCTGAACTACCATAATCCCCGTGTTTTCCAGGAGATGATTGACATCTTGCTCTTCCTGGCCAACACCGGGGTCAAGGTGATCCGGCTTGACGCCATCCCGTTCATGTGGAAAGAGCTGGGCACCAACTGCCGCAACCTGCCGCAGGTCCACATCCTGATGCGCATGTTCTACCTGATCGCAGAAATAGTCTGCCCAAGCATCGTGCTCAAAGGTGAAGCGATTGTTGAGCCCTGGCAGATTGTCAAATATTTCGGCGTCGATCATGATGAGGAATGCCAGGTCCTGTATAACGCGGCGCACATGGTCAACATCTGGAATTCGCTGGCCACGCGGGATGCCCGCCTGATGACTCACAGTGAAAAATACGCCTTCAAAACCCCCCATTCGGCCTGCTGGATCAACTATGTCCGTTGCCATGACGATATTGGCTGGGGCCTTGACGAAGGAGGCCTCAATAAGCTTGGCTTTGATCCATACGTCCATAAGCAGTTCCTGATCAGTTTCTTCAAGGGCGACCATTCCTTCAGCTATGCCCGCGGCGAGCTGTATGAATTCAACCCGGAAACGATGGATGCCCGCAACAGCGGCACCCTGGCCAGCCTGTGCGGCCTGGAATACGCCATGCAGGCTCACGATGAATATCAGCGTGAGCTGGCCATCAAGCGCATCCTGCTGGTTCATGCCCTGATCCTCGCCGAGTCAGGCATTCCCTTGCTTTTCAGCGGCGACGAGCTGGCAACGATCAATGACTACAGCTACAGGCAGGATCCGAAAAAGGCCCACGACAGCCGCTGGCTGCATCGGCCGTTTTTCAACTGGGAGCGGGCGGAGAACCGCACTATCCTGAGCACCAACGAGGGGCAGGTCTTCAGCAAGCTCAAACAGCTGATCGCCATTCGCGCCAGCCATGATATTTTCCGCAGCGACATTCATACAAAGGTCATTGAATGCTATGAACAGGCCGTTTACAGCTTTGTCAAATACCACTACGGCCAGATCTTCATTTTTATCGGCAATTTCTCCGAGGATCGCCAGTTCGTCAATACCAACGCCTTCCATGCCAACGGGATCTTCGGCCAGAAAAATGATATCGTCCAGGGTAAGACTGTCGACTTCAATAATGACCGCGTCCTTGTCGGGCCCTATGAATTCCTCTGGCTGACAGGCAACGCCTGAGCCTGGCCAGGTGCCGGGCCGCGCCGGAAATGCAGCCGGCGGCTGCCGGCGGCGGCCGCAACGCGGGTGAAAATACAACTGGCACGATAAAACAATAAATCCTTCCAGCAAAAGGCCGGCTTGCAGTAACCATGCAGGCCGGCCTTTCTGTAACAGGATTTCTTATTCAGTCACGGTTTGCGGCCAGATGGCGAGAAGCTGATCATAGGTGGCGGCCGTCTGCAGGGCCCTGATGATAACCGGATGGGGGTCACTGCAGATCTGCAGCAAGTCCGTTTCACCCAGTTCCGGACGCAAGCCTTGCGACAGGGCTGCCTGATCCAGGGGAAATCCCTGGCCTTGCTCGGCAGCCAGTCCACGAACATCCAGACGCAGCCATTGGCCGATAGACTCGAGATAGGCGGCATTCAAAACGCGCAGTTGACGGCGGGGCTGGCCATCCGGGGTCATTCGTCCAGATTCGACCACATACTGATAGCAAAAGCCGGTGGCAATCCCATTGGCCCGTAAAAGAGCAGCCAGCAGCAGCGGTTTGCTCAAGCCGCTGCCCTCGCGCTGATTGAGGACCTCGGAAGCCCGGCGGGTTACCAGCTGATGGTCCGTGTCAGCGGTGTTGACGATCCGGGCATAAACATACTCCCCTGTCAGGCGGACCAGCTCCAGTTCAGGATCGGCAAAGCCCGCTGGCTGCGGCTGAAATGGCTGCGGCTGAGAAGATTGATTCATCAGGCGGCCCATCAGCCATTCGGCAACAAAACGGATACGCGCGTCCTTATGATTGATCTGCGCGGTTGTTTGCAGGAATTCATCGATTGGTTTGTTTTCCGGAAGAAATACCATACTGCCTTCCCTTCTGACAGGACAATCATGACTGCAATGCGTTTCATCATACGGCTATAAATTCCGTTATCAGGCAGGCAGCCGGCCAGTCAGGCCGAAAGCCATCCGTTCATGTGATTCAGGGAAACGGGGCCAGGCGCATGACATAGCCCAGCTGCCGCATTTCACTGACCCGGCGCTCAAAAATATCAATATACAGGCTGATCGAGCCCATCTGAGCATGGCGAAAGGTCTGGAAAACCAGATGGACCACCAGGCGGCCCTGATATTGAATCACTTCGAAGTCCGGCTCCTCGGTGTTAATAATCGCCGGGTCATGACCGGTCGCCGCCAGGGCCAGACGCAAATACTGCTGATCATCCAGATAAGTGCGAAAAAACCAGGAGTAGGCAGTTAAAAAAACGATCAGAAGCAGGCCCAGACCCAGCAGACGGCGATGGACCAGCTTCATGACTGGAACCTCGGCAAACCGATGGCCATGGCGGGACCACAATAGCTGGCGTCAGGTGGATTGCGATCAGGCACGATGCAAAACCTCATTTCCCTGCAAGGACTCGCCTTGCTCTTCACGGCTTGTCCAGGACACAACTGGCGCATACGCCAGAAAGTCACAGATGTATTCATCAGTTTAGCGAGACCATACGTTTTTGTAAAGCTTGGAATGAACAGCAAAAACATTGTATAAGCAGTATGATAATCATCATGATCAGACCTCAGGCAAGTCCAGGCAAAGTCCGTTCATGAGCGGCCCGGACGACAGCCCGCTTCGCGCATGGCCGGCTGGCAGAAAGGATACAGGATGCTAGACCTCAAGCGTAATAACCTTGATCGCTCGTTTTCACCGTATTTGCAACAGCATCGCAGCCAGGCGATCTGGTGGCAGGAATGGAGTACGCCAGTTCTTGAAGCGGCGCAGAATCTGCACAAACCGCTGCTGATCTCGATTGGCTACGCAACCTGCCACTGGTGTCACGTGATGGCTGATGGCGCCTTCGCGGATCCGGCCACAACGGCGTTCCTCAATCAGCATTTTATCTGCATCAAAATTGACCGGGAGTTGCGACCGGACATAGACCAGGTCATGATGCAATTCCTGGTCAGCCAGCAAGGTTCTGGCGGCTGGCCGCTCAATGTTTTCCTGACACCGGATCTAAAGCCGGTTTACGCACTGACGTATGCGCCGGCTCAAGCAATCGGCCAGATGCCGGCATTTATCACAATTTGCCGGCAAGTTCTCCAGCATATCCAGGCTCATCAGGCTGAGATAACCGCTTTTGTTGCCCGGGAAAGCATGCCGGCTGCGGTTCCGGAGGATAACCTGATTGACCAGATCCTGGGCTTTGCCAATGAGCGCCGGGGCGGTTTTGGCAAAGGGGCTCAGTTCCCACCCCATACAACCCTGCTGTTTTTACTGTATACATACAGCATTCAACCGGATGATAGAATTGCCCGTATCTGCCGCCTGACGCTGCAGCAAATCCAGCGCCGCGGCCTGCACGACCATTTGCAGGGTGGCATTTTCCGTTATTGCGTCGATGAGGCCTGGACAATTCCCCATTTTGAAAAAATGCTCTATGATCAGGCGCTGGCGCTCTGGACATTCGCCCTGGCGGGGCGGGTTCTGGGTGATCCTGATTTCAGGACGATGGCCTGGGGACTGGTTCGCTGTCTGCTGGAAACCTTCGCTGCGGATGGATTTTTCATCACGGCTCACGATGCCGATACCAACCATCACGAGGGTGCGACCTATCTCTGGCGCTGGACGGAATTGCAGGCTATTTTGGACCCGGACGAACTGGCAAGCCTGCAATCACACTACGAACTGTCACCGGACGGAAATTTCGAAGGCCAGATCCATCTGATCCGCCGGGATCAGCAGTCACCTGATCAGGGAGAATCGTTGCCGGCTTCGGCACCAGATCCAGGCAAAACGGGGGGTATTCCAGCAATCGAGGCCAAATTGCTGGCCAGCCGGCGCAAGCGGGCCCAGCCGGGGCGTGATGACAAGATTCTGAGTGGCTTGAATGCCCTGGCGGCAATAGCCCTGATCCAGGCGGCCCGATTGCTGGACCAGCCGCAGCTGGAGATTGAGGCGGCCCGGCTGGTCAGGCGGATTCTGGACCAGTTCTGGCACGAGGAACAGAATAAACTGGCACATGCCTGGCACACGCCTGGCAGAGAACGGGCCTTGAACGATCAGCTGAATCAGGACAGCGGGACAGACCCGGCGCATCCGGCGGACAGCGTCATGACCACAACTGCCAGTAACACCATCGCTTCAGCAGCAGCGAACGGCCTGGGTCCCGCGGACACCCTTTCAGATACCGGTCCCGGCGTCACGTTCCTGTTCGACGCGGCCAGTCTGCTGACTGCCGTCAGCTTCCTGGCCGAAACGGATGCAGCCTGGCTGCCCTGGCTGCCCCGGCTGATCATGGCTGTAGCAGCTTTTCGCCAGAATGGTCAGTGGTTGGAAGCCAGCGCCGGTGACTTTCAGCCGGTAGCCGCTGCCTGGTTTGATCACCCGACTCCAGCCAGCCCCAGCCTGGCGGAGCTGGGTCTGGCCCGGGCCGCGATTTTGCTGGATCGGCCAGTCTCGCCGGCCGATTACCGCCAGCCCTTTCAGCTTGATTTCTATAATCTGGCTATGCTGGTGCGCAACGGCCAGTTCCATGTCTATACCACGCGCCAGCCGCTTGCCTGGAACCAGTTGCCAGCCAACGCCCTGCAAAAACGCGGTGAACCGGAGAGCGACTGTTATCAGGGCGCTTGCCGGACCCTGGCCATACCCACACCATGCCCAGAAGAATAAACCCGGGGAGAACAAACCCGAGTTTAGCATTGACGAATACTGGCCGCTTTTGTTTATAATGTATAGCATTCCGGGGCTGCCAGTCGCGTCATGACCCGGGGTGAACCACCCTTTGATAATCCCGACAGCATTCATCAGATCAGTCTGCGATAACGTACATTCGTGATGAAACGGGATGAACGCCGCTCAAGTTAAAACACAAATAACATTGACAGGAAAGGCAGGGCAATATTATGACAGGCAAAGCGCTTGTTCTGCTCTATCATCTGGATCCGGATACAGAAAAAGGCCAGGCAGTCCGTAATGTGCTGCGGATCATGAAAATGCCGGGCCGCACCATTACCGGCGAACAATTGAACCAGACGGTCGGTTACTGTGCAGGAATCAAGGGATTTGAACAACAGCCGGGAATCTATGAGGGACCAGCCCGGGCTGAAGAAATGATAATCATGAAAGATCTTTATGATGAGCAGATCAATCAGCTGCTGGACGGGTTGCGCAAAGCCGGCGCCGGCCGGAGCGCGCTCAAGTGTGTGGTCACACCCAGCAACCAGGGCTGGCCGCTGATTGACCTGATGCATGAGCTGCGCAGTGAACATGAAATCATGCAGGCCCGCGAACAGCTCTACCGTCAGGTCCAGCAAGGCGATACCCTGCTGCAAGCGTTGCAGGCACCACGGCCCATCGCCGGATCCGGCCAAATTCCGGCGGGCTCAATAGAGCAAGATACGCAAGAGCTGGCAGCTGCCCTGCAGCGCGGGCGCGCCATTTTACAGCAAAGGCAGCCACCCGACCTGCCGGTGATCAATGCCGCCCGCACCGGGCTCCAGGAGGCCGTAGCCAATTTGCAGGCGAAGCTTCAGGCAGTTGATTAAAGCCGGTTGCAGCGAGGCAGCCGTTGGGACCGGCCTGTTTACCAGTCACTGCCGCTAACAAGCCGGCCCGGGGTCCTGCAGATGTGATTATCCGGTGAAGACTAACGATCTGACACACAAACGAAGGGGACACCATGCTTCTGGATTGGGACCTGAATAATCTGACTGCAGCAGAATTGGAAGAAAAACTGGCCAGGCAACCCTGGCTGGTGATCCATTTCAGTGCTTCGCGCTGTAATGTCTGTCATGCAACCTGGCCACGAACCGCGGAGCTGGCCCAAGCCTGGCAATGGCCAGTCATCCAGATTGACGCGCAATCCCAGCCAGCCGTTGCCGCCCAGCGCCTGGTCTTTACTGTACCAACAATCCTGGTGATCCTCAATGGGCGGGAAATCCTGCGCGAGAGCCGATTCATCGATTTTGACCGGCTGGCCCGCATCCTGGAGCTGGCCGGACCGACAGTGATTGATGGTTCGCAGCCTTAGACGGTTGTCACTCCATCAATGTGGAGGCCGTTCTGTTGGCCGGTTATCGGCAACCAAAAGAAGCCCGGGGCTGCCGGCTCATCCATCGGATGGCCCCTTGCCCGTTCCATTGATGCTGTTTCGATCATGAAACACCCGGAACAGGCTGCCGGCCCCAGTCCTGCAACCGGCAGCCGCTTTATCCCGGACCGCGGGTGACCCTCAAGACCAGTCCAGCAACCGGCGTTCGCCGGTGAGCTGTGAGATGCCCGTAATATCCTGACTGACTTCGAGCACGCCTTTATAAGTCCCGGCAGCATCACGCAGGGCAAAATACTGGATCAGGATCTTGCGGCCATGCAAGTCGATCCAGAAGCTGGCCCGGTCCTGCCGGCCGGCGCGGAATGCGGCAACGATTTCTTCGACGATAGCTACACTGGCCGGCGGATGACAATTGCGGACATCCCGGCCAATAATGGCTGGCGAACGGGGGAAGATCCGTTCTTCAGGCCGGCTAAAGAAGCGAACCTTGTTGTTCTCATCAACAAATGACAAATCGACCGGCAGGGCATTGAAGATCAGGACAACCTGTTCAAGATTTAAAATGCCGGTTTCCGTTTTCAACCACAGCGAACTGTCCACATCTGCAGCGGCCTGTTGATTATCCATCCCGCCAGCACCCCCTCCTGATTCAGTAAAATTCTCGACTGATCCGGCTTGTATGCCAGCAGACCCATCGGTGGCCTGGCCGGCAGATTTTCCGGCGGACCTGCCAGTTGACGTTCCCGCAGATGTTCCGGTTATTCCTCCAGCAGTCTGGCCGGCCAGGGTCTCACCGGCAGGCCTGTGATCTGGACGCGCTGGCGGCTCAATAAACGGAAAGCCATAGTCAAAGCTCTGGCGGCTCATTTCCGCCCACTCAGCGGGACTGAAAAGCTCACTGGCAGCCGGCAGGAGGATCAGTTCTTCCTTGATGGCCAGGCCGTGGATGGCAAAAAAGAGCTGGCCGATCTGCACATTGATATCAGCGGCATCGGCAGTCTCATCCGCCAGCAGGGCAATCGCCGCCTTGAGTTCGCGGCGGGCTTCATCATGCAGCGCCCACATGATCGCCAGACCGGAAAACCGCGGCGCTTTCTGTTCCATATAAGGGAAAAGGATATTCTCCTTCTTCAGGTAATGAGCATTGAAGGCCTGCAACTCGCGCAGCGCCGCCAGCAGGGCCAGCCGCTGGTCATTTGCGCCACCGGCGATCAGGATCGTCCGCATCCGGTCCAGCCGCTCCAGCAGGGCCGCATTTTCCTGACGCAGCACAGCTGCAAACGAGCCGGCCGGCGGGCGCGTCCACGTATATTTCTGCAGCCCCTTGTGAAAAACATTGATCACCTTGTCCAGGATATCCAATATTTCCGCAGCAGTCTGACCATTCTCCAGCAAACCACTGAAAACCGCAAAAGCTTCATGCGGTGAAACCGCTTCGAGATCAGCCTGGTAGGCCCGATAAAGGCCCAGGCCGTCTTCTTGTCCCAGCACCCCGCGCACATAATCAGCCAGGCGGCTGACCCGTTCCAAATCATAGATCATACTCAATTCTCAGTCCTTTCTTCCAGGTTTCCCGGCGGGCTGCTTAGCGGCGGGCCCGCTCATATTGTGGCGGATAGGGAACCTCAACCGAGCGGGCTTTGCCACTTTGCAGCAATGGCCAATAAGGATTTCGCAGCAGTTCACGGCCCAGAGCCACCAGGTCAGCCCGCTGATTACCCAGGATTTCTTCTACCTGCTCAAATTCCGTGATCAGGCCAACAGCAATGACTGGAACCTGGCACTGCCGGCGAATCTCCTCGGCAAAGGGCAGCTGATAGCCCGGATAGACTTTCGGCGCCACGTCAAGCAAACCGCCGGAACTGATATGAAATACATCGACCAGATCCTTGACGGCCTGGACGATCCGGATGGTCTCGGCCAGATCCAGGCCACCAGCAACATAATCCACGGCAGACAGGCGCAGCATGACCGGCTTGTCCGCTGGCCAGACCTGATGGACCGCGTTGAGCACGTCACGCAGCAGGCGGGTACGATTGGCCAGGGAGCCGCCGTACTCATCGCCGCGCTGGTTGGTCAGGGGTGATAAGAACTGGTGGATCAGGTAGCCATGGGCACCATGGATCTCGATGGTGTCATATCCGGCCGCCGCAGCCCGTCCGGCAGCAGCCCGGAAAGCGGCAACAACAGAGGTAATTTCCGTGATACTCAAGACCTGGGGCTGCTGGTAAAATTCGTTATAGCGGATGGCACTGGGGGCGACAATAACAGCTTCGCCGGCATCGGACTTGCGGCCGGCATGCCCGAGCTGGATCCCGCACCGGGTGCCATAGCCATGCAGCGTCTCGACCAGGGCTGCCAGGCCAGGCACGTGGGCATCATCCCAGATACCCAGGTCCCGGGCAGAAATCCGGCCATTGCGGGCTACGGCTGTTGCTTCCTGGATGATCAGGCCGACGCCGCCAATCGCCCGCGTCGCGTAGTGAACATGATGAAAATCCAGGGCCTTGCCTGTTTCATCACTGCTGTACATGCACATCGGCGGCATGACAATGCGATTCTTCAAATGCAGATTTTTTATTTGGAATCCCCGATAGGTGTGAGCCATCAATAAACCTCCCGCTTCCCCTGTGTACGCAGCTGGCCGCCTGGGTCTGGCCAGACTGGCCTTTGACGATGGCCGCTTCCCCTGCTCTCAAAGCTGGCCGCCTGGGTGCGACCGCACAACACCTCGCGCAAGCCCCTTCCCCTGTTCACGCATCCAATCCGCTGCAGTCTTGCGGACCAGCTGACTGCATGTTCCCATTGCTGCCTTTCCACCGGTAAATATCAGGCCGGACCGGCTGACTGCATGTTCCCATTGCTGATTATGATATAATAAATTAGACCATAGATGAAGGGGGGTACTACTGTGTCAATCATCACGATTTCCCGACAGATGGGCAGCCTGGGTGATGAAATCGCCCAGGCCCTGGCCCGCAAGCTGGGCTGGGACCTGATCACCCGTAACCAGCTGATCGACCGGTTCTTTGCCAGAATAGCCGATACCCGTGATCTGCACCTGTTGACCGAAAGCGCCCGATTTTATTTGTCCCCTGCCCAAACGGGCGGTACCTATCTCGACTATCTCAAGAAAAGCCTGTTTGAACTAGCCAGCCAGCAATCTGCCGTACTTGTCGGTTTTGGCTCCTCCATGATCTTCGCTGATGACCCGGACGCCTTGCGCATCCGGATCGTAGCTCCGGAGAAGGTCCGTATCAATCGGGTCAAGAAGCAGTTCCGGGTCTCCGATGCCGAAGCCGAGCAGATCCTGATCACCGCCGATAAAAAACACAAACGCTTCGTGTCAGCCGTATTCAGCAGCGACCTCAGCGACGCCATGCTCTACGACCTGACCCTGAATACAGCCGCCATATCGACTGACGAATGCGTTGCAGCCATCGTTGCCATGCATAAAGAGCAGGCCTTGCGGCGCAAACTGGCCCGGGAGGCCGAACGCTCCGACGTCATTGATCACCAGACAGCGCTCCCGGTCTTCAAGAATCCAGCCGAGGCCGAGTTCGCCAAGATTCTGGACATGTACCAGATCGAATGGGTTTACGAGCCGAAGACCTTCCCGATCGAGTGGGATGCCGAAGGCAACATCACCCTGGCCTTCAGCCCCGACTTCTACCTGACCAAGTTTGACACCTACCTTGAGCTGACAACCATGAATCAGCGCTATGTCACCGAAAAAAACCGCAAGCTTAAAAAGGTCCGTGAGCTGTACCCCGGTACCAATGTTAAAATAGTCTATAAGAAGGACTTTCAATCCCTGATTGAACGTCTGAGCAGCTTTGGTGGCGGTCCGGCCGTCCCGGTCAGCAATGTTGCCATGGACGGTAGCAATAACAGTAACATCAGTGACAACGACAGCGGCAACGCCAATGAAAGCCGCGACAACGACAGCGGCAACGGCATAAGACAGGCCGGTGACAATTAACGACACAAGCCTGGACTAGGAACACAATAACGATAACAATGAAAATCCAACAGAAACGAAGGGGTGATCGAGATGGCACTGGTCAAAGGCCGGCGTGTTGTATTTAGTGAAGCAGAAATCCGCGAACGAATCAAACATCTGGGACAGGAAATCAGCCGGGATTATGCCGGCAAAGAACTGATCCTCGTAGGTGTATTAAAAGGTTCATTGTATTTCCTGGCTGATCTGTCCCGGGCCATTGATGTGCCAATCCTCCTGGACTTCATCACGATCGGTACCATTCCCAATACAACCAACCAGACTGGTATCGTCCGCATTACCAAGGATCTGGATGTCGATATCACTGGACGGCATGTTATTGTCGTTGAAGATATCATCCGGACCGGACTGACAACAGCCTATCTGGTACAAAGCCTGGAAGCGCGTAAACCGGCCAGTATCACTGTCTGCTCCTTGCTGATCAATCCTGACCAGCAACTGATCAATGTCCCGGTTGCCTATTACGGTTTTGAAATCAGCCGGACCAGATTGCTCGGATATGGCATGGATTACAATGAACAGGGACGAAACCTGCCCTACATTGCTGAGCTTGAATTGAAACAGTAAACTGCGGTACAGGTGCTGTTTAAAATAAAAAAAGGGCTCCAGCGAACCCTTCAGCAAGTCTATATTCCTTTTCGGTTGCCCTTTTGCTGTGCGAATTGTCTGTTTTACATTTGAATATTGATTTCCTTGATTTGTTTTGGTTTGGATAAGCATTCCTGACCTGACAAATCCTGGTTTTCTTTATTCATTTGCTCAACATATAACTTGTTTACACTTTTTAGGTGTATCGTCAGTTATGATTCGCTTTCCACTTTTCAGTGGCGGCATTCCGTCAGGTGATATTACCTGTTGGTATTCCCTGGAGCTTGTTTTTATTATAGCACCCTCTATAGGATTGTCAAGCTATTGTCATTATCACAATAAATTAAATTTCTGTTTAGTAATTATGAACAATTAGCAGTTACGTATGGTTGTTTAAAAACAAAAAAAGAGCTCCAGCGAACCCTTGTTGAAGTCACAATCCCTTTGTGGTTGCCCATTTGATTTGCGAATTTTCTTGTTCCGCATTTGAACTTTAAATTCCTTGATTTTGTTTTGCTTAGATAAGTTTCTTTGCTTTACTGATCCTGGTTTTCTCTATTCATCTGAATTCTGATTATCCTGATTTGACCTGCTCAGATTATTTATCTTTTCAGACTATTAATCTTTGCTAAATCATTTCCTGATATTCTTGATTCATCTGAATTTTGAATTCCTTGAATCATTTTGCTCAGATCTTAATCTTTGCTAACTGATCTTGGTTTTCTCTATTCATTTGCTCGACTTGCAACTTGTTTACACTTTTACGTGTATCGTCAGTTACTATTCGCTTTCCACTTTTGGTGGCGGCAATCCATCTGGTAATTTTACTTCTTTGGTAATCCCTGGAGCTTGTCTTAATTATAGCACAGCCTGACTTGATGTCAATAGAACCAGCCCTTGAGTATATGTTAACTTTTTTCGTGATATTCATGAACAATTCCTGAGTATGTTTGACATTCCTATCATTCAGCAACCCAGGATATGGCTTTATTGAATCAGGATCTATCCATCTCGCAACATACCTTGCCGGCCGGGATCGGCTTGTCGGCCAGGCGGTTTGTTTAGTGGTTACTGCCTTTAACCAGGTCAAACAAGCGGTTGTTCCTGTACATCCGTTCGTTACCGATCCGCTGCGCAGCCAGGAAACTGGAGCTTTCCAACAGCTGCAGGCAGTCGATTGCCAGGGGGCGCGATCCACCCAGGGATGCCTGCACGTTCTGCAGACGGGTATAAAAGTGATCCAGCAGCAGATTCTGTAAAGCTGGCACGTGATGGGCTGGCAGCACACCCTGAATGTCCACAACCAGATTCTCTACGCGGCCGCTGATATGTATCATTTGTCGCAACGTCAGGTAGATGGATTGTTCCAGACCAACCAGATTGAAGATCAGCCACTTGTGCCAATTGCCTGTGGTCTTGAGCATCTCGATCTGGCGCAAGTATTGGGGCCGGTTATGATTAAAATACCGACTTAAATTCAACATCGGCCAACTCAGTTGCTGGCCGGCTCCCAGGCACAGCATTGCTGCCAGCCTGGCGACCTGGCCATCGTCTCTGGCAGCAAACAGGCCATGAATCAAGGCTTGTTTCAATAAAGGATCCGTCCGGTCCTGCTCATCACAGGCATAGCGAATTACGTCCATCAGGCCGCCCGTCTGTCCGCCCGTCTGTCCGGCGCCGTCGGACTTGTGGCCCGAGCCAATCTGGCCGTGGATATCGAGCAGCAGATCCGGATAAAGCCTGCGGCTTGTACTGACGCGTTCATAGCCCTGGACAAGCATATTGCGATAATCAACGATTTGGGCGGCGATGGGATTGACGACCTTTGCCTGGCTCAGGAACCGGAAAATATCTTCATGCCTGGCTATAGACAGATCAATTGCTACGCTTTCCCGGGCTTCATTAATAGACAAAATATTGCGCAGAACCGGCAAACTGACTGAGGCCGGTACGAAAGAATCGAGTTCCGCCAAGGCTCGCCGGATCCTGGCCAGTGTTTTCAGAATTACCGGATCTCCCGATAAATGTTCAATCGTCGGAAATGGCATTGCAATCGGCCCAATGTTCATATCAGCATCCCCGTTAAAAAGCCAGGTCATAGGCCTGACTGCAAATGAACTCATCTGGACTATGCGATCGTCGACTGTCCGCGCCCTGGTCTACCTTGCAGACTGGCATCGTTCAGGCGTGAATGTGTGCAGATGGATCAATTTTAATCGGTTGGACTGACAAAAAACTGACAAGGTGTTTTGTTGGCCGATTACCTGTTCAGATCAGGTTTTCTGGTGACCGGGTGGATAGGACGGATAGCGGATTCCCCTTATGGCGTGATGGATCGGGCAACCGTTTATCAGTGACCGGGATGCAGATCCGGCAGCATAGTCTGCATGACCGACTGGTATACTTGCAGGGTGCGTGAATCAAAACAAACGATCAGGACGCGTTCAACGACTGGACTGCAGGCCAGGAAATCGGCGATAGTGCGGATGGCTATGACTGCAGCATCTCGCAATGGATAGCCAAAAGCCCCCGTACTGATAGAGGGAAAAGCCACAGTCCGGCAACCGTGCAACTCGGCCAGTTTCAGGCTGTTGCGGTAGCTGTTGTGCAGCAAGGTTGCCTCGTTGCCGGATCCGCCCTGCCAGATCGGGCCCGGTGTATGAATCACATAGCGGGCTGGCAGGCGATAGCCGCGGGTCAGCTTGGCCTCGCCGGTTGCACAGCCATGCAAGGTACGGCACTCGGCCAGCAATTCCGGACCGGCCGCCCGATGAATGGCGCCATCGACACCGCCGCCACCCAGCAAGGTTGTATTGGCGGCATTGACAATAGCATCAGCCTGAACTTTTGTAATATCTCCGAGCATGATTTCGATATTCATTGCTGGCACCCGCTTTCCATTGTCACGAACCGGGGCGTATGACTGCACCGCGCCTGGCCAATTTTGATCACTTTATGGGTCATTTGATATGTCAAAGGTGATTTTGAGGCACATATTTGTCTTGTTTTTGTTTTATTTTAGACATCTTTTGGCAAACTGCGGCTGTCGGGCGTGAATCCTTCATGGTATAATGGTAGCATTGATCATTTAAATATAAAAGGAGTGTTGAATATGTACATTGATAAAAAAGTGCAGAGAGGCTATAACGAGTATGTCAGTGCTGACGTGAACAACGGCGAAGGCAGCTGGATGGATGTAGCCCTGCTGATCATGGAAGATGGCGATGCCTATACTTTCAGTGAGCCCCGCAAGGAGGTCTCATGGATTCTGCTGGAAGGCAAGGCCACGGTCGAATTTGCTGACCGGAAGGTTACGATGGACCGGCCAAATCCATTTGATTACAATCCTTTTTGCATTTTGCTGAGTGCCGGCGACTGTTGTACCTTAACGGCCCACGGGCACTGCGAATTCTATGTGCAGAAAACCTACAATGACCGGCAATTCCCGGCCCATCTTTACACACCGGACGAAGTTGACACCTGGCGGCGTGGCAGCAACGGCGAACTGGACAACTGTATCAAGCGCGATGTCCGGACCTGTTATGATTATGAGACAGCACCGCATTCCAACATGGTCCTGGGCGAGGTCGTCAACTTGCCAGGGAAATGGTCCAGTTATCCGCCGCATGGTCATCCACAGCCTGAAGTCTATTTTTATCATTTCGAAAAACCACAGGGTTTTGGTGCCGGTTGGGTGAATGGTGAAGTCTATGAATTGCACCATAACGGTTGCGCCATTATTACACAGGGTACCCACTCCCAGGTCATGGCTCCCGGTTATGCTTGTTGTTATGTCTGGGGCATTCGCCATTTGCCGGACAATCCCTGGGAAAAGACCCGTATTGATGACCCGGCTCATGAATGGCTCCTTGACCCGAATCCTCAGTACTGGAACGGCGATAAGAAGTAAGCAGCAAAACCTCGGAAACAATCGAAGCCACAGGCAGACTACACCAGACTACACCAGACCAGACTACACCAGACCAGACTACACCAGACCAGACTACACCAGACTACACCAGGCCTGGCTAAACGCCAACAGCAGGCAGACCAGGCCGGCATGGCCGGCACGGCCGGCGTGCCGGGCCGGGGTCAGCTCCTGACAGAAAGAATAAGCAGATGGAACGTGTACAGTTTCAGGCTTATGTACTGGCTAATGAATTCGACCTGAATAAAGTAGCAGCAGCGCTTGGCCTCCCACGTAAATATACGTGGGAGGAACCATTGGTTATGAAGGGCTCTCTGCTTGATCCACTGCTGCAGCCTGGCTGGCCGTCTGGCTGTGCCGTCTATATCTTTTCATTTGGCAGCATTGTTTTTGTAAACGCCCGCCCTGAGGATGAAGCGGCGGTGCTTTCATGGCTCAGGTTGCGAATTGGCCGGATGAACTGGGACGATACCCGCCAGTTTCGGGATACCTATGAATTGCTGACTGGTCCGCTCCAGGCTGATGAAAAAGCGGCTGACTCGCTGCAGGAAGCGGCCGGTACCAATGATTCACCAGGTGCCGCAGCTGCTGCGGCACGCTTTGAATCCTGGCCGGAGACCGCACATGACCGGGCCGGTGCCAACGATACGCCGGGCGCCGAACCTGCTGCGGCCCGCTCCGAAGAAATCACGGAGCCGGAACCTGGTGAAGCCGACACGGAAAGATTGCCGGTTCTCACAGACAAGTACGTTCTGGTGACAAAGGCTCAGCCCTACCATCAGGACTTGATCGCCATGGTTGTCGCCAAGTCAGTGGCCCTGGAGAAAATCGAACTGCGGCTGGCCGAGATCATGGATAACATCGAGCCGCTGATTGTGCGTCTGGAAAAGGGGAAATTGCGCGTCAGCGACCGGCGCCTGGCGCAAATTTCTTCGCGTATTGCCCGCTACGAATATAATGCCCTGGCATATGTCATGTTGCTCGATAAGCCGGACATTACCTGGACCAGCAGCGATGCGTTGCTTTTTTATGACCAGCTGGCCGATTTTTTCGAATTGAATGACCGCTATGAAGTGCTGACACAAAAGGCGGCCTTATTGAACCGGGTGGTCGACGGCATTGCGGCGATCAGTCACTCGCTGAAAAATGTCCGCATCGAAGTTGTCATTCTGCTTCTGATCCTGATTGAGGTCATCATCATGGTGATCGACCTGTTGCCGCGATGATCGGCCAGTGCTATCGCTTGCCACACAGGATCGATCTGGCAGGAGCCCGTCTTTTGTTGGACCTGCCAGCCGCTTCAGCTGACCAGGCTGGACCGGTCCAGGCTGGACCGGTCCACGCCGGACCAATGGCCAGCCTGGTCTTGCGTGGCCCGGATCTGACCAATGTTTTGCGGCTGGAAGCCGGTCAGCGGGAAGTTCATATTTTTGCTGCCGGCTATCTTGTTTTTGTCGATTTCGAGGCTGAATGGCTGCGGCAGGCCTGGCGGCAGCTGGCACAGATATTGACTGGCCAGGCCGTCAGCAGCAGCTTCGGGCCTGAAGAAATCCTTGACCTTGGGCAGGTGCCGATTGCTGATGAGGCGGTGCGCCTGGCAGCCCGGTCAATCATGCCGGCGATGCTGGTGCAATCCGTAGAATTGCGCCTGCTTGAGATCCGGATGGAACAGTTGCTTGATCTGGCACGCTGGGCTTCGGGGATTGTGAGAAAAGCCCGGC
>CAYVHB010000045.1:0-19462 GCA_964450865.1 uncultured Oscillospiraceae bacterium | reverse complement strand
AGCTCGTGGCTCATTTTTTATTTCTCAATTTACACCAATTATACAGGCTCTATCTATGTAAACGGCAGTTCATTTTCTTTATAAATAGATATAATCCCGCTAAAAAGCAACAAATATCCAGATACTAATAAAATATTGCTTAGAACGATACTGATCCAAAGCGTCACTGAAGTCTGCAACCCCATCAAAATTGACCCAAACCCAGAGCAGGCAAATGCTAAAGCGAATAATTTGAAAGCCATTTCCTTGCGATTCAAGGCAAACATGGCATTGCTGAATGAAACTGTAAAAGTTACTATAACAAAAGCTACACCAGCGGTCAAATCCCGCTTGACTTGGAATCTGATAGGCTGGGGATTCGGGCGGCAAAATCGGCAACCCGTTTCTCCCAGCCATTTTCCAGTGGACCCTTGACGGCTACCACATGGATGGCATCCTCGGCAACGCTGACCAGGCCTTTGCCATGCAGGATTTCATGCATGATCGGGATGATCCGCTGCCATTTCACCATCTCCTCGGCAGTCGGCATCCGCCCGTTCTTGTCCGGCTGGGCTAGACTCTGCGTCGTCAGCAGGGCATATTTCACGCCCGCCGCCAACCGGGCCTGGCGGAGGAAACGGCGCACGCTCCAGAGCGGCTTGCCGATGCGCCCCGGCGAACTGAACACGTAAAGATCGGCCGGCGGTATTTCCCGCGGCTTCACGTCCCGGATATGATGGATGTTGACCTGGATCCCCCGGGTGGCCATGATCCGCTTGAATTCCTCAGCAACCATGGCGCCGTTTCCGTACTTTGAAGCGTGGTAATACTCAATTGTCATAAACGACCTCCTCAAGTTCGGGGCTTGATGGCATCCTCATTAATGAATATAATACCAGACTTGGCGCTAACCGACGAAAATTACATTTCAGATCAGCAATACTCCACGGATGTAAATCGACTATAAAAACTCCATAAATTATATGAGTATTTATATCTTAATATAAAAACTTTATATGATCGTCACTTTTCTTTTGCCGAATATTTTGAATTGGTCGGCGGCAATAAACGCGAAGCCTGGAATGCCTATTTTCGCAACGGCGGCTTCCCATATGCCGCCTCGATCACGGTTGAAAGTTATCTGGACGCCTTAACATCAGCGTTTATTCTATACAAGGTTGGCCGGTATGATGTCAAAGGCAAACAGCATCTGAAGTCACTCGAAAAGTACTATATTGTTGACCTGAGTCTGCGACATCTGCTTCTCGGGGATAAAAATGCCGATATAGGCCACAGTCTCGAAAATGTTGTTTATCTTGAACTGCTGCGGCGTGGATATATTATCAATATCGGCAAGATGGATGATAAAGAGATAGACTTTATCGCTGTAAAAGGCAGCGATAAAGTCTATTATCAAGTCGCGGCAAGCATTCTCGATCCCCTGACCTTTGAACGCGAAATGTCACCATTAAAGAAAGTGCCCGACCATTATCCAAAGTATATTTTGTCAATTTATTCTCCCACCAGATCGGTGATAATAACCCCGATGGCATGGGCCCCCGCGTCCGGATAACCCAGACTGCGCTCACCGACGGTGCCGGCCCGTCCCATGCGGGCGACGATCAGTTTGGTAGACTCAGCACCGGCCCGGGCGGCAATGGCACCCTGATGGAAGGCTTCCCGGAAAGTTTTGTTCAATTGTGCATCAGCGGACAAGGAATCCGCAAAGGGGATCAAGGCATCCATTAAGGTCTTGTCACCAACGCCTGCCCCGCGGCCAAAGGATCGTTCGCCCGTTTTCTGGATGCCGGTGACAGCAGCTTGCATCATTTCGGCAAACTCGCCCAGTGAAAGACTGGCTTTACCTCTGGCATAGCGCCCGGCAGCGCGAAATGCCGAGCCCCAGATCGGGCCGGATGCACCGCCGCAATTTTCCATGATGACCAGGGAACAGGCTTCCAGGAAATCGCCGATCGATAATCGTCAAAGGCGCCTTCTGGGGTATAGAGCACCGCCGAATGGCTGGTCGGCGCGTCGGTCGCGGCAATCGTCGGGCAGATGATCAATGCATCACCTTCCGCCACACATTTGGCAGTATCGATGGCTTTGCCGCCACCCAGGCCAATGATGCAGTCGCATTGCTTTTCAAGGGATAATTGCTTGAGCCGCGCTACTTCTTGGCGTGAACATTCGCCCACAAAATCACAGGCAACCAAAGTCACACCATATTTTGCGGCCGTTGCATCGAGCTTCGCCTGAACGCGGGCCACGTCATCGCGATGGGCGATGAGCAGGGCCGATTGGCCAAAGGTCTTGATGAAATAACCAAGATTCAGGATCTCGTCTTCACCTTGCACATACTTGGTTGGACAAATAAAAGCTTTTCTCATAATAACCTCGACTGCTCATTTTGCTTTTGCCTGGATTTCCAGTGCGGCTGCTGGCTTCATTTTCTGGCTGGCTGCATTTTTCCGGAATATGGGGTAGTTTCATCGTTATTATAGGAAAGCGGAACATAAAATACATTGGTCTGCTCGATCCAACGATTGGAAAAGAAAATAGTAATTTATTGTCTGCTGATGGGTCAGCGCAAGGGGAAATTTGCACCAAAGAAGCCTCGTTTTCCGACCAGGTTATATTGATTCAGCCAAATATTTGCTATAGAATCGAAATATATGGCACTTTTATGCGAGATTTTCGGATATCATTTTACCTTGCTCAGGCTTAACGGGAGAGTTGCCCCTTGAAAACGACCATGTACAACCTGAAAGGGCTCTTGAATACCAGCAAATATCAAAAGGTCCAGGACGACATTGCCTTGGCAACTGGCCTGGCCTTGATCGCGGTCGATTATAAGGGCGTGCCGCTAACGACCCACAGCTATTGCAGCGGATTCTGCAAACGAGTCCGCGCTACAGCTGAATGGCGTAAATATTGTGAAACATGCGATTCACATGCCGCACTTGAAGCCGCCAGAACCGGCAAGCCGTATATCTATTATTGCCATGCCGGTATCATCGACATCGCCATTCCGATTATCTACAACAATATGTTCCTCGGGGCGTTCATGGCGGGTCAGGTTCTCTTGGAACCTCAGCCGGCAGCCGGCAAACAGGAACCCATTTTGCCGATCATTAATTATGCGAGCCAGTTAGCAAGTCAGTCCGATTTTCAATCGCTGTATGAACAATTACCAAAAATGACACTGGAGAGAATCAATGCCGTCACACAATTGCTCACGGATATCGGCAAACTGATCATCAATGAAGCAATCGCCATGGAAACCATCTCTGATTTGCGACTCAAAATCGGTGATCTGGAAGCCCGGCCAGCGCGAACTGAAGCCAGATGGACGACTCAAGCTGCTACCAATTCCAGCCTGCAAAAAGTTGACCTGATCCAGCCGGCGCTTGATTATATTGAAAAGAATCCCCAGGCAAGAATCACCCTGAAAGAGATGGCAGCGCTCTGCAATATCTCCACGAGTTATTTCAGCAAGCTGTTCGCTAAAGCCAATTTGGGGAATCTCTCTGACTATGTCAACCAGGTCAAAATCCAATCGGCCAGAAAACTGCTGGAAAATACGGATCAATCGATTCGGTCGATCGCCGGTTCCCTGGGATTTGACGATTCGGGATATTTTATCAAGGTATTCAAGCGGTTTTCCGGGGTAACACCGCAAGAATTTCGTCAGAAAATTCACTCATAAACAAGAGATAACTGATCAAACAACCAGCTCGACCACAAAAACCGCCAGGCAGGCCAGCCGTGAAACCTTTTCCGGGCGTGACTATTTGTTACAGCCTTTATCGTGAGTAACCGGCATGACCGATTTAAAAGAAAAAATGGTCTAGACTGATGAATAGATCAAGATCCCTCTGCCTGGAGCAGCAGCTCCGGCAGTACAATTGTCAAGAGAAAGCCTGTCGGCCGGCTGCCGACAGGCTTTTACATATAGAAGCCCCAGTACAGGAACCCGGATATGGTGAGCCGGGATTTTTTTATTTTCAGCGGTTCGCCTGGAGCATCAGCCTGAACCGGCTGGCTGCGGGAACCCTCGGGAACCCTCATGTTGATGGTGTAGATGATCTTCTGCAGCTGCTGTCTTCCCAGGCTCTCACTGGCGGCCTGGCAAATCGGCTTCTATGCACGCCAGGGCTCGGCCAGGCTGTCCAGATCAACACCGATGTTCTTGCTGAAAATACGGACATTGGCCGACAGTTTCCTGATCAGTTTGTACTCGTCGGGCTGGAGATCGCGGGCCAGGATAAAACGCACCCGCACACCGGTTTGGCCGTTGCCGGTCACGACCCGCTTCAGCATGAGCCGGCTGATGACCGCGTTCGATTTCTTGCCCCTGGAGAGCAGGCGCTGGACATAGCTTGCCAAGTCGCACAGCGACCCCGTCGGCAGCGTGAACTGCAGCGGGAAGACCTCGCCTTCGCGCAAGATGAACAACCGGTGACGATTCTGGCAGGCCTTGCCGCCATTGCTGCCGGATCCGAACTGGTTGAGCGGGCACTGACTGCAGTTGCCACCCGGCTGACCCACCCCGGTCAAGCCGTCATAACTGAGACAGGCCGGCGGATTGCTGCCGTCCGTGAATTTGTTCGGGTAGTACGCAAACACGGGGTGGTGGTAGAGAATAACCCCGGTCAGTTCCTTCAGGCGTTCAGGCTCATCGGGGTCATCGCCCGGTATTTCAAGGGCCGGGTGGCTGGCCGGTGAAATCCGAATCCGATCCAGGCAGCCAGCCAGGCCGTTCAGCTCCTCGGCCATGGCATGGTCCAAGTAGAATTCAGCCAGGCGGATGAACGTGTTGTCCGGGGGCGGAAAATATGTAAACTGTTCTTCCATTGCTGATTCTCCTGCTGGATAATGGCTAAGCCAACCCATTCAGCGCCTGCGCATGCTGGCAGCTTACTCCTTGCCGTCACACCACCAGATCTCGCGGGTGCCGCTGTTATCCAGGCCAAAGTAGAGCGGCACTTCCCGGCCCTGGATCCGGCACAGGAACCGGACGCCCGCCCCGCCGGACTTGGCTGGCGCTTTCCGGACATCCAGCAGCCGGTCAACCGCAAACACCCTGCCGTCCGGCCAGGTGATCTGCATCGGCACCATTTTCCCGTCTTCACGACATTCGACCAGCACCCGCACAGGCACACGTTGGCTCACCGCAATCACCCCCTTGCGAGATCATTATAGAACGTATGTTCTTATTTGACAAGCAGATTTTTTCGCGGGGTTGATGATGGGGTGATTCTGACATTTTGAGTTGTCACACCATCACCACAGAAGATCTATCATATTCAAAAATACGGACAATGAATATGGATTCCCTTTTCAGGTTCAAATATTTGGTCATGCAAGCACAAATAAGGTTATAATGTTAAATGTTGATGTTCATAGATTATATTGCGATTTGAATGACATTGACAGGCGAGGTTATCATGACGGCTGCTTCTACATATAACATGTCATTTACGGTTGGTGGGCTCCTGCTTTCAGAATCAGTTTTGCTCGCCAAGCTCTATATTGAGATAAAAGATTGGACCCAGGTCCGCAAACTCGCATGCAGGGACAATCTGCTACAGATCAGGACTATGTCGGCGCGTGAGCGGATCGTGCGTGAAGTTGTTTTTCGCCTGATGAAATTAGCCGATAATGAACTGGCTCTGTTCCTTGCTGCTCACCAGAAGGAACAGGGGTATTTACTCTGGCTGGCCATCTGTCGTCGGTATCCGTTTATTGCAGAATTCACAATCGAAGTTCTGCATGAACGATTTGTCAGAATGAGTCCCCATATCGATATGCAAGATTTTGACAATTTCTTTGATAAAAAGGCGGAATGGGACAGTCGAATCAGTTCGATCAAGCCCACAACCCGAGTAAAGTTACGATCAGTCTTATTCAGGATTATGAGGGAAGCCGGCATTATCAGCCAACAGCAGGAAATCAACCCCATCATCTTCAGCCCTCAGCTGGCCAATCATTTTAAACAGGCTGTATCCGATGATATCCGGATATTTCCGGGCTACGTTCAAACCTGACGCATTAGTCAGGGCCTAGATGAAGGGGAGACGATTGATGAAACCCAAAAAAACCATAACTGAACGATTCAATCACCTTTTGAAGGTTATGTCCAGCGAAAGGTTTCTTAAAATGCAGGGAATCGGCAATGAGGTCCCCTTTTTCATTTTCTCTTTTAAGCCGTCTGAATCGGATGAGATGAAATCACTGGAGAATAACCTGATCACACACTTGGAGATGAAAGGGATTCGCGTCTGTCGTATTGACCTGTACGACTTAAGCATCGAAATGCTTCAGGAGCGCGGCATATGGGAACAGATACTTGAGATTGAGCCAACCGTTACCAAACAGGAATTGCTTGAGCTGTTTGATGGTGTGCTGGATGCCAGGGAGAATCTGGTACCGGCTATTGCGGCCAAGATGGATACTCAGCCTTTTGATATTCTGGTTATAACCGGCATTGGCGAGGTGTACCCATACATCCGCACGCATAACCTGCTGGAAAACATGCAGAGTACAGCCAAGTATAAACCAACGGTGTTTTTCTTTCCAGGCTCCTACACTCCTTCATTGGAGAAGGGCTTCATGCTGAACCTTTTTGATCTGCCGTCCGGCAATAATTATTATCGGGCCTTTGATATTGAGCACTTTGAGATTTGAGTGAGGTAACCGACATGAGTTTACGTGATTTGTTTGTTAAACCCGTTGGCCGTCCAATTGAAGGTGTTATCAAGGCAGATGATGAGACCAAGCTGCGGATTGAGTTCGAAGAATATGTCTTAACGGACATCGTTCATAAAAGCCTGGCCAATTTTCTGGATGCTTATACAAACTACAGCGGAGCCAATGGCGCCTGGATTTCCGGTTTCTTTGGATCTGGCAAATCGCATTTATTGAAGCTTCTGGCTTATCTTTTGGAAAATCGAGAAATCGACAGAGTCAAAGCTGCCGATCTCTTCTTGCCCAAGCTCGAACGGATCAATGATGCGATCTTCAAAAGCGACCTGAAGCGCGCCCTGGCGATTCCGTCACACAGTATCTTGTTTAACATCGATCAGAAGGCAGATGTCATCAACAAGACCCAGATCGATGCCTTGGTGGCAGTCTTCTTCAAAGTCTTTAATGAGATGCGTGGTTACTACGGCAAGCAGGGCCATGTTGCTCAGTTCGAGCGGGATCTCGACAGTCGCGGCGTTTATCAGGCTTTTAAAGATGCCTATCAGCAGATCACGGGGCGGTCCTGGGAAAAGGGCCGCGAACAGCATTTGCTCGAAAACCTGAATATTGCCAAGGCTTATGCCAAAGCAACCGGTGAAGACGCTGATCTAGCCAAAGGTATCATCGAGAAATACCGCCTGCAATACCACCAGTCAATCGAAGACTTCGCCGACCAGGTCAAGGAATATCTTGATCACCAGCCAGCCAATTTCCGGTTGAATTTCTTTGTTGATGAAGTCGGACAATTTATTGCCGACAATGTCAAGTTGATGACTAACCTGCAGACTGTGGCCGAAAGTCTGGCAACTAAATGCCGCGGGCGGGCCTGGGTCATCGTAACGTCGCAAAGCGATATGGACAATATTCTGGGACAGATGAACCAGCAGCAGACCAATGACTTCTCCAAAATCCAGGCACGCTTTAAGAACAAGATCCTGCTGACCAGCAGTAACGTTGCCGAGGTTATCCAGAAGCGTCTTCTGTCAAAGAACGAAGAAGGCATCCTGGCGTTGGAGCAGCTATATCATCAGGAGCAGAATAACTTCGGAACACTGTTCACATTCGGGGATGGCTCGCGCAATTACAAAGGATTCAATGACCGGGACCACTTCATCAGCGGTTATCCGTTTATTCCCTATCAATTCGAGCTGTTTCAGTCATCCATCGTCGCGCTTTCCGACCATAATGCCTTTGAAGGCAAACACAGTTCTGTTGGTGAACGCTCGATGTTGGGTGTATTCCAGCATGTTGCAATGCGGATTGAAGACCACGAAGTCGGTCAATTGGCAACCTTTGACCTGATGTTTGAGGGTATCCAGACAGCGTTGAAATCTACAGTTCAACGATCAATTCTGGCAGCCGAGCGGCAGTTGGGGAAAGAATCACTTGAACTCAAGCTTTTAAAAATCCTCTTCCTGGTCAAGTATGTCAACGAATTCAAGCCATCGATCCGCAACCTTTGCGTTTTGATGATCGACCACTTTGACCAGGATATCGCCAAGTTGCGTCGGCAAGTTGAAGAGGCGCTCAATGTCCTTGATCAGCAAACCTATATCCGTCGGAATGGCGATCTATATGAATTCCTGACTGACGAAGAAAAGGATATTGAACAAGAGATCAAGAACACCGACGTCGACTCTTCGGTTATACATGACATGATGGGCAAGCTCGTTTTTGAGCGGGTGATCAAAACCAAGAAAATCCGATATGATCAAAACAGCCAGGACTATGCCTATTCTCAGAAGCTGGATGATCGCCTGGTTGGGCGCGAGTATGAACTTGCGATTAATGTCATCAGCCCCTTGAATGACCTCGTTGGTAATGAGACAATCTTGCGTCTGCAAAACACCGGGAAAGATGAATTGATGGTGATCATGCCAGCTGATGATCGATTGGTTCGTGAACTGCTAATGGTCAAGAAGACCGAGAAGTACTGTAATCAGACCATCTCCTTGACTCAACAAGAGGCAGTTCGCAGCATTCTAACTCTCAAGCTGCAGCAGAACAACGACAAAATGCGGGATCTTGAAGATATGGTTCGTAGCCACCTCGGGCGGGCCAAGATGTTCGTTGCCGGAACTGCTGCGGAAAACACTTCAGAAGACGCACAAACACGGATCAGCAAGGGATTTCAGGAACTGGTTGCCAGAGCTTATCCCTATCTCAGTATGTTACGAGGCATTACCTACCTCGAAACGGATATTGGGAAGTATCTCGATAATTCCCAGCAATCCTTCTTGGTAACCGATGTCGCTAACCTATCAGAGGCTGAACAAGAAATGTTAGCCTTTATCACACGCAGTAAAAATACCGGAACTCGCATCACAGTAAAGTCACTACTAGAAGCTTTCGAGAAAAAGCCCTATGGCTGGTATTATGCAGCTATGCTTTGCATATTAGCCAAGTTGATCACCCGCGGCAAGGTTGAATTGCGTGAAGACAGTAATTTGCTCGAAAATCCTCGGGTTATCGAATCAGCCATTCGTAATACATCCAAACAGGGGAATATCGTTATTCACCCGTGTGAAATCGTCGACGAAAGGGATCTGGCCAAGGCTAAAGAGTTTTACAGGGAATTCTTCGAAACGCCAACCAGCGCCAATGAGGTCAAGACAATCGGTCAGGATATTCAACGCGGCTTTCTGGATCTGCAAAGCACTCTTGATGAATTGCTAAATCAACAAAGCAAGTACCCCTTTCTTAGTGTCTTAAAATCGCACTCTGATGAGATCCGAGAAATGAGAGATAAACCATATGTCTGGTTTGTTGTTGGCATGAAGGAGCAGCGCAGCCATTGGCTTGCCGCCAAAGAAGAAGTCATTGATCCAATCCGCCGTTTCATGAGCGGCGCACAGAAAGCGATTTTTGATCGAGCGCGCGATTTCATGAGTAATAACCAGGCAAACAGTACCTATCTTAATGCGGACTCAATGGTTGAAATTCAAAGCACGCTCCATGATCCAGAATGCTTCAAGGGCGGCAAGATTCAGCAACTCAAGGCTAAGGTTGATGAATTGCAGTTGCAAGTCGATCAGTTGCTTGTCAGTGAAAAGGAAAAAGCAATAGAAGTCGGCAAAAGGAAAATTGAGCAATTGCTAGCAACTGATGGATTTTCAACATTGGATTCATTTAAACAAGCTGAACTGAAGCGACCAATTGAGCAAACTATGCATCAAGTCGAGAGCCAGTCGATTATTGCTGTCATTCGGGATTTGGCCAACCGAATAGAAGGCGAACTATGGATTCAGATTCTTAATCAAATATCTAGCTTATCGACTAGTGGTGGTACAACTACACCACTACTGCCAGCCATTGTTGTCCCGGTAACTTCTGTGAAGGTTTCGATGAGCTTGTTACAGACGGAATCTGACGTTGATTTATATGTCATCGAATTAAAAGAGAAGCTGGTTCGACTAATTCATGAAGGTAAGCGGATCAATCTGTAAACTGCAATACAAAATGAATTTTCTTAAGAATCAGGAGTGAAACTAATGGATACAGCCGCATTGAAAAAATTTTCACAGACTGCTCGACGCAGCTTATTAGACCAGATATCGAATAAAATGAAGGCCACATTAGCTCCGGATAGCCTTGCGAGGCGAGAGAGCGCGGTAGCTGTTGCACACCTGGAATCGTTAATTAAAGAGCATAGCCAAGAGTATGTGATAGAGCGGGTTGCCTATACCTGGTTCAATCGATTCAGCGCTTTGAGATTCATGGATGTTAATCATTATAATCCAATTTGCATTGTATCACCGGTTGAGGGACAGTCCCAACCTGAAATTCTCGCTGGAGCTAAAGCTGGGCATATTGATTCTGAGTTAGTGCCAGCATCTACACGACAGAAAGTTAATGACCTGTTAAGTAATAGAACTCCAAGTGCAAATCCACAAGCAGAGGCTTATCGATTGCTTCTAGTCGCTACTTGTAATTACTGGAATCAAGCAATGCCGTTTCTTTTTGAGAAAATTGCTGATTATACCGAACTATTAATACCAGATGATTTGTTGTCAGATCAGTCAATTCTTGCCCAATTGCGATCGACAATGACGCTTGATGATTGCGCCGATGTAGAGATTATTGGGTGGCTTTATCAGTTCTATATTTCTGAAAAGAAAGATGAAGTTTTTGATGGTCTCAAGAAAAACAAAAAAATAAATCCGGAGAATATTCCCGCTGCAACTCAGTTGTTTACCCCCCATTGGATTGTACGCTATTTAGTTGAAAACTCACTTGGCCGCCTTTGGATGCTTAACCACCCAAAATCAAGCTTAGTTGCCCAAATGGCTTACTATATCAAACCTGAAGCACCAGATAAGGACTTTCTCAAGATCAATAGCCCTGAAGAAATAAAAATTTGTGATCCAGCTTGTGGATCTGGTCACATGCTGGTCTATGCCTTTGATCTTCTGTATGTCATTTATGAAGAAGAAGGTTATGATACATCAGATATTCCAGCTAAAATTCTAACTAACAATCTATATGGTATCGAGATTGATGAGCGTGCTGGTGAACTGGCTGCATTTGCGTTGACGATGAGGGCAAGGTCAAAAAAGACCCAATTTTTCAGGCAACAAGTTCGGCCAAATATCTGTGTTCTTGAAAATGTGAAGTTTGATTCCGGCGAACTGAAGTCCTACATGAGCTTCGTTGGAAGGGATCTTTTTACAATACAATTGCAAAACACACTTCACCAGTTTGAGGAAGTGGATAATTTTGGTTCACTGATTTGTCCTGAACTATCCGATGTCAAGTCTATGCTTCTGTTTCTTCAGGGGAAAAATATAGAAGCTGATCTACTCCTCAGACAAACGCATGTTAAGATTCTGAAGATTCTAGAGCAGGTAGAATTCTTACGTTCGATGTACGATGTTGTAATTGCAAATCCACCATACATGGGAAATGGGAACATGAATAATCGTTTATCTGAATGGATCCGTGAAAATTTCCCTAAGTCAAAACTTGACCTATTTGCGGCATTTGTAGAGAGGTCTCATAAATTGGTAAAGGACAAGGGTTTGGTAGCAATGATTACAATGCAGAGCTGGATGTTTCGTTCGACATATTCAGATTTCCGTAATCAGATTATTAACCACTTTACTGTTTTGTCTTTGCTTCACATTGGTGCAAGGGGATTTGATTCTATTGGAGGAGAAGTTGTTGCAACAGTCGCGTTTATAAGCAAAAACTTTCACGATAAAAATTACACTGGAGATTATATTAGAGTTGTCGATGGTACTTCTGAGGATGAAAAAATATTACAGCTTAATAACGCAATAATCGATAATAAGAGTCCTTATAGATTTAAATCATCATCAAACGATTTCATCCAAATAACTGGTAGTCCAATTGTATATTGGGCAACAAAAAAAATTCTTCAAGTATTTTCTTCAAATAGAACACTTGCTGAATTTTTAAATACTAGAGAAGGATTGACAACCGGAGATAACAATAAGTTCTTGAGATATTGGCATGAAGTGTCAATAAAAAATATTGGTGATAAGGTGCTTTCTAATACTGATTCAATTAAATCAGGAAAGCGTTGGTTCAAATATGTAAAAGGCGGAAGTTATAGAAAATGGTCTGGCAATTTCGAATATATTGTCAATTGGTACAACGATGGTATTGATTTGAAATCATTCATTGATCCGTTGACATCAAGAATACGGTCTCACAATTATAATGGAGATTTTGGTTTTCTATCTGGATTATCATGGTCAAGCATATCCAGTGCAAATTTCGCTGTGCGTTTTGTACCTCAAGGTTTCATGTTTGACACCAGCGGACCAATGGGATTTTCTTCAAACACAAACATGTTATTAGCTATTATCGGTTATCTAAACAGCCGGGTTGCAACTGAGTTTATGAAAATGCTTTCACCAACATTAGATTTCAAATTAGGGCATGTTTTGAATCTTCCATTTAAAGAAACAATTGAAAACTATGATCTTGAACATATAAAAACAGCTATTGACGTTGTAAAAAATGATTGGGATTCCTATGAGACTTCTTTTGATTTCAAATATCCGAATTTGGTTTGTACTAATTCGCATAATGATTTATTGAAAGAATTGTATATAAATTTGTCCGAATATAGGAAAGACCAATTTGCATGTCTATTAGCTTGTGAAAATCATATTAATTCAAGCTTCGTAAAGTCATTTGGTCTTGATAACGAGATAGACTTCGCCATTGGTGCTGATGAAATTACGCTTAATGGAAATCCTTACTACCGTTATGGGCCTGATAAAACTGAGGCTGAGCTCGAATCTCTCCTCCTTGCCGACACCATGCGCGAGTTCATGTCTTTTGCAGTAGGGTGCATGTTCGGTAGGTATTCATTAGACAAACCTGGTTTGATTTTGGCTAATCAAGCAGAGACAATCGACGATTACCTCGCTCAGATCCCTTCACCAACTTTTATGGCTGATGAGGACAATGTCATCCCCATCTTGGATGGTGATTGGTTTGCTGACGACATCGTTGAACGTTTCCGTCAGTTTCTTCGCATTACTTTTGGAGATGTTCACTTTTCAGAAAATCTTCAATTTATTGAAGATGCAATCGGTAAAGACATCCGTAGCTTCTTCCTAAAGGACTTTTACAATGATCATATTAAGCGATATAAGAAACGTCCGATCTATTGGCTGTTCAGCAGCACAAAGGGCACTTTCAATGCATTAATCTATATGCATCGATATCGTCCGGACATGGCTAGCATTGTTCTGAATAAGTACTTACGTGAGTTAAAAGTAAAACTTTCAGCACGTATGGAATACTTAAGCAGAATTGAAGTCAGTGCAAATGCGTCGAAATCGGAAAAGACGCACGCTATCAAGGAACGGGAGACTCTTAAGAAAAATCTTGATGAGCTTGATGCCTGGGAGCGCGATGTCCTTTATCCGTTAGCTCTTGAGCAGAAGGAAATTGACCTTGATGATGGCGTCAAAGTGAATTACCCCAAATTTGGCCTAGCCTTGAAAAAAATACCTGGACTGGATTCAGAGGAGGATTGAGTATCATCATGTCAGATAGTTTGACATTGGCTTTAAGCCGATTATTTGATAAACACCGGATCGTTTTTTGGACAGATATAAATTGCGAATTGCGCGACCAGTTCGATTCTATCGATTTACCAGGTGTTATAAAGATCGAGTTGAAGAATACAGAATATGCCGTTAAGTTCCACGTTTTACGCGAAGAGCCGAAAGCACGATTTCTGCTCTACCGTGAAGGTCCAGATCCGGCAGATGTTGATAATTGGCTGCTAGACGTGCAGAAGTCGAACGGAATATTCCGTACTGATCAGATCGGGATTTGGTTGACCGAGCTTGGTCTTAGTCATGTTGAATTTAAGGATCTCGTCGAACAGCATCAGGAATTTTTCAAATCCCAAAAGCGATTTGAGACACTAAAGCAGATTCTGTCTTCAGAAGACTCGCATAGTATCGTACGGCTAAAGCTGATGGCTATCAGCACCGGTAGTGATGTCTTGTTTGATAATATATTGGAAAACCTGTTGCACGAGTTGGCTGGAAAACGTGATGAGAAGTTCAATTTGCTCAGCAAATGCAGTTTGCTCGATGACCTGTGGGACCGTCTCGAGCGTGAATTTGGATACCATTTTAGCGAACCCAGTATTCGCGATTTTGCGCTTGAGCTTTTCCGTGCTTGTTACTCCATGGGCGTTGGCGGTCAACCCAAACTGAAACCTGATGCCCTAGTATTTCTTAAGCGCTGGAAGGATAGCAAGAAATTTTCGACCAGTTTCCGTCAACTATCCGATGAACTGGCGGTAGTTTTAAATATTGAAGCTGATCTAAGCAAGACAGATTTCCGATCGGTCATCGAGCTTGATTATTTCCGCCTGATCGACCAGAAAATAATCAGTGACCTGGTCCATGCAGTTGCTAATCGGACGATTCAGAATAATTCGGTTGCTGGATTCATTAGCTGCCGCCGTGATCTGTTTTGGTATGAAGAATATCTGCATTTGTATGAAACAGTCGATAACGCAGCTAAGTTCTTCCAGCAGCTGAGCGACGTCGACCTGATGATTACAACCATGCGGCAAGGCATTGAAAGCTATGCAAGCACCTGGTTTAGAATCGACCAATATTATCGAAAATATATTTATCACACTCGCCAGGCTGAAAATCAAACTATACTCTATCACCTGTCCGAGCAGGTCGAAAAGCATTACACCAACAACTATTTGATGAAGCTTAACGACCGCTGGCAAGATATCATCGAGAAAGCTTCACGCTGGGATGCAAGCCCCATTACCCTCCAACGATGGTTTTTCGATCGTCGCGTATGTACACCGTACCTAAGCAAGGACAAGAAAGTCTGCGTGATCATTTCCGATGCTTTGCGCTACGAAGTTGGTGAAGAACTTCTGAGCAGGATAAAGCAAGAGGACCGGTATGACGCCGAACTTGATTCTATGCTATCTATGCTGCCCAGCTATACTCAGCTTGGCCTGGCTGCATTACTGCCCAATAAGGAATTGAGTTTTGCCGAAGATGGCAGTACAACGGTCCTGGTTGACGGCCAGAATTCGGCCGGAACAGTAAATCGTTTGAAGATTCTGCAGCAGAACATCTATGGCCAGGTTCAAGCGGCAAAGTCTGAGGACATTATGGCGCTCAGCCGGGATGAAGCGCGAGCGCTTTTCCGTGATAACAACCTTGTTTACATCTACCATAACCGAATCGATTCTGTCGGAGATAAAATGGAATCTGAAAATCGCGTATTTGAAGCGGTTGAAGATACACTCGATGATCTGATCAGCCTGATCAAAAAGCTGACCAGCGCCAACTTCACCAACCTCATCATCACCGCCGATCATGGCTTTATCTATCAGAATAGCCTTGAGGAAGATAGCGATTTTACTGGTGAAGATGCCAAAGGTACGCAGATTCTGCAACGGAATCGAAGGTTTGTCGTAGGTAAAGGATTATTTGACTCAAGCAGTTTGATGAAACGGGATGCAGAACAGGTCGGTCTTGCAGGAGACGTTCAAATCCAGATCCCTAAGTCCATCAACCGTCTGCGGCTCAGTGGATCCGGTATGCGTTTTGTTCATGGTGGCGCTTCCCTCCAGGAAGTTGTCATTCCCGTCATTGAAGTTAACAAAAAGCGTTCCAGCGATATTGGCCAGGTTGACGTTGAAATCTTGCGTACCGGCAGCAATGCTATTACCTCAGGTCAATTGTCGGTCACACTTTATCAGATGGATGCTGTAACCGATAAGCTGCAGCAACGTCGTCTGCGTGCTGGAATCTATTCAGAAAGCGGCGAACTACTTTCAGACAGCCATGAGATAACCTTCGACCGTACATCTGATAACCCCCGCGAACGAGAATTCCCCGTCCGATTTATCTTGTCGCGCAAGTCAGATGCATTCAATGGCAAAGAGGTCGTTCTCAAACTTGAAGAGAAATATGAAAACACAAACTCCTATAAGGAATACAAGTCCGTTCGCTACACCTTGCGCAGATCCTTCACCTCAGACTTTTAAGCAATAGCAAATCCGAAAGGATGGATTCGGTATGGAAGACTTAAATGTAAAAATCAATGCCAACTTCTCTGGTCTGGTTGTCCGCAAAGACTTGGTCAAAACGGTCAAGGGCAACGCCATTGTTCCAACCTATGTATTGGAATATCTGCTGGGGCAATACTGTGCGACTAATGATGAGGCGACGATCCAAACCGGCATTGAGATGGTCAAGGACATCTTGGGTAAACATTATGTCCATCGTGCTGATAATCAGCTGGTTAGGTCAACCATCAAGGAGCGAGGCCGCCATAAGGTAATCGACAAGGTCAGTGTGACCTTGAATGAAAAAGACGACTGTTATGAGGCCGAGTTCTCGAACTTGGGGATCAAGAAAGTCATCGTTGATTCCGGGACCATCAAGACTCATCCGAAGCTTTTAGTTAGCGGCATCTGGTGCATCGCCGAAATCGAATACCAACCTTCGGAAAGCAACAAGATTGTGCCTTGGATCATGGCTTCTTTGAAACCAATCCAGTTGTCGCATTTCGATCTCGAGCAATACCTGGAATCTCGCCAAAATTTCACGACGGATGAATGGATTGATCTGCTAATACAAAGTATTGGTTTCAATCCTTCGATGTTCAGCCGGCGCAGCAAACTGACCATGTTGGTCCGCTTGATCCCATTCTGTGAACGAAACTACAACATGATCGAGCTTGGGCCAAAAGGCACAGGCAAATCTCATATTTACTCGGAGTTTTCGCCGCATGGGATTCTCATTTCTGGCGGCGAAGTGACGGTACCAAAACTTTTCGTCAACAACTCGACCGGTAAAATCGGTCTTGTTGGCTATTGGGACTGTGTTGCTTTTGATGAATTCGCCGGCAAGAGCAAAAAAGTAGATAACGCACTTGTCGATATTCTGAAAAACTATATGGCCAACAAAACCTTCTCCCGCGGCATTGAAATGCTTGGGGCTGAAGCATCCATGGTCTTTGTGGGCAACACCCAGCATACCGTTCCCTACATGCTCAAACACACGAATCTATTTGATGAGTTGCCTGCCCGCTACTATGATTCTGCTTTCCTCGATCGCATTCATTTCTATGTTCCCGGCTGGGAAATGGATATCATACGTGGCGAACTTTTCACGGATGGTTATGGCTTTGTTGTAGACTACTTGGCTGAAATTTTGCGTGCGATGCGCGGCTTAGATTTTTCCAACCGCTATCGGAATTACTGTTCGCTATCAAACGATATTTCAACACGTGACCGGGATGGCATCCACAAGACGTTCTCCGGTCTGATGAAAATCCTCTTCCCAAATGATTGTGCTACAAGCGAAGAAATCGAAGAGATTCTGCAATTTGCCATCGAAGGCCGTAAGCGAGTGAAAGATCAGGTCATGCGCATCGATACGACCTTTGCGCCGGTCACCTTTGAATACTCTGTCACTGCAAGTGGCAAAAAGCAGCGCGTCTCAACATTGGAGGAGCAAGAATATCCGCATTTTTATTACCGACACGCTCAGGTTGAGCCAGGTAGTGAGGATATCATTTTTGATTCTGTGCCATCTCCCCAGGCGGTGGAGAAAAAGGCAGAGAATTCGTCATTGGTTAGCCAGAGTATGAAACAACAAGCTGCCGGGCAGCCAATTACAGAGCCAATTGGTTCAGTGCAAGCTGAAGCTCAGGGTGAGAAATCTGTATCAACAGCAATGGCTTCGGACGATAACAGCCGAAATGCCCCAGTTTCATCGTCCCCGCCAACAGTTCAACCTGCGCCGGTGACAGCGCCTCAAGAGACTAGGCTGAAAGAGGGCCATCTGACCATCAAGGAGAATCAACGTAACATTACCTATGACAAGTTGTTTGGCCGTTATCTACAGGGTGCCAGTCAAATTACTCTGACGGATCCATACATCAGAGCCTTCCATCAAATTCGCAATTTGATGGAATTCCTCGAGACGATTGTCAAATTCAAACCACATGGAGATGAAGTCGCGGTTCATCTGATCACGACAGTTGATGACTTTAACTCAGACAAGCAGCTGGAGAATCTGACAAAGATTCAGGATGGCTGTCCGTCTGTTGGAATCCAGTTTACTTGGCAATTTGAAAAGCCGACTAGCGTTCACGCGCGACACATCGTTACCGATACAGGCTGGAAGATCGCGCTTGATCGCGGACTTGATATTTTTCAGCCAGGTGATATCAATGATGCGTTGTCTTTTAGTAATCGGTTGCAGCAGCAACGGCCATGTAAGCCGTTTGAAGTGACCTACATGAAGATTGGATAGCAAGCTGCGAAGCAATATATTCATGGAGAGTAATTATGATTACGAAAATCAAGACTATTACTAATTTTGCTGTGTTTGATAATTTTGTATGGGATAGATGTGTGAAAGACAATAACGGTATTCCGTCATCTTTTTCAAAAATCAATATATTCTATGGACGAAACTATTCAGGAAAGACTACTTTATCAAGAATTCTCAGAGCTATGGAAACAAATCAACTTCCTGATAAATATGACAACCCAATGTTTGAAGTTGTAACCGATACTGGCTCATGCATAACACATAATTGTTTATCTTCGAGTATTCCTAATATTCGTGTATTAAACGAAGACTTTGTTCGTACTAACCTGCGTTTCCTAATTGATCCAGATAGCGCGATTGCTCCGTTTGCGATACTAGGGGCAGATAATGCTGAAATTGAGAAAGATATAGAAGCGATTGAAACCGAAATTGGCTCTAAGATTGAATTTAAAGAAACCGGATTGAATAAAGCTTTGAAAAATGCGACAAATGCTGCAGCTAAAGCTAATTCAGACTATATTTCTACTCAAAATGATTTAGAGAATAAACTATCGAACAAGGCTACTCGTGGAGCGAATAGTATAAAACAGAATCATAATAGATATGGTGATATCAATTATAATATTACAAAATTAAAATCCGAAATACAAATAATATCTGCCTCATCATATTGTAATCTCTCGCCAGAAAGTAAAAGTGAATACGAAAGATTAATTCTAGAACAGGCAAAAACTAAAATTGAACCATTGAGTTCTCCAAATTTTGAATTTTCAAATTACTGTGAACGCGCCACATCTTTACTAGCCCAGAAAATTGGATCTGCCAATAAGATTCAAGAACTTTTACAGGATGCAGTGCTAAACGATTGGGTAAGAAGGGGTGAAAATCTACATCAAGGAAAAGTAGTTTGCGCA
>CAYVHB010000044.1:16764-20526 GCA_964450865.1 uncultured Oscillospiraceae bacterium | reverse complement strand
GGCTGATGTGAAGTACCGTCAGTTGGCTGCGGCTTATCAAAAGCAACTGAAGCTGCTGGATTCGATCCCGCCTGATATTTTGGCGTCGATCGAAAAAAAGCAGACGCTAAATAAAAAGCAAAGACCAGCTAAGTTCATCCACCTGCATCCTGTCTATCCCGCCTGCACCCTTGTTTCTCTTGACCTGGCGGTAGGCCAGATCCAGGTTCTCAGGGGTTAGAATTTGCTCGAGCAGTCCTTCCGTCTGCTTCGCTCTGTTGGTGATGTCCGTTTCGGCTATCCTTTGTGACTCGCACACTTCTGCTTGCTCTTCCCGTTCCGCGGTATCCCTTGGCAGACAGTCCCACATCGTGAGTTGTCTGTGCTTGTATTCATCACTTCCGGTAATCCTCATTGACCCTCACCTCCCTAGGTTCGGCCCTTCCCAGCCGTTCTAGATCCGTCTGGTACTATGGCCTCTGCTGACTTCTCACGGTAAGTCTTGTTTCAACCGGATCTCTTACTCTGTTTCGATCCGTCCGTGAGACCTCCCACGGTAAGACACTTCACTTTCGTTCCATATACCCGCAGCATTTACAGTGGCCTGTCCGTGTAGCTTTTGGACTTTGACTTGTTGAGCAGTCTCATCCCACGCTTCGTGCCTGATGCTGTTCGTGTTCCTCGGGCCGGAACTTTGCCGCCGGCTTCCTTCAGATTCCACCTCGCGATGGACACCCTTGCCTTAGGCTAATGGTTGGTCGCTACATACCCCCCATAACGGACTTTCACCGTCAAGTGAAGCGCCATGCGTGGCGCACGCAAAAAAAGGGGTTGCCAGTCTGGCAACCCCTTCGTATCCGGTCATTTCCGGCCAGGGATCAGGATGTGGTGGCGTTCTTGATCGCCGTATAAGCACTGAAGTAATTCTTCCCGCTGACCGTACGATAAGAGCGCATCTTGTAATAATAGGTCTTGCCGGACTCCAGTCCGGTGTTTGTGTAGGATTTGGTGGGGCTTTTCACCGTAACGACCTTGGTATAGGTTCCCTCCAGCGAATCACTGCGCCAGATCTGGTAGCCGGTCGCTCCGGAGACGGAAGCCCATGTGATCTTGATCTTGCTCGAACTCGACGCAGTTACAGCAAAGCTGCCCGGCTTGGACGGTACGACCTGGACTGACTTTTCCAGCGAATAATTGCTGTAGAAGGTCTCCTTGCTGGTCGTCCGATAGGCCCTCATCCGATAATAATAGGTCTTGCCAGTCGTCAGGCCTGTATTCGTATAACTGGTCGCAGTCGTCGTTTTAAGCAGGGAATATGTACCACCGATCGCGGTCGCCCGATAGATCTTGTAGCCGGTGGCACCGGCCACGGCTGCCCAGCTGAGCTTGACACTGCTGTAGCTGGCCGACTTGGCTGTGAAATCCGGTGAAGCCGGCAGGGCCCGGGCCGAATAAGCCGATGAGAATTCACTGATTACCGTCGTTGAGCCGGCCGATACATCATGGGTCGCGTAAGCGCGGACTTTGTAGTAATAGCGTACGCCAGTCGACTTGCCGGTGTCGATCCAATAGGTGTCCGTAGTCGATTTCACGCGGGTATAGGTGCCATCGGATGTGGTCGAACGCCAGACCTGGTATTTGGTCACACCGGTGCCAGCTTTCCAGCTGATGCGAATGCTGGTGTAGGTTTCGGCGACAGCTGTAAAACCCAGGATCGGTGAGGTCAGGAAGCGGGCATAGAGTGTGGTGTCTTTCGCGACGGTGTCCACATCGAAGTCCCAGGGGGTCGTAAAAGCGGTGCTGGTGTACCAGCCGACAAAAATCGAACCGTCCAGCGAAGGATCATTGGGTTTTGTGACTTTCACGCCGGGTTCGAGATCCTGGGCCACGACGGTGGTACCGCCCTGGCTATTGAAAGTAATTGTATAAAGCAGGGTTGTGACCTGGACTTTGACCGGGCGGCTGGCCGTACTGGCGTACTGCTCACCGGTAGCGGATTCCAGGTAGTTGGTGACAATGCAGTAATAGTAAGTCGTGGCTACAGATGATGTCGACGGACTGTAGGAATTGCTGGTTGCCCCACTGATCAGGGTGCCGCCGGTGTTGCTGTTTTTCGTGTTGCTGTACCATTGGTAGCTCATTGCACCGGCATCGGTGACCTGCGCATCCAGGGAGAGGGTGACAGTTGTACCAGCCTCGACATTCACATCAACCGGCTGGGTATTAATGGCCGGGCTGGCGGCGTTGATCAGCTTGTTGACGACGACCTTGGCAATCCGGCTGGTCGCCGTTGCGGTTTTGTTGCCGGTTGCCGAATTCAGGGTATTCGTGACGATACAGTAATAGTACATCGTACCGACCGTACCCGTCGGCGCATTATAGGTGCTACCCGTGGCTCCTGAAATCGAGCTCGCCCCGCTGGTGCTGGCGCTGGTATTGCTGTACCACTGGTAGGACAGGATACCGGCATCCGAGACGCTGGCCTCGACAACCAGGGCGGCCGTATCGCCATAATTGACTGTCTTGTCTGCCGGTTCACTGGCAATAACCGGTGTATCAGCATCAACCAGCGCGATGACCACCACGCTGACCGCATCGCTGATTGTCTGATTGGTCACGGACCCATTGGTCAGGAAGGCTGTATTGGTTACGATGCAGTAATAATAATACGTGCCGACTTCCAGGCTGGCCGGAGTCGTATATGTCGTGCTGGTCGCCCCGGTGATCAGCGTACCGCCTGTATTGCTTCTGGTCGTATTGCTGTACCACTGATAGCTCAGCGTGCCACGGGCGACTGTCGCGCCGACTACCAGGGTAGTTGTTGTGCCAACAGTGATCGAGGCATCATCGGGCTGGTCATCGATGGTTGGCGGCAGGGCATTGATGTCTACCAGGGCAAAACCGCTGGTCGTCGATATCGCAGCCTGGCCGGATTCTGCACTGGGGGTGTTCGTGACAACGCAATAATAATAGGTCATATCGGCCAGGGTCGAATCCGGCTGAAGGGTGCTGGTTGTCGCACTCAGCTTGGTGCTGCCGGTCGTGCTGGCTGTGCTGTTGCGATACCACTGATAGCTCAGGGTGCCGCCATCGGATACACTGGCCGTGACGCTCAGGGTCGCAGTCGTATCACCGGCGTTAATCACCAGATCTTCCGGCCCGGTGACCGTGGGTGCCAGTGGCTTGACCGTTACAGTTACATCGGCGCTCTGGCCGGCTGGACCGACGACTGAATTATCAGTGTAAGTGACGACGCAATAGTAATGGTGGCTGCCAACCGCCAGGGTCACTGGCGTTGCATAAGTCTGGGCGGTGCCCAGCACAGTCGCGTCACCAACCATGAACCACTGGTAGCTGATCGTACCCGTGCCACCCGTTGCCGTAGCGGTCAGCGATGCGGAAACGCCGAAATTCACGGTCGCCGGTGAGGGGGTCGTTGCAACGGTGACAGCCGGCTTGACCGTCAGCGTCGCCGTGTTGCTCTTGGTGACATCGCTGTCCACGCTATTCTGGGTAAAATACACGTCGCAGTAGATCTCATGCGCACCGGACGCCAGGGTCCCGGATGTCGTGTAGCTGTTTGAGTCCGTGCCGACCTTGGTCCCGTCAAGGTACCACTGGTAGTGCGCCGTGCCGCTGCCGCCGGTCGGCGTCGCCGTGTACGCCTGGGTCGCGCCGTAGGTGATCGTCGCCGTCGCCGGGGTCACGGCCACCGCCGTCGCCGCCGTCGGCTTGACCGTCAGCGTCGCCGTGTTGCTCTTGGTGACATCGCTGTCCACGCTA
>CAYVHB010000044.1:0-16664 GCA_964450865.1 uncultured Oscillospiraceae bacterium | reverse complement strand
GTAGCATCGCTGCTGACTTCATCAGTAGTGGTGTAAGTGACATCGCAGGTGATCGTATGCGCACCAGTGGCCAGAGTCGCCGAAGTTGTGTAGCTGTTCGAATCGCTACCGACTGCGGTGCTGTCGAGGTACCACTGATAATGGGCGGTAGCCGTGCCGCTGCCGCCGGTCGGCGTCGCTGTGTACGCCTGGGTCGCGCCGTAGGTGATTGTCGCCGTCGCCGGGCTCACCGCCACCGATGTCGCCGCCGTCGGCTTGACCGTCAGCGTCGCCGTGTTGCTGCTTGTAGCATCGCTGCTGACTTCATCAGTAGTGGTGTAAGTGACATCGCAGGTGATCGCGTGCGCACCGGTGGCCAGAGTCGCCGAAGTTGTGTAGCTGTTTGAGTCTGTGCCAACCGCAGTGCTGTCGAGGTACCACTGATAATGGGCGGTAGCGGTGCCGCTGCCGCCGGTCGGCGTCGCCGTGTACGCCTGGGTCGTGCCGTAGGTAATCGTCGCCGTCGCCGGGGTAACCGCCACCGATGTCGCCGCCGTCGGCTTGACCGTCACGGTAAAAGCATCGCTGGTATAATCGACAGCAGGATCTGAACTGTCGGTCACCTTGCAGGTATAGGCATGTTTACCGGAAGTCAGGCTGGCTAATGTTGTATAGGTGCTTGAATTGTCGCCAACGGGACTGCTGTCTTGATACCACTGATAAGAATATGGCGTCGTTCCCTCTGTCGCAGTTGCCGTCAGGGTAGCTGTCCCGCCTTCATTGATGCTGGCGTTATCGGCGCTGATGGTGACAGACAGGGCCTGAATATTCACCTCGCCGGCCAGGACCTGGACCGGCAGCAGACTGAATATAAGCGTGATCGTCAGGATCACAGCCAGGACCGGCCTCGCTGCAGCCCGCTTACCTTCCCGCGAATACAAGATTGTGTTCATAACAGTTCCTCCCCAAGGTGATAGCACAAAGCCGGCCTTCTATCGCTGATTGCCCGGACGGATCCGTCCACTGTAACCGGCAAAATCAGTTCGACTGAGCGCTGAAGATTGACTGTAACCCATGAAATCCATCAAGAACGTGTCCGCTGCCGGACGATGTGAACCAGGTTTACTATTTCTTTCAGTTACGATGTAAAAAAGACCTGTAACAACATTTGAGTACAGCATTCCTGTTGATTTTCAAAGATTCCATTCGTTTGCACGCCAGGCCGGCAATCTGCCATTCAGCCCGACTTACACGATTTAGTTAGATTATATCACATCATGGCCTGCTGTTCTACCTGACATAGAACAAAATATTTCATCAATTAATCAAAATTTTCAGCATAAACGCATAGTTTTTGCCAGATGAGCACTCGTCCGCCACTTCTGCTATCCAAATCAGACGCATGGATTTTGCAGCTGAGTTGATCCCTGCCAACCAATTACAGAATACGACAACCAGCAAGATTTCAAGGGCCAGTTCGAGTCCAGCTTTTATGCGCATACCAGCTCCGCCATCCAATCTGATGAATGCTGATCAATACCAGTAAATCACAATCAGATTGTTTGCATGTGATGGTCATGTGATGAAATTGTGAAGATCAGGGGTGGCTGAAAACAGAGCCGCTGAAAGAAAGCTACTTGCCAGCCTCATTTTCAGGTCTCCCGGACTTTCGTCCTCAGGGCGTGATTTTCTGGGCCGTGGTAAACGGGCCATAAACTTTCGCTGAACCAACAGTCCGGTAAGCCCGGACTTTATAATAATAAGCCTTGCCAGCGGTCAGGCCGGTATTGATGAATGCCAGCGATGTCGTAGTCTTGCGCAGGGTGTAGGTGCCATCAGCACCGATTTTGCGATAGACTTCATAACCGCTGGCACCTGTCACAGCAGCCCAGGACACCCGGATGCTGGTTTTGGTGCGCAAAGCGACCTTGTAGCTGCCCGGTCTGGCCGGTACCGGTTTACCCGGACTGACCGCCGAATAACCGCTGGTTATCTTGGTAGCGCCCAGGCTCGCATAAGCCCGGACTTTATAATAGTAGGTCTGGCCGGTGGCCAGCCCCGTGTCGGTATAGGTTAAAGCCGGATCTGATACGGTCTTGATCCGCGTATAAGTACCATCGGCGGCATCGGCACGGAAAATCTGATAGGAATCAGCGCCGGGAACAGCCGGCCAGCTGATCTTGAGGCTGTTATAACCGGCCGAGGCAACAGTCAGATCACCCACGCTTTTTTGCAGCCAGCGCGCATACAATGTCCGATCGGCCTGGACGGTATCCGCGGCAAAGTCCCAGGCGGTCGCGAAGTCGCTGACCTGATACCAGCCAGTGAATAAATAGTCACTGCGGGTCGGCGTAGCCGGTTCGGGAATGGTCGAATTATACGAGGCCAGATGGCTGGCAACAGTTGAGCCGCCCTGGCTGTCAAAGGTCACAGGCTTGAGGAAGATATTGCTGGTGGCATAGTCCAGGTCGACCGGCGATATCGGCACACCGCTGATCCGCCCTTTAGCCGAATACTGCCACATGTCCCAGACATCCCAGGTAGTAGTCCGGCCCGGCTCGGTACAATACCAGTTGGCAATCCATAACCGATATTTGCCAAGATCGGCACCCAGGTAGGAATTGGCAAAGGAGACACCCGAGTAAATCATCGGATCCTGGCCGCTCAGGCGGCGGAACTCCTCGGCCAGAGCCAGCACGCTGGCCGTAATCTGGCTTTTGGTCAGATCGTTGGTTATCTCAATATCAATGACCGGTATGCAGCTATAGTCATACTGGCTGATGAAATCATAAAATTGCCGGGCGTGGCTGGCTGAAACCGCCGGATCAGCCTGCGGCCGGTGATAAATGTAGAAGCCAAAAGGCAGGCCGGCCGCGGTAGCGGATGCAGCATAGCTGGCGACCTGGTCGTCGATATAGAAACCGCCCCGGCTGTCACTGAAGCTGGCAGCCCGCAGATAAACGGCATCCAGCTTACCAGCCAGGGTCGTAAAATTGATATCATCGGATGTGCTGGCGATATCATCATTCCATTGGGACAGGTCAATGACAGCCAGGTTGCTGGGACTGGCCGCCGGTTCCATGCCGTCGGTCCGGATATAGATCCAGTCGGCATACAGCGTCCGGTCGGCGGTGATCGCCGTGCTGAAATTCCATTTATAAATCCGGTCAGCATCCTTGAACCAGCCATTGAATTTATAGCCGGAACGGGTCGGACTGGCCGGCTTGGTTACCGGCGAACCGGATTCGACCGTCACGCTGGGCACAGCGGATCCATTGCGGCTGTCAAAAGTCACTGTACAGGTGGTAGCCTGCACAACAACTGCAGGCTCGCTCGTTTCAAGTTGTCCGGAAGTGGCCAGCAGGGGACTGGCTCCGGACGCGACAGCCATAATCAGTATAATTGTCAAAAGCATCAGCCATGGCCTGACGCGCATTTTTCTGTTTGATTGAGCAAGTTTTTCGTTCATAGCAGTCACCTGTCAGGATCATGTCCAGTTATCCGAGCTGGTCTTGGCGATTCGCAATTTGCGTATATTATAAATCAGGCTGGCTAATTCGTCAAAACCAGCTGCCTGAAGCATAAAAAAGCCGCCAGTGTCAAAACATCGGCGATCTATCCTTCGGGGCGGAAATATTTAATTCGGTATTTTATTTGTTTTTTTAAGCAATTTAAACAGCAATCATGCCCGTGATCAATGGAAACCTGTCACTTCAGTCACCGGCTCGATCTGTTGAAACCAGACGTATTGAATCCATAAATCGGCGGTGATCAGGCCTGGGCCAGCAAAACTAGCCTATACGGACTCATTTGCCATAAACAGGCCGGCATGAACCAGGCATGACAATCATCACCGCTGCGATTATTTTAACAGTCAGTTCAGCTCGTATTTACACTGACAGAAATGACTGCGGCAGCAAGACCGTGGTTATGCCGAGCGGCTGTCTGCCTGGGCAGGCCGAGCGATAAAACGAGCGGTGTTTACTATTTATTTGCATTTTCGTCGTTTTCCTGGACGCGGACAGCCACAATGTTGACAGCAAAAGCCAGGAACAGCAGCATCAGACCGAGGGCAATCGCAGCGCCAAAGTTGCCTTTATTGGTCTCCAGCATGATAGCGGTGGTCATCACGCGGGTCTTGTGCTGGATATTGCCACCAACCATCATGACCGCGCCGACCTCCGATATAGCCCGGGCCAGGCCGGACAACAGGACGACAACCAGGGCCCGGCGCGATTCACGCAGCAGCAGCCAGAATTCGCGACGGCGGGACAAGCCGAGACCGCGCATCGTCTCGAGCATCAGGGGGCGCCGCGCTTCAATGGTGGCCAGGGTCAGGCTGGCTACGATCGGGAAAATCAGGATGAACTGGGCAATTACCATGGCTGGCAGGGAAAACAACAATTGCAGACGGCCCAGCGGGCCGCGGCGGGACAAAAGGAGAAAGACAAACAGGCCGGCAACAACCGGCGGCAGACTCATGAACGTCTGAATCAGCCGCCGGATCAGCCTTTTACCGGGAAACCGGGTAGAAGCCAGCAGAATACCAGCCGGTACCCCGGCCAGAGTGGCCAGGCCGGTACTCAGAATCGTCATGCATACCGTCAGCGACAGGATCTCCCAGAGTTCACTGTCACTGTTGACGAAGGTCTGAATGATTTCCTGCAGGATCGTCATCGCGTCTTTAATTAACCGGCATAGTCATAGATAAACAGGGGCTCACCGAATTTTTCCTTGCCATACTGACTGATGATAGCCTTGGCCTCGGCGCTGAGCATGAAGTCGATAAAGGCCTGGGCTCCGGTCACATTGACGCCGGGATTCTTCTGCGGATTCACCGCGATCAGGGAGTAGGTATTTTTCAGGTCGGCGGACTCACTCAGGGCAAGTGTCAGGCCGGTCTGGGCTTCATTCGTCAGATAAGTTCCTTTGTCGGTCAGGATATAGGCCTGCAGTTCGCCGGCCATGATCAGGCTCGGGCCCATGCCTTTGCCGGCCGAAATATACCAGTCACCGGCTGGTTTGATGCCAGCCGCTTCCCAGATCTTGAGCTCGGCTTTATGGGTTCCGGAATCGTCACCGCGCGAGACGAATTTAGCCTTGGCCGTCGCGATGGCCTTGAAGGCATCCGCAGCGGTTTTGGTCTGGGCAACCTTGGCCGGATCCTCTTTAGGGCCGGCAATCACGAAGTAGTTATACATGAAGGGTATACGCTTCACGCCGAAACCGGTATTGATGAAAGTCTCCTCGGAAGCCTTGGCGTGAACCAGCAGTACGTCGGCATCACCTGTTTCACCCAGCTTGATGGCCGCTCCGGTACCGTTGGCGACAATATCCAGCTGGTAGCCGCTGCTGGCCTCGAACATCTTTTCCAGCTCGGGCAGCAGGCCGGTGTCATTGACACTGGTTGTTGTCGACAGTCGCACCGTTTTACTGGCTACCGTCGTGGTGGCGGCTGAGGTTGTTACAGCAGTCGTGGTAACGGCCGGGGTTGTCGTCGGGGCAGCAGTCGTGGTTGCAGTCGGCGTGCAGGCCGTCAGGGCCAGCATGAACACAACCAGCAGCAAAGTCATGGCTTTTCTCATTTGTCCTACTCCTTTTCACATTGGAAGGTGATGGCGTTTCCCCCATCACCCCGGTCAGCCGGCATGTCACAGGATTTAGCCGGTCAGACTCGAAGTCGGTATGCAAGCATCATTGTAGACTGAGCCGGGGTTATTCGCAAGCATCGCATTTGCCAAAGCTGGCAAGGATAATGGCGACTCAACAGAGAAGCCCTGCCAACGGTACGCACGCAGAACGACAGGCACCGCCGGTAGCGAGGCCCGGGACTGATGCAGGGTGCCGGGCCCCGCTGGCGGAGATTCGGCTTCGCCACAGGTGTCACGGAGCTGCGTCGGCTGCATTTCTGTGGAATGGTTCAAGCCAGCGGGCGATGATCTGGCGCAGTTCGTCGCCATTGATCGGCTTGGTAATATAATCGTTCATGCCGGCAGCACTGGCCCGTTCGCGTTCGCTGGTCATGACGCCGGCCGTCATGGCGATAATCGGCAGATTCTGCCGGCTATCATCGCGCCGGATCTCGCGGGTCGCCTCGTAGCCGTCCATCTCCGGCATCTGGATGTCCATCAGGACCACATCAAAGGCCTGCTGGCGGACAGCCTCAACCGCTTCCTGGCCATTACTGGCAATATCGACCTGAACGCCCGCGTTCTCAAGCATCTCGCGGGCAATTTCCCGATTGATTTCATTATCCTCCACCAGCAGGACGCGGGCACCGCGCAGGCGCTCTTCCATATGCCGGGGTCCGCTGGCCGGAGCCTGAAATCCCTGATCGCCAACCGCAAAAGGCAACTCGACAATAAACTGGCTACCTTGGCCAGGCTGGCTCTCAACAGCAATCTGGCCACCCAGCATCGTTATCAGATGATGCGTAATGGAAAGCCCCAGACCAGAACCGCCGTATTTTCGCGTCAATGAACTGTCAGCCTGCATGAATGGTTGAAAAAGACGGCTGACAGTCTCTGCCGACATGCCAATACCTGTGTCGCGGATTTTAAAAAGCACATGGCAGGGCCCTGTTTCCCCCTCCCGGATAACTACGTGGCAATAGACGGCACCGCTATTGGTAAATTTGACTGCGTTACTGATCAGGTTGATCAGGATCTGGCGCAAGCGAACCGGGTCGCCGGTAACCAGGTGGGGCACGTCCGGGGCTATCGCCAGTTCGAAGGCAATCCCCTTCTCCTCAGCCCGGATTAAAAAACTCTGACAGGTTGTCGTAACCACGGCCGGCAGATCAAAGGGGATATGCTCCAGCGCGAGCTTGCCCGCCTCGATTCTTGACACGTCAAGCACATCATTGACAATGGTCAGCAAAGTCTGGGCACTGTCGCGGATCTTGGTGATATATATCAGATGCTGAGGATCAGTCTCGTGGTGCTCCAGCAATTGGAGGAAACCCAGCATCCCGTTCATCGGGGTGCGGATTTCATGGCTCATGGTTGCCAGGAACCGGCTTTTCGCCTGGCTGGCTTCCTCGGCCGCGACTTTGGCCAGTTTCAGCCGGTTCTCCTGTTCCTCACGAATCCGCAGATTGACCAGCATTTTGGAATAAATGGCCAGCAGGGTGATTTCCGTCTCGGTATAGGCTTTCAACATCGTTACCGAATCGAAGCCGACAAAGCCGATGCACTCAGCTTCATCCATCATGGGCAGGGTAATCAGGCTTCTGACGCCCTGAGGCTCCAGCACCTGGCGGATGCCATCCTTTTCCGGCAACGCCAGGACATCGGGGATCAGCATCATCTTACCCTGGCGGTGTGTCGAGACCCAGTTCTGCAAAGCAGCCAGCGGCACCTGCTGCAGGTTGGCAATTTGCGGCGAAATGCCTTCCCGGCACCATTCATAGCTGTTGGAACACGTATGACCGGCGAAATCATAATCGAAAATATAAGCCCGGTCAGCCTGGACAAATTCACCAATATCATGCAAGGACTGGTTGATGGCCTGGCCAGCTATCTCGAGCGGCAAGTTGATGTATTCGGTCGAGATTTTCATCAGGATCTGCTGCAGTTCGGACTGATGGCGCAACGACAGCTGGGCCTGAATGCTGGATGTCACATCAGCCATGACTGTCAGCAGAAAACGCTGGCCCTGGCTCTCAATGATTTCACCAGAAAACAGGCCATTGAGAATGGTGCCGTCTTTCTTGCGGACCAGCAGTTCCTGGTTGCTGATCGAACCATGAATAATCAGCTGCCGGGTGATCTTATCATGGGTCGCCTGATCAACAAACAGATCCAGTTCACGGGCAGTACGCCCGATCACCTCATCCCTATGATACCCGAGCGTCGTAATGAAGGTGCGGTTGACCTCAATAAATGTGCGGTCGGACATCGTGCTGATAGCCATCAGCGCCGGATTCAGGTCGAAGATCTTGTTGAATTTCTGTAACGATTCCTGTTCCTTTGACAAGTCCTTGGCAACGCCGAACATACAACGCTGGTTATTCCATGAACCGAACCAGACCCGGGTTTCTGCCGGCAACAGGGTACCTTCCTTGCGGACAAGTGGCAGCGGGCAAGTCGAGCGTTTACCGGCAAACATTTCGGCAAAGATCTGCTCGGCTTCGGCCCGCTGCCCGGGCGGATTGAAATCAAGGATATGCATTGACACCATTTCGGCAGGCGAAAAACCAAGTTTTTCCGTCACGGCCCGATTGGTTGAGATGACCTGGCCTGCTTCATTGGTGATAAAAATCATATCATCCATCGTGGCGAAAAAGACTTCGAAATTTTCGATGCTAGTCCGCAGCTGCTCTTCAATCCGGGCCTGGGCAGACATGTCCCGGCTCAGGCGCAGCCAGCCCAGCAGGGCACCATCGTCATCAGCGATCGGCGCTTTCAAGGTCTCGGGCCAGGGCGGTCCATCCGGTGTGTGCGCCTGATTACAGCCCAGGAGCATACCATCCGGCGCCTCATAACAGATCGAATCAGGAATGGCTTCGAGCAGCCGGGTCAGGAATTTCACCTGGTTGCGCAACTTCGCAATTTGCTGCTGATCAGTCGGGACCAGTGATGGTTCCGGGAGAGGTCCCGGGAAAGGCTCAGGGACCGGATCGGCGGCTGGATCAGTAACGGGTTCAGGGATCAGATCAGCCGCCGGTCCGGGGGTCGGGCCGGTGGCTGGTTCGGGGGTCGTGCCCATGTATATACCTCTAAAGTTTGCTGTCAAAAGACTTGCTGTCTGCAGGCTTACTATCTGTTCAATCGATTACATGAAAGGCCCGCAACGGCTGTCGCATCTGAAGGCATACCGTCAAAAGGCTTGCTGTCAGCCGCGAAAAGCACTGAAACAGCCACCCATGATCAAGAGAAGGGCAGCCAGCGAAGCGCCATTGAAAATCAGGCAAGCCCGCAGGCTTTTCTTGAAAAAGAGCACCAGGCCGATTATGCCCAGAACAATCCAGGGGAAAAGCATAACCAGGGACATGCTCAGGAAAAATACAAAGGTCCGGGGCTCCTGTGGGGTCATCAGGGAAGCAGCCAGGGCGCTGAGCAGAAGGCCCAGGACGGGAGCGAGGATAGCCAGTACAATGTGGGATCGCTTGTGAGCCATGTTTGTGTTCCTCCTTCGATTCATGATCAGTCAGGGTGATGCGAACCGGCATTTTGTGAATCAGGATGATGTGGCAGGGCTGACCGTTCGGAGCTTGCGACGGGACCGGAGCAGGAGCAGGCTCATCCAGGCGATGCCGCCGAGGCTGAGCAGCTGGTACATGGTCAAGCCCAGCCAGATGACTGGATTGACCCGGATGAACTCGAGCAGGAAGCGGAAAGCAAAATAAACCAGGACGTAAGCCTTGAACAGGATGCCAGGCTGGCTGACTCGACGGCGCAATAAATGCAGCGCTGCGAAGGCTCCCAGATGAAAGGCCGACTCAAAAAGCTGGGTCGGCAGACGAATGATCCCATCGCCAAAGTCAAAGCCCCAAGTCCAGGCAATACCGGCACAGCAGCCATTGCAGAAGCAGCCAAGCCGGCCGATGGCAATACCCAGGGCGGCGGCCGGGGCTATCACGTTGCCCATGCGGGCCTGGATGTGCCAGATCCGCTTAACCAGGTATACACCGATCATCCCCCCCAGCAAACCGCCGACAATCGACTTGTTGATCAGCAATTCGCGCAAGGTTGGCCGCGTCAGCAACGTCGGTAGCTTGGCCCCCAGCAGGCCAAAGACCAGGGCGGCACTGACAATGGTCAGCGCCGGACTCTGATGCTGCGGCCCGGGCTTCCCGGTCCGGTTTTGCCAGATGATATAGCCGATCCCGGCCAGCAGTCCCAGGCCAACCAGCAGCGAGTAGGCTGGCAGGCCGCCTATCATCGGCAAGATCCCGGCAGGACCAGCCTGGACATGTTCATCAATCACGGTCGCAACCTGCGGGCCAGTTTGCCGACGCGACAGCAATTACCACCCTGCATGCAGGTATACAACTTGAGCGCTGAGCAGAATCCCAGTGCGGCCGATGTCTTGAGAATCGCCAGCACAGCCGTCAGGATCCAGCCAGCCAGAGGCGAACCCAGATAAAGTACGACCAGGCATAGGGTACTGAACGCGGCACCAACAGCATGGGCAAAACGGATCCCCTTCTCATCAACAACCACCGGTGAAGAGGGCCAGATCCGGTCGATCGTCTGACGATACAGCACGATCAGCGGGGCCCGGCCGACCCGCAACAACCAGGACAGGACCATGATGGCCCAAACCAGGATCAGCAAAAGCCGGTTTTGCAGAACCAGGCTCAGCCAGACCAGCACCGCAACGGTATAACGGCAGAACGCAAAGCTGCCGGTGGTGATTGTCACCGGCGTGAAAGTAGCCAAGATATCAACCCCTCTCTCATTCATGCCGCCGCCCGCCCAGGACGGCAGCGCAGCCATTTCAGCGGCGGCGCGGCAACAGCGTATCCGCGGCACATCCGCATCACATCTCCTGCTCATCAGCCAGCGGCATCCGCGGCAAACCATCAGCGCCGGTTGAATCGCGGTAAAAACATGCCCGTCCGGTGGCAATATGCCGCGTAGTCCGGAAACTCTTTTTGCAGCATGGCTTCTTCCTGTCGGGCCCGCCAGGTCATCATGGGTACAAAAACCAGCAGATCCAGCAGCAAAGCCAGATAATTGCGATAAACCAGCGAACCGCCGGCAAACATCCAGATCAGGGATGCATACAGGGGATGCCGGACCAGGCGATAGGGACCGGTAGTGACCAGTTTGTGATCCGTGTAAATCCTGATGTTGTCGCCCCAGTTCATGTTCAGGTAAAGCCGTCCGTAAATATTAAAGGCCGCACCACCCAGCAGCATGGCCAGTCCAGCCAGGTCGAGGCCATATGACAGGGCTGGGGAAAAGTCCAGCCAGACACCCCAGCGTAGGCGGAGCATGAGATAATACAGCAAAAAGAATAGAAACATGGTGCTGGTGCGCACAAAGGCTGGCCGCTTGCGCTTGATATTGGGCCGCCGCTGGTAAAGCAGGAAATCAACGATGACCGCAACCACAATGGCCAGGACACTGAGCTGAACCAGACTCTGGACAATCCATTCGTAGCTGACGGTCATCCGATAGCCTCCTTTTTCTGTGGTCAGCCTTGTCCCGCTCCGTTATACCAGTGATCATCCCGACTGCGATGGACCAGGTTATAGGCCGAGAAAGGAATGCGCTTGAGTCCGGGCGTGATGATATGCACGCACTCTTTCTGCATGGCCTTCTGATCATAATTATACAAGTCTACAAAAGCATTGACACTGATCCGGAAGGTATTTTCATCGACAAACCGGATTTTTTCTTCGCGGGATTTGAAAAGGAAATTCAGCGGAATGAATTTTTTCAGGTCACGGGCCAGATCACAGCAGTTGCAGACGCCAAAACCCGGATTCTGGTCCTGCAGGCTGCTCAGGGTATTCTCAACTGTAAACATGAAGGTGTTATTGAAAACGTGCCGGTATTCGCGCATGTCCTTATCGCGCGTGATTGGCACATAGCCGTTATCCTGCCGCATCAGGTAGGTAATGGCGACACGTTCAACATTACAGGGCAAGGGCATGAAGTCGCTTTGCCGGATCAGGCGTGAGGTTTGCTTCTCGATGCGGCCGAGAATGCCGGATAACGTGATTCGCCGGTCCCGGGCCTGGTCCGGCAGACGACCAAAAAGGGCCAGCGGCTGGAAATTGATGCCGCGGACGCACGGCTCCTGCAAACCAAAAGCGACCAGCTCGCCCAGCAGATGATCATTCACACCAGCCGCAACTGTACAGACCAGCGTGGTTGGAATTTTCAGGTCTGTCAGCTGCCGGATAGCCGCTTGCTTTTGGGCCAGCAAGGACTTGCCGCGCATCGTCCGGTAAACCTTGTCATCGAGCGCGTCGAATTGCAGATAGACTTCGAATCTGCCCTGGAATTCTTGCAGGGCCGCGGCAAAAGCCGGGTCGCGGGCCAGGCGCAAACCGTTTGTATTGAGCATGACATAGCCAAATCCCTTGTTGCGGGCCATGCGGATAATCTCGATAATCTCGGGATGAAGCGTCGGTTCGCCGCCGCTGATCTGCAAAATCTCGGCCTTGCCATTCTCGGCTGCCAGATAGAAGTCCATCATCTGCCCGATGCGCGCCAGGCTCAAGTCCTGGCCGGATTTATCGGATCCGCTATCCGCGTAACAGGTCGTGCAGCCCAGATCACAGCGGTGGGTTACCTCGATCAGCCCGATACACGTGTGCTGGTCATGAGCCGGGCACAGGCCGCAATCCAGCGGACAGCCATCGTGGATAACCGTCTGGGTCGAACTGGTCGTACCGGGTTTGTCAAACTGGTACTTCTGCAGGTGATACGCGGTGTCTTCTTCGAGCAGTTCGCGGGCCTGGCCGTGTTCGGGACATTGCTTGAGGATAAAGACACCATCCTGGTTGTAGACAATCTTGCCATCAACTGGTTGCTGGCATTCATTGCACAGGGTACGTGTCGCTGCCAGAAAAATATAATCACGATCCATGGACCAGACCTCCCATCTGCCTCGCGCGGCCGCTGGCACGATCCCGGCGATACCTGCAGCCAGCGGCTCAGCAACGCCCGCAGGCAACGGCTCAGCGGTTCTCGTATATCAGTTTCGAGACCTGGGCGATGGTCTCCTGCGGCTGGCCAATTCCACCGGAATAAATCGCGATGATATAAGGACGGTCACCGGCATAAACGATGCCCACATCGTGATAAACGCTACCATAAAACCCGACTTTATGGGCAACGATCCCCTCCGGCAGGTATTTGGGCAACATGGTACTGAAAACCGTCTGCTTCAGCATGTCCAGCATGTGCCGGGAATTGGCCGACCTGGACGTGTACAGATGTTTCATCAGTTTATAGCCGTCGGCCGCGCCCATGGACGTCATGGTGCGGTTCGTGGCATGGCCGATGACCGACTCATAATAATCAAAGCAATAATCCCGGCCGAGGTAGCGCCGGATCATGTTAAAGGCGATGTTATCGGAATATTTCATGGCGTAGTCGGCCAGCGTGCCCAGACTATAGGGCACTTTGAGGTTCATGCCCTGCAGAACGCCCGTGCCGCCCTCATAATCGCCAGCCTGATAATAGATTTTCTTGTCCAGGCTGACCTTACCCTGGTCAACCCGGTCATAAAGCGCCATGTTGACAAACAGCTTGGCTGTGCTGGCCGAGCGAAACTGGGCATCTTTATTGATTGAAAAACCCTGGCCGGTCGTCAGGTCATAGTAGACAATCCCCATCAGGCGGATCCGGTCACCGAGATAGCCCAGGACCGGGTTGAGCACGGCATAAACGGCCGGATCCTTGCTGACTTCGAACTTGTTGGCAGCACGCAAAGCCTGGTAAGGATCGGTAACAGTAATCAGCCGCTCCAGGCGGGTGGTGTTCCCGGCCTGATCCGTCACCGTATAGGTCAACGGATAGATACCGGCCTTGAAACTGTTTACGGTCCCGCTCTGCTCGACCTGGCCTGTCAGGTCACCATCCGTATCATCCTGCGCCGTAACAGCCTGACGGGCGTTGAATGTTGTCCCAAGCACAATCGACTGGTCATCTGCCCCCTGCAGGACCGGCGCGATCACATCATTGCTCCTGACATGGACCTGCAGTGGATAGGACTGCCGGTTTCCGGACTGGTCGGTGACGTATAAAGTTGCAGCCTGATCGCCAATCGTCGAAAAGACAAGCTCACGAAGCGATTCCGTCGGGCTGAAACTGATCTCGACTGCGGCAAAGTCCGTTACTTTCGTGATCAGATCCGAGGCCAGCAGCGGTTCATCAACGGTCGCAACCGGTTCGCTTGTCTTCAGGTCGGCAACAGGCGCCGTGGTATCGACAATATTGACAGTCAGGGTTGCCTGATCGTTCTCATAATGAATGGGAACCGCATATTGGCCGGTCTGCTGGAGATTGACGCCCGTGGCGTCAATCGTGATCTGCTCCAGGACCTGCGGCCTGGCCTTCAGCAGCGTCTGACGGTCCAGCACCAGCTGGGAACCCAGTTCAAGCGTCACTTCCTTCTTCATCAGCTTGAATGATGGCTGACCCAGAAATACGGACACTACAATCACAATCAGCGCAAGCAGGACAACAATCAGCAGAATTCGTTGAAAAATATTTCTCATGTATCGGCTTATCCTTTTGTTTTTCAGTTACTGGCTTCCATGGCCTGATTCAGTGCTGGAAGCGTGGTCCATATTTGGCAGCGAGCAAAATCGCCTCGATCATGCTGACCGGACTGGCGATCCCCTGGCCGGCAATATTGAACGCTGTACCGTGATCAACCGAGGTACGCAGGAAGGGCAGACCGTTGGTAATGGCAATCGTCCGCTCGAAGTCCAGGGTCTTGGTGGCGATATGGCCCTGATCATGATAGAGCGACAGAACCGAGTGAAAATGGCCCTGCAATGCCAGGTGAAATACCGAGTCAGCGCCAATCGGTCCGACTACAGCGTAGCCCATCGCCTGCAAGTCGCGGACGGCCGGTTCAACCTCGCGGACCTCCTCATCACCGAACAGACCATGTTCACCGCTATGCGGATTGAGCCCGGCAATTGCCATGGTACCCTCACCGACACCCAGGCGCTGCAGCGCCTGTATGCAGCGCTGGACATAATCGACGATCCGGGCCCGTGTCACCAGGTCACAGGCCTGGCGCAGTGAAACATGGCGGGTCAGGAAAAAGACACGCATGCCGCGGACTTCAAACATGGTTAGCGGATCAGTCGTCCCGGTCAGGTCGGCAAAAATCTCGGTATGCCCGATATAAGGAACCTGGCCGGCTTTGAGAGACTCCTTGTTGATGGGGGTGGTGGCCACGGCATCGACAAGCCGGTGATTGGCCAGGTCGATCGCCGTGGCAATATAGTCAAAGGCAGCCTGTCCGCACATGGCCGAAACCTCGCCAAGGTGCAACTGGCTGATATCAATCCGGCCCCGGTCGAGCAGATTGAGGACACCCGGCTGGTCGAGGCATTCGCCGGGATGGCTGACCAAGTGAAAAACGAGGTCCAGCTTGCAAAAATCCCGGGCTGCTTCAAGTACCGCCCGGTCACCAATAACCAGACAGGCTGCTGCTGCCTGGACGTCTGTATGGGCGACTGCCTTAACAACGATTTCCGGCCCGATGCCGGCCGCATCCCCCATGGGAATGGCAATCAGTGGTTTTTTCATCGTGCTGCTCCCTCGCTTTATTAATTATTGATTTCCTATTATAACATAAGCTTATCAGGCTGAATCACCCGTCAAAGGGAAAATAGTCCCCCGCTAGAAACAAATCAACGGCCAGGTGGCAATTAAACACCTGCCCGGTTAGGCCGCGCGCTTATTTTTCGCAGAAGAAGCGATAGACAGCTGAAGCGATACCTTCAGCCAACGTGGCCTGATTGGCCGGACTGGTCAGGATCTGGCGATCCGCCGCATTACTGATAAAGCCAAGCTCGACCATGACGCTGGTCAGATTGAGCTCTCGCAGGATGGCATAATCACCATCCTGTACAGCGTCGCCCGCATACTGCAGGTCTGGAATCTGGCTGACAATTGCCGACTGGATGATGCTGGCCAGACGCTGGCGTTGCCCATCCCGATACAAGCTGTAAACCGGGGCATTTGCCATGGGATCCTGGTCCTGGGCCATTTGGCTCAATGTCACATAGGCCTGGCCGCTGCTCTGATAATAGACTTGCGTGCCACTGACAGTTTCATCCTGGCTGAGGGAATTGCAATGCAGCGAAATAAACAGGATCTGGGGAAACTGGTACGAGATATCCATGAGCAGGCGCTGGTCCCCGGAAGTACCCAGCCCGTTGAATAAACCTCGGCCGCCACTGCTGGCTGTATCGTTGTTGATAACCATGACCTGCCGGAGAAGCGGCGGCAGATGACTCACTGCACTGGCGTTGCGGCCCCGTCCTGGCAGACCGGCGATAAACTGATCCAGGGTATATTGACTGGCCAGGGCAATCCGATAATACACCGAGCGCCATTCATCGCCCAACCGGGTCAGGATCACCGTTGCGCCCAGGGCACGCAATTGCGCTTCCATCTGCAAAGCGACATCCATGGTAATGGTTTTTTCCATCAGGTATGGATCCTGCGCTTCAGCCGGATAGATGGAACCGCTGTCCTGGCCGCCGTGACCCGGATCAATGATAACCGTTATGCCGGCCAGGGCCTGGCTGCCTTTTACCCGTCCAGCCAGGCCATCAGTCGGATCATCGTAAATATTTTCAATTGATGATTTGCCGGGCCAGCTGCGCAAGCCATTCCCCTGAGCCACGGACGGCGAATCCCGGGTTATCAGCAGATCCTGCAGACCACCAGCCTGGACAGCCTGAACTGATGATTCCGCATTGGCCGGCCGGGTTGGACGGGTCTCACCGGCTTCTATCTGGTTGCCCGGTATGGACGAATCCTGAACCGGTCCAACTTGCGTATCGTAAATGCCAAGGGCTGATAAAGTCAGGGAGAGTACGCTCACGATAATAAGGAATGCCAACACTATGCGCGCCAACCCTAAACTCGTCTGATATTCCTTTTGCGTCATTCTGAAGTACCTGTCTGTCAGACTTGGATAGAGCCTGTATAATTGGTGTAAATTGAGAAATAAAAAATGAGCCACGAGCT
>CAYVHB010000043.1:0-22408 GCA_964450865.1 uncultured Oscillospiraceae bacterium | reverse complement strand
AGGAAGGTGAATCCCCATGCGCAGTGATTCAATCAAAGCCTCAGCGGGCCGCGCGTCTCATCGCTCGCTCCTTTACGCGCTTGGCCTGACCGAATCAGAAATGAAGCGCCCGTTTATCGGCGTTGTCAACTCCTTTAATGAAGTCGTACCCGGCCATGTCCACCTGCGGACCCTGACCGACGCGGTCAAGGAAGGCATCCGCTCGGCTGGCGGCGTACCGTTCGAATTCCCGGCCATCGCCGTCTGTGACGGCCTGGCCATGAATCATGTCGGCATGAAGTATTCCCTGATCAGCCGCGATGTCATCGCAGACAGCTGCGAGATCATGATGATGGCCCATGCCTTTGATGCCGTGGTCTTTATCCCGAGCTGCGACAAGGTCGTGCCCGGCATGCTGATGGCGGCGGCCCGTCTCGACATCCCCAGCATTTTTATTACCGGCGGGCCGATGCTTCCGGGTAAACTCAACGATGAGCCGCTGGGCCTGTCCAATCTGTTTGAAGCGGTCGGCGCCCATGCAGCCGGTAAGATCAGCGACGACGAGCTGACCGCCATGGAGCTGGCCTGCTGTCCGACCTGCGGCAGCTGTTCCGGCATGTACACCGCCAATACGATGGCCTGCCTGACCGAAGCCATGGGCATGGCCTTGCCCGGCAGCGGCACGATCCCGGCGGTTTATGCCGACCGCAAGCGTCTGGCCCGCATGACCGGCGAGCGGATCATGGAAGTGCTGGCCGAAGGCCTGACGGCCCGGGACATCATGACCCCGGGATCCATCCGTAACGCGCTGCGCGTCGACATGGCCCTCGGCGGCTCGACCAACTCCGTCCTGCACATGCTGGCAATTGCCCGCGAGGCCGGCTATGAACTGAGCCTGCAGGAGATCAGCGCCATCAGTGACACCACGCCGCAACTGTGCAAGCTCAATCCGGCGGGCCGTCACTTTATTTCTGACCTGAATGAACGCGGCGGCATCCGGGCCGTGATGGCCGAACTGGCCAGGCATGACCTGCTTGAAGACGCCATGACCGTGACCGGTCGCCTCAAGGATCGCCTGGCTAAAAGCAAAGGCGCCGATGGCCTGGTCATCCGGCCGTTTACCGATCCCTATGCCCGCGACGGCGGCCTGGCCATCCTGACCGGCAACCTGGCGCAGAACGGCTGTGTTGTCAAGAAGGGCGCAGTCCTGCCGGAAATGATGATCCACGAAGGACCGGCCCGTGTTTTCGAGAGCGAAGAGGCCGTCACGGCAGCCATCTTTGGCAATCAGATCCGGCCTGGCGATGTGGTGGTCATCCGCTTTGAGGGACCGCAGGGCGGCCCGGGCATGCGCGAAATGCTGACCCCCACCAGTGCCCTGGCCGGCATGGGCCTGGACAAGAGCGTAGCCCTGATTACCGATGGCCGCTTCTCCGGCGCCACGCGCGGGGCCTCGGTCGGCCATGTTTGCCCCGAGGCGGCAACCGGCGGCCTGATCGGTTACGTCCAGGAAGGCGATCGCGTCCGTATTGACATTCCGGCCCGCAAGATCGAGCTGCTCGTTGCCGAGAGCGAACTGGCCCGCCGCCAGCCGGCACCCCGGCCGGACCGCGGCCTGAGCGGCGCCCTGCAGCGCTATCAGCAGCAGGTTGCCCCCAGCAGTGAAGGCGCCCGCATGATGCCGATCTGCAAACTTTAAAAGGAGGATCTGGACAAATGAATGGAGCAGATGTGATCGTCAAGTTCTTGCTTGACAAGGGCGTTCATCATACTTTTGGCTATCCGGGCGGCCCGGTGCTGGTCCTGTATGAGGCCATTTATAAAGCGAATTTTCCCCATATCCTGACCCGCCATGAACAAGGCGCCATCCATGCCGCCGAGGGCTTTGCCAAGGTTTCCGGCATCCCCGGCGTCGTGATTGCCACCTCCGGACCCGGCGCGACCAACCTGGTCACCGGCCTGGCCGACGCGATGCTCGACTCCGTGCCGATCCTGGCCATCACCGGGGCCGTAGCCCGCAAGGCGACCGGCACAGACGCCTTTCAGGAAGCCGATATCACCGGTATTACCTTGCCGATCACCAAGTACAATTACCTGGTCATGAATCCGGACGAGCTGCTGCCCATTCTCGAGGAAGCCTGGCAGCTGACGACCGATGGCCGGCCCGGCCCCGTGCTCGTCAATATTCCCAAGGATATCCTGGCCCTGGAAATCAAGCCGCAGGAAGGCCGCAGCACCAACGCCTACGTGCGCCATCGTCCGGCGAAGGTCAAGACCGGCGCCCTGGTAGACAAGGTTTATGCCGCTTTGGCCAGGAGCAAGCGGCCGCTGCTGCTGGCCGGTGGTGGCTGTGTCATTGCCAGAGGCGGCACCGATGACCTGAAACACTTCGTCGAGTGCCTGGGCATCCCGGTCGCCACGACCCTGATGGGCAAAGGCGCGATCCTCGATAATCACCCCTACTACCTGGGCAATCTTGGTATGCATGGTACCCCGCAGGCCAACACGGCGCTCGGGACCTGTGACCTGCTGCTGGCTGTCGGCACCCGCTTCAGCGACCGGATCATCGGCGACCCGGTTCTGTATAATGAAGGCCACGAACGCGTCGTGATCCATGTTGATGTGGACTCGTCGGAAATCGGCAAGAACGTCAGGGTCGACCTGGCGGTTGAAGATGACGCGGCCGACTTTTTTGAAACCATGATCCGCAATCAGCCGGCTGACTACGCCTGCCGCCAGAATGCCGAGCAGTGGAAAGCCTGGCTTGACAGCCTGTTGCTCAAGAAAGCGCGCTACGAGGAGCTCAAGCAGCTGATGTATGAACCGGCGACCCCGCTGCCGCCGCAGTATGTGGTCCGGGCTATCGCCGATGCGTTCAAGGGCACCAATCCGATCGTCGTGACCGATGTCGGCCAGCACCAGATGTTCGTTTCGCAGCATTTCCCGATGGAGACGCCGCGCAGCTGGATCACCTCCGGCGGCCTGGGCACCATGGGATTCGGCCTGCCCGCCGCTATCGGCACCTCGTTCTATGATTCGAGCCGGCCGACCCTGTGTTTTGTCGGCGACGGCGGCTTCCAGATGACCCTGCAGGAGCTGGGCGTGCTGTCCAATCTCGGCCTGCCGGTCAAGGTTTTCATCATGGACAATGGAGGCCTGGGCATGGTGCGGCAGTGGCAGGAGCTCTTCTTCCACAAGCACTACTCGCACTCCGGCCTTGAGGGCAATCCGGACTTTATCAAGATTGCCGAGGCCTACCAGGTCGATGGCGGCATGGCGACCGATCCGGCCAGCCTGCTGGAACAGATCGCCAGGGCCAAGGCGGCTACGGGGCCGTACCTGGTTCACGTCATTGTCAACGCCGGCGAAAACGTCTATCCGATGATCCCGGCCGGCCGCATGCCCCAGGACCTGATCATGCCCGGCATGGATTGAACAGCTGGCTCCTGTCTGTCAGACGATGGACAGCCCCTGGCTGTTGCCGGTCCTGTTACAAGGGTCGACCGGGGAGTCCCGGTTGAGCGGCTGACCTGAACGCACGAGCAAAAGCAAAACAGAACAGAACAGAACAGCGAATGAACAGCGAATGAACAGCGAATGAACAGCAAAATGCCGGCGTCAGCCGGCATTTTGCTTTGCTGAATGTCATTTGACCCACATTGCTTAAAAAACGGGCAAAACTGCAAGGTGTCATAGGTGGGATATGAGGCGATTATACGAGATGATTATGCGGCACACCTCGCCGATTATCCTGTTGGCAAAACCATCATGATTCAATCACAACCTGCAGCGTGCCCGAGCATGTTCAGGATAATCTCAACTGTGCCGTCAATCCCGAATCGGGACGTCGATACCGCCAGATCATAGGAATCACACAGGCCCCATTTCTGGGCAGAATACGTATCGTGGTATCTGGCCCGGTCCCTATCCTTGCTTTTAATCATTTTGCCAGCCTGGTGATCATCAACCGCGGCAACGGTCATGATGCGACGGATCCGGTCTTCCGGGCGGGCATGGATAAAAACCGAGAACATGCCAGCTTCATTTTTGAGGATCTCCGACGCGACCCGGCCGACGATCACACACGAACCGGCCGCCGCAAGCTTGCGGATGGTTTCAGCCTGCATGTTGAACAGCCGGTCATTGATCAGATAAAACATCGCTTCCGTATCTTTATAAGGATTACGCAAGCCCATGGGGAAGCCCAGGTCAGTCCAGCCGGGCAATTTCTCATCAGCTCCGGCCAGGGTTGCGGCCGCCACGCCATGCTCCTCGGCCGTCTGGTAAATCAGTTTCTTGTCATAGAAAGGGATATTCAGACGCTGGGCCAGCTTCTCACCGGCCACACGGCCACCGCTGCCATATTGACGGCTGATACAGATGATCACGCGTTTATTCTCCATGGAAATATCCTCCTGTTCGGACAAGACAGTTGATTGCCCGTTTCTGGCTGATGGTTAACCTTCGGCGGACTGCCAGCGCGGCTTTGTGCGGATCACCCCGGCTTCGTGTGTTATCAGGCCAATCTATCCGCGGGGACCCCAGATCAGCCAGAGAATGACATAACCGGTTGTGACTGCCGCCAGTGTATAGGGTACGCTGATTTTCATGAATTCGCTATTCTTCACCTCGTGACCCTGGCGGCGCAGGATGCCGATGCCCATGATGTTGGCCGAAGCGCCGATCGGCGTCAGATTACCCCCCAGGGTAGCCCCGGACAGCAGGCCAAAATACAGAATACTGGGGTCGATTCCCATTTTGGCGGCAATGCCGGAAACAACCGGCAACATCGTCGCGACATAGGGAATGTTGTCAATAACCGCAGACAGGAGAACGGATGCCCAGAGCAGCAGCGTATACATCAGGAAAACCGAGTTGCCGCCGACTTTGACAAAGAGTTCGGCGATCACATCGATTACACCGGCTTCGCGGATGCCACCGATGACGACAAACAGGGACGCCAGCAGCAGCAGCGTGAAATAATCCATTTCCATCAGGGTCCGGGTCAGGACCGTGGACCGGTGCTGGCGGATGATCTCGTAGATATTGCCGGCGATCATCAATATAATGCAGATCAGGCCGTTGGTAATGGCTGGCTTGTCCGGGATGAATGAAGCCATGATCAGCAGGACAATTGTCCCGAGTAAAAGGTAGCTGGGGAAATAATCCTCGACACTGGTCATGGTCTCGCTATCGACCCGCTCCTTGAGCTGCCTGAATACAATCAGCAGGACCAGGGTCGCCGCCACCAGGCCAAGCTGGACAATCCAGAACATCCCGGGTCTGCCTTTCATCCAGAAAAAGTCGAGGAAGTCCATACCGGCATATCCACCCAGCAGGATCGATGTTGTGTCGCCGACCAGCGTCGCGGCCCCCTCCAGATTCGATGCGACTGCAATGGCAATTACACTGGGAACCGGTGAAATATTGAGCTTGCGGGCGATGGTGACAGCGACTGGCGCCACCATCAGGACCGTGGCCACATTATCGACAAAGGCAGAGATGACCCCGGCAAAAACCGAAAGGGCGATAATGGTCCATTTGATGTCGGGAACCTTGCGGATAATCAGGTCGGCCAGCCGCGATGGCATCCGGGATTCAATAAACAGGTTGACAATACCCATGGTGCCACTGATCATCAGGATGACATTCCAGTCAATCGTCGGCAGTACCAGCCGCAGGGGCAGGATACCGATGACGACAAAAATAACCGCAGCCGCCAGGGCGATGTAGGCCCGGAATTTTGGCAAGGCAATCATTAGCACGTAAGTGACGAGGAAAATAACCAGGGCCGGAATCATCATAGATCATTCATCCTCCACAAACACGTGACCGGCCAGCAGCGATCCGCTACCGACGAATCCGACCGGCCCGGTGGCTGTGCAGCATCTTTATCCAGACAGGATTACATATTGGTGATACTGGAATAATCCTATCATATCGTAGACTCCGGTAACAGAAGCCATTCGGCTTTTTGCCTGTTTTGCTGGTGAAAGGCAATCTTTCGCACCATAGACAGGTCATTTTTGCCAATCAACGCTATTGGACTTGCAAAAATATCTGTTATAATGCTGAAAGACAGTTTCCACGGTCACTTGCGCCCTGGCTGCCAGGCAGTCCGGCAAGCGCAGCTAAATCAAACCGGATCATCCACTGTGCGGATAGCGCTTTGATATTTCCTATCCAACTTAATACGCATTCATATTAATACGCATTCATACGCAATAAAATAATCAAGCTTCAATGGAGGAGCCACTATGCCGAAACGTACCGATGTGCACAAGATCCTGATTATTGGTTCTGGTCCGATCGTGATTGGCCAGGCTTGCGAATTTGACTATTCCGGCACCCAGGCCTGCAAGGCCCTGCGCCAGCTGGGCTATGAAATCGTCCTGGTCAACTCGAATCCGGCGACGATCATGACCGATCCGGGCATTGCCGACCAGACCTATATCGAGCCGCTGAATATCGCCCGCCTGACCGAGATCATCGCCAAGGAGCGCCCCGATGCCGTACTGCCCAACCTGGGCGGCCAGTCGGCGCTGAACCTGTGTTCGGAGCTGGCGAAAAACGGTATCCTCGAGCAGTATGGCGTACAGGTGATCGGTGTGCAGATCGACGCCATCGAAAGAGGCGAGGACCGCATTGCCTTTAAAGAAACCATGGGCAAGCTGGGCATCGAAATGCCGCGCAGCGAGCCGGCTTATACCATCGAGGAAGCCGCGCTGATTGCCCGCAATCTCGGTTATCCGGTCGTCATCCGCCCGGCCTATACCATGGGTGGTACCGGCGGTGGCCTGGTCTATAACGAGGAAGAACTGCGTATCGTTGCCAACCGTGGCATCACGGCCAGCCTGGTCGGCCAGATCCTGGTTGAGGAATCGGTCCTGGGCTGGGAAGAGCTCGAGCTCGAGGTCGTCCGCGACGCCAAGAACCAGCTGCTGACGGTCTGTTTCATCGAAAACATCGACGCCATGGGCGTCCATACCGGCGACTCCTTCTGCGCGGCGCCGATGCTGACAATTAGCCAGGAGCTCCAGCAGCGCCTGCAGCGCTATGCCTACTCGATCGTTGAGGCGATCGGCGTCATTGGCGGCACCAACGTCCAGTTCGCCCACGATCCGAAGACCGGCCGGGTCGTGATCATCGAGATCAATCCACGCACCTCGCGCTCCTCGGCGCTGGCCTCCAAGGCTACCGGCTTCCCGATCGCCCTTGTCTCAGCCATGCTGGCCGCCGGCCTGACGCTCGATGAGCTGCCCTACTGGCGCGATGGATCACTGGAGCGCTATACCCCCTCCGGTGATTATGTCGTCATCAAGTTTGCCCGCTGGGCCTTTGAGAAATTCCCCGGCTCGATCGACAGCCTCGGCACCCAGATGCGGGCGGTCGGCGAAGTCATGAGTATCGGCAAGAATTACAAGGAAGCCATGCAGAAGGCGATCCGCTCCCTGGAAATCGGCCGCTACGGCCTCGGCTTTGCCAAGGATTTCAACAGCCTCACCCTCGATGAATTGCTGGCCCTGCTGGCCAATCCGACCAGCGAACGGCAGTTCATCATGTACGAAGCCCTGCGCAAGGGCGCGACCGTCGAGCAGCTGGTGGCCCAGACCTACATCAAGGCCTGGTTTGTCAGGCAGATGCAGGAGCTCGTTGAACAGGAAGAAGCGATCCTGGCCTATAAAAACTGCCGCCTGCCTGATGACCTGCTGGTTGAGGCCAAGCGCAACGGCTTTGCCGACCGCTACCTGGCGCAGCTGCTGGCCTGTCCGGAGGCTGCCATTCGCGAACAGCGCCTGGCCCTGGGCCTGGCCGAACAGTGGGAAGCCGTACCGGTCAGCGGCGTCGAGAATGCGGCCTACTATTTCTCGACTTACAACACGCCAGCCGCACCGATCCCCGGCCTTGATGTGCAAGCCCGCATGAATCAGGTTGCAGCGGCGGCCCGTGCCAAGGCTCACGCTGCCGGCCGGTATACCGTCGACCGCGGCGAAGCGGGCCAGGCTGGCCAGCGGCCGAAGGTCATGATCCTTGGCGGCGGCCCGAACCGCATCGGCCAGGGCATTGAATTTGACTACTGCTGCGTGCACGCCGCCTTCGCCCTGCGCGACCTCGGCTATGAGACTGTCATCGTCAACTGCAATCCCGAGACCGTCTCGACCGACTATGATACCTCCGACAAGCTTTACTTCGAGCCCCTGACAGTCGAAGATGTCCTGAGCATCTACGATCACGAGCAGCCGCTGGGCGTCATCGCCCAGTTCGGCGGCCAGACGCCGCTGAATATCGCCGGCGAGCTGGCCCGCCATGGCGTCAATATCCTCGGCACTACTCCCGAAACCATTGACCTGGCCGAGGATCGCGACCGCTTCCGCCAGATGATGGATGAGCTGGTTATCCCGATGCCGGAATCCGGCATGGCGGTCAACATCGATGACGCGCTGGTCATTGCTGACCGCATCGGCTACCCGCTGATGGTCCGTCCTTCGTACGTCCTGGGCGGCCGGGGCATGGAAGTGGTCTTCGATGAAACCATGCTGCGCCGTTACATGGCCGCGGCCGTCGGCGTGACCCCGGACCGGCCGATCCTGATCGACCGCTTCCTGAGCAATGCCGTCGAAGCCGAAGCCGACGCCATCGCTGACGGTGTCTCGATCTTCGTGCCCACCGTCATGGAACACATTGAGCTGGCCGGCATCCATTCCGGTGACTCCGCTTGTGTCATCCCGCCGATCAGCATTCCGGCCGACCAGATGGCCACGATTGTCGACTACACCCAGCGCATTGCCCGGGCCATGAACGTCATCGGCCTGATGAACATGCAGTACGCGATCGCCGATGACAAGGTCTACGTACTCGAGGCTAACCCGCGCGCCTCGCGGACCGTGCCGCTGGTTTCCAAGGTTTGCAACGTTTCAATGGCCCGGATTGCCACCGAGGCGATCATGACCACCCAGAATGGCCAGATCTCACCCATTGGCAGCCTGCACCACCAGACTTTCCACCACTATGGCGTCAAGGAAGCAGTCTTCCCGTTCAACATGTTCCAGGAAGTTGATCCGCTGCTCGGCCCGGAAATGCGTTCGACCGGCGAGGTGCTCGGCCTGGCCGACTCCTTCGGCCTCGCTTTCTACAAGTCGCAGGAAGCCACCCAGTCGCCGCTGCCCCTGGCCGGCACCGTGCTGCTCAGCGTCAATGACGCGGACAAGCCGGCTGCCCTCGAGGTCGCGCGCGAATTCATCCGCCTGGGCTTTGCGATCAAGGCGACAGCCGGCACGCAGGCTTTCCTGCAGGCCAATGGTATCGCGGCCACCCCCGTCCACAAACTGCATGAAGGCCGGCCCAATATCAGTGACGGTATCGCCAGCAAGGAAATCCAGCTCGTGATCAATACCCCGGCCGGCAAGCAGAGCCAGTTCGACGACTCCTATATCCGCAAGACGTCGATCAAGTACAAGGTGCCGTACATCACGACCATGGCCGCCGCGATCGCCAGCGTCAAGGGCATCGCCGCCTGCCAGGCGGCCCGGACCGCGCCGCAGCTTGTCAAGTCGCTGCAGGAATACCACGCCGGGATCGAGTAAGCAAGAGATCGCAGCCTGGACAACAGGAACACCACGCCGGGATCGAGTAAGCGGTCATATTTTAACAATCAAAGCTCAGCTGCCGATGAGAGTCGCCGCTGAGCTTTTTGCTATGTCAATTTGATAAAATGTTGGCCGGATATTTGATAAAATAATTTTAAATGTATAATATATAAAAATTTATTGATTGAATTATCAAATTACAGGTGTTAGATTTCGAATAATGAAAGTAATTTTAAAAAAATAATAATAGTTGAAAATATTTTATAAAAATTATAAAATAAATAAAAAGAAAAAGGGGGTCATGAACAGTGTTATCATCTGATTTACAGGAATTAATCGAATATATACAAAAAATTCAGTCTGAGACGGTAACCATTGAAGTAAAGTCCGCTCATGTTGAATGTCCACGCAAGCTGTATGACACCCTTTCCAGTTTTTCCAATCAGGATGATGGCGGCATCATCATTTTTGGTCTGGACGGGTCCCAAGGATTCAAGAAGGTTGGGGTCTACGATGCCCAGGACTTACAGAAAAAAGTTGGTGAGCAATGTAAACAAATGGAGCCCCCCGTTCGTCCGCTCTTTACAATCTATATGGAGAATGATTTGACATTTGTTGCTGCAGAAATCCCGGGGCTGGATCTGGCCAGTCGCCCCTGCTTTTACAAAGGAAAAGGAATAGCCAGGGGGTCCTATATCCGGGTTGGCGATGCCGATGAGCAGATGACCGATTATGAGATCTACAGCTTTGATGTTTTCCGTAAGAAATATGAAGACGACATCCGGGTGATAGAACGGGCTTCACATCAGGACCTTGATCAGAATCTGCTTGATCTCTATATCGCAAAACTCAAAGTAAACAAACAAAATCTCGCTCAGCTCGCACCTGAACAGATTCTGAACCTGATGAGCATGATGCGGCAGAATCAGATCACGCTGGCCGCCCTGCTGTTATTTGGCTTTTTCCCTCAGGCCTTTTTCCCACAGCTGGATATCATTGCGACTGTGGTACCAGGCACTGAGAGGGGTGCCGAAGATCAGTACGGAGAGCGCTTTCTCGACAGCCGACGGATTGATGGCCCCATTGCGCAGCAACTCGAGGGCGCCTTGAATTTTGTGCTCAAAAACATGAAAGTAGCGACAATTATCGATCCTGAAACGGGCCGGCGCCATGATCGCCCGGAATACCCCCTGAAAGCCGTGCGCGAATCTATCCTCAATGCACTGGTCCATCGCGATTACAGTGTGCACACGGAAGGGATGCCGATCCAGATCGTCTTCTATCAGGACCGGCTGGAAATTGTCAACCCCGGTGGGTTATTCGGGCGCATCCGGATCGAGCAGCTTGGAAAAGTGCAACCGAATACCCGCAACCCAGTTCTGGCTAACGCCCTGGAGATCCTGGACCTGACCGAAAACCGCTATGCCGGTATCCCGACGATTTACCGGGAAATGAAGAATGCTGGGCTGCCTGTCCCGCAATTTCGCGATGAACGCGGCCAGTTCACGGTTTTTCTATACAATACCCGAGCAATCACTCCTGCGGACCGTACCAGTCATACCGGAGAACGAACAGGCAGCCAGGGCCATCAGGATCAGCAGCCCAGGCAGGATCACCCCGATCAACCGGGCCTTCAGGATCAGCACAAGCAAGATCGCCATGACCAGGCCAGCCTGCTTGTTTTTTGCGAGACACCCCGTTCGCGTCAGGAAATTGCCGCGTTCCTCAACATGCAATCGGTCGCCTATGCCATCAGCAAATATGTGACACCGCTGGTCACCCAGGGTTTGCTCGGCTTGAGCATGCCCGAAAAACCAGGCAGCCGTTATCAGCGGTTTCAAACAATTCGACCGTAAGAGAATGTTGCGCTTCAGTCTTTCACTTCCGCCTGTGCCCGCGCAAAATCCGCCAGCGCCGGAAAAACCGCATTGGCAACCTTGACCGCCGAATGTTCCGAACCAGCGGCGTTTTTCACCAGGATGACAAACGAATACGGGATTTCATCGAAAAAGCCAGCCAGGACACTGTCCGAGATGCTGTTGGTATTCTCGGCTGTGCCGGTCTTGCAGCGGATCGTCAGACCCGGCAAGTGCTGCAGCTCACGGGCCGTTCCCTCGACTGTACCGCCCATGATCTCGCGCAGGGTTGCCGCCTCCTTCTGGCTCACGAGCGGCCTGGACAGCGTGACGGGCTCGGGCGGCAGATAAATCCGCCGGGAGCGCGGGTTGTTGACCAGCCGCCAGAAGGCGTTCTGCTCGCCGACCTTGGGCTCGATGTAGTCGATCAGGCCGGGCTGACAAATCGTCCCGCCGTCATTGGCGATCGCCGCCAGCAGAGCCGACAGATGCAGGGGATTCATCGTCGAATTGGCCGCTCCAGCCCCGTACAGGCCGAGCATCAGGTCCGGTGAAATCTTGAACACACTGCTGGCTTCCACCGGCCGACCCAGATAGGACAGCTGCAGATGACCGTTGAAGCCCAGGTCATTCATCGTCGCCAGCAAACGGGTCCGGCCGATGGCATAGGTCATCTCGGCAAAGGCCGAGTTGCAGGAATTGGCAAAGGCTTGATGGATGTCTTGCTGGCCGTGGATACCGGTGCAATGGACCTTGCCGTCAGATCGCTGATAGAGACCTGTGCAGGTAAAGGTTTGTTCTTGCACATCATAGCCGGGTGTGCGCAGCGCCGCAATCAGGGTCGCGATCTTCTGCACACTGCCGACCGGCAGGGATCCCTGGGTCATCGCGTCGAAAAAAGCCCCGTCAGCTGCCTTCGTCCAGGCGGCCGGATCCGGGTCAGCCGGATCAAACGACGGCAGGCTGACATTGGCGACGATCCGCCCGGTCTGATAATTGCTGATCAGGACCAGGCCACGATATTGGCCCAGCGCCTGCAGGGCCGCTTTCGAAACGGCAGCGGACAGGCTCAGGTGGACGTCATACCCATAACCCTGATATTCGCTGGCTGCCCCCAGCAGATAGTCATAGCGGTTGTTCTTGAAACCCAATAAAGACAGGCGCGCGCTGCGTTCCACGCTGCGGGCGGTATTGCTGTTGCCCAGCACATGAAAGGTCGCCAGGCGGATCCTGGCATCAGTGGCATAACGCCGCTGCCCATCAACAGACGCGCGCAGGGCGAACTCATCGGCGCTGTAAATATCACCCTCCCGGGCCTGCGCAGCCCGGGCTACCAGGTGGTAATTCAGTGCATGCGTGTAATATGCCTGGCTGTTGGCAATAATATTGACCGCGAATACCACGATAGCCATTACGCCCAGCCCGGCGATCGCCCGGATCATCAGCATCGCAAATCGTTCCGCACTGTTCATGTATGCCTCCTGTTTGAGTGGCCATCGGCTTGCCGATACAGCCCGTGCTAGACCCGCTGCAAGCGGGCTCCCGTCTCAGCGGCCGCCGGCCAGCCGGCTCAGGTTCTGGCGGGCCATGGCTGCCTCCTCGATCATCGCGATCAGCAACCAGATCATGATCAGTGCTGAGCCGGCCCGGGAAAGAAAAGGGAAGTACAGGCCCATGATCGGCAGGCCGATGACCAGGGGCACGCCGGGCAGCACCAGGTGCATGCCGGTCGAGGAGGCCAGGTTCATCCACATCCGCAGGCCGATGGAAAAGGCAGCGGCGCCGGCGCAGGCCGCGAGGGCATAGGTCGTCCGGAAGCTGTTTTTCATCCCGAGCAGGATAAAGGTAAACGCCAGCAGCACCAGCAAAAAGGCCGTGATCAGGCCGAACTCCTCGATGATCAGGCCAAAGACAAAGTCATGACGCAAGGCATCGTCATTGGCCTGCTTCATCTGGCCATACCGCGGGCCGACGCCGGTCAGGCTGCCGCTGGCCGCGTAAATGCGCATCTTCTGCATCTGCGAATTATCCGGATTACTCATCGGATAACCGGCCGACCAGGCCTGCAGCCGCGCGTTGATTTTGCGACCCAGCTGAACCACCAGCGAGTTCGAATTTCGCTGGCCGGTGGCAGTCACGGCACCCTGCGCGCCGCCTGGGCCGCTGACGGCCGCCTGAACATGAACAGCCGCAACCGGACTGACGGCCGGCTGTCCGGCCACTGCAGCCGCCAAATAAACCACGCCGTTAAACAGCAGCCAGACAGTGACCAGGCTCAGGATTGCCGCCGTGCGGCCCAGCCGGCCATAACGGGCGGACAGGCGCGAGATGATCGTAAAGCCGGCAATCGCAACCAGGATGATCAGCGTACTCAGCTCGCTGGCCACGATCAGGACGGCCAGATTGACCAGGGCGACACCGGCGTAAAACAGCAGGCCGCGAATCGAAATGGCATCGCGCAAATTGGAGGCCGAGAACCAGATAAAACAGACCGGGATCAGTTCACTGGCCTGGAAGGAAAACGGACCGATCATGATCCAGAGGGTGCGGGTCATCAGGAAGAGCACAAGCATGACCAGCGGCGCGGCCAGGGCTGCCAGCGTCCGGATATTCAATCCATAGCGCAGCTTGACCTGGCGCAGCCGGCTGCCGCCACGCAGATAGAAAGCAAACAGAAACGCCCCGACAATCGCCGCCACACCCGGGGTCAGGCCATCCGTGAAGCTGATATTGAGCAGCACACCCACCGAGGTCAGGATCGTGGCCAGCACGGTCGCCAGCGAAATATAGCGAAACGGACGGACATACAAACGGTAGAGAATGACGTGGGAGACCGCCAGCAAACCTGCTCCCAGCCAGGATCGCCAGTCATGCCTGTACCAGAGCACCTCGGCACCAAGCAGCAATAAAAGGCCAAGCCCGGCCAGGTAGACCCTGGCAACCGATCCGCTTATCCCGTTTGCATCCGGTATACCTTGACCCCAGGTCGGAAACCAGGTTTGCAGCATCCGCTGCAGATGGCCAGGCTGCTTTGCCCGCGCCTGGCCCTGAACGAGCTGGCTGGTGCCATTGCCAGTCCTGTTTCTGGCCGTTGTCCTTGCAGCCAGGCAGCTTCTGAAAGTAAAGCTGGCGTCACCGAACTGAATCTGGTCACCATCAGCCAGCTCAAGGGTCCCCGTATTGGAAAAATGCGCCGGTGTGCCATTTTTGCGCACAATCCCGCGATAACGGCGCTCCAGGTAGAACGACCAGTTCTGATTCTGATTATGATAAGTCAGGATTCCGAAGTGCGCCTGGCGCAGTCTATGCAGCGGATCCCTGGTTTCGCTGGCTGCTGCAGAGACTGGCAGGCAGACATCCGCACCGCGAAATGGCCCGACCACCGACTCCATCCGCTGGACCGGGATCTTGTCGGGGCCAGTGACAAAAAAGGCCAGCGGCGACTCCTCGGCTGACCCTTTCAGCAAATCCCGCCCAGCCACATAGAGGATGAAAAGCAATAAGGCCGCATACAAAAGATGCAAAATAATCATGAAATTCCTCCAGATTACGAAACCGCGTATTACACCGAAGCCGGCACCGCGGATTACACCGAAGCCGTCCAGTTATGCCGCGGGTCAAAATCAGAGTCGGCAGGCGCAGGCCTGGTTTGCTTTTGCGCAATCTTGCCAGAAGCTTTGTGGCTCCCTTCATGGGCCCCGTCCCGGCTAACTTCGCGGCTTCCGTCGCGGCCATCTCCATGGCCCCCTTCATGGCCCCTTTCGCGACCGCCGTCGCGGCCGTGTTCCCGACCCGCTTCGCGGCCCCCGTCACGACCGCGCTCACTGAAAAGCCGCCGCCACCAGGACGCCGGCACCTCATCCGCTGCCGGGTTCTCGCCATAACCATCATCTGCCTTAGCCGTCCCTGATTGACCGTGACCACCCGTTACCCCGCGTGCTGATCGCTTTTTCCCGCCTTGATCTGCCGGCGATTGCCCCTGGCTCAGGGCCGGGAATCCATATCGGAAGACAGGCAAGACTGAACTGTTGGCGGCGAGCTCGTCATAGAGCGGCCCGTTCAGGTTCAGGCTGTCAACCGGAGCCTGATCCGGCAATTGTCCAGTCCGCAATGTCAGATACAACATGGCTAGACTGTAATAATCGCTCTGGCGGGCAATGCCCCGCATCATGTCAGCCGCACTGCTGTTCAACAATTCCGGCGCAATGAAGGGACGGTCGAATTCAGTGATCAGGTCATGCGAGAACGGCAGCATCAGCAGGTAAAAGCGATGCTGGTGGCCGTCAACGAAAATCCGTTCCGGTGTCAGGGCCCCCAGGCCACCAGCCTGCAGGTCGAAATACGAGTCCGCCAGCTGGAGCATCTGGCAGACAACCTGGGCCGCCAGTCCAGCATCAACACCCAGGCTATATAGGTCCGCCAGCCATTCCGGCAGCGACTTGACCTCACTTGGACATTCAAACAGCAGGAATTCCCGACCTTCAATCGACATGCAGCTTAAATACTTCAAAACAGCCGGGTCGCGCAGCGTTTGCTGGAAATGAAACATCCGGCGGAATGTTTCATCATCAATCATATTTCTGGCGACGAGAATATTGCGGGCATGCGAATAGGGATCTTCGCGCCAGTAAATCGGCAAGCCCTGGCCGGGATAGACATCACTGATACCGCCGGCCCGGCCATTGGCGGGTGGCCGGGGATTGGCGGGATTTTGCCGGGAATGGCCGGAGTCAGGCGTGGCTGGCGGAGTTTGGCCATTGACGGGAGTAGCCGGTTGGGCGTGTCTGCCAAAATTGCGTGTATTTCCCGTGGGCTCAGATGTTCCTGCGACAGCGTCAACATGACCAGAATTCAGTTTGTTGTCGGTCATATACAATTTCCCCCCAAAAGGTCAGCCAATATTTAACATCTGCCTGTTAATGGCTAGCTGTTCGAAACGCCTGTTCAGGCACTCACTCAAAAGGCCAGCCGACTTTTTTCACCTGCACGGGCCTGATAACAGATCGTTATATTGATTTAACAACACAGTCCAATCAGGGACTGAAGAACACGATCCAATCAGGGACTGAAGAACATGGTCTGATCAGGGACTGAAGAACACGGTCCAATCAGCCATGACAGCTGGACAATAACTTTGAAAAATGGTGCGTATGAACAAAATGAAATACCGGACAATCTCGTGCAAGATGGACCACGTTGCCATTATAGCCCGCATTTTCTGCTGGCGAATATGGAAAAATATGAAACGATCTGGTCCACCAAATGGCCGTTTCAAAGAAGTTGCCCAATTTACATAAAATTACGACCAATATAGAGAAAATCATGATAGATTTTGCCCAGGTTGCTGATTTATCTCCAAAGTTAGGAATGATATGCTTAATAAAACCATCTGCGATCAGTTTCTTCCTGGAAATACATTATTATATTCGAGATTATGTTCGAGTTATCTATCACCCGATTTAGGCAATGTTAGCTTGTTAGTCGCCTTTATATTATTCGGCTAAACCAATCGTAACCAGAATTGAAAGGTGGGATGAGATGGATTTACAAAAAGTACAGCTCGTGACTGGCGCCCTGCTCCACGATATTGGCAAAGTGGTGTTGCGGGCCGGTCTGGGTGAGAGTCGCCAGAATCATGCAACGCTTGGCGCGCAGCAACTGGCTCCCCTGCTGCAGGGCTGGCCGGCACGTCAGATGGTCCTTGACTGCCTGCGCTATCATCATGCGCGGGCCCTGGAGTCTGCCGGCCTGCCGCCGACGCATATGGCCTGGCTGGTCTGCGAGGCGGATAATATCGCCGCCGGCGCCGACCGGCGTATGCGGGCCTTCGAAGGCGAGGACGGCAGTGGTGGGGCCATGTTCAGTCCTCGCAAGTGTCTGGACAGTGTCTTTAATCTGGTACGTACAGAACGCTGCAATCAGGATACCAGCCAGGAATTTCCCCTGGTTCACGGTCAGGATGAAGAACAGCGGTGGCTGGCGCCGGTCAGCGTACCGCAAACCGCATCCCAGGCTGAATACGCGCGCATCTGGCAGGGTCTTACCACTGCGCTGGGTGCGCTGGAGTGGGGGAATCCGGCGTATCTGAATTCACTGTATTCGATTTTGGACGGTTACCTGTCTTACGTCCCTTCCAGTACGGATACACATCAGGTTGCCGACATTTCACTCTTTGACCATGCCAGCCTGACCGCGGCAGTGGCCAGCTGCATGTGGGACTGGGCTGCCGAGCAAGGACAGCAAGACATGCAAAGACTATATGCCAAAGATGCCCAGGCTTTCCGGCGGCAAGCAGTTTTCCTGATCGTCCATGCTGATTTGTCGGGGATTCAGGAATTCCTCTACACCATCAGTTCCAGGGGCGCCCTGAAATCGCTGCGCGGACGATCGTTCTATCTGGAGCTGATCCTGGAGCAGATGGCAGACGAAATCCTGGCAGCCCTGGAGCTGACCCGCGCCAACCTGATCTACGCCGGCGGCGGTGGCTTTTATCTGCTGGTTCCCAATACGCGACAGGCTCAGGATGTGCTTTTGCAGGCCCGCGACCGCTTCAATCAATGGTTGCTGGACCAGTTCTCGATTGACCTGTATCTGGGCCTGGCCTGGAGTCCGGCTAGCGCAGCCCAATTCATGGCTGGTGCGACCGATTTCAGCAAACCGCCTGCCTCGCGTCTTTCCTCTGTCCAGGATCCTGCATCAACCCAGAATACAGCTGATGTCTTCCGGCTCGTGTCAGCACAATTGTCAAAGCAGAAATTGCAGCGCTATGCCGGCCCTGGTGATGATTTAAGCCAGGTCTTTACCCCGATCCGGCCAGAGCAGGGAGATCGTGAATGCTCGGTTTGTGGCCGTTCCAGCCGCCTGTCAAAACGTCCGGCCAATGCGGCATCGCTTGCCGGTGGTCCTGTTTCCGGCCCCGGCGGAGCTGCTGCGAGCCTGCGTATGACATCCGCTCCGGCTTCTGCCGCACCAGAAGATATGCCAGCGGGCCAGGAGCAGAACATCTGCCTGACCTGTGCCGGGCTGCAGAGGCTCGGCCAGCTGATGATCCAGGATCGCGGGGCTGCTGCCGACCAGCGCATCCAGTTCCTGGTGACGCCGCGGCCGGAGCGCGGTGACCTGCAGATGCCCCTGCCCAGCCTCGGCGAGACGGCCTGGCTGACAGTGAAAACGACCACCCAGATCCGCCAGATTCTGAAGCAGGGCCCTGATCGTGTAACCCGGATCTATGCCAAGAACTACCGCAGCAGTGGCCTGGAGGTCGCGACTCGGCTGTGGGTCGGGGATTACAACTATTGTGTCATCAATGAAGGCGGGGCGGTTGAATTCCAGGACTTCGTGACGATGCGCGGGGACCAGGGGATCGGCCGGATCGCCGTCATGCGGGCTGACGTCGACAATCTGGGCAGCCTGTTTGCCGGCGGATTCCGCGGCAACGCCCCGGACAAGGCTACTTACGAGACGCTTGGCCGCTACGCGACGCTCTCCCGCAGCCTGTCGCGCTTTTTCAAAAGCCACATCAATCACATTGCCGCTGCTGAAAAGCGCAATATCGTGCTGGTCTATGCCGGCGGTGATGATGTCTTTGCGGTCGGCGCCTGGGACGAGATGATCGAGTTCGCCCTCGACCTGCGCGAGAAATTCAGCCAGTTCACCGGTGACAAGCTGTCCTTCTCGGCCGGGATCGGTTTCTTCCGGCCGGATTATCCCATTTCGCGCATGGCTGAGCTGACCGGCGAACTCGAGACGATGGCCAAGCAGGGCTCCAAGGACCAGCTGGCCCTGTTCGGCCTGAATATCCGCGAGGGCGTACCGGCTTGCCAGCATGTGTTCACCTGGCAGCGGTTCCGGTCAGGTGTCCTGCCGAAGCGTGATTTCCTGCTGCGCCATCTGCAGCTGGCTGATGCTGCCAACGATGACTTCACGAGCCCACGCACCCGGGGTCAGGCAGATGACGCCAAAGCCGGCTCCCGCTCCCGCGATACCTCGTCCGATACCAGTGCCGGCCGTTCATTTCTGTACAAGGTCAACGAACTGCTGCTGGCCGCGGATGACAAGCTGTCCCTGGCCCGCCTGGCTTACCTGATTGCCCGCCGCGAGCCGCCAGCTGGCGCATCGGACGAGCGCAAGGCGCAGTATCGTGAGCTGCGCGACTCCCTGTACGGCTGGGCTCTGGATCCGCAAGCCCGCCAGGAACTGCTGACTGCGATCATGCTGTGCATCTATACGATTCGAAAGAGAGGCGACTAATCATGGCGAATCCCAACTATGGTAACTCCAATTACAACAGCTCGAACTACAGCAAGTCTGGCCACGGCGGCGGCCCGGACAAGCGGCCGGGCAATCAGCCCCGCCAGAATTCGCCTTACACCGGCGGCGCGTCCAGCCAGGCCGGCAGCCAGCCCCGACCGGCCTCCGGTTATCAGGCCGGCGCCGCCAGTCCGGTACAGGCGGGCAATCAGGCTGATTCTGCAACTATTGACGGCAGGAAAGATTTCGATCCTGTCGAGGTTGGCCAGACCCTGGTTGACCAGATCACAGCGGACTATAAACTCAAGAACAACTTTACAACTTCGCAATTGCGCAAGGTCATGTCCGCGGCCGTCGTAGTCAAGAACCGCATCGACCGGGAAACCGGTGACAGTGATGCGCTCAGTCCGGCGATCCAGGAGGAGATCCAGTACCTGCGGGTCAAGCTGATCTACCAGATGGGGCGTGACGCAAATGTCAAAACGGCCCTGAAGCACAAAGGCGTTGATCTGGCTGCAGTCATCCAGAACATCGGTGCCAGCAGGAAAAGCTTCGACCGTTTCTATCGCCTGCTCGAATCAATCGTCGCCTATCGCAAGTATGCCGGGGAATAATGAATATTAAAAGGAGTAAGCTGTCATGGAAAAAATACCGACTATCAAGGAAAAGATCATGATCACCGGTACCCTGAAAGTAGAAACCGGCTTGCATATTGGCACTTCTGGTGATTTTTCGCCGATTGGGGCCGTGGACAGTATTGTCGTCCGCGATCCGATGACCCGTCAGCCGATCATCCCGGGCAGTTCGCTCAAGGGCAAGCTGCGCAACCTGCTTGCCGCGACGGAAAGCGGCCAGCTCTGGCTGCCCAGGGTTGAGGAGGAAAGCGATGCCCTGCAGCGACTGTTCGGCCTCGGCGGCAACAAGATCCGCCGCTCCCGCCTGCAGTTTTTCGACCTGTTCCTCGAGCCGGCCAGTGTCCGTTCACTTGAACAGGCCGATACCGACCTGTACCTGACCGAGATCAAGTTTGAAAACCTGATCAACCGGGTCACTTCGGTTGCCAATCCCCGCCAGCTGGAACGTGTCCCGGCAGGTGCCAGATTTGCCTTCAAGCTGACCTACCTGGTTGAGGACGTCACCGAGTTCATCCCCGATATGAAAACGTTGGCCCGTGGACTGCAACTGCTCAAGCTTGACTACCTTGGTAAGGGCGGTTCTCGCGGCAACGGCCGGATCAGCTTTACCGATCTTGACCTGGAAGCCAAACTGCAAAACGGCCTTGACCTGGATCTGCAACAGGCAAGGGAGGTGTTGGCCCGTGCCAGCGTATCCTGAAAGACCAGCCTTCGCCCGTCCCCCCATTCCAGCCGGAAAGGCTGTTGCAGGGCCAGGCCAGCCGGGTCAGGCCCGATCCGGGTCTGCCGTATCAGGTCAAGCCCAGTCAGGCCAGCCGGGGCAAGCTGCGCCAGGTCCAATGAAAGGCGCTGCCGCTCCGACCAGCCCGGCCGACTATCACATCTTCCGTCTGGAATTCGAAACACCGGTGCGGTTTGGCAATGGCCGCGGCGCCGATGGTCTGGACCAGGTGCTCATGACTGCCGCCTCGGATACCGTTTTCGCAGCTTTGTGCGTTGAATGGATCGCCCTGTACGGTGAGTCCGCCCTGGCTGAGCTGATAACGGCGGTGCAAAATGGCCAGTTGCTTTTTTCCAGCCTGATGCCCTGGCAAATCGCGGTCAGCAGTCCCGAAGAACCGGAATATTTCCTGCCCCGGCCGCTGCTCAGTGGCCAGGCCAGCAGCGGGCCACGCAACACGCAGCTGAAAAAGCAGCTGAAGCAGGTGCCCTGGATCGCGGCTACAGCCATCAGCGACTACCTGGCTTTCGTGCGCAGCGGGGCTGGCAGTCCGGAACAATTCAAGACCGGCTTTGGCCAGGAGGTCAGCTGGGACCGGGTTCACGTCCGCACCGGCGGTGACCCGCAGCCTTACCGCGTCGCGGCCTGGCAGTTCCTGCGCGGCCAGAAGCCGGATCCCCGGTCCCGCCACCCGATCAGCCGGGAAGCCACTTCCCCGATGACAACCGGCTTGTACTGGCTGGTCTGGAGTCTGCAGCCCGCCCTGGCCACCGCTATTTTGCAAACCCTCGACAGCCTGGGCACGAGCGGGATCGGTGGCAAAACGTCGAGCGGACTGGGAAAATTCATCGTCTGGGATGATCTGCTGACTGGCTCACGGTCCGGCCGGGCCCTGCTGGCTATGCTGCAGGACCAGGCGGCGCCTGTGCAGATGCTGGTCAGCACTGTTTCGCCCGAACTGCCGCAGGATCTGGCCATCATCCGGCACCCGGATAGCCGTTACCTGCTGGTTAGCCGTGATGGTTTTACCAGTTCAGCCGGATTCTGTGATCCTGTTACCGGTAATTTGCTTAAACGCCAGCGTTGCGTCCTGCTGCGGGAAGGTTCCTGCTTCCCTCAGCGCCTGACTGGCCGTGTGCTGGATCTTTCTTACGCCGGCCTGCATCCGGTTTACCGCTCCGGCCGGGCCTTGCATGTGGGGTTGCGAATATGAGCATGGATCTGTCGGATGATCGCGTCCTGATCAACCTGGAGTTGAAAGTCATCACCCCGGTCCATATTGGCATGGGTGAAAAGTACAGTAAACTCGATTTCGTTTATGATCCCCAACAGCAGAAAGCCGGGCTGCTTGATCAGCGGCGCTGGCTGCGCTGGCTGAAT
>CAYVHB010000042.1:0-23156 GCA_964450865.1 uncultured Oscillospiraceae bacterium | reverse complement strand
AAGATTAGTGCTTTGTGAGTAGGGATAAAAGATGCCGATTATTTTACGCTTACCTATAAGAGCGGCCCTTTGCTGTAAAAACAGCCCCCCATTTTGGAGAAGGACACGTTCCCGTTTAATCCAGGCTTTTGTGGAAGCGCAGGATAGTCAGCGCCAGTAACAGAACGCCAAAGCCGCTCAGAATTGCGATGTCGTGGGTCAGTACCGCTGCACCCACGCCCTTGATCACGACACCGCGGATCATATCGAGGAAGTATGTGATCGGGAAGAGCAGGCCGAGGTGGGAGACAACCGGCGGCATGGCTTCGCGCGGGAAGACAAAGCCGGAGAGCAGGATGCTTGGCAGCAGGATCAGCATGGTTGCCAGCATGGCTTGCAACTGGTTCTGGGCTACGGTGGAAATCAGCATGCCGATCATCAGGCTGCAGACGACAAAAAGCAAGCCCAGGGCCAGGAGCAGCCCGATGTTGCCGGCCGGCCAGATGCCAAACCAGAAAATACACAGTCCCAGGGACAGCAGAAAGCCCAGATAGCCGATTACGATATATGGCACGAGTTTGCCGACGATCAGCTCCAGCGAGCGCACCGGCGTCACGATCAGCTGCTCGATGGTGCCGCGCTCTTTTTCGCGGACCAGGGCGAAAGCTGTGAGCATCACGGTGATATTCTGCATGATCAGGGCAACCAGTCCGGGAATGGTGAAGCGCTTGCTTTCCATGTTGGGGTTGTAGAGGACGCGGCTCGCCAGGTCGACGCCCGGCAAGGCCGCCAGGGGCTGGCCGGCTGCTTTGGACCGGGCTGTTTTCAGATTCAGGCTGAACATCTGATTAATCAGGATGCCGCTGCTCAGGACCGTGCGTGCTGTTGTCGGATCGCTGCCGTCAATCAGCAGTTCGCATTGTGGTGTGCGGCTGCTTTTGCTGTCACGGGCAAAGTCCGCGGGAATGACCAGCCCGGCCTTAACTGTGCTGCTTTCGATCAGGGCAATGGCGGCACGTTCCGAATCTACCGGGATGGATTCATCAAAGGCATTGGATGCGAGGAAGGCTTCAATGTAAGCGCGGCTTTCCGGGGTGCGGCTGGCGTCATAGACAGCGGTGGCCACATGGTCGACCTCAGTATTGACGGCGTAACCGAACAGCAGCATCATCATGATTGGCATGACGATCGGGATCATCATGCTCACCCGGTCACGGCGGACCTGGATTACTTCCTTGCGCAGCACCGCCGCGAAGCGCCGCCAATTAAAGCCGGCTTTGCGCCGGTTTGCCCCAGGAGACGCAGGCGCGTTCGCCGCACTGTCTGATCTTGATTCATCCGGTCCGGATATTTCAGGCTTGTTACCGGCTGGTTCTGGCTTATTCATGCTGGCGTGTTTCATCCTGTCTCTTTTCGTGACGTGAAAGCGTCGTTTTCCTGACCCGCAGGATCCCGCGATTTCGTCTGGTTCCTTAATGGTCGTGTCAAGACACATTGTTTACTGGTCTGGCTGGGTCTCCTCGTTGACGAAGCGGATGTCGATCTTCTGACCGAAAGCGCGTTCGACATGGGCGATGAAGACATCTTCAAGCTTGCCGGCGCCCTCGCGGACCATGAAACCGCTGGGGGAGTCGATGCCGATCAGCTTGCCGCCGAGGATGAAACTGACGGTATCGCAGCTCTCGGCCTCGTCCATGTAGTGCGTCGTCACGAGGACGGTGATGCCTTCCCTGGCGAAGCCATGAATGATCTGCCAGAATACCCGCCGGGAGACCGGATCGACGCCGGCGGTTGGTTCGTCGAGGATCAGGAGCCGGGGCTTGTGAATCATTGCGCAACCGAGGGCCAGGCGCTGTTTCCAGCCGCCGGACAGCTTGCCGGCCAGTGTCTTCTCCCGGCCTTTGAGTCCGGCCATGGTGATGAGTTCCTGCTTGCGTGCCGCGCACTGGGCCCTGTTCAGACCATAGATGCCTGCATAAAAGGTCAGGTTTTCGTCAACAGTCAGGTCTTCATAGAGGCTGAACTTCTGCGACATATAGCCGATATTCTGCCGGACCGCCTCAGTGTCATGCACGACATCCAGGCCGTTTACCAGCACCTGGCCACTCGTTGGATGCAGCACACCGCACAAGATGCGCAGCGTGGTTGATTTGCCGGAGCCATTGGGCCCCAGCAGACCGAAGATGGCACCCTTCGGGACGCGGAAGCTGATGTTGTCGACGGCTGTGAGATCGCCGAACTGCTTGGTCAGACCGTCGACGATAATGGCGTATTCCGTATCAATATTCTGCATCATTATCGCTGCCCCGCTCAGCCCAGTGACCAGGCGGCATCCAGGGTCATGCCGGCCCGCAGCTTATGGTCCGGATCGTCGATCCGGATCTTGAGCTTGAAAACAGTATTTTCCTTGGCCTCGCTGGTCGCGGTGTTTTTGGGCGTAAATTCGGCCGTTGATGCGATGAAAACGACGGTTCCCTGAAAGGTTTCTCCCGGCCACGCCGTGGTCGTGAGCGGAACAGCCTGCTGCAGGCTCACCAGCTTGAGACGGGACTGCGGGATGTAAACGTGCATCCACAGATCTTGCGGATCGGCGATCGTCGCGAAATAACCGCCGGCGCTGATCATACTACCCGCAGTTGGCCCGATGATAGTCAGGATACCACTTGCCGGTGAGCGGATCTCGCAGCGGTCCCGCAGCAATTCTGCCTGTATGAGCTGGGCGGTGGCAGCGTCAAGTTCATCTTGGGCGGCGGCGAGCGTGTAGGCCGTTGAGCCGCTTTTCAGCAGATTCAGCCCGGCTGTAGCCTGCTGCAGCTGGGCTTTGGCGGCGGCGATCGCTTCCGGGGTAGCACCCTTTTCAACGACTGCCAGCTGGGCCTGGGCCAGCTTGTATTGCTCCTGGGCTGTCTGATAGTTGCCATAGGCTGTATCCCGGGCGAAACGGGCATCGTCGAGCCTGGCTGCCGGCAAGATACCGTCATCATAGTCAGCCTTGGCCTCGTTGTATTGATCTTTGGCGAAGTTATAGGCTGTTCGGGCAGTATCGCGATTGGCCGCTGCGATCCGGACGGCAGCTTTGGCCTGGGCAATCTGCTCGGCCGTCGGGCCATTTTTCACATCCTCGTATTGTGCCTTGGCGGCGGCAACCACGGCCTCGGCCTGGGCGATCTGTTCGGTCCGTGAACCCGCTTTCAGTTCCGCCAGCCGCTCCTCGCGTATGGAAACCTGGGCCTGCGCCTGGCGCACGGCTGTTAGCTGCACAGCATTGTCAATATTGGCGAGCAGGGCACCCGCCTCGACGGAGTCCCCCTCGCTGGCATGCACAGCCAGGATCTGGCCAGCCGCCTGAGCAAACACATCATATTGAGTATATTCAACGGTGCCGCTGAGCAGCAGCTGCCGGTTCGCGGCACACCCGGCCTGGGTGAGCAGCATGCCAAACGCCATGCTGAGTACGATGCTGAGTACCGTGAGCAGGGCGACTGCCCTGGTTTTTTTGTTTTCTTTCATTGATTGACCTTGTCCTTGTCCTGCCGGCCAGTAGCCTGCCTGGCCACTGACGGCTTGAATGAGGGAAAATAAACCGGTCTGATGGCTAATCGGTTGGCTGGTGGCTTCGCTGATGATAAGTCAATCAGCCAGCCGGTTTTGCCTGGCTGACATCTATCAAGTTCATTGTATGCCGACCAGCGGAAAAATCAATCGTTGCGAGCGATCAATCATCGCCATGAGCATGACCGGCTTCAGGAACATACGGAATGGCTCAACAGAACCGATATGAGTGACCAGCCATCGCCAGAATAGCCGCTGCAAGTATGGCTGACGGAATGGCTGCCAGTTGCTGTTTTTTTACAGATTTATGATACTGTAATATGCGTGTTACGGATTAAAATTTGAGGTGTTCGAAATATTTCAATATTTATTTTCAATTTATCCTGAATTTATGTTAAAAGTTACGAAAAAGCTGTGGATTATATCATAAAGCCGTGCTATAATCAGCATCGTAACAATACGAAGGCATGTCAGAGCGGAGTCGTGCTCCCGGGGAACATGTCAGCCTCATGACAGGGGCAATCGTTGGGGAGGCAAATATGGCCAGATTACAAGGTTTCATCGATCACTTTGACAATGATGTGGCCGTCATTGCGATGTCGGACCGCACTACCGCCAACGTCTCCCGTCAGGCCCTGCCGTTGAATGCCCATGAAGGTGACTTCATCGTCGAGGTCAATGACAAGCATCAGTTCGCGGTTGACCAGAAGACCACTGAGCTCCGTCGCCGCGAAATCCGCCGCATGAGTGAATGCTATTTCGATTGACACGGGTCACCGGATGCTCTAGAATGTTTGATACGCGCGATCGCGTAGCTCAGCAGGATAGAGCGTCGGTTTCCTAAACCGCAGGCCGGAGGTTCGAATCCTCTCGCGATCACCAAATAGAAGCCCTGAGGCTGTAGCGTCTCAGGGCTTTTTGTTTCGGTGCTCAATCCTTGAGGGACTGACCGTTGCATAAGATGATACCCAGGCTTGGGTGGGATTGCGAGTGCGGGTTTGATTAACGTGGCTGATTAACGTGAACATCATGACCTGGCTAAGGGTCATGAATGATTGTTGCGGGCACTCTGTAAGCGACCAGGCAAGACCCGGTGATGAGGGCACCACATGGAAGAAGCGAATGACTTCTGGCGATTTCTCTGCAGGCCGGCTACCAGGAGACTGGCTCCGATCGTGGCCGAAACCAGTGCTGCCACTAGTATGGTCTGGACATTCCAGCGATTCAGCAGCAATCCGCCCAGCAGATTGCCGATGATTCCACCCAGCGTGACGGCCATTTGCAGGTACGCCTGGCCTTTTGTTGAATCCGATGTTCGCATCATGCTGTTCACCAAATATACGGAGGCCGGCAGATCAAGCGCGAAAGCACCGATCTGGAATATCTGGGCGAGCAGGAACTGCGTCACATTAGCAGCGAGCAACGTTGCCAGGGTCTTGATGATGAAAAACATTGAACCGATGGCCAGCAACCGTCGCGAACTGATTTTTCGCAAAAAGAATGGGAAAAGGGCCATGACTGGCACTTCCAGGATCGCGGCCATAGCCGCGGCCTGGCCTATGGTTTTACTGCTTCCCCCGATGTTTTCGACGATGTAGATCATGTAATTATTGACAATAATCTGATAAAAAACGCAAAAAGCATGGTAATCAGCAGAATTTACATATCTATGCCGAATCAGTAAAATATAAATGCCTGGTCCGGAATGGAATATCCTGAAGGCAGCGAAGCAACGGTATGCACCGGTATCAGGACGAGGTCAAGTATTGACTGACATTCAACCCCGCATCGTGAAATCCTTGATGAAATGGAGCCGGAAAATGATTGCTGATTACCATGTCCATAGCCACTACAGTGATGATTCGTTTTACGAAATGGAACAAGTCGTCCAGGATGCGATCGCCAGGCAGCTGGACGAAATCTGCTTTACCGACCATGTCGATTACGGTGTGAAGAATGACTGGCATACAGGAGAGGAAATTCGTTATTTTGAAGGACTGCCTATCCTGAATGTGGATTACGAAGCCTATTTCCGGCAGATCGGCGCGCTGCAGGCGAAATATCGTGGCCAGATCGTCATCAGGCAAGGCCTGGAATTCGGGGTGCAGACGCACACCATCCCAAAGTTCCAGAAATTGACCCGCCAGTATGACCTCGATTTTATTATCCTGTCAATCCACCAGATTGCTGACCTGGAATTCTGGAACCAGGCCTTCCAACAGGGTAAAACCCAGAAAGAATACAACGACGGCTATTATCAGGGCCTGTATGAGGTCATCACCCAGTATCATGATTACAGTGTCGTCGGGCATCTGGACCTGATCAAACGATATGACAAGCAGGGAGACTATCCGTTGGCCAACAACCAGGCCATGATCACCCGGATTCTCGCCACCGTCATTCGTGACGGCAAGGGCATCGAAGTGAACACCTCTTCTTTCCGCTATGGTATTCCAGACTTGATGCCGTCGCGGGCCATTCTCAAGCTCTATCACGATCTGGGTGGCCGGATTATCACGATCGGCAGTGATTCCCACAAGCCAGAATACCTGGGAGCTCATATCCAGGATGTAAAGGCCGACCTGCAAGCGCTCGGCTTTACGCAATTCTGCACCTATGAGCGGATGATTCCAACCTTTCATATGCTCTGAGCACGACCGGCGCCCTGAGCAATACCGGCCAGGAAAAAGGAGTTGCGAAATCATGATCAAGAAGATAGACCATCAGAAAATGGGGCGGAGCAACCTTGGCTGGCTGCAGAGCCTGTTTCACTTTTCGTTCGCCGATTATTATAATCCGGCCAACATTCAGTTCGGGGTTCTCCGGGTCGTCAATGATGACCTGGTTCAGTCCCAGACGGGATTTCCGACACATCCGCACCGGGACATGGAGATTATCTCTTATGTGATTGACGGCGAACTGACCCACGGTGACAGCATGGGCAACCAGAATACGATTTCCCGCGGCCATGTCCAGTACATGAGCGCCGGGACGGGGATCCGGCATAGTGAATACAACTGGGGCAGCCAGACGGCACGTTTCCTGCAGATCTGGATCTTGCCTGACCAGAAGGGCTACCAGCCCAATTATGGGGATTATCGCTACACCTGGGCAGACCGGCATAATCAGTGGCTGAATATCGTTTCCGGGCCGAATGGACAGGCACCCGTCAAAATCCACCAGGATGCCAATATTTATGTGCTGGAGCTCGAGGCCGGGCGGGCGATTGACTTTGTTGTCGAATCAGGGCGCCAGGCATATCTCATTCAAATTGAAGGCACTGCGCAGGTTAATGGAATCGGACTTGGTGCGCGCGACGCGGCTGAGATTGTCGAGGAGCCGATCACCTTGCAAGCCGTTGCGCAGTCCCATGTCATCGTGATCGAGATGAAAAAACGCTGAATTTCGTTCGCTACGGGCAGTAATTGGGATTTCTCTTTTGTAATTGCGATTGCGTACGCCGACAGGGCTGTAAAGGACTGCCTGGCCGTGAGCGGCCAGGGGGCAAATATGATATGGCGTTGACACTCAAATACTTGCCGCTTGAGCCACCGCCGCCGCTAAAACCGCCGTTGCCATCCCCGCTGAATATGTCACCGGCGTTAATTTTATATACTTTTTATCGTTTATGCGCTATGATAATAAAACGGAAACTCAAGCTGACCATGGATGATCGTTTGTCGGACTGATCTTGTTACGCAGGATCACGATCCGCAACAGAATTATGGCCAGGCTGCACGCCCCCGTAACCAGCAACGCCGCTGAGCAGTTGGGTTCAGCGGCTTGCTTTTTCAGGTGTTGCCTGGATTTCAGGTGTTGCCTGGATTTTTGAAGAGATATTTTAGAATCGAGCATTTGTAAAACCACCACAAGAGGAAGACGCCTGACTTCGAATAGAAGACAAACAGCGTCAGAAGAAGATGAAGAATTTCATGCAGGAGAATAATTCATGGCAAAAGTCATCGTCAACGGTCCGGAAAATTTCGAGCAGGCCTTAAGAAAATTCAAAAAAGTTGTCGCCAATGATGGCATTTTACGCGAATACAAAGTGAAATCCCATTTTGAGAACAACCGCGAACGGGATATCCGCAGGCGGGCCGCAGCCAAGAAGCGCAACCGGAAAAAATACTGATCCCTGGCCATGCCTCAAGGATCAAGTCAATGCAAAGTATCTTGATGGGCTGCCGATTTGAAGGGTTTTCCCATTCTTGATGGTCTGCTGATTTGAAGGACTTTTCCATTGGGCGGTCCAGCGCGTTATCCCCCGTATCCAAAACAGGAGAGTCACCACGATGAAAGAATTGAAAATAGGTCCGTTGATCGCCAAAGTGCCAATCGTTCAGGGCGGCATGGGCGTCGGCATCTCCTTGTCAAGGCTGGCCACGGCCGTAGCCGAACAAGGTGGCATTGGTGTTATCGCCACCCCCGGCATCGGCATGTACGAGCCGGATTACCATACGAATACCTGCGAGGCGAACACCCGGGCCTTGCGCAAGGAAATCCAGAAAGTCCGGGCGAAAACCTCTGGTATTCTCGGCGTCAATATCATGGTCGCGATGACCAATTTTGCAGAGATGGTTGAAACTGCAATTGACGAGGGGATCGACATCATATTTTCCGGCGCCGGCCTGCCTTTGAACCTGCCCCGGTTTTTAAACGGCACGGTCAAGACCAAACTCGTTCCGATTGTCTCGTCCGGGCGCGCCGCTACCCTTATCGCCAGGCGCTGGATTGAGAAGTTTTCCTATGTCCCGGATGCTATTGTCGTTGAAGGCCCGAAAGCCGGCGGTCATCTTGGTTTCAAAACCGAACAGATCGATGATCCGGCATTTGCTCTTGAACGACTGGTCAGCAATGTCATCCTGGAAATGAAACCCTTCGTGGAGAAATTCCAGAGGCCTATTCCGGTCATCGCGGGCGGCGGCATCTATTCGGGCGAGGATATTTATAAAATTATGCGATTAGGGGCGTCCGGGGTCCAGATGGCCACCCGCTTTGTCACGACAGACGAATGCGACGCCTCAGACGCGTTCAAGCAGACCTACATTGACGCCAAAAAGGATGATATTGTCATCATTAAAAGCCCGGTTGGCCTGCCTGGCCGCGCGATTGCCAATGGTTTTCTCAATTCGGTCGAGGCCGGTGAAAAAGTCCCTTTCAAGTGTCCATATCACTGCATCAGTACCTGTGACTATAAAACGAGTCCGTATTGCATCATTGTGGCTTTAATGAACGCAAAGCGCGGTCACATGAGAAATGGCTTTGCTTTCGCTGGCACGAACGCTTACCTGGCTGAGAAGATGGAGTCGGTCAAAGCAATTTTTGACGACCTGAAGGCCGGCTATGCGGCAGCCGCTTCCATTTAAATGGTGAACTTGCTGTTCCCAAACCATTCTATAATTGCTTTCCCTCTTTGTTGTCATAAAAGCAGGGCTTCATAGCTTATCCCCGGACATCTCCGGCAAGACGACCGCGTATAAGGCATTCTGCGCATGTATAACGCAGAATGCCTTTTGAATGCCAATAGAAAGAGCCCAAGCCAATTAACAAGACAAAGCACCTGGAGTAATCCGGGTGCTTTTTGCCAGAAGCAGGCAACGGTATATTGTGCGCCAGCTCGTAAAGTGACGGCGCAGACAAGGGAAAAAATTGCCTAATATGATCCTATTTGCAAGTTTAAGCTGACCATCTTGCAGATTGCCTGTTCGTATGATAAAGTGCAACTTGCAGTCTTCTTCTTGCTCCTGCTGTTACCCGCATGATCCCTGCCCCAAGTCCTTATGACTTAGGCCACCTGGAGTGATGTTGTCTATACACTTTGGCTTGCGAAATATGCGCGACCAGCGCTTAATTTCTATTCAATATTGGGGGGAAATTATATGAAAAAGAGGTTCACGCTCATTCTTCTCGGCTTGATGGTGACATTAAGCATCACAACCAATGTATTTGCAGCTGATGCTGGAACGACAGTCGAAAATGGGTTGCGTCAGGTCCAACAATATAATTTTTCGATCAATATTCTGGCTATGTTGCTGGTCGGTTTCGGCTTCTTAATGGTATTTGTTAAAAAATATGGCTACAGTGCGACAACAGGAACCTACCTGGTCGTCGGCGCAGGCTTGCCATTCTATCTCTTTCTGCGTTCAACGGGAATCTTGTCCGCCGAGGTTATCCCGGCCGATAATGTCCATGCCTTGCTGCTGGCTGAATTCGCCGTTGCTGCTGCGCTGATTTCAATGGGTGCCGTACTTGGCCGGCTTCGGGTTTACCAGTATGCCATTTTATCGCTTCTGGCCATTCCGGTTTACATGCTCAATGAATGGCTTGTTCTAGACGGCGGCCTGGGGATTACCAAAGGATTTGTCGATGCCGCAGGTTCGATTGTCATTCATGCTTTTGGCGCATACTTCGGACTGGGTTTGGCTGTTGCCTTATCCAAGGCCAAACATTTCGCCCAGGCCATTGAAAGTGACGATACTTCAGATCGTTTCTCCATGCTGGGTTCCATGGTGCTTTGGCTGTTCTGGCCAAGTTTTTGTGCCGCAATTGTGCCCGAAACGCAATTCGCCCCAACAGTCATCAACACAATTCTTGCCTTGTGCGGGGCAACACTGGCTACCTTCCTGTTTAGTACTTTCCTGAGAAAAGGGAAAATTGCCATTGCCGATGTCGCAAATGCCTCACTGGCCGGCGGGGTTGCAATCGGGGCCACATGCAATCTGGTCTCACCTCCAGTTGCATTTCTGATCGGCTTATTGGCCGGCACAGTTTGTGTCGTCGGATATACTGTTATCCAGCCCCAAATGCAGGCTAGATTCAAAATCATTGACACCTGTGGTGTCCATAATCTGCATGGCATGCCTGGCTTGCTGGGCGGCCTGATCGCTATTGCTGTCGTTCCGGGCATAGCCGCGGCGCAGTTTATCGGTATTGCCTTTACAATCATTCTGGCTTTTGCGGCGGGAACTATGGGCGGATTTCTGATCAGGCTGACCGGCGCTAAAGAAAAAGTCTATGAAGATGAGGATGAGTTTGTGGCTGCTTGACCAGCTAGGCGACCTGACAAAATAATCATTGGCTTTCCGCCCTCCCATGTCAATATCAAATAGGATGGCGGAAAGCCAATGCGCGTCCGTTTCATTTGTTTCAGTTCATGTGCTGGGTCCCTCCGTTCTTCAAGCAACGACAAAATTCTTGAAAGGCTAATTTTAGTTGAATATAATCTATAGAGAGGGTGCGCCAGTTCGGTGCTTGTCAGATAGTGTGGTGGGAGTCCACACCCGGTAAAGGGGTAGCGCCCAGCCGGTACACAGCCTTGGAGCCGAAGCCGCGAGGTGAGGTTTAAGCGTAGGCAGTTGGAGCGTAAGAGCCGCAATGCGCAAGCGTGAAGCGATTCAGCCCCGTAAGTAATATAGAGTGGAAGCCGATGTTCTCCTCTTGACAGCAGGCAGCAATGGCCCGGACGTTATGCGAGACCGGGTCAGGTTCCACCGGGGTCAATAGAGCGTGGCAAGTACGCAAAGGTCAGACAGGTATACCTGGGAGGTCTGACGGGTTCCGGGAGCCGCAAGGCAAACGGTAAGAGCGATTGAAGTCTTGTAAATGGAGAGGACTTGACGGTCCGTCAGAAGTCGGATGACCTCATAGTAGCGAAGAAGGGCGAGAAATCGTCTGGAGCCAAGGGGGTCACAGAACGTCGATCCCGGCGAGGAAGCATAGGCCGTACAGGAGACGGAAAAGCTATGGAACAAGAATCAAAGGGAATAAGGTGGCAGTCGGAGAATCGACGGAAGGTGCAGAATTTAATGTGCCTTGTCAACGAGGAAACGCTGCGGGAGGAACACCGGAATCAGAGTGGCCGGAAAGCTACAGGCGTGGACAGAGTCACTAAGGAAGAATATGGCGAGAAACTGAACGAAAACCTGACTGACCTGATCGGGCGGATGAAGCAGTTCAGTTACAAGCCACAGGCGGTGAGGCGGACATACATCCCCAAAGCAAATGGGAAGATGCGGCCGTTGGGAATCCCAACGTATGAGGACAAACTTGTGCAAGGGGTCATGGCCGATATCCTGAATGATGTCTACGAACCGAGGTTTCTGGACTGCTCATACGGGTTTCGGCCGGGGCGGAATGCGCACCAGGTGGTGCGGATCATTAACCAGACCGTCATGACCAAGAAAGTGAGCTATGTGTTGGAAGCAGACATTAAAGGCTTCTTCGACAATGTAGATCATGACTGGCTGATGAAATTCCTGGGCAATGACATTGAGGACAAGAACTTTCTGCGCTACATCAAACGATTCCTGATCGCCGGAGTCATGGAGGAAGGCAAGCAAATACCAAGCGACCGAGGGACGCCGCAAGGGGGCCTGATTTCGCCGGTATTGGCCAATGTCTATCTTCACTATGTGCTGGATTGGTGGTTCGAGACCTGTGTGAAGCCGGATCTGGAAGGAGAGGCTTACTACGTACGATATGCGGATGATTTTCTGGTGCTGTTTCAATACGAGAAAGACGCCGAGCGGGTGATGGGAAAGCTGTCATTGAGGCTCAAAGCCTTCGCGCTGGAGATGGCAATGGAGAAGACGCGGATCCTGCCAATAGGTCGGTACAAAGGAACCAAAGAGGACTTTGACTTTCTGGGGTTTACGTTTTTCAACACGAAAACCCGAGGGGGCAAATACCGATTAGGTGTTCGATCGAGCAGGAAGAAACTGAAAGCAAAGAAACAGAGCGCAAAAGAGTGGCTGAAAATGCGGTTGACAAAACCCGTACCGGAGACCATGAAGACGCTGGCGGCGATTTTACGCGGGCACTACAATTACTACGGTGTCAGCGGTAACTTTGCATGTATCCTGAAATACTGGAAATACCTGAAATACGAAACGTACAGGATGCTGAACCGGCGTGATCAGAAAGGCAGGCTGCCATACCCGAAGTTTCTGAGAATTTGGAATTTCTATGTTCCCAAACCACACCTCACGCAGGACATATGGCAATGGCTACCGAAGACGATCTGAAGAGCCGGATGCGGGAAAATCGCACGTCCGGTTCTGTGAGGGGCAGAGACATCCCTTCACATTGTAAACAAGTACAATGAAAGGAGTGTCGAATCTGTCTACTCGACTGATTTCCGTTGTTCAGAAAGATGAGAAGAGGGAAACAGGCGCTGTCGGCTCAAGACACCGCGGCGGTCATGGGCCGTTGCACCCATGGTGTCCTGGCCTGTCTGGGGGACGATGGGTACCCTTATGCTGTGCCACTCAGTTATGTTTATCTCAATGAAAAGATTTACTTTCATGCCGCGAAAGATGGCCACAAGATCAGCGCGATCATGAATCATCCCAAGGTGTCCTTTGCCGTCGTTGATGAGGATACGATTATGGGCGCCGAATACACAACTTATTTCCGCAGCGTGATTGCCTTCGGCCTGGCCAGGATCGTGGCGGGCGAGGAACGGCAGCAGGCGTTCACAGCCCTGGTCAATAAATATTGCGCAGACCAGCCCGAGGCAGCCAGGCAGGCGGAAATCGCCCGGTGCTCGCAGGCCTGTATCCTGGCTGTCGATGTTGAACATATAACCGGCAAGGAAGCGCGTGAATATGCAGCCAAATAGGATATTCCCGCCCCACAAGGTCCTGGTCTGTCCCTGGTGGTTTTGTCACGTCAGCAGCTTTCATGCGTTCCGTTGAACTGGCCCAATCAGTTGGCTTTCAGGTGATCGGCCATCCGGAAATAGCGTTCAGCCGGTCGGCACTGCTGAGGCGAGCATAAGGGATGCCATGATATCCTGTGATCAGATCGGCGATTGACAGGAAAAGGACGGCATCCTGTATGGCCCGTAACAGTCCTGCATTTCCGTCTGGTGCGGACCGGCTACGTACAGGGAAGGGGCCTGATGCGCTGTTGTTCGTTATGGCCGGGTGTCCGGCTGTTTTTCCCGGTTCCCTCAATAGCGTCTTCGTCTTACCGGTTGCGCGGAAAGTTTTAACAGACGAAGCAACACTCCGAAGGAAACCGCCACAATAAAGACCAGAACCTGAAATGTGAATTTGAGTATGAACTTGATGAACGCGGAAATAAACTCCAGCATGATATCGCCCCCCGTCATGACACGCGTAATTCACATGATGCACGCGATTCACATGATTATACCCGATATATTGCGGACAGGTTGGTCTTTTTATCGGACACTTGATGTCAATCTGGAGGGCGTGCTTGTCGATGACTTTACCAGCCTGTGTGGTGAAGGTATGGGTAGTGACTTTTGCGCCATTCGCCTGGCCCTGAAGCTCAGGCTGTCAGGTCGCTGATCGATCCCGCTGACCCCGGCTGCCCCATTCGCCGCCAGTCTATCCCCTGCGTGACTACACGTCAGGCCTGGCTGTGCCTACCTACTTTTTCAATGGGCTGGCTGACCTGGGCAAGATGCCGCTGATCCCGAACTATCTGCTTTATATTGGCAAGGAAAAGGCTGTTTTCCGCAACTGGGAGAACAAAATTTTCGAAATTGAAAACCATGCAAACCGCGGCCTGCGTGACCCGGGATTCTTTGAATAAATGGCGAAAAACAGACGACAAAATGCCCGATACCTGCTCAGCAGCCGGGCTGGCTTTTGAGCAGGCATCGGGCGACGCAGTGACCGAATGAATTTTATACGATGAGTTCTTGAATCAAGAAAACAGCCGGCTCAATACCCCAGATATGCTTTGTTGATTTCCTTGTCCTGCAGCATGTCACTGGCCCGGCCGGCGGCGACGATCTCGCCGGTCTCCAGGACATAGGCCCGGTGGGCTGCTTTCAGGGCCAGGCGGGCGTTCTGCTCGACCAGCAGGATGGTCGTCCCGTTCTTCTGGTTGATGTCCTTGATGATCTTGAAGATTTCCTTGACCAGGATCGGTGACAGGCCCATGGACGGCTCATCGAGCAGCAGCAGTTTGGGGTGACCGATCAGGCTGCGGGCGATCGCCAGCATCTGCTGTTCGCCCCCGCTCAGGGTGCCGGCCATTTGTTTCACCCGTTCCTTCAGGCGCGGGAATCGCTCGAAGACCATGGGCAGGTCGACTTCCCTGGCCTGGGCCTTGTCCTTGCGCAGATAGGCTCCCAGCATCAGGTTCTCCATCACCGTCAGGTTGGCAAAGATCCCACGGCCCTCCGGCGCCTGGAAAAGGCCCTGGGCGACAATTTCATGGGCCGGCCGGCCGGTGATATCCTGGCCGTTGAAAACAATCCTGCCTTTGGCTGGCTTGACCAGGCCGGATATGGTCTTCAGGGTCGTTGACTTGCCGGCGCCATTACCGCCGATCAAGGTCACGATCTCGCCTTCTTCAACGGTCAGGCTCATGTTCTTGATGGCTGGAATTACGCCATAGCGGACTTCAAGCGATTCGATCTTCAGCATGACTGATCACTCCTGGTTTTGCTGGTGCTTGACCATCCCGGCCATCACATACTGGATCAGCCAGGCGGCTGTGTGCGAAGCTTCGTTGTTCGGATCGGCTGGCGGATAGAATTCAAGGATATCAAAGCCGCCGATCCCCCGGGACGCCAGGGTAAACAGGGCATAGGCCAGTTCATAGGAGCTTAGGCCGCACGGATCCGGCGGGCCGCCCGGATTGAAGGCGATGTCAAGAATGTCGCTGCAGACGGTGACATAGACCTTATCCGTACCTTCGGAAGCGATTCTGTAAGCATCCTCGATCACGGCTTCGATGCCGCGGCGGGCGATCTCGAAGCTGGTGATGGTGGTTGCACCGATGCTTTTGGCAAAGTCGCCCTGGGACTTCGTGTTGCGCGGGCCGCGGATGCCGACATGGACCATGCTGCTGGTCTTGACATGGGGCAATTCGGCAATGTTGTAGAAGGGGCAGCAGCGGGCGAATTTGTCGCCTTCGAATTCCGGCTTGTTGTCATAATGGGCGTCGAAATGGATGATACCGATTTTGCCTTCGGTGTATTCACCCAGGACCTTGACGGCCGGATAGGTGATGCCATGGTCGCCGCCGATGACGATCGGGAACGAACCGACTTCATAGATGTCGCGCAGGCGGCTTTCAAACCGGCGGTAGGACTCTTCGACATCGCCCGGGAAAACATCGACGTCGCTGTAATCACAGACCGTGAGCGAGTCGAAAATATTGACGTCGACTTCCGGCATGTAGCCGCTGTAACGGACCGAAGCCGAGCGGATGGTCTTGGTTGCCAGTTCGGCGCCTGTTGACACCCCCCAGGTCACGCTGCCTTCCCAGGGCATGCCCAGGACCGCCACGTCATAGCCTTGCAGCTGTTCCCGGGTCCGGGCGATCGGCACGTTCATGAACGCGGGTACCCTCTGGTAGATGTAATCAGGATATTCAGGGTTGTTCATCTTGATATTCATTCTCCTTGTTCAGGTTTCCTGGCCTGGCTGATCTCAAGGCTGGCCCGCCAGGATTATCGGTATGGATTTTGGTTTCCTTGTTTTGTCAATCAGTTGCTGTCGTCGTCGAGGCTGGCCCGGCTGTTCTGCCAGGATTATTGATCCTGATCATCGTCTTTGCCCAGGTAGGCTTCGATGACTTTGGGATTCTGCCGGATCTCCAGGGGCAGGCCGGCGGCAATTTCCTCGCCATGATCGAGAACGATGATGCGGTCGGAGATGTCCATGATGACTTTCATGTCGTGCTCGATCAGCAGGATGGTCTTGTTCATTTCGGTGCGGATTTTGTTGATCAGCTCCTTGAGTCGCTCTTTTTCACTGCCGTTCATGCCCGCTGCCGGTTCATCCAGCAGGATCAGGTCTGATTCGGTAGCCAGGGCGCGGGCGATCTCGAGCAGGCGCTGTTCACCGTAGGGCAGGCTGGTCGCAAATTCCTCGACTTTTTTATCCAGGCCAACGAACTTCAGGATTGCCAGGCATTTTCCGATTGCATCCCGGCGTTCCTGGCGGGTGCGCCGGCCCAGCAGCAAGCCATGGAAAAATCCTTCTTTTGACCAGCACGCCTGGCCGACCAGGACATTCTCCATAACTGTCAGGCCCTGGAACAGGCGGATATTCTGGAAGGTTCGGCTGATCCCCCGGCGTACTCGATGATGGGGTTTGAGATTGTTGATCACTTCACCCTTGAAGGTGATTGTGCCGGAGGTGGGCGTATAGATGCCCGTCAGCAGGTTAAAGAGGGTCGTCTTGCCGGCTCCGTTCGGGCCAATGACCGCCAGGATTTCACCTTGCTCCAGGTCCAGGTCAACATTATTGACCGCGACCAGGCCGCCGAAGCGGATGGTGACCTCACGCGCTTCAAGCATTTTCATTGGATTTCCCTCCGGATTTTTTCAGCCAGATGTTACGGTGGCGCTTGCTCAGGCCCCAGAAACCTTCCGGCTTGAAGATCATGACCGCCACCATCATCAATCCATAGAGGATCATCCGGTAATCAACCAGGAAGCGCAGGATTTCCGGAGCGATCACGAGGACGATGGCCCCTACGACCGAACCGATCAGATTGCCCATGCCGCCGAGGACGACCATCGACAGGATGGTGATTGAATCGACGTACATGAAGGAGTCCGGGCTGATGAATGAAATGTAGGCGGCAAAAAATGCTCCGGTCAGCCCGGCGAAGAAAGCGCCGATTATGAAAGCGACCAGCTTGGCCCGCACGGTGTTGATGCCGATAGCCGACGCCGCGACCTCATCCTCGCGGACCGTAATCAGCCCCAGTCCATACCGTGAACTGGTGATGCGGTACATGCACAGGATCGTGAAAGCCATCAGGAGCAGGGCCAGATAGTAGAAGGGAATCTTGCTGTCAAAGGCGTATGGGCCGATCGTGGGTGTGGGGATACCCGGCAGTCCCATTGGCCCGCGGGTTACGTCTGTCCAGTTGATGAAAATCAGGTGGGCAATTTCGCCAAAGCCCAGCGTCACAATGCCCAGGTAGTCGCCTTGCAGGCGCAGGGCCGGCAAGCCAAGGAGAAAGCCGAACAGGGCGGTGAAGAGCGCGCTGACTGGCAGGACCAGCCAGAAAGACCAGCCCAGGTTGAGCATGAGCAGGGCTGCGGTATAGGCCCCGATGCCGTAGAACGCGGCGTGGCCAATCGAGAACTGGCCGGCAAAGCCGGTCACCAGGTTGAGGCTCAGGGTCAGGATGATATACAGGGCGATGCTGATCAGGATGTGGATGAAGTATTCATCCTGGACAATGAATGGCGCGGCCAGGATGAGCAGGACGCCGGCCAGTTTCCAGGCCAGGGGGGATTTCCTGTATATCAATTTAAAAATGGGGGGGAACTGGATGGGGGGAAGCTTGATGGATGGCAATTTGCGGAATAGACCTGTCAACTTGTTCATGTTGCGCCCTAGACTTTCTGCTGGTAGTTTTTGCCGAACAACCCGGATGGTTTGACGATGAGGACAACAATCAGGATCGTGAAGGCAATGGCATCCCGGTATCCCGAGCTCAGGTAGGCTGCGCCGAAATTCTCGAATACACCGAGCAGGATACCGCCGACCATCGCGCCAGGAATACTGCCGATACCACCGAGAACCGCAGCCGTGAAAGCTTTCAGGCCAGCTGCATAACCCATTGACGGATAGACGGCGTCATAGTAGATGCCGACCATCACACCGGCCGCGGTTGCCAGGGCTGAACCGACGCCGAACGTCAGGCTGATCACCCGGTCGACATTGATTCCCATCAGGCGGGCGACATCCTTGTTATACGAGGTGGCCCGCATCGCGACGCCCCAGGCGCTCTTCTTGACGATGATCTGCAAGATTACCATCAGGGCGACTGACATCAGGAGGATGTAGATCTGCAGATTGTTGATGCTGATCTTGTTGAACGTAAAAGTTTTGACCTCCAGAACCTTGGGGAAGGGGTGCGTTTCGGTGCCCCAGATCAGCTGGGCGAAATTGGAAAGGAAAATGGAGACACCCAGGGCACTCAGCAGGGGCGCCATGCGGTCAGCCATGCGTAGTGGCCGGTAAGCCACCTGTTCAATGAACATACCCACGATCGCGACAATGACCATGGACAGCAGTAAAGCTGCCACAAAGGGCAAGTGGAGGACTTTGACCAGGGTCAAGGCGACAAATGTGCCCAGCATGAAAATGTCCCCATGGGCAAAGTTGATTATCCTGAGGATGCCATAAACCATGCTGTAACCGAGCGCGATCAGCGCGTAGATGGCTCCCATGGTCAAGCCATTGAGCAATTGTTCGATAAACACCTTGTTACTCCTTAGTCAGTCGTAGGCCGATAGGTCAGCAAGTGCCTGAAGTCGGTTGTGAACCGAAAGTCCCCACCCGGTCCGGGCCTGTAACAGCCCTGGCCGGGTGGAGGGACGGTCAACCATGGTGCAGAGAGTGGTTTAGTGACGGTGCCGTCGCTGACGGTGATTACCTGGAATAGACGTCGAACTTGCCGCCCTTGACGACGAGCCTCAACGGGGAGCTGAAGCGATCGCCTTTTTCATCAAAGGAGATGGTGCCGGTGACTCCTTCATAATCCTTGACCTTTGCGACATACTGCTGGATTGCCTTGCGGTCGGTGGCACCGCTCTTGAGGGCGTTGATGATGATGCTGGTGGCATCAAACACATAGGCCGCGTACGTGCCGGGATCTTCTTTGTAGGCTTCCTTGTAGGCCGCGATGAAGTCCTGGGTCACCTTGCTGGTGCTGGTGGCATGGAAGAAGCCAGTCATGCGGATGCCTTCGACGGCATCGCCACCGAGATCGATCAGGGCCTGGGAGTAGATGCCATCGACGCCCATAATCGGGATCGTGACATTGCTGCGCTGCATCTGCTTGGCGAGCAGGGCGGTTTCATTGTACAGGCCGCCGATGATGACGACGTCCGCGCTGCTATCCTTGAGCTTGGTGACGATCGAGCTGAAGTCCTTGGTCTGGCCGAGCAGATACGCTTCCCTGGCTACGATATTGACGCCGAGCGCAGCGGCCTGTTCTTCTGCGACTTTCAGCAGTCCCTGGCCATAATCGGTGTTTTCATAGACAACGGCAATGTTCTTGAAGCCTTCATCATTGACTGCCCATTCCATCAGGGATTTGCCCTGGAAGGCATCCGTGGTGATCGTGCGGAAGGTGAAGTCGCCAGCCTCGGAAACAGCCGGCGAGCTTGAGCCGCCGGAGATTTCCACCAGGCCGGCCTTGTTGTAGATCGGGGCGCCGGCCAGGGTGCAGGAACTGTTGAAATGGCCAATGACCGCCAGGATATTCTTGTCGGATGCGTACTTGTTGGCGATTGAAGCGGCTTCTTTCGGATCGGATTTGTCGTCTTCAAATGAGATTTCGACTTTTTTGCCATTGATACCGCCGGCCTTGTTGACCAGGTCGACTGCCAGCTGGGCGCCCTTTTTCATGGATTCGCCGTCCTGGGCGCTGGCGCCGGTCAGCGGACCGGCGAAGCCGAGCTTGAGTGTGGTGCTTTTGGATGACGATGCACAGCCAGTGAAGAGCATGGTGACCGTTGTGGTGAGGGCCAGGACCGAAGCGATTTTACTTCTCAGGTTCATGGAATTACCAGCCTCCTAAAAATGACATTTGACATTATCGAATGCCATGTGATAATGTCACATTATAGCATCTACGAAAAAAACGTCAAGCGGTTCGTCGGCGCAGCGACCGATGCATCAGCCGGCCAGATGAGCAAATTCATTCATTTCCCCACCCATCCGGAATCATCCGGCTACCAGGTCGGCTGACTGGAAAAGCAGGGACTGGCCATGGACGTTATCACTCGCCAGAATGATTCAATTCTACAACTATTCAACCAGCAGGAGGCAGCTTGCATTGAAAGAGAAAAGCCAGCACTTGATCCAATCCATTGAACGGGCAATCAAGATCATCGACTGCTTCGATGCGCTGAAAACCGAATTGTCACTGAAAGAAATCAGCGAAATGGTCGGCCTGAACAGCAGCACGGTTCATGGCATTTTGAATACCCTTTATACCTATTCGTACATTGACAAGAATGCCGAAACCAGCAAGTACCGGCTGGGCCTGAAATTCCTGTTCAAGGCCAACCTGATCTCCGAAAACCTCGACCTCAAGGAGATCGGCCATGCTTATATCAAGGCCATCACGGAGAAATATCAGGAAACCACCAACCTTTGTTACTATCGCAATGAGGAGATCTACTGTATCGATACCGTATGGTCGCCGCTCAGTTACCTGATTGTCAGTTCAAAGGTCGGTTTTGGCCTGCCCATTCATTCAACAGCCTCCGGCAAGCTGATCCTGGCCAATTTGCCTGAAGCTGAGCTTAAGCGTTTCCTGGCCCGTTATACCTTAAGCAAGCTCACGGACAATACCATCACGGATTCAGCCCAACTATTGGAAACGCTGCAGGAAATCAGACAGTTGGGATATTCAACCGAAAATGAGGAAGTCGAGCTTGGTGTTTACAGCATAGCTGCCCCGGTCCGCAATCATAATGGCCAGGTTTTCGGCACGAGCAGCATTTCCGGCCCGGTCCATCGGATCAGGGAGCACGAAAGCGCGATCAAGAATGACCTGCTCAAGGCAGCCGCTGACATCTCGGCTGCCTTTGGTTACCAGAAAAAATAAGCTGCGAGGCAATGCCTGATAAACAAAACAACGCCGAATCACAGGTCAGCCACACCGGGATAGGGAGGAGCAGTCCCGGCCCTGGGCCTGGTCCAGTCAGGCAACGGGCCAGTCACACCGGGACAGGATAGATTCTGACTTGAACAGTTTCAGTAATCGCAGCAAGGTCAGGCGGCTGCGGACATAGGGAGCCAGCTGCAAGGTCCCGGGAATGATGGCTGGCGTCAGGCCGATACTTGCCAGCGTTGTCCGGCCACCGGTTTTACGCAGCAGCTGCTGCAGGGTGAAGGCAGAAGGCAGGGCATCAATCACGGCCAGGATGGCTTCCTGCTTCGATCGCACGTCTGATGCGGCCAGGCCTGTCAATGGGTCGGGATTATTTTCAGCCAGGAGCAGCCCGACCATGCCTGGTTCAGTAAAGTTCGCAAGGATTTCGGTCCGGGCGTCAGATCGTACAGTATTAGCCGGCAGTTCACTGTCGCGCAAGGGATCGACCCATGAGGTATCCGTACGCATTGGATCGGCCCGCAGGGCATCGGTGAGCACGGCATCGGCACGCAAGGGATCGGCCCGCAGGGCATCGGCAAAGGCATGATACAGATCCGCACAAAGCAGAAGGCCGATCCCGACTTTTTCACCATGCAGGGCGTCGAGCGGCTTGTTGAGCACAGCCATTTCCCAAAGATGCGAGATGTGATGTTCAGCGCCCGATGCCGGCCGGGAATTGCCCACCATCTGCATGGCCAGGCCAGACAATAACAAGCCAGCCATCAGCTTCTCACAGCCGGCTGTTCCCCCGGCGGCAATTTCATCGGCTTGCTGCACCACGGCGTCCACGGCTGACTGCATCAGGGCGGCAACCGTCGGGCAATAATATTCACCCGTGACCGCACTGGCGATCTGCCAGTCGGCCAGGGCGATGTATTTCCCCAGCAGGTCGCCAAAGCCGGAGGCTGTCAGTCGCCGCGGAGCCTGGCTAAATATATCGCTGTCGGCGATGACGGCGAGCGGGGCGACTGCCGGCAGGGTCTGCTTGCAGCCCTGCCAGGTCATGGCTGCCACTGTCGAAACATAACCATCGACACTGGCAGCTGTGGGAATGGAGACAAATGGCACGGCCAAATCATGAGCCAGGTAGCGCGTCAGATCATGGACCGTGCCAGAACCGACAGCCAGCAGGCAATCATACCGGGAAACGTCCGGCAGCCGCAAACGGACGGCGGCGACGCCCGCTTCATCGGCATGCAGCCCAGCCGACGGCACACAGGCCAGTATCGCCTGGGGCAACAGGGACTCGATTGCCCGGCCGGCAGCTAGCCAGGTATGGTCATCGCAGATCAGAACCGGGGCCGACCAGCCGTAGCTTGCCAGGATCGATGGTAATGCGGACAGGACACCCTGGCCGATCCGGATATCCTTGACTGTCAGCGGATGCTGATGACCGCAAGGACATGGCCTGGTTAATTCATGTAAATCGATTATCATCCGAAGTTCCCCTGAACCAATCAGATATTGAATTTATCTGTCATATCACATGCAATCATAACATTCGTAGCCTTAAAATTCATAGATATAACACCCGCAGCCATAAACCAATGTGATACGATTGTAAATGTTCAGAAGCGAATTCGAAGACCGCCTGGATCAGGATGACGGTCATCCTCAGGTCTTGCGGGACAATGATTTCGCTCAACCAGGCCTATTGGGCATGGCGTTGTGAGACGATTGAATACCTGGAAAGAAGGGTTCAATATGCGACAGAAAACGGGTACAATCAAGTCATTGGATTGCATCCTTTGCGGTGAATGTGTGGATACATGCCCCCGGAAAGTCCTGAGGTACGGCATCAGGCGGTGATTTTGCGGTAGCAGGCGAGATTTGCATGGCCCCGGACAGACTGCAAACCATACCGCCATCAGCAAGCCGTGTTTTTTCGGGCTGTGATATAAAATTAAAGAATTCGCAATGGTTGCAAAATAACATATATTATCTATAATTGACTCAACTTTCCCACCCGATTTAAGGGTCTGAACCTTGAAAAACGAATATAGTTG
>CAYVHB010000041.1:0-23652 GCA_964450865.1 uncultured Oscillospiraceae bacterium | reverse complement strand
ATGCTGGGCGCCCGAATGGGCCTGATGCTGGGCGCCCGAACGGGTATCATGCTGGGCGCCCGAATGGGCCTGATGCTGGGCGCCCGAACGGGTATCATGCTGGCATCTGGCCAGATGTTCAGGCTTCCGGACGGCCGGGCGGATGGGCCGGGCCAGATGATTTGACGTCTGTTTTCGCCTTGATGTAATTGATCTTATATTTTCGCGGCGGCAGGCCGACATTTTTCGTGAATAGCCGGTTGAAATGACTGGGATCGTCATAGCCGACCCGGGCCGCGACTTCGGTGACGGACAGGTCGGTCGTAATCAAAAGGGTCTGGGCCTCGCCGATCCGCCGGCGCAACACATACTGCATCGGTGAATAGCCAAAGCATTCTTTAAAGATATGGGCCAGATAAAAGGGGCTGACGTTGAGCCTGTCGGCGAGATCTTGCAGACTGATATCCTCCGCGTAATGCTGGTCGATATGGTGCAGGGCCCGCTGGGCCAGCGGCTCACGCGCCTCGAGCGGAACGGCGGCTTCGCCAGCGTGCACGATGTCCCAGACGATGGCCAGCAAAGCCTCCATCAGGTGATGGGCGATCAATTCGGCATGCGGATGCTCCTGTGAAAGTTGCTCAAACATCAGTGTATAGATCGTACGCAGCGTCTCAAACTGAGCGCCACAGGCAAAGACCGGATGCTGATCGTCACGGATGAAGGCGTTACGCCGCAAGCCGGTCCTTTCCAGATTACCAATTGCGGCACAGTAAGTCGCAATTTTGAGGTCCGGCCCGGATATTTCATCATGAATAATGCCGCTGTTATAGATGATGACGTCCTGGGGCTGCACATCAACCTGGCGGCCACCAACCGAAAAACGGGCCCGACCGCCGCAAATCAGGACGATTTCAATGAAATCAGCATGCTTGTGCATCACCCGGGGATGAACGCTGTCGGCCTCGACAACCTTGCTGACATAAAGCAGTTGCGGCACGGCTTGATTGCCAGCTGGCGGTGTGTAGTTTTGTCGGGCAAAACACTGGATCATCGCAGGTCCCTCATCAATTCTATCCAGGCTGCTTTTTTGCGGGATATACTTCCGGGCTGTCTCTTCCAGGCTGCGTCTTCCTAGCTGCTTCTATTATACAGCTTGCATGGAATGTCGGGACAGCGCAAAATTTCGGACCTGCCATCCAGACTGGCGAGTGAATCAGCCGGACTCACGGGTTAGCCATCCAGACTGGCCGGTCCGTCGTCCAGGCTGATTGGTTTCTGACAATTGATGGGCTTCTGATAAACGTTTAGAATGGTCTATAGAACCCGGGTTTGATCGATTTGACGGCAAAATCGAGGTGGCATATCATGAAGAAACTCAAAATACAATTGTTCTCTATCATTGACAAATCAGAGCATCATGGATTGATGGCCAAGGCTGATCAACTGATATCCGCACTATTCGTGATAATCATCATGATGATCATGTCTTCAGTTCTGATGTTCGAAATCGAAAAAACAGCGCAACCGGATGTGTTCAGGAGTGTATTTGACGCGATGTGGTGGGCTGTTGCTACCTTGACAACAGTCGGGTATGGCGATATTTATCCCGTTACCATTCTGGGCAAGATTCTGTCTGCTGTCATTGCCATGCTTGGCATTGGCATTGGCATTGTAGCCATACCGACTGGTATTATTGCTTCCGGTTTTACCGAATTGATCCAGCAAAAACCGCTGAATCAAAAAAAATACTGTCCCTACTGCGGCCATGCGCTGAACGATGACGTGCCAGACACGGTTCCCGCGCCAGACAAAAAAACCGGCCGGGCTTGATCCACCGACCAGCGATGATGCGACCAGCAATGATGGAGGTTTCCAGCCATGAAACAACGCGTGCAGCACCTTGCCCTGATCTTGACCCTGATCTCGCTGGTGTCCGGCCTGACCACCCTGCCGGGCTGTGCCGTGGGCAATACCCCCGACAAAACCGCAACGAAGGCATCTGACAGTCAGCCGGCCGATCCGTCAATCAGTGAGCACAACAGCCAGCCTGGCATCTGGTACGAGATCTTTGTCCGCTCCTTTGCCGACAGCAATGGTGATGGTATCGGTGATATCAACGGCATCACCGCCCGGCTCGATTATCTGAATGATGGCAATCCACTGACCAGCACCGATCTGGGCGTCAATGGCATCTGGTTGATGCCCATCATGCCGTCACCCAGCTATCACGGCTATGATGTGACAGATTACTATACAATCAACCCCGCCTACGGCAACCTGACTGACTTTGAAAACCTGGTCCGGCAAGCCAGCAAGCGGGGTATCTCGATCATCATCGACCTCGTAATCAATCATACCAGCACCGGCCACCCCTGGTTTCGTGAAGCCAGCAGCAATACCGCCAGCGCCTATCGCGATTATTACCACTGGTTCAGTGCAAAGTCCCCGGGCTATAATCTTAAAGAGTCCGTCTGGGGCCACCCGGTCTGGAATCTCGCCGGTCATGATTATTATTACGCGCTCTTCTGGGATCAGATGCCTGACCTCAATTTTGATAATCCCCGGGTGCGCCAGGCCATGATCGAGATCGCGGGCTTCTGGCTGCAAAAAGGTGTCGCAGGCTTTCGCCTCGACGCAGCCATGCATATTTATGGCCAGGGCGAATCACCCGCGGGTACCGATAACCAGGCCAGGAACCTGGCCTGGTGGGCTGAGTTTGCTGCAGCCTGCCGCAAAGTGAATCCCGATGTCTACCTGGTCGGCGAGATCTGGGATTCGACAGCCCGGCGAGCCGCCTACGCCGGTCCCTTCGACACGACCTTTGATTTTGATATCGCCGAAGGCGGGATCGTCAAGATGGTGCAGACCGGCAGCGATCTGAACGGCAAACAGAATGGCCTGGCCGACCGCCTGCAGTCGATTTACAAAACGCTCGCCCAATCCGATCCGACCTTTATCGATGCGCCTTTCCTCAGCAACCACGACCAGCGGCGGGCCATGGATTATTTCGCGCCTGGCGATACGGCCAGCATGCGCCTGGCTGCCGGAATATACCTGACCTTGCCGGGCAATCCGTTTATCTATTATGGTGAAGAACTGGGCATGCTCGGTGATAAACCGGATGAAAGAATCCGCGAGCCCTTTATCTGGGGCCAGACTGATCCGGCCCAGACCACCTGGGAGTCAATCAGCGAGAATACGGCCACGATACCCGCCAGTCAGCAGCTGGCTGATGAGCATTCCTTGCTGGCCGACTACCGGCGCCTCATTCGCTTGCGCCAGGGCCACCCGGCCCTGCAAAGCGGTGATTTCAGTGGCCTCGACAGCGGCTCGCGCACCATGGTCACTTATCGGCGCAGCGCCGGTGGCGAGACCGTCTACGTGATTCACAACCTGGCGAAATCAACCCAGCGCTTCGAGCTGTCCAGGCTGGGCAGTCCTGTCAGCAAACTGCTATATGCTGGTACGGCCTTTATTTACAACGGTGAATCGGTAGTCGAAATCCCGCCTCAGACCACGCTGGTTTTCCAGTCCGGGCAGAACTGACCGCCATTTCTGATTTCCCAGGTGCCACCGCCACAGCCGATGGCAAAATGCAGCATTGCAATACCCAGGTCAACCAGCTGGGCCGGGCGGAGCGCCGGCACACTGGCGGTGACCCGGCCCGCTTGCCAGGCAACCACGACCGGCTGGCCGTGCACCGATGACGGTGCTTTCTGCAAGGCTTGCATACCCCGGATAAACCAGTCCGGACAAGGACCGTCGGCCTGATACATCTCTTCAATTGTCTTGCCCCGGCGGCGGTGAGCCAGGCCGGCAATCACCCGCTCCCGGACAGTCCAGTGTTCGGTCACATGGCCAACGGTGATAACCCCGTACAGCGTTTCATCATCGGCTGCGTAATGCTGCAAACCAGCTTTATCAAAACTGCCGCCAACCCAGCACGTACCGAGGCCCATCTTTATAGCCTCAAGCACCAGCCGTTCGCCGTAGAAGCCCAGCCGTTCAAAAAGGTGCTCACTATGGCGGCCACAGACCAGGATGAAATGCTGGACATCTTGAAACAAGCCATATGTGCGGCTGAAACCGCCAAATGCGCGGTGATCATTGATTATCAGCTGAAAATGCAAATTGGCCGCCTGGTTGATATCGGCAATCAGAATTTGCAAACGGCTGACAAGATCGTCAGCCAGCGGCACCGGCCGGTAAGCGCGGCGGGAACGGCGAATGGCAATGGCTTCCAGATCGGTCATCCTGCACCTCGGCTGAAATTATCCTGATCACGGGTTTCCCGGTCGCCCGTCTCCTGAACACTGGTTTTCCCATCACCCGTTTCCTGGTCGCCCGCCTCAAACTGGCCGGTCAATACAATATCGGTAATCTGGCGCAAGGCCAGCCTGGCCTCGCGAGTCGGCAAAATCGGGAAAACATGACCCTGGCCGGCATATTCCAGATAGTGGTGGTCAATATGCCGGGCGGCAAGCTGCTGGCTGAGCAGGCGACAATCGGGCAGGAACAGCTCATGGGTCCCGACCAGGATTGATATCTTGCCCAGGCCCGTCAGATCGCCAAACAGCGGACTGACCAGGTAATGGCGCGGATCAAGCGACCCGGCCCAGGCTTGACCATATATTTGCAAGGCCGGGCGGGACAGTAATTTATCCAGGCGCTCAAACGGCGGCAAGTCGGGATTGCTCATGGTCACATCCAGCCAGGGCGACAGCAGGATCAGGTTTTGCGGCTGTTCAAGGCCTTGCTTGCGGAGCTCCTCGGCCAGGGCAAGGATAAAGCCACCGCCAGCCGAGTCACCCAGACCGTGGATGGACCGGACGCGCGAGTCCTGCAGCAGGTGGCGATAAAAGCGAAGCACCGGCACGAAAGCATCCTGGCAAGTATAGCGCGGAGCCAGCGGATACACCGGGGCCAGGACCGTTGCCCCGGTGGCAGCGGCAAGCTGCAGCAGCAGGTTGATCTGCAGCGGGTGAAGCTGGCTGACATAGGCCCCGCCGTGCAGATAAAAAATCACCCGTTCGCGCAGGTCGGATAATGAACCATTGATCACCAGCACGGTCAGGCCCTGATATCTCTCCTGCCGGACTTGTCCCTGCAAAAAAACCGGCAGATGGAACGACTGGTCCTGATTTCTTTTCCGGCGCAAATCCCACTTTACCAGCGCAGGCCGTCCGACCCAGATTTTCATCCCGGCCAGGTAGCCAATGTTGATGACCACACGGCTCCAGAGCGAGCGTTTCAGATAATGGAACTGCAGGGTGATCCCTCCCTTCCGGTACTCAGTCCAGTTCGTGAGCACCCGGCCGGATCACCTGATGGTTATTCAGGCATGAGGCTGGCGCAGCTCGCCAATGTCGGCAAAGGTCCGCAGCAGCCGGTCGGCACCCAGCTCGTGCAGCGCGTCCGGACGATGGCTGACCGCGTGACCGCCGGCCAGTATAACCATATCCTTGCCATAACGGGCTTTAATATGGCTGATCAGCTTGCTGGTCACGAACAGATTGAAATAATTGGCAATGCTGACTGAGAGATAGCGGGGCCTGATCTGTTCAATCGCCCGCAGCAAGGTCTTCTCCGGTGTATTGGCGCCGATGAAGGTAACCTTGAAGCCCCAGATCAGGAAAAAGTCCGCGGCCATGCGAGCCCCGATATCGTGGTCTTCTTCCTGCGGACAGAAGACAATCACCGTGTCGTCAGTCAGCAACCCCTTATCCTGGCGTTCCTGCATCACATAAGGGTACGCCTGTTCGATGATACTGCGGATGATTGCGGTCCATACGTGCTCATGCCAGATCAGGTCCGCCTCGTTCAGCCAGCTGGTATCAAGTCGGGCCATGGCCGGTCCCAATACAGTCTCATAGAGAACCGGAACGGTGACCTGTTTCTGGGCCAGGGCATCCAGGCACAGCTGTACGGCACCCGCTTTGTCTTCCTTTTCCAGTAAAGCAATGAGGTCCTCGAGCACGCCATTCACCTCCATATTTTATCACGAATCATCGGGATCAGGTCGGTTTACGTACGCCATTATTGCGGCTTTACCAGGATTATTTCGGCCTCACCCGGTTTACGGTGGCTCAATCAGCTGCCTGCGGCTCTACCAGGTCGCCGTCCGCCAGCTCAGCCGGCGGACTGATAATATAGGTGATGCCGGCGGCCAGGCCTTCCACGATCTCAATCTGGTCAGTCGTTTCCAGTCCGGTTGTAACAGGCTTCTTAACGGCTTTGCCAGCTTCTACCACGAAGACAAAGGCCTGGTCATTTTCACGTCGGATGTCGGCCAGTCCGACGGCCACGGCGCCCGGCTTCTCCTGAGTGGTAACAGTTGCCTTGGCTTCGTAGCCGGGTTTAAGCCGGCTGGCCGGATCATTGGCAGCGCCATCCGCAGCCCCGTCCGGCCAGTCAAGGGAGATGGTCAATTCGTACTTGGGTTCACTGCTGACAGCTGAACTGGCTTGTGTTTCCACGTCAGCGATGGTGGTGATTGAACCGCTGAAAGTCGCAGCCAGGCCCTTGATCTGCAAGCTGACCTTCTGCCCGGGCACCAGCTGGACGACATCATACTGATTGACAAGGGACGTGATTTTCAGGCCGGACAGATCGACAACCTGCACGAAATTGGCACCGGCGGCCGGAAGCTGGTTCTCCCGGGCATCCAGCACGGTAACCTTGCCGGCAATCGGCGAGACGATGGTGCTCTCGGAAATTTTGCGCTTGAGGTTGGCGATATCCAGGCTGGCTGCATCAATCTGCTTTTTCTGCTCGGACTGGGCAGACTTGAGATTCAGGTTGTCATACTGACTCTGGGCCAGCTCGAGCTGATTGAGCGCAGTCTGGCGGGCGCTGTAAGCCTGGTCACGGGCCAGCTTGCTGATCAGATCGTCATCATACTTGTCCAGGGCGTCGCTGTAATTCTTGCGCGCCTGGTTGTAATTGATCTGGGCGATCTGCAGGCTGATCCTGGCCTGCTTGCGGGCATTGGCCACACTGAGCTTGAGCAGGTCGCGATTCAGGACAGCCTTGTCAAGCTGGTATTCCAGATCAGCCGTATCCAGCTGCAGCAGCACATCGCCGGCCGCTACGGTGTCACCAGCCGGGTGTACGACCTTGATGACTTTCTGCGAAAGGTTCAAGGTCGTCTCATATGAATCAGCAGCCTCCAGGCTGCCATCAATGACGATTGTCCGGACCAGGGACTGGGCCGCCAGGACGGCAGTCTGCACGGCGGTCGTCTTTGGCTGGAGCGCCTGCACAACACCAAAAGCCACAACGGCGACAATTAAAATCCCAACTATGATCAGGGTCAACGTTTTGCGTTTCGTCGTCATACAATAGACTCCTCATGTCGATTATTAAACATTTGTTGTAAGGGTTGGTTCAGCAAAATGACATTGTCCGTTGAAGAAGGCGAAGGCTCAGGCGCCATCGGATACCAGGTCGAGACTGATGCGGCCATCGCGGATTTCAACGATCCGGTCAGCCTTCTGGGCAATCTTGCGGTCATGGGTAATGATGATAAAGGTCGTCCGGAAAGTTTCATTGATCTGGCGAAGCAGCTCATAGACCGTCTCCGTCGTATCCGAGTCCAGGTTGCCGGTCGGCTCATCGGCCAGGATGATTTTGGGATTCATGATCAGGGAGCGGGCAATGGCCGTACGCTGCTGCTGGCCACCGGACATGTTATTGGCCGGGTTATTCTTGACCTTGTCCAGGCCGACCAGCTCCATCAGCTCATTGGCCCGGGCCAGGGCAGCCCTGGACGGCCGGTTATGCTTGATCAGATAAGGCATCAGCACATTCTCCAGGGCCGTGAACTCCGGCAGGAGATAGTGGAACTGGAAAATAAAGCCGATCGTTTCGTTGCGCAGGATAGCCAGCTCGTTGCGCGTCATGCCATCCGTCCGCTGGCCGGCAATGGTCACTGCCCCGGAGGACGGCTTGTCCAGCGTACCGATAATATTCAGCAGCGTCGATTTGCCGCTGCCTGACTGGCCGATGATTGAATTGAACGAATGCTCGGCAAAACTGAGATTGATGTCGAAAAGCACCTGGGTCTTCACTGTTGTACCGTAAAATTTATTGATATCTTGCAGGGAGACAATATCAGGCATTTTTAATCACCTCGGTCTATCTGGGGTGTCAGAACACGGATACCGGCCGGATCAGAAGCTGCAGATCCCCGTTACCCTGATCTGTCTGGCGTGTCAGAAAACAGGCACTGGCTGCAGGCGGCAAATCCCCGTTCAGCCATTCTTGATCACCTCGATCGGGTCAAGCCGGGCCGACTTGCGGGCCGGAATCAGGGCTGCCAGCGATGAGGCCAGTACGGCAATCACGAAGGACAGTGCAAAAAAAGCCGGATCGATCAACAGGGCCACGACCGGACTGCCATCCGGCCGGCGGGCAAAGATGGTGAAACTGTAAGCCAGGCCATAACCCAGGGCCACGCCCAGTACCCCGCCAAGCAGGCCAAGAATCAGGCCCTGGTAAAGGAAAATCCGGCTGGCTTGCGCATTGCGGATACCCATGGCTTTCAGGATGCCAATCTGCCGCGACTTCTGCATCACGGAGATCGCCAGGACGCTGGCGATGCCGAGAATAACCGAAATAACAACGAAGACCTGGATCATCAGGCTGGACACGCTCTGACCGTTCAGGCCGGACAGCAGCTGCTCATTCTGGGCTTTCCAGTTGGTGATCTCCAGCTCGCCATTGCGGTCAAGGTCAGCCAGCCCGGCTGCAATGGCGTCAGCACTGAAAACCTCGTCCGGAGCGACCTGCATCTCCACCGATGTGACCCGGCCACGCTTGTCAAACAGCGACTGCGCCGAATCAAGTGTCGTCAGGAACCAGGAGGAATTGATTGACGAGACTTTCAGGTCGAAAATACCGGTAACCCGGAAGGTCTGGCGAACAGAGCCCAGCACCGTGATTTCGATCGTATCCCCCGGCTGGACACCCAGTTCTGTCTGCAGGTTCCTGCCGATCAGCACTTCAAAATCCTGAGCCGGCAAACGGCCGGTCAGCAAACGTTCGGAAATCCGGTAGATCGGGTCGGCGAGCGCAAAATCAAGGCCGCGAACCAGGATCGACTCCGACTCGTCGCCATTGATAATGATGCCCGGCTGGTCAAGAACCGGCGACACCTTGCGGATACGGCTGTCACGGGCCGGCAGGGCCTTGATCAGCTTGTCATAGTCGCGGATGAAGGGGTCATCGGTATTGGACAGCACAGTAATCTGCGAGGAATTGCCGATGGTTGAATCAACCAGGCTGGCCTGCAGCCCCTGAATCAGTGAACCAATAAAAATCTGCACCGAAATACCAATCGCGATGCCCAGTGCAATGATGATCGTCTGTCCCTTGCTCGAGAACAGAAAACGAATCGCTATTTTCAGTGAGACCCCCATCTGTCAATCCTCCCGCACCGGTCCTGCCAGAACCCGGGCAATGCCGGCTACTTTGTTATAACGTATTATATCACTAGCCGAGTCAGATTATGGCAATTTTCATTTTATCCAAAATGTTATGCGAAATGTGTAACAAATGCTTGTTTACAGGACTGTTTATATTGTGATAGCTGCATGTTATTTCCCTGTATCCCGATATTCTTCCCGCGCGATCCCTCGTCTTCCCCCATGCTTTTCCCGTACCGTTACACGGTTGCGTCCGTGTTGCTCCCCCGTGTTGCTTCCCATTAATACTGACATGACGGTCAGGCCAAAATATGGTAAGCTCAAAGAGATGAGAGGATACGTCCATGCTGATATTCCAATTATCCTATCTGGCCCGCTACCTGTTCGCCGGACTGATCATTGTCTTTGTCTGGCAGCTATTGCGCCTGACTTTAAGCGAGCTGCGCTGGGACCGTAAAAACAAGGTCCTGCCAGTAGCCGGTTTCTATCTGATGGCCAGCCAGCAACTGGCCGCGACCACTGAGCGGGTCCGGGTTCTGCCCTTGTATCATACTACCAATCTGGGCACAGCCCCAACCAGCGATATCCGCTTCAATCAGCCTTCAATCAGCCGTCGTCATGCCATCATTTATCTGTATGACCGGGACTGGTTTATCCGTCCGGCCAGCCGCAACGCAGTCGTCCTGATTAACGGTGTCCGCATCCTGAACCCGACACCCCTGGCCAATCAGGACGTTCTGTCCCTGGGTGACGTTATACTCACTTTCATTAACGAACGTGCCGCCACCGATGCGGCCGGTCTGCACTATCAGGCAGTTGATACCACACCGCAGTATCCGGCGGCAGCATCAGCCGGTCCACTGCGGGCCGCCACCCTGACAGTCAATCTGTTCTGCCTGCTGGGCGGCCTGCTCCTGATCCTGATGACCCCGGCCCTGTGGCCCGACCTGCGTCTGCTGCTGGCTGCAGCATTATCAGGCTTTCTGCTGCTGAGCAATATATACAGCGCAATGTTGCCCCGGCTGCTGAAAAATGCCGACCGCGTGCTGATCTTGTGCCTGACCCAGCTGGCCTTTCTCGGCCTGCTGTTCCAGGCCCGGCTGGCCATCGTCAACAACAGTGACGCGCTGGGTAATGCGACGGCCCAGGCGGCCATGCTGGCTGACCTGACAACCCAGGGCAGCGCCTTGTTGGCCGGCCTGCTCCTGCTGCCCCTGATCGCCATACTGGTCGCCCGCACCCGCCTGCTGGAGCCACTAAGCCTGTTATGCGCCGTTGTCACGCCCTTGCTGCTGCTGCTGACTCTGGTTCTCGGCAATGGCGCCGATGCGCATGGGGCTACACTCTGGATCAATTTTGGCGGCGTTTCCCTGCAGCTGACGGAATTTGCCAAGATCACCTACCTGATCGTCCTGGCCAGCTTCTTTAAGAACCGTCCCGCCCGCCGGGTCCAGATCATTTTCGCCCTCTGGGCCGCCCTGGTCTTTTTCCTGATCCTGCTCCTGCCCGATCTGGGCTCAGCCATGATCCTGCTGCCAACCACCCTGGTCGTCTACGTTGTCATGACATCGGAATACTGGACAACGCTGCTGATTCTCGCCAGCGGTTCAGCCCTGGGACTGGTTGCCTTTGCCCTTTTCCCGCATGTCCAGCGCCGCCTTGCCGGCTGGACTTCGCTGTGGAGTGAAGTCAATGACAGCAACCGCCAGGTCGTCTACGCCCTGCAGGCCATCGGCCGCGGTGGCCTCTTCGGCCGCGGCCTGGGCAATGGCAGTCCCGACGGGATCCCCCTGGCCTCTTCGGATATGGTATATGCCATACTGGGCGAAGAACTGGGCCTGGTCATGGCCCTGGCCGTCGTCCTGATCTTCATCATCATCTGGCTGCGGGCAGCCCGGATCAGCATCATTGCCCAGGACGGCTTTACATCCGGCCTGGCCCTCGGTATCGGCACCGTCTGCTTCATGGAAGCAGTCATCGTCATCGCCGGGGTTACCGGCCTGATCCCGCTGACCGGAGCGACATTGCCGCTGATCGCGGAAGGAGGCAGCTCGCTGCTGGCCAAGTTCCTGCTCCTGGCAATCCTGTTCGGCGTATCAGCCCGCCGCGTGGAGGCGCTCGCTAAATGAAACAGCTGGTGCGCAATCTTGAAATCATCCTGGTGCTGTTCCTGATTCTGTCCTTGCTGATGCTGTCCGGCCTGACAATCCAGCAATATCGCAGCAAGACCCAGCTGGTTGCCGCCGCCGGTGAAAACAAGGCCGCCTTGAAAACCCGTTACGCGGAAGCTGGAACCATCTATGATCGCAACGGCAAGATTCTGGCGCAAAGCATCGATGGCCAGCGGCGATACAGCGAAGACGCCACGACAGCCAAAGCCGTGCTTCATATCGTCGGCGATTATACCCATAACATCACCAATACGATCGAAGCCCGTTATCAGGGTCAGCTCCTGGGAACCGACCGCAATCTGTTGCACCAGCTTCTCCTTGATGTGACTGGCCAGGGCCTGAAGGGCGACGATGTGCAGTTAACCCTTGATGCCAGCCTGTGCCGCGAAGCCTATCAGCAGCTTGACGGACGCAATGGTGCCATCGTCCTGCTCAACTACCAGACCGGTGCGATTCTCGCATCTGTCAGTTCACCCAGCACCAGCCCCAAAAGCGTAATAACTTACAGAGATTTCCCGGAAACGTCACTTTTCGATCGGGCCCTGCTCGGCACCTATGCACCCGGCTCGACTTTCAAGATCCTGACCACCGCAGCCTGGCTGCAAGCTGACACCTACAATCCCGACTGGACGGTCCGGTGCGCCGGCCGTTCGACAGTCAGCCCCTATGGGGCCAGCGAAAGCGACTCCGGCCACGGGACCGTGGATCTCGGTGAAGCCTTCGCTGAATCCTGCAATATCTTTTTTGGCGAGGCCGGAGCCCGGCTGGGCCGGGACCGGCTATTGACGACGGCTGCCGACTTTGGTCTGGGCGAATCTCTGAGCGTCGACCGCCTGGCAGTGACCACCAGCCAGATCAGCAGCAAAGATGACCCTGCCGTGCTGTCCTGGCTGGCCATCGGCCAGCCAACAGCCGACAGCAAACTCTACCTGTCACCCCTGCAGCTGGCCCTGATCGCCGGCGGCATCGGCAATGACGGGGTGATCCAGGCCCCGCACATCATCGACCACCTGACCAATCCCCTCGGCCTGACCTACGACCGCCTGACATCCCGGGCCTGGCGGACCATCGTCCCGGTCACCATCGCCCAAAAGCTGGAAAAACTGATGCTGAGTGTGACAACCGCGGGCACTGGCACTGCGGCGGCAGTCTCCGGTTATAAAATCGCTGGTAAAACAGGCACCGTCCAGGTCGAGGGCAAAGCCAATAATGCCGTCTACATCGGCTACATCGCCAGCAGCAAATACCCGCTCGCCATCGCTGTTGTCATCGAAGAAGGCATATCCGGCGGTCGCGTCGCCGCCCCCATCGCCGCCAACCTGTTCAAAGCCGCCATCCAGGCACTCGATTAATAACCATCGATATCAGACAAGCCAGGCCCTATCTATAACACACAGACCAGGCTTCCATCCATTTCCTCACGAGCCGCATCCGCAGTGCGATCACTTGACCTATCTATAACACACAGACCAGGCTCCCATCTATTACAGTCTTTGGAGGTAAAAATGGCAACCAGTCAATCAACGCTATTCAAACACGCCACCTGGACCAGAAAAGCCAACATCTACGAGGTCAACTTGCGCCAGTTCAGCCCGGAAGGAACCATCCAGGCCTTCGCGGCCCAGCTGCCCCGCCTGAAAAAAATGGGCGTTGACATCATCTGGCTGATGCCCATCCAGCCCATCGGTGAAAAAAACCGCAAAGGCACCCTGGGCAGCAACTACTCAGTCCGCAACTACAAGGCAATCAACCCGGCCTTCGGCACCCTTGAGGACTTCAAAGCCCTGGTTGCCCAGGTCCATACCATGGGCATGCACCTGATCATCGACTGGGTAGCCAATCATACCGCCTGGGACCATCACTGGGTCAGCGAACATCCCGAATGGTACAAGAAAAACGCCAGTGGCGAAATCGACAGTTACGTCTATGATAACGGCAACGAGCTGGAATACTGGACAGACGTCGTCGGTCTTGATTACAACCAGCCAGAACTCTGGAGCGCCATGACCGAGGCCCTGCTGTACTGGATAAAAGAAGCCGATATCGACGGGTATCGCTGCGACGTCGCCGGCCTGGTCCCGACCGCCTTCTGGGAGCAAGCCCGCTTAGAAATGGAAAAATTAAAACCGGTCTTCATGCTGGCCGAGTGGTCAACCCCCGAGCTGCACCGCGCCGCCTTTGACATGACCTACGACTGGGAACTCTATGAACTCATGACCGAGCTCATGCAAGGCAAGGGAACCTGCCTGAAACTGAAAAAATGGCTGGAACAGCCACCCCATCCCTACCCCATTGACGCCTACCGCATGAAATTCACATCCAATCACGACCTCAACGCCTGGCGCGCCCACGACCAGGAACTCTATGGCGAAGCCTTCAAGGCCTGCGCCGTCCTGGCCGCCACCCTGCCCGGCATGCCCCTGCTCTACAACGGCCAGGAATCCGGACTGGACAAACGCCTGGCCTTCTTCGAAACCGATCCCATCGACTGGAAAGACTACACCTACGCACCCTTCTACAAAAATCTGTTTACGCTCAAAAAGAAAAACAAAGCCCTCTGGAACGGCCAATACGGCGGCACCATCCAGGTCCTGCCCGTCACCAGCCGCACCATCCTCGCCTACAGCCGGACCAGAGACGAAAATACCGTAAAAGTCATCATCAACTTCTCCGCCAAAACCCGCAAACTCCCCGCCAGCGCCGTCCTCCCAGCCCTCACCCTCAACCCCTGGGGGTATGAAATAATCACCGAAAACAACCGTCCGGCAGGGCAACCGGCAGAAGACAACCAACAATAAACGCAATGTGACGTTCGCCCCGCGGCAGAGGGCAAACGTCATAAGCCCGGACCGGGGCCGATGCACCCGAGCGAGTTGATCGCGATAGCGATCTTGTCCGAGTGAAGTGCGCAGCTCCGGCCGGGCCGCTTGCAGTGCCTTTACGATGTGCGTCTCGCGGCCTCGGCTGGGCCATCCTTTGCCACGCCCACAAGAAAAGCCACAGCGTCTCCGCCATGGCTTTTCCTGTGGGGGGATATCAAGGCATGGATGCTGGCCGGATCAGGGGCCAGCAAACCATCATGGGGCTATTGAAAGGCTGCCACCAATTGCCAGGCAAACCGGCTATCTGGCGACCCTGCTGGCGCTTACTGCCCAAGCACCAGCGACTGGTACGGTGCCAGTGTCACCAGGCCGTCGGCCAGCACCGCCTCGGGCAAATTACTCAGCAAAATCCGCGAGAAGCCCGGATCAACCGCCTCGACAGCCGGCTCAGCCGAAAAATTATTCAGCACCAGAATCGGCAGCCGGTCAGGCAGGCTCCGCACATAAGCGATCACCGTAGGCGACCCGGTCGGCCAGACCGCAAAATCACCCAGGGAAAGCGTATCGCGATCCGCCGAATGCTTGCGCAAGGCAATCAGGCATTTGTAATAATGGTAGACAGAACCCTCATCCAGCTGCTCGGCAGTCAGATTAACCGTCACATAATTGGGATTGACCTTCAGCCAGGGTCGACCGCTGGTAAAGCCGGCATTTGGCCCATCGCTCCACTGAAACGGCGTCCGCGCATGATCGCGGCTGCGATAGAACACGGTAGCCATCGCTTCGGCATCACTGAGGCCGGCCAGACGGGCCCGGGCATACTGGTCATGGGTCGACAGATCATTATACTCGGACAATTCCATCGGGCAGTTGGTCATGCCCAGTTCCTGGCCCTGATAGATGAACGGCGTACCACGCAGCAGCATGAACATCGTTGCCAGCATTGTCGCACTGGCATAGCCAATATCAGCGGCTGGCAGGTAATGATTCAGCGAGCGGGGCTGGTCGTGATTCTCCAGATAGTTGGGATTCCAGCCGATCTTTTGCGTCTCCAGCATCAGGTGATTCAGGCGAGCCTTGAAATCGGGCACGGTCCAGCCGCTCTGGCGAAACCAGCAGCCACTGCCTTTGGGATCGAGGTCAAGGTCGGTCAGCGTAAAGTCAAAAATCATCGAGAAGTAGCCGTTGTCACCCTCATAGCGCTGTAAATCGGCAAAGGGTACGCCTGGTGCTTCGGCCACCGTCAGGCAATCATGGACTTTGAACACCCGGTCGCGCAGCTCCGCCAGGTATTGTTCAATGCCCGGCTGATTCAGGGCACTGCCGGCAATATCAACCAGGCCATCTGCCGCATCCGGCGGGGCGCTGGGGAAGTCCTGGTCTTTCTTGATAAACGTAATCGCATCGACGCGGAATCCGGCTATACCTTTATCCAGCCACCAGTTGACCATTGCGTACAGTTTCTCCCGCACAACCGGGTTTTCCCAATTCAGGTCCGGCTGCTTGATGGCAAAGGTGTGCAGGTAGAACAGATTCGTCCCGGGAATGGGCTCCCAGGCACTGCCGCCAAAAAGCGATCGCCAATTGGTCGGCGGCTGGCCGTCCCGTCCTTCACGGATGATGTAGTACTGGCCATATTCACCAGTTGGATCAGCCAGGGCCTGTTGAAACCAGGCGTGTTCGTCCGACGAATGATTGATGACCAGGTCAAGGATGATTTTAATCCCATGGCGGTCGGCAGCCTGGATCAGGTTATCAAGATCCTGATCGGTGCCGAATTCCGGATGGACCTTGTAATAATCGGAAATGTCATAGCCATTATCGGCCATCGGCGACTGATAGATCGGACAGATCCAGATGATATCAACGCCGAGATCTTGCAGATAGGGTAATTTGGCGATAATGCCAGGCAGATCCCCGATCCCGTCACCATTGGTGTCGTAGAAACTTTTCGGATAGATCTGATAGATAATTTTATCTTGCCACCATTGATAAGTTGTCATTGCACCCGTTCTCCTGCCGTAAGGTAAGACATGACCGGAACGCTCGCGAGGTCCCGGTCATGCTGGAGGGTTCAGTCAAGCCATCGTATGACGGCTTTGTTGCTTAACAGCCTTCCTTGCTGCTTGCTGGCATTATTGCTTGACCGCGCCAGCCGCAACACCTTTCATGATGAACTTCTGCAGGAACAGGAAGACGATAACAATCGGGATGATCGTAACCAGGACGGCCGGGAAAATCAGTTCCCACGGGTTGCCATACTGGCCGGAGGTCAGCTTCTGGAAGTAAAGGGACAAGGTCAGGGTCTTGGTCTTCTGGTTGCCAATGACCAGGAACGGCAGCAGGAAGTCATTCCAGACCCACATCGCATTGAGGATGATGACAGTGGCCGTGGTGGTCTTGAGCAGCGGGAAGACGACCGTAAAGAACAGCTGGGAGACGCTGGCGCCGTCAATCAGGGCCGCCTCTTCAATCGACTTCGGCACGCTCTTGATGAAGCCGTGATAGAGGAAGACTGACAGGCTCAGGCCAAATCCGCCGTACATGAGGATCAGGCCGGGGAAATTCTTGAGGCCGGCTTTGTCAAAGAGGGAAATCAGCGGATACATGACCGACTGGAACGGGATCAGCATCGCTGCGGTAAAGGACATGAACAGCACGGCAGACGCCTTGGTCTGGTTGCGGACCATCATCCAGCCGACCAGCGAGGCCACGACGACCAGCAGGGCGATCGAAACGGCCACGACGAGGACGGTAACGAGAATTGACTTGACGAAGTCAAGCTTGTCAATGGCGTTCAGCACATACTTGATATCCCAGCTTGAAGGCAGGGCCAGCGGGGTCTTGACGATCTCGGACTGGCCCTTGAATGAATTGACCAGCACGAAGAAGAGCGGGAAAAGGGTATAGATCGCAATCAAGGTCAGCAACAGGTACATGATACCCTTGATGACAACGGTACGGTTGCTCTCTGTCTTGGAAAACTTGACGCTCATGCTTCTACCTCCCGCTTCTTGGTGACATAAACTTGCAGCAAGGACACCGCAGCAATCAGGACAAAGAAGATAACCGCCTGGGCCTGGGCCAGACCATAGTTCGGCGGGGAGGTCTCCTGGGTGGTGCGCAGGATCTGCATGGCCAGCATGCGGGTGTCGAACTTGCCGTCGGTCAAGGCAATATTCTGGTCAAGGAGCTTGAAACAGCCGGACAAAGTCAGGAAGAAGACGATTGTAAAGGCCGGCATCAGCATCGGGATAGTGATGACCCGGAAGGTCTGGATGGCGTTGGCGCCATCAATGCGGGCTGCTTCAAAGAGATCGTCAGGGATGGTATTGAGGCCGTTGATATAGATGATCATCATGTAACCGGCCGACTGCCAGCACAACAGCATGGCCAGGGCAAACAGGGCCTTGGTGTTGTCCTGGGTCATGTTGGTCAGGAACGGGATGTTCAGCGCTTCCGGACCAAAGAGCAGCTTGCTGAAGACGATTTCAAAGATGAAGTTCCAGATATAGCCGAGGGCCAGGCCGCCAAGCAGGTTGGGCATGAAGTAGATCGTGCGGAAGATGCCGGCACCTTTTTTGATCGAGTTGACGATCAGGGCAAAGGCCAGACCAAGAATGTTGACAAAAACAACCGCAACGACCGTGAACTTGATGGTATAGACAAACGATTTCATGAATTTATCGCTGGTCAGGGCCTTGGAATAATTGACAAAGCCCACCAGGGACTGGAATGCGTTCTGGGTGGCGTTACTGCCATCAGGCTGGACAACATTCGTGACAAAATACGTGCCGCGCCAGGCCGTGAATGAATAGAAAACGCCAAATACAAACGGAATGAAAATTACAAAAGTAAAAAGCAGTATGGCCGGAAGGGCCAGTGGCAGAAACCATTTCTTATAGAAACCTTCCATTGTCTACCCCCCATGTCAACAGTTAGTCGGTTTTTGGCATAAAAGTGGCTGCAGAGAAAGACGAGTTCGAAAATCTCTGCAGCCACCGGGTATCCGATTGCAGCTTATTGGTTCTTCAGTTCTTTCCACTGGGCGATCGCGTAGTCGGCGATGTCCGTGTAGTCCTTCTCAGACCAGGTAGCCTTGGTCAGGTAATCTTCCATGACCTTGAGGCCGACAACTTCACCAGCCCAGCCGGTCGGAGCGCCAGCGTAAGCATTGGTCAGGGTGTTGTTGGTCTGCATGTATTCAAGGATGGACTGGCCGAGGCTGTTCGGCAGGGTGGTCTTGGCCGGATCAGCATTGTAGGGGATGAAGGCCATGTTTTCGACGATGAATTTCTGGCCTTCCGGATCGGTATTGAGCCAGACGAGGAACTTCTCGGCCTTTTCCTGCTCAGCCTGCGGCACCTTGGCATTGATGGCGTAGTAGTTCGGGACGAAGACCGGGATGGAGGACAGCATATGGTCGACGGTCAGGCCGGCGGCCTTGATGTCAGCCTGGGCGAAGGGCATCTTGACCGGCAGGAAGGTCAGGTTCGGGGTAACTTTCTTGTCCGGATCGATCTTTTCCATGTTGGTGAAGACCCAGTTGCCCTGCTTGAGGAAGAGGCCTTTGTGTTCGACGAAGATCTGGACAGACTGGTCATAGCCGGCGGTGGTGGTATTGATGAATTCCGGGCCACGGGGCAGGGCGCCGTTGAGGCCGGCAGCATTGGATGTCTTGAGGTCGAGGGCCTTGGCATAGGCAACCAGGGCGCCCTTCATGTCAGCGATGTCGGTGGCGCCAGCAGCAGCGGCCGGGTTAGCGAAGACGGCATCAACAGCGATGTTGATGAAGTGGTCGCCGTAGGTCCATTTCTGGGAACCGGCGGTGGCGAAGACGCCATTGAGGGACTTGGCCAGTTCGCCCTTGGTGGCATTGAGGGCATAGCCCTTGCCGCTCAGGGTCACGGTGCCGGCGGTGCCGTCCTTGATGTAGGCGGCGATCGTCTTGACAGCAGCTTCGAATTCGGCATAGGTCGCGGTCTTGAAGCTGGCCAGCCAGGCAGTAACATTGGCTTCGCCGAAGAGGTCGGCGACCATCTTCTTGTCAACAACATAGCCGTAACCTTCAACGTTGTACGGGATGCCGTAGCTGTTGACGCCGTCGGTGGTCAGGCGCAGGCCCTGGGCAACCGCGTCATGCATGGCCTTGAAGGAAGGCTCGGTCGCCTTGGTCAGGTCGAGGGCGTAGCCGCCTTCTTTCCAGCCGGCAAGTTCCTGGAGATTCATGATCGAGAAGATAGAGGGCTTCTTCTCGGAGTTCATTTCGGTTGCGAGGGTATCGCCGCTGGCGGTACCGGCGCCGAGGGAGAAGCATTTGATTTTCTGGCCGGTCTTTGCGGCATAGGCATCGACAGCAGCCTGGAGAGCGTCGGCATTTTCACCTTTGGTGTTGAAGATGTAGAAGTCATAGTCGCCGGTCTGGGCGGCCGTGGTGGTGACTGCGGCGGTGGTGGTGGTTTCACCGGGAGCAGCGGTGGTGGTGGTGGTTTTCGCACAGCCGGCAAAAACAGAGACGGCCATGACGAGGACGAGGAGCAGCGAGAACAGTTTCGTCATTTTTTTCACAGTAGTTCCTCCTTCATTCTTGTGGTTTCGGAAACAACAGTTACTGGGAACATATTCGTCAGGGGTTTTAGTTGCCCCGTCTGAAAGGCTCTCCCTTTTTTTATACAATATAACCTGCAGATGGTAAATTCCACTTATTTATCATTTTGTTTGTTATTTTTGTTTGTTTATTTTGCACATGTTAACGATTGACAGGAAAGCGGTCACAGAAGTTCTTTTTTGCGACTGATCAGGCCCAGGCAGACATGTTAACGATTGACAGGAATGGTGATCTTGGCAATCGTCCCCTGGCCTATCTGGCTCTCCAGCACGACCCCGCAGGGCTCTCCGTAGCGCAGGCGCAGGCGCTGGTGTACGTTAAGCAGCCCGAAGCCGTTCTCCCCGGCCGAGATCTCCTGCATCGCGGCCAGTGCTGTATTGAGATGCTGCAGGCGGACCGGCTCGATACCGCGGCCGTTGTCTTCTACGGTCAGGATGACCAGGTCGCCGCGGCGGGTCCCGGCAATCCGGATCAGGCCAGCGCCACTGAGCAAGCCGCGCATGCCATGCTTGATGGCATTTTCAACCAGCGGCTGGAGGATGATCCGCAAGGTTTTTAAACTCAAGATTTCCGGATCGACGGCAAACTGGAACTGAAAGCTGTCCTGGTGGCGCAGGCGGCTGATGACAAGAAAATTGCGGACATGGTCCAGCTCGTCGCGTATCGTGTAGACCTCCTTGCCTTTGCTCAAGCCAAGCCGATAAAAACGGGCCAGGGCGGTAATCATGGCACTGACCTCCGGCTGGGCAGCCTTCTGGGCCATCCAGTTGATCGCATCCAGGGCATTGTAGAGGAAATGCGGATTGATCTGGTACTCCAGGACCTGCAGCTCACTGAGGCGCCGTATTTTGTTCTCAGTCTCAATTCGTGCCACCAGGTCCTCGATAGCCCCGGACATGGCATTGAAGCTGCGTTCGAGATCACCAATCTCGTCATTGCGCTTCACCACCAGCCGGCGAAAGGAACCGCCCTCGCCGAGCTGGCCCATGATGGCTGCCAGTTCCCGCAATGGCGAGGCAATTCCGCGGGCCAGCAAAAATGAAAAGAAGACAGCCAGGACCAGGATTACAAAGGTTAGCACCAGCATCTGCCGGACAAACTGGGCATTCTCGGCATTCAGATAGCTGTCCGGCACCAGGAGGATAGCTTGCAGGCCGGACGTACCGATCGCCGCGCTGGTCACCTGGAAGCCGGTACCCCCCAGCTGCAGGGGAAAGCTGTCACTGGCGCCGGCATTGCCGCTATCATCTCCGGCCGGGCCGGCGCTGGCCTGGGAACGGGACCTGGCGGCGGTCTGGATCCGCTTGATCAGTTCTGGCGAGGGGAACAGCTGACCGGGCGGCAGATCGGGGCTCAGGCTGCTCAGGACTGTGCCGGATTCGTCCACGATACAGATCTGGGAGCTGTCACCGATGCGGGTCCTGGCATAAATATCGCTGAAATAGGCCGGATCAAGGGCAATCAGCATCTGGCCGAATACTTCACCGGTGGCCGCGTGGATAATCTTGCGGCCCATGACCAGGACGGGCGCGCCGGATCCGGCGACAGACGCGACCGTCAGGGTCAGGTTGCGCGTATTGGCCGGGTCTTCATTGAGACGGATCAGCCGCCCGACTTCATCGGCGTCCCAGCGGGTCTGGGCAATCTGTGCGGTATCATAAGCCGGGATGGCCGCCGCGGGCGGTTCGTCTTTGTAAAGAATCAGCAGCACATCGTTGATCGCTTCAATATTGAGGAAACGCAGCTGCAATTCAATCGAGAAGTAGTTGCGCACATTCAGCTGATCCGGTGCGGTTCTGCCGCGATAGCCAAACATCCGGTTGGTGATAGCCGGAGCCAGAATGAAATCATCGCTATAGCCCTTGATTTTCTGCAGGCTGGTATCCAGATTCATGCTGACTTGCGTGACCAGCTGGCGGGAATAGGTGCTGGTTTTCGCGCGGATTGTCTGGCTGGACAGCGTCGAGGCGTAAATCACAGCAACCAGCAAGGGCAGGAACGACAGCAGCATGAACAGCAGCAGCAGCTTGTACTGCATCCGCATATTTTGAAAAAGATCCTTCAGGCCCCGGCGGAAGCGTTCGAGCGGTTTCATGAGCCGGCCCGCTGACTGGCCGCAATGATAGCGGCATCAATAGCCTGGAACAAGCCCGGGGCAGGCAGGTTGCCTTGCAGATACTGACGCATGGCATGGGCAATTTCCACACTGGCCCCCGTCGGCAGCCGCGGGAATTGCCAGGGATAGGTGTGGCCAGCCGCGATGGCAGCGGCAAGTGCGGCATTCAGGCCGGTCTGATGGTCGGTCCGGATATTGGTAAAGGCCGGGACATATTTAAGTTGATCCGTGATGTAGGCCTGGCCGGTCGGCGAACTGACCAGCCAGTTGAGCCAGGACCGGGCTGCCTGCTCCCGGGGGGAACTGCGGCTGACAATCCAGAAATTGGGCACGCCAACAGGGATGTTCGGATCGGGCGTCTGACTGATCGGAATCGGCAAAAATCCGACATCAAGGTCCGGGTTGGCTTTTTCCAACAGCGGCTGGATCCAGTTCCCCTGCTGGATCATGGCTGCCTCACCTGAAGAGAAATCAGCCAGGATGGTGGCATAGTCCCCATTCTGGGTCGGGTCATCCTGGCCATAGGCCAGTGTCAGGTCGAGCAGCTGAATCCAGCCCTGTACGTCGGTTCCATCGGCAAAGCTGTGGCGCCCGGTGCAGATATCAGCCAGAAAGGCCCCGATATCCGCCTGATGGGCCAGCGGGATCGAGAGGTTATGATTGCCCAGGACCCACCACTCAGCATAACCATTGGCAAATGGACGGATCCCGGCCGCCTGCAGGCGCTGACAAGCCTCGGCCAGGCTGGCCAGGGTATCCGGTGGCTGCCGGATACCGGCCCGGGCAAACAGTTGTTTATTATAGGCAAAGCCAAAGCCCTCGATGGCCTCGGGCATGCCATACAGCCGGCCGTCGCGCAGCACCGGATCACCGGCTCCGGCGACCATGTCGGCAACCCAGGGCTCATCGCTCAGATCGGCAGCCCGGTCAACCCAGGCATCGAACAAAGCATAGCCGTCGTTGGTAAATATGTCCGGGGCATCACCCGATTCAAAGCGGACAACCAGGCTGGACAGGTAGTCCTTGCCGGCACCGATCGTCTCAATTTCCAGCCGGACCGATGGATTTTCAGCCGTGTATGCCGCAGCCATGCGACGGAAGACATCGGCGACCTCGACTTTGTTCTGCAGGATATGCAGGATCTGCGGGGCGGCGGCTGACGTGACCGATATGGCCGATGTGGCCGTTAGCGAAGTGGCCGCCGGTGTGGCCGGTTTATCAGTTGCGGAAATGTTATCGGGTCCTGCAAGCCCGCAGGCGCTGCCAGAACCGGCCAGCAACAGGATCAGCGACAGGATCAGCAGCAGGCCTGGCAGACGCCAGGCAGCAAACCGGCAGCCCGGATGCCAGGGAGATCGATTCCAGGGGAATCCTGGAAGACGGACCGCGGCCTGACAGGCGAAGCCGGCGACTGGCCGGAGCGGGCCGGTACGGACCCTGCACAATGCCGGATTGCGGACTGCGGCAGTGTGCCGCCTGGCCTGATCTTTCTGCTTCATGGATACTTGATCCTTCACTTGTGCTGGCTGAC
>CAYVHB010000040.1:0-26474 GCA_964450865.1 uncultured Oscillospiraceae bacterium | reverse complement strand
TTGTGTTGCTGTTGTTGACAAAAATAACCCGCTGAAATGAGATGTAAGCGTCAGAGTGTGTCCTGAAGACACAGTTGCATGAAAGGAGATGATCAGCGCAGCAACTGGATCATGCTGTGCAGAAGATGAGGGAAGGTCCCTCGGGATCGGCATTCAGGTGCCGGTTTCAAACCGCCACTGGGTGCTGTGGGCGAAAATCCATGGTGCTGAACGCAGTTGGAAAAGGCCGGAACACCGGTCAGGTAGGTGTCATGAAGCTGAACGAAAGTGAAGAGCCGATGAAGCGTCGTTAATACAAAGGTGCAGTCAAAACCATGTTGTTTTGACAAACATGGGACAAGTCCGGTGAGTGCCTGATGATTGGCCGGACGGCTGTCGGCGTATAGGCTACAGGAGTATGACACAGGCTTTTGCATGGAACAGGAGAGTCCCGAACTGCGATGGCAAGCGAAAAATCCAAGCGCACACACGCAAGGATGAAAGTAGCAATGCGCGGTTCGGGTGCGGATGAATTCGTAGTAGTGATGAAGTTGCTGTAATGGCAATGGAGCGAAGGGATTCAGTTATCTAGCCTTCAAGAATCAAACAACCGTAAGGGAGGACCTGGTGAAAGAAGGACAATCGTATGGAATTTCACAACATCAGGTGCAGGAAGCCTACAAACGTGTCAAAGCGAATCAAGGGGCAGCCGGCATCGATGGCGTCACTTTCTCAGAATATGAGAAAGATCTGAAGAATAACTTGTACAAGCTTTGGAACAGAATGGCATCGGGAAGTTACTTCCCGAAGGCGGTCAAGGGTGTGGAAATTCCCAAGAAGAACGGCAAGATGCGCCTCTTAGGCGTGCCAACGATAACCGACCGGGTCGCGCAGATGGTGGTACGAATGAACTTCGAGCCACTGGTCGAACCGATATTCTGTGATAATTCCTATGGATATCGTCCGAACAGGTCAGCGCTAGACGCGGTGGGAGTCACTCGGGAACGCTGCTGGAAGATGCCTTGGGTGCTGGAATTTGACATCAAGGGGCTATTTGACAATATCGATCATGAGCTGATGATGCAGGTGGTCAGAAAACATACGGATAGTAAATGGATGATTCTCTACATTGAACGATTTCTGAAGGCTGACATGGTTATGCCAGATGGAACGGTCAATCAGAGAACTTCCGGCACCCCGCAAGGGGGTGTCATAAGTCCGGTTTTGGCCAATCTCTACATGCATTATGCATTTGATCGGTGGATGGTTACGCAAAACCTTAACAACCCTTGGGCGAGATATGCTGATGACGGAGTAGTACATTGCCAAACCAAAGAAGAAGCGGAAAATTTGCTGATCCGACTTAAGTCAAGGCTTGCGACCTGTAAGCTGGAAGTTCATCCAGATAAAACACGAATTGTTTATTGCCGAAGTGACAACAACACAGAACGGCATGAACATGAATCGTTTGACTTTCTGGGATATACTTTTCGGTGCCGGGTGACGAAGACCAAGGCGGGGAAATTCTTCAACGCCTTTACGCCTGCTGTCAGCAAATCTGCTGCGCAGGAGTTTAGGGAAAAGATGAGGGGATGCCGGTACCGGGGCAGAATGATGACGCCGGATGATTTGGCCAAGCTGATGAATCCAATTATCCGAGGGTGGGCAAACTATTTCTCAAGATATTGTCCGAGCGAGGCAAGAAAGAAAGCGCTAGACTATGTGAATATTCTACTTGTCAAGTGGGCCAGGAAAAGGTATGAACGGGTAAGCGGTAGCTGTGGCAAGGCCTTTAGGTGGATTGTCGAAGTTGCCAAAGTTCGCCCAAATCTTTTCTACCACTGGCAAATGGGCATCCGCCCGACGATGGGATAACAGGAGCCGTATGACGGGAGACTGTCAAGTACGGTTCTGAGAGGGGCCCGGGGGGTAGTTCCCCGGGCCTACTCGACAAACAGGAAATATTGTTCGCGGGAAGTAGTCCGGGAAACACAGGGCAGGGCATCAAGCTCCCGTTCGACAGCCTTCTCGTAAGCTTCAGACCAGGTCAAACCGCGTGCGATCTCAAATTGCAGCCCGGTCTGCCGGGAAATCAGCTGGAGATAATCAGCGGCCATGCCCTTGTAAACCGCGTCTGAATCAAAAAACTCATAGGGTACAAATTTGGGGTCAACCCCCAGCCGGATCACAGGATGCTCACGGATGAAAGCTTGTTCTTCGGCTGTCAGGGCCAGCGTGCCGGCCGCTCCGGCCACCGCGTTCGCAATATCCGGCTTAGCCGGTGCAACCAGGGAGAATGCGTTTAAAGCGGATGAAAGGCGCTGAACGCTGGGGGTTGCTGAACCATCCGGGGCCGTCACGCTGGCCGGGACCAACACACTGTTAAGCGTAGTATCTGGTTGGGTCACCTGCTGAAAACCCAGGGCCGTCACGCTGGCTGGGGTCAAAAGGATGATCGTCATGCAAAGTGCAGGCAAGAGGGTGATTATTTTTAAAAACAGGTCATGTGCGCGATATGTCTTTTCTGTGGCGTTCATGCGTGAAATTCCCTCTCTCGCATCAGATTCATAGGGCGGAGGCTGCAATCAGTGCCAGCGGACAGGTATCAGGGAGCTTGCAGAATCTGATTGCCTTCGGTTTCGACCTTTGCCAGGAATGCCTCGATCGACATCTGCCCGATCATGACCTGATGCAGACCAGGCTCATAAATATCGCTCTTGACGGTCTGCCAGGCAGGCACGGGCACATCCACACTGGGATAGGCAAATCCCTCAATCAGGGTCTGATACTCCGGATGATTCTGCAGGATCTGGCTATCAGCCATGTCAAACCGGATTGGCGTCCGGAAGGGGTAATAGGCATCATGTTCGGGGCTGTACTCCCCTTTCAAGATCTCTTCCTGGGCCGGCCGGGAAATCATATACCGGATAAATTCCAGCGCAGCGGCGCTGTTGGCAGCGCTCATACCGCGCGGGATGGCCAGCATCATCGGACCGACTTCCGAACACAAGCCAATGTCAGCCAATCCCTTGATCCCCACCTCAAACGGCGAGCCATTTTTCAGGATATCTGTTACACCCCAGATGCCCAGTATTTCAAAGGCAACCCGCTGCTCCCGGAAATAGGTCATGACGTTCATCGCTGTGTCATCGTGCCAGGTTGGCTGGGCATGCAGGCCCCATACATCCCGGTACATCGCCAGGGCGGCTGCTGATTTTTCATTGCGGATGGTGACTCGCCGGCCGTCGGCACTGACCAGGCTCGACCCATAGCCGTAAATGAACTGATTGACCATCCAGGACAGGTCATTACTGGCTGCGCCGACCAGGCCGACGCCCCTGGCGGAGGTTTTTGACTCAATAGTCTCGAGGGCCTTGATAAAAGCAGCCATGCTCATGATAGATTTCGCGTCAACGCCAGCCGCAGCCAGCAATTTTTTATTATAGAGAAGAGCCATGGAATGGCCCAGCCAGGGCAGTCCGTAAGTGATTCCGTCAACCATACCGAGCGCCCAGATCTGGGGGTAAAACAGCGCCCGTTCAGTCTGCAGGATACTGCTAAGATCCATCAGGTAGCCTTTCGCGCCAAAATACTTGACAAACCGATAGGGCAGCACGTAGATCGTTTCCTGATTCGTTTGCAGCAGGGTTTCGATTGAAGCCCGGTCCTCATCACCATTGATCAGGCGGATTGTATGCCCCTGGGCCTGGTTTTTATTGTAGGTATCCACAATGGCCGCAATCGCCTCGCCCCGGCCAGAATAACCCTTCCAGGTGATGCGAAAATCAAGGGTCACACCTGCCGGCCTGGCTGATGATGGGCCTGAACTGGACTGATTGACGGATGTTACCTGCTGACAGGAGACAAGCACCAGACAGAGCATCGCTGAAAGGATTCTCATGAAGTATTTCCGGAATAACATGCTGCATCCTCTTTCAATTGAACTGACAACCTGTCATTTCTATAAACAGGTTAATCCCAGTATGGTGTGTATCAATATCCTGTTTATCTGCTCATTCGAGAATGTCCATCCGGTCATTCTCGAATGTTTATCTGATGATTCTCGAATGTTATAAGCGTCAATCTCGATTAACCTGTAATAATTATAGCCTATTTTCGTCATTTTCTGTCAGCAATGATCTGATAACAGGACCAGAATTTTCACTCAAACCATCATTCACACCAGAACCAATACTGATAATGATAATGATAATGATTCTGATTCTGATTCTGATTCTGATACCGGGATCGGTATTTACACCAACATTAAAATCATAGAGTGAAGGGCAGGGCCTCCTGCCCCTCCTCATCAAACCGTACGTGAGGTTTTCCCTCATACGGCTTTCCGACAGCGGCTCCGCCGTTGGCACGGACTCTTTTCCACGCTTCCATCATGACATCCTTGCGGTAGATCTTGTCATACAGCGCGTGAAACCTCCTTCCTTTGCTCGCTTTGGCTGCAAGATATATCTTTCGACGCCCTGTTGCCCGGTTGCCCGGATTTTTAACGATACTGCAGAATTCACTTCATGTTACGGTCTGCATACTTGCTCGCCCTGTCTCCGACAGGTACTTTACCCTCCCGTTTAGCACCTCGCATTACTGCGACGCACCGGGATTGGCTACTCGGCTCCTTGGTTATTACCGAGACGGGACTTCCACCCGCTGGAGCGGTCCAGCTTCGCTGGACGCGCTATATTAAATTTCCGGCGACCGGTCTTCCGGTCGCTTTTTATGTGCTGGCCACTGCGTGACGTTATCACTGTTCAGCACCCCCCATTCTAGATAAAATTAAAACAATGCAGATCACGCCTGGATTTTGCCCGTGCTGGCTTCATGATCCAGATGTGACAATTCCGGAGGGGGATTGCCCGTGTTCACTTATATTCTCTACGCGCTCGCTATCAGTTTATTGATCGTATCCTTGATCAAGGATCGCAAGAAAACAAAGATGGCGCTGAAAAAGGCCTGGAAGTCATTCGAAAACATCATGCCGCAAATGTTGGCTGTCCTGTTACTGATTGGCTTCTTGCTGGCCCTCGTCTCACCAGAAATGATCTCGCGCCTGATTGGCCAGGAATCAGGCGTTCTGGGCGTCGCCATAGCGGCCTTGCTTGGCTCAATTACCCTGATTCCGGGATTTGTCGCTTTTCCGCTGGCTGCTTCTTTGCTCAAGGCTGGCGCAGGCCTGACCCAGATTGCCGTCTTTGTTTCAACGCTGATGATGGTCGGGATAGTCACCTTGCCGATTGAAATCAAGTACTTCGGCAAACGCGCCACTTATACGCGCAATCTGCTGGCCTTGTTCTTCTCGGTTGCCGTCGCTGTTATTCTCGGCTCCATCCTGAATGGTTCACCTGACTCTTATCCCGTCGTTATTGTTCCCTGACAGCGTCGGGCTAGCCGAATCTCTTGTTTGTGAGGTTTAATCATATGAATGTTAACAAAATTATAACTCTGTTCAAACGTTATCATCTGTTCCTGATCATGTTGTTAATCCTGGCTGCGCTGACCCTTGTCAAACCGGCACTGGGACAACAATCGGCTAAACTGGCGCTGGAAAACCTGATCGACCTGCTAAAGGTTGTACCGCCGATTTTCCTGTTGCTCGGCTTGCTCGATGTCTGGGTACCACGCGAAGTCATGATCAAACTGACTGGTGAAGGTTCTGGTCTGCTGGGCATTGCCCTGTCATTCTTGCTGGGTTCGTTTGCCGCCGGGCCGCTTTACGCTGCTTTCCCGGTCGCCGGGATTATGCTCAAGAAAGGCAGCAAATTGTCCAATATCATGGTATTTGTTGGCGCGTGGTCCACGACCAAGATCCCGTTGCTGCTTTTTGAAGCAACCGCCATGGGCTGGTCCTTCATGCTCGGCCGCTTCCTGCTCAATCTCCCGGTGATCCTGATTATCGGTTATTTTGTCCAGAAATCACTGCCGGAAAAAGACCTGCAACGCATCTACAGCAATGCAGAGAAACTGTGATTCCAATACCCGGTCCGGTCTGGGCCGTCAGTGCGTCGCGAGTGCTGAAGGAGCGTGCGGCTCTTGACAATACCTGCCACCACCCGCCTCGATAACAACTGCCTCGATAGAATCGCTTCGATTATATCTTTTATATCTTTGGAAAATGTTGCAATCGATCCATTGAAATCTCGGTGAATCGCTTATGCAATCCTTTTCAGGACATAATAAAACCACCTGCCGAAAATACACAATTATATCGGCAGGTGGTTTTTATTCTGGTCGAGGTGAAGGGATTTGAACCCCCGACATCCTGCTCCCAAAGCAGGCGCGCTAGCCAGCTGCGCTACACCTCGTTATCAGTAAATTGATACTGCTAAAATATTATAGCGAATAATCCGTCGCCATTCAACTGTTTTTTCGAAAGTCGTTGAAATACCTTGAAATATAAGAAACAAAGTCAGGCAGTAGCCAGGCTGCCAAGCATGATCAGGGCCGGCATCGTGATGATCGACAGCAGCGTTGAAAGGGCGACCAGATGCGAGGCTAATGTTGAATCCTGCTCATAACGCGTCGCAAAAAGCGCTGCAGCAGCAGCTGTCGGGGCACTGGCCGGAATCAGGCAGGCTGTCAGGACTTCAAAGTCAACTCGAGCCAGCACCAGTCCGCCCAGAATCACCAGTGGAATGACCAGCAGCCGAAGCGTGCTGGCCAGCCAGATCTGCCGGTTGCGCCAGATCGCCGATAGATCGGTCATGGCCAGGGTGCCGCCAATAACCAGCATGGCCAGTGGTGTGTTCAGATTGGCAAGATGACTGATCACGGCATTGGGGATCGCCGGTAAGCGAATATCTGCCAGGAAAAGACCAAGACCAATCACGATCCCCAGCATCCCCGGATTCAGGAATGCTTGCTGTAAATTGACCTGTTTACGCTGGCCTGTCATCAGGACGACACCATAGGTCCACTGCAGCATATAGAATACAGCCACATAAACGGAGCCATAGAAGACTCCCCGGTCACCGAGGACAGCCTGCAAAAGCGGCAGACACATGAAAGCACTATTGGAGAAAACTATCCCGAAACGCAGGACCTTACGCTGCGGCAGACCCATCTGACGCCATAAAAATAAACCGGCTGCAATCCCCAGAACATGTGTGGCCACGGCACTGAGCAGCGAAATGAGCAGGCCACGCAACAATCCTGGATCATAGGGCATCTGGAATGCCTTGATAATCATGAAAGGCGTGACAACAACGAGCAGCAGATTGGTCAGCTGGCGCAGGCCCGTCCCATCAATCAGCAATTTGCGGCGAGTCCAATAGCCGACGCCAATCAGGAGGAATAAAACCAGCACCTGGGTCGCAACGATCAAGGCATTATCATAGATCATGCGCAAATCCTTTCAGGTTCTTTCAATGTAACCGTTAACCGGGAACATCCTGGCAGCCCCGGGCATTCAGGCCGGCCGCATGCTGGGGGCTATTCGTCATTGCTGGTGATTCAGCTTCATTGCATTCGTTGGCAATCTGGTACAATCCGCTTCATTTGATATTCATTTTAACCCACTTAGAACGGCTGTCAATGAATGTGCGGATCATATGAATGGTTTTGCGGCTGGCTGGTCAAGGCGATTGTCGGATTTTGGTCATGACGTGATGAGGCCCATCCGCCATTCGATCAGGCCGGGTCATTCACCACGGTCCTGGCGTCTCGCCCTGCGTATATCCTTTCTTTTCAGTTATCATTCTGCTAGACTATTGATCAGGGCTGATCGATATGATCCGTATGGTAAATGCCTGACCTGACATTTTGCCCTGGCCTGATATTGATCCGGAGGAAGTAACAATGGAATTAACACAGATAACCTGTGCCGCACTATTTGATTTTAAACAAACGCTGGCATCGGACATGATGCAAACAGTCACCTTTCCCTGGGAAGCGCTGGCCAAAATCAAGGCCTTGATCCTGGAACTGGGACCGCGACTGCCCAAGGACGAATATGAGCAGGTCGCCGAACAGATCTGGGTCGCCCGCGACGCTTTACTGGCCCCATCCGCCAGTCTGAATGGCCCCCTGATTATCGGTCATGAAACCGAAATCCGCCATTGCGCCTTCATCCGGGGCAGTGCCCTGGTCGGCAACAATGCCGTCGTCGGTAATTCAACGGAGCTGAAAAATGTCATCCTGATGAATAAAGTACAGGTCCCGCATTTCAACTATGTCGGCGATTCAATTCTGGGCTTCAAGGCCCACATGGGGGCCGGCTCCATCACATCCAATGTCAAATCTGACAAATCAACAGTAATCCTTCGTTACGGGAATGAAAAAATCGAGACTGGCCTGAAAAAATTCGGGGCGATACTGGGTGACCGGGTTGAAGTGGGTTGCAACAGCGTGCTCAATCCGGGCACGATCATCGGCAAGGACAGCCAGATCTATCCGCTGGCAATGGTTCGTGGCCTCGTCCCGGCAAACAGCATTTACAAGAAATTCGGCGAGGTGGTACATAAAACCTGACTGTACAGACTTCAATCGGTACACCCGCTGAAAAGGCCCCCGGATTTGATCGTCCAGGGGCCTTTCACTTTATATTGCCTTGTATACTTGCCTATTAAGGATGGCTTGATGGCGACGGCAGGATTCAGTAATTTTCACAGAAGAGCTCGAAATAGGCCCGCGGATGCTTGCAGGCCGGGCAAAGTTCGGGAACGGTCGTCCCCTCATAAATATAGCCGCAGTTGCTGCATTTCCAGGCCATAACGGTATCCCTTTTGAATACACTTTCGCTGGCTACATTTGCCGCAAGCTTGAGATAGCGCGTTTCATGGCGCTTTTCCACTTCCCTGATCATGCGGAAGGTCGTGGCGATATCCTTAAAGCCTTCAGCCTGGGCAACATCGGCGAATGTATTATACAATTCCGCCCATTCCTCGTGCTCGCCTGCGGCAGCCGACAGCAGGTTCTGGTGGGTCGTCCCCAATCCGGCCGGGTAAGTCGCCGTAATATCTACCGGAACAGCATCCTTGGCGTCCAGGCCCTCGACGATATGCTTATAAAACAGCTTGGCATGTTCCTTTTCATTGTCGGCGGTTTCCAGGAAGATTGCCTGAATCTGATTAAATCCTTCCTTGTTTGCCACTGAGGCAAAAAAAGTGTAGCGATTTCGGGCTTGTGATTCACCGGCGAATGCTTTCATCAGGTTCTCAAGCGTCTTGGTTCCTTCGAGTCTGGCCATAATTAACCTCCTAATATTGCGTGAATCGCCTATTTTTCCCAGGTCGCTTGCGGTGATGGCTGGCCAGAAAGCCCATTCCAGATCTGGAAGGTCATAAAGCCTGCCTGCATCTCGACTGGATGATCCGGCCACATCTGAGGCTCGAGCATGACAGAGAGAAAAGACCGTCTGCGATTCCCGGTATTCATAAGTATTATACCACGAAAACAGACATTTCAAGCTGCAAAACGCTTCTTATTAATAATCATTTTTAATAATGCGTTAATGCGTTTTTCTCCAATTGCCTGAACAGCATGTATATTCAATTGGACTGCAAAATACTGGACGGTTCCGATCGCATACATATTATATTTTCGAAACAATCGGCGCATTCATCAGCGGAATCTGAATGTGGCTGTAATCCGTGGCTGTAATCTGCGACTGCAATCATAGATCTGCAGGAATACGGTTCTTGAAGCACCCGGGCAACAGACTCAGGTCCGGTGGTTGGAAATGACGCCATACGCCTTGCCAGACGGGAAGCTGCTGGCCGGTGATGACTTCCGGACGGGTCGGATGCTGGAGACGGAGCAGGCAGGAAAAAAGCGCGATATCTGGCTGCCCTTCTTCGGACGATTTTGAGTCGATGCTGCCGCGGTCTACCCGGGCGGCAAGCCCATAACGATGGTCGCCAGCCAGAGGCCAGCCGCGTGAAGCGAATTGAACCCGGATCTGATGGCTGCGCCCGGTCTGGAGCTGAATGGCTACCAGTGACATACGGCTGGCTGAATCATATTCAAGAACCTGGTAATCCAGGATAGCCAGCTGGCCACGGTCAGGCTGGCAAACCTGAACCAGTCTGGTATTTTCATTTTTTTGCAGGTGGTCCTGCAGGCGGCCATATTCGGGCTGAACCTGCCCATGGACAACTGCCAGGTAATATTTTTCCAGCTGGTGGCTGCGAATTTGCCCGGACAGGCGGGCTGCAGCTTTTGATGTCCGGGCGAACACCATGACCCCGGCTACAGGCTGATCCAGGCGATGAACCAGACCCAGAAAAACTTCACCAGGTTTGTTATAGCGCAATTTGATATCCTGCTTGAGCAAGGTCAGCAGATCGGGTTTGCCTGAGTCGTCAGCCTGCGAGAGCAGGCCGGCTGGCTTGACCACCAGCAGCAGATGGTTATCTTCATATAAAATGACCGGCTTAAAGCCAATGGCTGATAAACTGACAGCCTTAGCCGGGGCGGTAATGGCGGGCACAACGTTTTCGCGGGCCATATATTTGCTACTGGTTTCGCGGGATTTCTTGCTCATGGCCCATTCCTTTCGGCCAGGATGGCAACCGGCCAGACTGCTTCCAGGCTTCTTCCTGCCATTTGTCCAGTTGACTGGCCGGGTGGAATCAGCGCTGCCAGCGACCGGTACAACCACAAGGCAGGATCAGGTCACGGTGTGTCGCTGTCAAGCCCAGTTCATCAGCCTCAACACGGCCACCATGTGCGGGTTTGATGGCAAGTCCGAGGATCGTCGCCAGAACCCCGGGAGCCAGGCCAGTCGTGTACGAATTCAACACAAAAAACAAAGCGTCTTCACTAAGCAGTTCAGCACAACGGCTGACCAATCCATATAGGGCATCTTCGAGCTTCCACAATTCGCCAGATGGTCCCCGGCCATATGAAGGCGGATCCATAATGATGCCTTCATAACGCCGGCCCCGGCGAATTTCACGCTCCACAAATTTCTGGACATCGTCGGTAAAAAAGCGTGTGTAATGGTCACCTAGCCCGGACAGGTCCAGATTCTCCCGGGCCCTGGCATTCATGCCTTTGGAGGCATCGAGATGAACCACTTCAGTGGCGCCGGCGGCACTGCAGGCAACCGTAGCGCCTCCGGTATAGGCAAACAGATTCAATATCCGGGCCGGGCGGCCTGCGGCGACCTGCGCCCTGATTTTTTCGGCGCAGAAATCCCAGTTGACCGCCTGTTCCGGGAAAAGCCCCGTATGCTTGAATCCAGTTGGTTCGATCAGAAAGGTCAGTGTCCGGGCCGATCCCTGATAATGAACGGGCCAGTTAACCGGATGCTGACGAAATACCTGCCAATAGCCACCACCCGATTGACTGCGGTGATACAGGGCATCCGGGCGCGGCCAGGCATCATGTGGCCAGATCGCCTGCGGGTCCGGTCGCTGCAGGATCACCGAACCCCAGCGTTCCAATTTCTCACCATCTCCAGCGTCAATCAGTTCATAATCCTGCCAACGGTCTGCAACGTACATCTCCGTCATGACTCCTATTTTTTTATGATTCCGATTATAATTATGATAACCGAATGTTATAACGATACCCGATTATAACATGTTTCCTGACCGCTAATAACATGTTTTCTTGACCGCTATCTGACTGAGTTTTCGAACAATTGTGGCAAACATGCCATGTTTTTCGGGAATCAGCTATAATGGAATCATGAAGCAATTGCATGCGCCGGCATCGGCCAGGCGTGTTCGGTGACTTGGCCAGGCACGTGCGCCGGCATTGGCCAGGCGTGTTCGGCGGATTTGATGACAGCCATATGTTTACCAGGACATTGATTATAAACAGAAAGGTCTGATTGATCATGGCAAAATCTCCACACATTCTGATCTGTGACGACGACCGCGTCGTTCATGAGTCCCTCGGCCTGTATCTGGACGCGGAGCGCTACCCGCACACATCGGCCTATGATGGCGAGATGGCACTCCAGCATTTTGCGGCAGACCAGCCGGACCTGGTCATTCTCGACCTGATGATGCCCCGCAAGTCCGGCATTGATGTCTGCCGCGAGATTCGTCGGACCAGTTCTATACCGATCATCATGTTAACAGCCAAGGGCGAGGAAATTGACCGGGTCCTGGGCCTTGAACTCGGCGCCGATGATTATATCGTCAAACCTTTCAGTCCGCGCGAAGTGATCGCCCGGATCAAGGCAGTCCTGCGCCGGCTTGGTGATGCGCACCCTACAGCGGGCGGCTCATTGCTGCGTTTCAGTGGCCTGGAGATCAGCCTGGATAATTACCAGGTTAAAGTCAATGGCGAAGTCGTCCCCTTCACACCCAAAGAAGTTGAAATTCTCTATTTGCTGGCTTCTCATCCAGGACAGGTCATGGACCGGGAGCAGATCCTGTCCCAGGTCTGGGGTTACGACTACTTCGGCGATACCCGGACGGTCGATACCCATATCAAGCGAATCCGCCAGAAAATCGGTGTGGAAGGTGCTGCCTGGGGCCTGATAACGGTTTATGGCGTGGGTTACAAATTCGAGGTCAGCCGCTAAATGCTCAAAAGCATCTTCTTCCGGCGGATCTTGTCCTTGTTGCTGCTGGCCTTGCTGATGTGGACTATGCTGACGGCTGTCTTTTACAACTTTTTCAGCCGTCCTGTTTTTACGCGAATCAAGGTCAGCGAACTGCTGCCAAAGGTTCAGTCGATTGCCACCATGGCCAGGCGATCCGGCTTTGATGACAATCCTTACTTTGACCAGCTGCTGACCTCGGCTTATGAAGTTTTTGATTCCTGGATATTTGTTGTCGACGGCATTTCCGGCGAATTTCGCAACACCACCCTGCCCGAATCGCTCGCTGCTGCCGAACCGGAAATACGCGAAGCCATCAACAGCCAGTTAAGCCCGCTGCTCGACGACCAGGCCAGCACGGTGTGGTTTACCCGTATCTTGCCCCGCAGCCATAATGAACTGCTTTTTGTTGGCGTACCAATTACGTACAGCTTCGGACTGCGAACCAATGCCGTCGGTGCCGTATTTTTTGTCAAGCCCCTGGCCGAGCTGAATGCCGGCTTGCGCAGCCTGAATATTGCCCTGGTAACGGCTGCGCTGCTGGTCCTGGGCCTGATCATCGGCCCGGCTTACTGGGCCACGGCGCTGCTGATCCGGCCCTTGCGCCAGACCCGTGATATTGCCATCGCCCTGGCCGAAGGCAATTATAAAATCCGGGCTGATGTTCAGCAGGCCGGGGAAATCGGTGAACTGGCCCGCAGCATGAACGACCTGTCCGAACGTCTGGCCGTCACCATTGCCGAATTGACCCTCGAACGCAACCGCCTGCGCCAGATTATTGACGGCATGACCGAAGGAATTATCGCCGTCGATCATCTTGGGCAGATCACGGCAGCCAATCGTTGTGTCTGGCAATTGCTGGGGCGTCCGTTACCGCTGATTGCCACGCCGGACCCGGCCGTTTTTTTAACAGACGAGGACCTGCATGATGCTTTCCAAGAAGTCTTGAGCGAAAAAAAGGTTCGGGAATTAACCATCACTGCTGGCGAGCGCACCATTTTCTGCCAGATCGTACCATTGTCGGATGGCAATGGCCTGGGCGGCGCTGTCGCATTGTTTCGCGACATCACCGAAGCCGAGCGCCTGGAGCAGACCCGCCGCGACTATGTAGCCAACATTTCCCATGAACTGCGTACACCGCTGACCGCCATGCGCGCCCTGATTGAACCGCTGCGCGAAGGCATGGTCAGCCGCGAGGAAGACCGGCAACGCTATTTCCATATCTTGTTGCGCGAGACGATCCGGCTGTCGCGCCTGATTGATGATATGCTGGAGCTATCCCGGCTGCAGGCCGGTACACTGGCGCTGGCGATGGAGACCTTGCATTTACAGGCCCTGCTTCCCAACCTGATTCAGGAATATACGCCGCGAGCGGAAGACCTTGGCCTGACCCTGCTGGCTCCGCCAAATCTGGCGGACTGCCCGCCGGTCATTGGCAATTACAACCGGATCGAACAGGTCCTGGTAATTTTACTCGATAATGCCATGAAATTTACTGAGGACGGCGGTAGCATTGCCATTTTACTGAACTGGAATGAACACCAGATCCAGGTCAGTGTCACTGATACAGGCTCCGGGATTGCTCCCGAGGATATCGAACACGTATTTGACCGTTTTTATAAAGCGGACAAGGCCCATCAGCAGCCCGGCACTGGCCTGGGCTTGTCTATCGCCCGCGAAATCATGCAAAAAATGGGCCAGACCATTCGTGTTTACAGCAAACCGGGCGAAGGTGCGACCTTTACATTGACCCTGGAGCGAGCCCGTCCGGGCTTTTGATTAACTGATAATGAATTGTTGCCCTGCGGTCATACTCCATTCATAAATACTGCATACAATGGTCTTAGCCTCTCAATTGTCTCCCAATGCCCATATTGTCTTCCAATATCCAAATTCAGATGCCCGGTCAGAGAATTCGACATCATTTGGGAATCTCTGACTTTTTCCACAATATGAGGAAGTAGTACCATGGTACTGGTCTGTGTTACCGATCAGGATACGTGCGACCGTCTGATTTTTGCCGGCCGCCGGCTGGCAGACCTGGAGCAAATTCCGCTCAAGGTCATTACCGTTCAGCCACGCCGGGCCGCAGCCTGGCTGGCCAGCGATGAGGTTGAGTATCTTTTCTCCCTGTCCAAGCAACTGAATGCCGAAATGGTTATCCTCTTTCATGATTACGCAGTCGAGGCTGTTGCCAATTATATCGAGAAACAGGATGTCCAGTATATTCTCGTGGGCGTTCCGCCAGAAGCTGGCCACAGTGTTTTTATCACGGGTATCGAAGACCGTTTCCCGATGTTACCCGTTATCACCGTCGATCACAAAGGCCTGCTGCATCGCCTTCCTGTCTATCAGGAGTGTTTTGGCGATGTCTGCAATCCGCTTTAAACATGCAGAACCTCAGCTATGCTGGCGTGATCAAGTTCACCAGCGGTTGCTGCAATCCGCATACAAAATGCAAAACCAGCTGGCGTAATCCGCAACATTCCCTGGATCCAATAGCTGGATCCACCTGGTGTGACATGCTGACAACCGGACCACTTGACTTTCGTCAGGTGGTCTGTTATTGTGCCGCTAATGCATCATTGGAGGTCTATCAATGCCCGGCAAACACCATTTTCATGATACAAGCCTGAATAAGAATGCCAATTCACAGAACACACATTCCGGCAATCCCAATCTGCCAGATACTGACAGGCCGCCTAAGGACACAATAAAAAGCGCTGATTCAACTGATACTACAGTTCAAGCTGCTGACATATCCGTCAACGCCATGCAAGGCGCAAGAACTTTAAATAAGACAAATCAGATTGCAGCGAGTCGATCCAACGATCATCTCAATCCGGACATGAATCCTTTAGAGTCACGCATTAATAAATACATGGCGGAGACCGGGTATTGCAGCCGCCGCGAGGCTGACCGCCTGATTCAGGCTGGCTGTGTGACAATCGATGATACGATTGCCCAGATCGGCTCGAAAGTACAGCCCGGCCAGATCGTCCGGGTTAAGGGGCAACCGATTTTGCCTGATGATGACAGGGTCTACCTGCTGCTGTACAAGCCCATTGGTATCACCTGCACCACTGACACCAGGCGCCGGGATAACATCATTGACTATCTGCAATACCCCAGGCGCATTTTCCCGGTCGGCCGCCTCGATCGCGATTCAGAAGGGCTGATTATCCTGACGAACGATGGCGACATCGTCAACAAAATCCTGCGGGCCGGCTATCGTCATGAGAAAGAATATCGCGTCAAGGTTGACCGGCCACTGACTGATGACTTCATCCGGGCTATGGCCTTGGGTGTGCCAATTCTTGATACCATCACCTTGCCCTGTACCATAATTCGCGAATCAGCCAGAACCTTCCGGATTATCCTGACCCAGGGGCTGAACCGCCAGATCCGCCGGATGTGTGAATATCTGGGTTACCAGGTTGTGCGTCTGACCCGCATTCGCATCATGCATCTGGCCATTGGCAATCTCAGGCCCGGTGAATGGCGTTATCTGACACATAAAGAAATCGCAGAGCTTCGGCGCTTAATCTCACTTGCCGTCAGTCAGCCAGCCGGAACGGATCTGGGGGCTCCTGTTGAGGACTGGCCGGACACCTGGCCAGGCGATAGCGACGAAGCTTGATCAACTTGCTTGACTGATAACCGCCGCTCAGGATTAAAGTGCCCGGCCCGGATCACTCCGAGTCGGAGGCTGGTCACGGATCAGGTAGGCTGGTAACCATGGATCAGGCCGTTACCCTGGGCATCGAGGGTGGGGTAATCACCGGAAAAGCAAGCATCACAGTACTGGCGCCCGGACACGCCAATCATCTTACCGAGGCTTTCCCGCTGCAGGAAACCTAATGAATCAGCGCCGATCATCTGGCGAATCGCCTCTTGCGTATGCTGGCGGGCGGTCAGCTCTTCAAACGAAGGAATATCCGTACCGAAATAACAAGGCCACAGGAACGGCGGCGCGCTGATGCGCACATGCACTTCAGTCGCCCCTGCCTGTTTTAATTGCGAAACAATCCGGGCACTGGTTGTCCCTCTAACGATTGAATCATCGACCATGACCACCCGCTTGCCGGCTACACAACTGCGGATTGGATTCAATTTAATGCGTACCGCAGAAACGCGCTGGCTTTGTTGGGGCTTGATAAAGGTCCGGCCAATATAGTTGTTCTTGACAAAGCCCCGGCCCAGCGGGATCCCGGATGCCATACTGAAGCCGGTCGCGGCATCCATTCCGGAGTCAGGAACACCGAGTACCAGGTCAGCATCAACCGGATATTGCTCGGCCAGCAGCCGGCCGGCGGCCAGACGCGCCTGATAGACGCTGATCCCGTCGATCGCACTATCCGAACGGGCAAAATAGATATATTCAAAAATACACGGTGTCGCCCGGCTTCGACAGTGTGTCCGCAACGAACGCATCCCTTGCTTGTCAACGACGACAATTTCACCGGGCTCCACATCGCGGATAAAGGTTGCGCCGACAGTATCCAGGGCGCAGCTTTCGGAGGCAAAGACAATTGCATCGCCCAGCTGGCCAATACAGAGCGGTCGAAATCCCAGTGGATCACGCACTGCTATCAGTTTGCCCCGACTGAGAACCAGCAGGCAGTAAGCGCCTTCCAGCTGGGTCATAGCCAGACTGACTGCATCTTCTACCGAATCAGTTTTGTTGCGATACCGCGCGATCAGATAGGCAATTATTTCCGAATCGATCGTGGTCTGGAAAATTGCCCCATTCTCTTCAAGGGTATCACGCAGGCGACTTGTGTTGGACAGGTTACCGTTATGGGCCAGCGCCATTTTGCCTTTGCTATAACGTGTCACCAGGGGCTGGGCATTCTCCCGGACGCTGGGTCCGGTTGTTGAGTAACGGACATGACCGATCGCCGCCCGGCCAACCAGGCTGTCCAGAACAGGCTGGGAAAAAACTTCCGGGACCAGTCCCATGTCCTTATGAACAAACACTTCACCACGGTGATTGACCGCTATGCCGCAGCTCTCCTGGCCGCGATGCTGCAAAGCGAACAAACCATAATACGTGGCTGCTGCGGCCTCCGTTCCCTCAGGGCCCCAGATACCAAATACACCACATTCTTCATGAATCAAGAAAATGCCTCCTCTGGCGCCTTGGCGCCCAGAAATGGCCCGGTCAGGCGGGTTCCACCAATCTGCCTCATCGGAAAAAGTATGGCTGAAGTTGCCCGAGATGTCAATCACTGGTATGATATTGTCATTTATACGCACAATTTGACCAGCAAAATAAGGATGAAGCTGCAATACCGGGTACAAGCGACAATACAGGAGACCATCAGGCCGAGGCAAGACCCAATCAGCAGATAGCACAGATAAAACTGTGATTTTCTTTCAGGAGGATACAATCAGATGGCGATTCAACCAACCCGCGAACAGGCCTGGAACTTATTGACAGAGTACAATCAGAGCGAAAGTTTACGCCGGCACGCCCTGGCTGTAGAGGGTGTGATGCGTTATTTTGCCGGACGCTATCCCGGTGCAAATCAGGATGAATGGGGGCTGGCGGGCTTATTGCATGACCTGGATTACGAGCAATTTCCTGACCAGCACTGCGTAAAAACCGCGGCGATTATGCGAGACCATCATTATGATGAAAAATTAATCCGCGCCGTTGTCAGTCACGGCTTCGGCGTAGTAAATGACGTCGAACCCCAGACCGATCTGGAGAAGGTACTGTACACCATTGATGAATTAACCGGGCTGATTACAGCGGCCGCTCTAATGAGGCCGTCCCGCAGTGTACTCGACCTGGAACTCAAATCACTCAAGAAAAAATACAAGACACCCAGTTTTGCTGCTGGCGTTGACCGCAAGGTCATCGAACAAGGCGCAGCCAAACTTGGCCTGACATTGGATGAGGTTCTTGAGCAGTGTATTCTGGGTATGCGTACTGTAGCTGATTCAATTGGACTAGCCGGGGAAACCAGTCAAGCCAATGAAACATGAGGTTCCTGTTGATTTTTGAGAATTAACAGGCCATCAGTCCAGAAACCGAAATGCGATTTGGCATGGCAGTTATTTGGCATGGCCATGATTTGGCATGCCTATGATTAGGCATGAAACTTTAAAATTACATAAATTGCTTGCTTTTATATCATCGTTTTCAAGATTATCAGATTCTTTGAGCAACCTTCACAAATCATGAACATATTTTTTCGCAAGTGATTTCATGATTTGGTAACACTTTTGCCCAATTCAAGCGTTATAATAAAGACATCAGCAAGTTGTACATGAACCTCGTACCAACCGACGTTCACTTACACTGATTCTTTCATTCATCCTTATCTGGACTCACTTCATCTCAATTGGAATCGATCCCAGAACCAGAGCCTGACACTCGAACTGGTTTTGTTCATTCTTTATTTACATATCATGATAACGACCAGTTGCAGTGTACAAATGCAGACAGCCGGCCTTATCCTGATGAAGTCTTGATTCGTCTACAGCAGAATATGCATAATTTTGCGCGAGTCCGAGATGGCAGTCCGGATCTGGTTATTTACCGTTGATTTTAAAAAAGTCTTATTCACTTGCATCCATACCGTGACTAGTTTCTCTTCATCCACTTGATCTCATTGCCCATTTCAACTATTTCTATTTCATACCAATAACCAATTCCTTAACCTTAACCTTTAGCCCTAATCTTAGCTTAACCATTAACCTTGATCCTACCCTGTATCTTAGCCTTTACCATTACCCCTACCCTTACCAAGAGCCTTAACCATAACCCTTACCCCTACCCTTACCATAACCCTTACCATAACCCTTACCCTTACCCCTACCCCTACCCCTACCCTTACCATTAGCCTTAGCCATTTCTCATTACACCATTTCTGGCCCAACCTCAGTCCTAACCCAACATGAACGATTGAACGATTCCGATCCTGAACCAAGTTCTGTCACCACTGACTTAACCCTTATGACTTCCCGATTCTTTGCCTCAATCCTGCAGGTCTATCATGCTAGCTCCATCCACGATACCCGGGCCCTGAATCTTGAAAGCTGCCCTTATCCCACCTGACTCTTGAATCCCATGACCTGACCCGAATCTCATGTTATTTCTCAATACCCGTTAATCGGTACAGATTCAGGGCAACATGAACATCTCGTCAAGTAAATACCTGATCTCGTTGAATCCTGATCTCGATTCTTCGGAGCTTATGTAAGAACAGCCTGCATCATTCTCTGCACATACCCGTTCTATTCATCTCATACTTTTCATGCATCTTGGGATTGACCGTATACCATCCGTGCTTTCGCAATCGTTGATGTCAAGCCTTCAGCAGATGGCTTATCCAGTAATGGATATCAGGCGAAAGGAGTCAAAGCAGTTATAAACCAGGAAGACCCTATACACCTCTACAACTGCATATTGGCGAATATTGTTGATTGTGTTACCAGAACACAAAAAATGGTTGGTACGTAACGGATTCTACAACAAGTTGATATAAATAAACGGGGGGAGCATGTCTGACATGCTCCCCTTTTTTTATACGCTGAATGATAAATGGGTGGATAATAACGCCAATTCAGCTGATGGCCAGAATTTTCAAGGGTGGACCTGTCAGATGACAGGTCAGATCGGCCAATGCAGCAATTTCACTTTCATCATGGCTTGCCAGCAGCACAAGACTATTCGGTTTGAGATCAAGCAAATGGGGATAGATCTGCTCTTTAAGGGGTCTGTCCAGCCCCTTGAGTGGCTCATCAAGCAAGAACAGATCACCACCATATGCCAGGGCCCGGGCCAGGGCAACCCGCCGGCACATGCCGCCACTCAGTTCAGATGGGTACTGATAGGCCTTGGCGGTCAAATGCAGGCCTTTCAGATAATATTGGACAACAGTTGGCTCTGGTTGCACAGCTGCAATATTACCCAGGGCAGTCAGCCAGGGCAAAAGACGATCCTCCTGAAATACCATGGAAATTCGCCGGCTGGCCAGGCCATTGATCTGGCCGCTTTCAGCCTGTTCCAGCCCGGCCAAAATCCGCAACAAGGTTGTCTTTCCGCAGCCCGAAGGCCCAAACAAACCAATAATGCCGTGGTCAGGCAGATCCAGGCTGAAATCAGAGAGGACAGGGTGACCATTATATGATTTACATAAATTCTGGATCTGCAACATCTGTAATCATCAATTCCTATACGCTCACTACTATTGATACCATTCATTCTCGGCTTTCATGCTAGATATTTGATGTTCCGCCCTGGAAATGTCCCTGATGGACCAGGATTCGGGTTATATATTGCAAAGACCTGACAAAGACCTTTTCCAGCAGAAGACTTAACAGGATGACAACCAGGGTCAGGGTAAACAAATCTCTCGTTTCCAGATATATCTTGGACTCATACAACTGCTTGCCCAATGACGGAAGCGGATTACTGAGGACCTCGGCTGCAATGCCAGCCTTCCAGCCCAGGCCGAGACTGGTAATGGCCCCTGACATGAAAAAAGGCAGCACAGATGGCAGATAGATCAGGCGAAAGCGCTGATAGGTGCTAAAACGGAAAAGCCGCGCCATTTCCAGCAGTTCCGGATCTGTTTTCCGGATACCTTCGGTCATATTCCCCCAGATAATAGGGAGAACCATCAGAAAGACAATGAAGACCACAACTCGCGAACTGCTCATCCAGATCAGGGCCAGAATAATAAAGGACGATACCGGCGTAGCCCGAACCGTACTGAGCATCGGATAAAACAGATCATGCATCCAGCGAAGACTGACGGTCAGGATGGCCAGCCCGGTGCCAATGGCCAGGCCCAGACCAAATCCGGCGGCGATCCGGGCCAGTGAAGCCCCTGTCGCCAACCAGAAAGAGCGGATCTGGACCAGCTCAAACAGCCGCTGAAATACATGCCACGGAGAGGGCAGCAGCAATTCCTGGTTAATCAGCCAGCAAGCTATTTGCCAGATGCCCAGCCAGACAAGGCTCATGGCGATGGCCCGCAATCTGGCGTGAAGCTTCATGGCAGCTGATAAAAGTCCTGATCGGGCAATTTACCGCCAATGGACTTGGGATTAGCCTTGAATAGTGCGTTCAAAAGCGGATTGATTGTATCTGCCATCTGATCATCACTGATCATGACGATATGACAGCTGGGAATGGCCTTGGCAGCCAGTTGGGCATCGGGCAGGATCCCGTACTTGGCAATTAAAGCACCGGCTTCTTCCGGCTTTGTATTGACATAATCCGTGGACTCGCCATATTCGCGCAGGAATGAATCAATGGCATCCGGATTAGCCAGGGCCAGATCATCGGTGACTACCAGGCAGCCCATGGCCAGCAGGCCATTCTGGCCAGCGTCAGTCTGGCTTTCTTCCCAGGCTTGGTTCAAATCGATTGCCCGGCGGAATGCAGGATTCTTGGCCAGCACCGTTGTGGCGAACGGCTCAGGCAGCATGACCAGGTCAACCTGGCCAGCAGCCGCCAATGTGGCCAGCTCGGTATGTTCGGCTTTGAATTCAACTTTAACCTGGTCGGCAATGCCGGCCCGGGACAGGAGGTCCGCCAGAACGTACTCGGGCACTGAACCCTGGCCTGTCGCATAGAGGGTCCGCCCGGCTAGGTCACTGATATTATTCACCGCTTGCCCGTTCTCAAGTATATGCAGAACACCAAGGGTGTTGATCGCCAGTAAATGGATCTTGCCATTCAGCTTCTGGTAAAGAACAGCAGCCAGGTTTGTCGGCAGTGCTGCTATATCAACCTGTCCGCTGGTCAGCTGCGCGACCACATCATCAGGGCTGCCGCTGAGCGAAAAAGCATATTCATTGACTGTCCGTCCAGCATCGGAATCAGCCATCAGCTTGACCATGCCCATGCCGGTCGGGCCTTTCAACGCGGCTATCCGGATTTTCACCGGTTTGACTGATTCGGACGGTGCTTCAGACTCGGTCGTTGTCGCTGGCGTTGCAGTCTGGCTCAGAGTCTGGCTGGCTGATGACGAGGTGGTTGCCGGTGCCGAGCAGGCCACCAGGCCGATCATCATGGCGATCACAAATAGCAGAGAGAAAATGCGCCTGATCCTGTTCATTTTCATTTCGTATCTCCTTGCGTGCGTTACCTCGGTATTGTGCCAGATAGTCGGGCTTGATAACCTTGGACTGGCCGCCTTGCCGACGCGCTGGCCGGCCTGCCTGTCAGGCCTCCGGCTTTTACACAATTCCGTTGATAGAAATACGATAATTCAGAATCGGGTATCTGTCAAATATTGCCGCTGTCAGCGGTCTGACAATTGATCCGCTTGCAGGGCCCAGGCGGATCAACCAGCCGGCGGTGGGGGTCTGGTGATCTGCTGACTGACATAAACATGGCAGATCATCCGGCTCATCTCTCAGCCAACCAGCCGGTGGCGGGGGTCCGGTGATGCTGGTGCCTGGTCCGCCTCCCCGATCAGGCAGTCGTTAATCACCTGATCCTGCACAGGAATCGGCACGGCCTCACAACCAGCCGCACGGCCTGCATGACGGACCCGGTTTGCCAGCAGTTCCTGATACTGGCGCTCCAGCTCAGTCAGCTTGCGGTCTGCCTCATCCTCGGCAACCTGCCAGGCACGGATCAATTCATAGCTGACAACTGCCAGTAATAGCAAGCTTGCAAAAAAAAGTCCGGTAAACAGCGACATGGTGTGTCTCCTCCTTGCAGTGTTCAGGGCAGTGATCAGGCCAGGCCCATGACAAACATTTGTTCTTATGGCCATATTAGCAGGCCGCCTGATCAATGTCAAGGAGAAGCAAACATACGTTCTTAAAATGTAATATTAAATCCGGCTTGTTGCCAGGCCGGATTATTTTTCAGTTGCGGGTCAATAATCAGATGTCGGCAGCCCGAAAGGAGATCGTCAGACTGGTCAGCGGGGTATCCAGGCGACGGTAACGGACACCAGCCTGGTCCATCATGCGCTTGGAAGCTTTGACTGCATCCGTTTCGGCATATTTGTCTGAAATAAAAATGACTTCGCGAATGCCGGACTGGATGATCGCCTTGCAGCATTCGTTGCAGGGAAACAGCGGCACGTAGATCTTGCTGTTTTCGAGATTGAAGCCGACGTTATTCAAAATGGCGTTGAGTTCAGCATGACAGACATAGGGATACTTGGTATCCAGCAGATCGCCTTCGCGGGACCAGGGAAAAACATCGTCGCTACAGCCGATTGGCATACCATTGTACCCAACCGAGACGATTTTGTTGCGGGGGTTGACAATACAGGCTCCAACCTGGGTGTTGGGGTCTTTGCTGCGTTTGGCCGAGAGCAGGGCAATGCCCATGAAGTACTCGTCCCAGCTAATATAGTCGGCTCGTTTGTTCATCTGATATCGGCAAACACAATCTGCTCATCCGTGCAACGATCCGACCAGAAAGCCAGCGCCTGGACTCATGAACTGGCCAGGCCAGTAGCCCGGCTATCAAATACGCGGTGACGATGCTGAGCATGGATGTTGACCAGAAATATCTGATCACATTAATCTGATCAGATATTTCGGTCGCATAAATCGGTCACATGTGGCCTGAGCGATCCTGTCTGCCTGCTCCTTTCTCTATTACAGATGTGATAGCTGCTTTCATCATAACAGGCGGCTGTCTGTCCGACAACCGCCTGTCCCTACAGGTCCTGATCTATTGGGCCTTTTAAGCCTGTCACATCCGGCAGCGAGGTCGAGTCGCCAAAGAATACCGCTTTGCTTTCGGCATCTTTAGAACTCAAAGGTACTCAAGAGATCAGCGAAAGTCTCCCGGCGGCGGATCAGCCGGGCGTTTCCGTCGGCGGAAATCAGGACTTCAGCCGGCCGCAACCGGTTGTTGTAAGTAGAGGCCATGGCATAGCCATAAGCGCCGGCATCCAGCACGGCTACAATATCACCGGCCTTCATCGGCGGCAGGAGACGATTGCGGGCAATGATATCACCGCTCTCGCAGATGTTGCCAACCACCGTGACCGGCTGGGGATTGGGGCTGGCCAGGATGGCACCGTCGCGAATGACTTCGATATCATGCCAGGAATCATACATGACCGGCCGGGCCAGGATATTAAAGCCGAGGTCTGTTCCGGCATAGGTGATTTCATCATTGCGCTTGATCGAATGAACATAGCTGAGCAGTACGCCGCTTTCGGCAACAACATAGCGGCCCGGTTCGCTTTTAAACTGAACCTTGCGGCCATAGCGGCTGACGAAATCCTGGACCAGGACAGTCAGTTCCCGCCGCAATGTCGCCAGGTCGAGACGGGCCTGACCCTCCAGCTTATGGTAAGGGATCCCGAATCCACCGCCGAAGTCGATCAGTTCCAGATCAGGGAATTGTTCAGCAATTTCGAGAAAATGGCGCGCCGCTTCCAGATAAGGCTTCGGCTCCATGAACAGTGAACCGATATGCTGATTGACGCCAACCAGGCGCAAGTGCCAGGTGGCCAGGATTTCCTGGACGGCTGGCATCTGATCGATGCTGATGCCAAATTTTGTCTTCTTGCCAGCTGTAACCACCTTCTCGTGATGACCAGCCCCGACGCCGGGATTGATACGGATTGCGACCCGGCCGCCCGGATCAAGCTGACCGTATTGTTCCAGCTGGGCCAGCGAATCCAGGCTGGTCAGCACCTTGCGGTCAATCGCAAATTGCATTTCGGCACGGCTGACATTATTGGGCACGAAAAACATCTGGTCATGGCGGAAGCCTGCCTTTTCCAGGAACAGGATTTCACCCGGCGACATGGCATCGGCATATAGGCCTTCCTCACGGGCGATACGCAGCAAGCTCAGATTGCTATTGGCCTTGATCGAGTAATTGGCGGTAAAATCTGGATAATCCATGATGTTCTGCATATCCCGGCAGCGGCTGCGCAGAATCGTCTCATTGTAAACGTAGAGCGGACTGCCAAACTGCTTCAGTAATTCATCTGGCTGGTACTGACCGAAAAATTGGGTATCCTGGATAAATGAATAGGACATGTGTGTTCCTCCCGGATCTGCTGGCTATCTGGCGACATGATTGGATCGGATACATGACGGTCCGGCTGGCTGGACGCTTCTGGCTGTTGTTTGTTCTGCCCCGCGATCTCAGATGTTCTGATTCTCACTTGCACCGGCTTGTGTGATCAGCTTGATCTCGTTGACCAGGGCTTCTTTAAAAAGACTGACCAGGGACTGGTGGCGGGAAACCAGGCAGGTTGATTCGCCGTCGTCTGCGATTTCACCCGTCATGATCCGGGCCGAGTCGACAATCAGGCGGACCTGGCCTGCCTGGCGTTCAGCATGATAAACGGTAGCGCCGGACAAGGCAAACGGTAGCGGGGCAATCACAACAACCTTCAAGCCACGGACACAGGCTGCTGCCAGGCACGGTCGCATCAATTCCAGCGCTTCACCAGCCAGAGCCACGTATATACGGTGCTGAGCCTGATCAATCAGATTCTGCATGCCGTTCAGGATGTTGCGCCGTCCGTGAATCGTCAGGAAGGGCTCGGCGATTTCCCGATAGGCTGGCATGTGCTCGCGCAGCCAGGCCAGATTGGTCTCACATTCCCGCTGTTTGTTGCGGCAATACTCCTGGATTGGTACGGCGGTGTAATGCTGGACATCTCCGTCAATCCGGCGGGCAGCACCCTTGGCGACCAGTCCGGCCAGGCTCATATAAGCATTCGATCGCGAAATGCCCGATTGCTTGGCAGCCTCATAACCTGTCATGACCCCTTCCGTATGCAGCAGCAGATACAACTGGGCTTCTTGACGAGTCAGGCCGGTAGCTGTCAGGCTTTCAATCAAATCCACAGACATGAACCTCACTGTACGCTTTTCTGTCTTGGCTTCAATAGTATTTCTATTAAGGGATACTATACAGAGCTAACTCGGATATGTCAATCATCTGCAGGTTCAAGCAATCCATTTATCATATCAGGCTTATTGCCCGAACATAAAAAACGACTGATGCAGAATTTGCACT
>CAYVHB010000039.1:0-27207 GCA_964450865.1 uncultured Oscillospiraceae bacterium | reverse complement strand
ATTCATAGCTATTTTACCACATCAGCCTGCATCATGACTTTTGACACCCCAACCATAATTGTATTCAAACTGATTGGAGGAGTGTCTCATGAACAAACTGATTCGCAAATCACGTAAAAAAGGCTTCACCCTCATCGAGCTTATCGTTGTTATCGCCATCCTCGCCATCCTGGCCGCCATCCTCGTCCCCGTCGTCGGTGGTATGATTGAAAAAGCAAACATTGCCGCTGATGTCGCCAATGCCAAAAATGTTTTTAATTGTGTTCAGATTTTTCTGGCATCCGGTGGTGCTGAAGCAGATGCTGTGCCTACTAATGCTGATTTTGCAAAAATATACGGGGCAGGCGCATGGCCAACCGCTAAAACAACGGGTGTCGGTTGCACGGTTACCATTGCAGATGGTGCCGTTACAAGTGTGGCATTAGGCCAGGTGACCGTTTCAGCTGGCGGAGTTGTTGACGATGGTACATAAAAATAGGGGAACTTGCCTTTATTTCACCTGATCTACGAAATTTACCAATGTGATCTTCTCAATGTGATTCTGCTATCGGACTTGATATTGTGTATGATCTGGTTCCGAGCCCAAAGAATCGCTGATGCAATCAAATGACCAATACTGTTATTTATCGAATAATCACGAACACAACTTGACAGGCAGCCCTTTACCGGGCTGCTTTTCATTAGAAGTCTGTTGATTGTTCTTTTATTGTTCAGATTGGGGGTGTATAATAAGACTATGATAATTACACCTATCTACCGGTTTATTTTCTAATATTAGGATAGATATTTTGACAAGTCCCGCTCGTGAGATAACATACTCGTGAGATAACACAATGGGGGCGATGATCATGAAAATTCATGTTAGCCATCATTTATTCCAGCTGAACGGCCGCGCTCTCAAATTAAAGCGGCGAATTTTCCAGATCAACCGCCGGACTTTTCATTTTGGCCGCGCTGTTCTCCGACCATCCCGCCGGGGCAGCGCCCTGGTTCTGGTTGTTATTTTATTCATATTCCTGGTGATCCTGGCCGGGGCGGTGCTGGCAGTGGCGATTGGCGAGAACCGGATGGTCCTGACCAACGAAGACCAGGACCAGGCGTATTACCTGGCCCGGTCGGTCGTCGATAATACGACTGCCTGGATCGAACACAACTACAATGATCGCACGGCCATGGCCAAGGTCGTGCCGGCGCGCGGCAGCGGTGCGAGCAAGGTGACGAGCAGTTCAGTCGATGGTCACGCCTATACCCTGACGGTCTGGCGCGGCACCGATCAGGATGTTATCAACATCCATGCCCGCGTCAAGGTCGGGGCCGTCCAGGCCGCGGCCCGGATGTCCCTGGTTGAGACAGTCAGCAGCTATGGGATTTTCGACGATGCTGTCTATTCGGACGGCGCCCTGAACAAGTCCAGCGGCGTCTCGGTTGATTTTTACCCCGAATCGCCCGGACCCATTGTGACCAGCGGTGCCGTCTATGAGGCCAGCGAGTTCGACAAGATCCAGAAAGCCCTGGGCAACGCCACTTTTGTCCAGAGTAAACCTTACTCATTCCCCCTCCTTCTGCCACCGACCAGCCTGACTTACCTGAACGTCTATGATAACGCAACAACCGGCGACACGCTGCTGGATGAGAAAGTTTTGCCGGGCAGTGCCTACACAGTCACGGACCATACGATTTTTGGCCTGTCGACCATCAGCGGGGGCGAGCTGCATGTACAGGGCACCCTGACCCTGGCCGGCGGGATGACCCTCTGGATCAAGAATACCGACGCGAGTGGCAGCCCGCGCAATGTGACGCTGGTTATCCAGAATCTGACTATCCTGAAGTCCGGCGGCAAGGTTCCGATCATCCGACCGACGGATAATGCTGGCGGCAAGGTCCTGATTTACGTCAATGGTACCTTTTCCGCCAATGATCCGTTCATCGTTGAGGGCAGCGCGGGGCCAGCCGCGCCGACACCCGGCAATACCAGCGGCCCATCGATTATATTCATCTGCAATGGCACAGGGACCATGAACGTGATCGGCAACCCGACCATCAAGGCTTACTTTTACGCACCGCAGATCGATATCCTGTTCGGCGGCAGCACCGATCTCTATGGCAGCGTCATTGCCAAGTCATTCGGCTGGGTGGGTAATATCTCGATGCATTATGTCGAACCGGATCTCAGCGGCACGCCTTTCAGCAGCATGTCGACATTGAACAATACCTACCATGTCAGCAACCGGACCTGGCTGCCGACCGGCCTGTCGCCGTGAGCGTGACAATGAACGGGCGTCGATTCGCAAGATTGCCTGCACCCGTGTTGTGCCGCACAGGAAAGGGATGAAGGATTATGTTGGATAGCAAGCCATGCCAGTCCAGGCAGCAGATCCGGAGATACAGCAATCCCGGTCCCCGGCGCCGTGGCGGCAATACGCAGCAGGACAAAGGTGCCGGGCGCCGGGCCGGCAGCAGGCGGGCGGGATTGTCACTGGTCGAGGTGATTGTTGCCCTGGCGATTCTGGCGATTGTCGTGGTCTTGATGACACCGGTCCTGGTTTCGGCGTTCCGGCAGATTACTGCCAACGGTGACCGGGCCAGGGTCGGCAAGGAAATTGTCGGCAGTGTGGAGTCCGAGCTGGCCAAGGAAAGCTATCCGGCCAGCGGGGCGACTGTACCGATTGCGATCGGTGGTGGGGTCACGGTCGATGCTTACCGGATCACCATGAATGATGACAGCCAGCTGGGCGAGGTCGATCTGAATACGTACCTGGTGCCATCGATGCCGTTTGTGGCGCCGCCCGGCACGCCGGCTGAGCTGAAAGCGGTCAATCTGAATATCAGCGGCTGGTCACCGTCCAGCCCTTATGTCGCGCTTGTCGGTGTAACATCGGCGCAGTCCTACCGGATCGTGACGGCCAGCAGCCCCGATCCGGCCTGGCTGGCCTGTTCGCCCAGCGGCGGGAGCATATCCATCCAGCTTGCTGATCCGAATATCATGCGCCGGATCGAGGTCAAGGCCAGCAGCTCATCGGCTGTCGTCGACTTTTTGTTGAAGGCCGCACCCGTCATGATCAAGTATGCCAGCACTTCGAAAACAGTCACTTTCCGGATATCAGATGACGGCGGTTTGTCATACCGGACTGTCCAGTCCAGCGATCAGCTTCAGTATAAGGAAGGCAATGGATCCTGGATTACACCCAGCATCAGCAGCGGCTTGACCATCAGCAAGCCCAGCGGCGGCAAGACGCTTTACTTTCGCTTCAGCAACGGCCAGGACGTCATCGGATCTGGTGATCTGGACACGCCATCCTTGTATGTTGCTGTGCCGTATTGATAGACGCTGATAAACATGACCGGCCTCAAAGGCATATAACCATTACCGACTATTGCCAGCATCTTGCACAAGATCAGCCTGAAAGGCGCATGACCGTTACTGATTCAGCAATCGGGTGTGGCAGCTGCCACCGTTATTATCAGCAACTGGGGGGATGGCAGATGATTCATCAGGCGGGGAAACTCCGGTCAAAGGGGGATAATCGAACCTGGCCAAACAAACCTGGCCTGAAATCAGGCAAATGTGGCTTGACGCTCGACAAACGTGGCCTGACCCTGGTTGAATTGCTGGCGGTCATGCTCATACTCGCCCTGGTTATGACGGCGATTCTGACCACCTTTCAATTCACGGTTCATTCTTTTTCCGCGTCCAATCATCGGGCTGATGCCCAGCTGGCGGCACGCCAGGCTACCGATGAAATCCGCAAGGCCCTGCATCTGGCTACGGGTGTAACGCTGGCCCAGAGCCGTCCGGGTACACTGCCTTCAGCGGCCGGTTATTGCTATGCCGCAAGTGGCCCGGACCGGATCATCCTGCGCCTGGATGACAGCGCCAGCACAGTCGTGACCATAGCTGGCAATCTCAGCTGGAACGCAAATGTTACCGTAGGTTTTGCTCCTGTTTTAATCGCGACCAACGGTTACAGTCCGAATACAATCCGCCTGACCGTTCAGATTGATAACTATCAGATGCAGACAGATATATACATGCAGAACTTTGCCAGCTTTGCCGGCAATATCAAGTTCGCCAGTGGGTATTCGCCTGGAACCTACAGCAGCCCGAATCCACCGGCTGGCTATATTACATTCAACTGGCCGGATTGAAGCGATGCCTGCAGCGACCAGAAAATGCATGAATCCAATAGCGAATTATAGAATCGATTGATGGATTGATAAATTGATGAAAATGAAAAGCGCCAGGATCAGCAGTTGATCTGGGCGCTTTGTCAGTTACGGAGCCGGCTTCCTGGTTGGTTTCGGTGTTGGCTTCCTGGTCGGCTGGGGGGTCGTCTGCGGAGTCGGCGATGCGGCCGGGGTCGGCGTGATCGTAACCGCTGGGGTGGGGGTAATCGTAACGGCCGGGGTTGGCGTCACGACCGGTGTGGGAGCGGGTGTCGGACTCGGGGTAACATTGACAGGTTCAGGCATCTGGCCGTATGGATTGCCGGTGCCACTGTTAAAGGGCGGGCGCTGCCATTCATTCAAGGGATCGGACTGTGTTTCCAGCTTGGTGATGCCGTAGAAATTCAGATCGAGCGTCATGTTGATCATGTCGCCTTCGTCTGGTTCGATCATCAGGCTGGTGATGATCACGGTCCGTTGCCAGGCTGCAATATCAGTGAGGAGACTGCGAATCTGTTCATAGTTGCCTTGGGCAATGATGGAAAATGCGAGTATCTCCGCCTGGTCACCGGCAACTTTTTCCCCTCCATCGGCCGGGCTGGGTGCGGGAGCCGGTGTGGGAGCTGGCGTGGGTGTCGCGGTGGCCGGGCTGCCGGTTGGATCACCGGTCTGGTTGCCGCCTGGTCCGGGTGATGACTTTTCGGCATTCTTCAGCGCCTGATACTGTTCAGCAAGGTCTTTGAGCAGGTAGCTGAGCTCGACAGCTTCAGCCTGGTCCGCAGTCAGCTCGACTACCCTGACCTGGGTTATGCCATATTGCGACAGGGCGAAGTTGTTTTTGAGCATCAGTTCATGCGTCGAAACCAGCAGGGCGTCGGTCGCCAGGCTGTCAAAATATGGGGCGGCCAGGACAGCAATCCTGGCGAGATTTTCATCACGCTTCTTGCTGATGGCGTCTTTGGTGACGAGCTTGATCCGGATAGCCTCAACTTCGGACTTCAGGTTTGCCTCCTCGGACAGCAGTTTGCCATAAGTCGCCAGGCCCGGGGCGAAGAGGAATTTATATTCGACAAAGGTCAGGCCGATGATTGCCAGGATTACAAGCAGGACAATCTCTCGTTTGGTCAGTCTCAAGGTTCAATCCCTCCCTTCCTGAACCGGCGATCAATCTGCGGTCGTTGCAGGGGTTACGCTGCTGGCCGGTGGCTCGAGCAGGCCGTTGATGCTAAAGGTGGCGATGCCCTCGAGCATCGTGATACTGCTCATCGTGGCATGGGCGAAGCACGGGCTGGTCCGGAAGGCGTGCAGCATGTCCATCGCCGCAGCCGGGTCGGTGCAGCTGCAGGTCAGGCTGACCAGTGAATCGGCAAACCGGGCACTGTTGATCGTGACCGATGGGGGTGTCAGCTGGCGGATCGCATCGAGCAACGGCGTGTTGATGTGGTCGAGCTGCCGCAGATTATGATCCAGGCTGGTCAGGTTCTGCAGATACTTGGCGGCAATATCGCCTTCGTCCTGGATAGCCTTGATCTCGGTCAAACCGGCGATCGTTTCCGGATTGCTGATATATACCTTGAGCTGATCGATTCGCAGCTGGGTCTGCATGATCTGCCAGAGGCCGCCACCGACGAGGCCGGCATTCAGGAGCAGGATCAGGAAGATGATCAAGGTCACGAGCAGGCCAACCTTGCGGTTTTTTGCCCGGGCCTTTTTATAAACAGAGAAAAAATTCATGTCGCGCATCGCTTCATCACCATCCTTTCAATCGCCGGGGCAGAACTTTTACCGTGTCAGGCGCGGGATCACGTTTTCAGCCGGATCAGGGCGCCAATCGCATTCATAAACGGCGCGAGCGGAGCTTTCGACGGAATATGGATATGGCTGATCGCCTTGACCAGCTCGACTGGTACATTGACTGTATCGGTCAGCAGTTCGGCCAGGCCCTTGATGGTCGCCGTCCGCCCGTAGATATAGATCAGTTCAACGCGTCCACCCTGGGAGCGTCCGGACAGGAACTGCTGAATGCGCTGGATACCGTCACTGAGGCTGGCCACCAGGCCGCGCACCGGGCGGGCCAGCAGGTCATCATTGCTGAATTGACCGGGAGTCAGATCCACGTTTTTGATGTCAAATACCTGGTCGGGTGGCTTGCCCTCATTGATATTGGCAATTGTCCGCTCAATCTCGCTGCCGCCAACCGGAAAAATCCGGCTGAGAACGATTTCACCGCTGTTATAAACGTAGACCGTGCTGGTCACAGCGCCAATATCGAGGAACATCACATTGTAACCGTCACGCAGCGGACGGTCATTGACGGCGCGCCGGCGCAGCAGCTTGGCCAGGGAATTGGGATGAATGTCAAGGGCAATGGGTTTGAGCTTGCAGACGCGCAACAATTTATGGTAGGCACTGACACAGTCCGTCTGCAGGGCCGAGGCCCGGATATGCAGCTTCGGCGCCTGATCGTCCGATCTGGCTTCCGGCTTATCAGGACCGGCCACCTGGTTGGCGGCCGGGCTGGCGGCAGGATTGATTGCCGGGCTGGCTGATGGGCTGCCTGCTGGACCGATAGCCGGACTGCCTGCTGAATAGCCGGCGGTTCCGGCCGAAGATCCGGCTGTTGAACTGGCTGACGGGCTGGCTTGTGACTGACGGGCCTTGCTGGTACCTTTGCCACGCGCCTTCCTGGCCTGATTTTGGGGGCCCCGGCTGAAGCGGTCGGACGTGGGCTGTGTATAGGTGTATTCGACAACGACTTCGCGATTGTTGCCAATCGAGGCCTGGACCTCAAAGGCCACGATCCGGTCGAGATCCCTGGGCCTGGCTGGCGGCAGGTCGAGCTCACGGTTGATAACGTGGGTGCCATTGATCGTCAGGATACATTTGCGGCCATGGATGCGGTACTTGCTGAGCAGTCCCTTGATGGCCATTTCAAGGCCGCTGGGGTCGCGGATCAGGCCATCCTGGACCAGGCCGGGTGGCAGTGGCTCAATAATCGCCCGCTTGATTCGGACATCCTGCCTGGAGCCCTGGCCTTCAACCAGGTGCAGGGCCCGGCTGCCGACATCAATCGCAATCGGCATGATAGATCCCCCCTTCTGAACTCACTCGGCCTCGCTGATCCGGCGCTGCATACCGGATCTTGCTGATCGGGTCTCGCTGATCCGGTACCGCTGATCCGATACCGCTGGACTGGCGTCAGGCACCCGACCGGTGATCATTGGCACCGCCTTAACTGGCGCCGGCGTAGCTGAACATGCTGAACATCGGCATGGCAATGGAGATGACGATGAAGCCGATGATGACGGCCATCACGACAATCATCAGCGGCTCGAGCAGGCCGACCAGGCGCTGGATAGCCGTTTCACTTTCTTCGTCGTAGAAATTGGCGGTCTTGAGCAGGATATCGTCGAGCATGCCTGATTCCTCGCCGACATTGATCATGTTGTAGATCATCGGCGGGAACACGCCGGTACGGCTCAGGGAGCTGGACAGGCTCTGCCCCTTGCGGATTTCTTCGATGACGCCGGTCAGTTTGGTGGCGATCAGCTGGTTCTGGATGACACGCGCGGTGATTTCCAGGGCCGGCAGCATCTGGATGCCGCTGGACAGCAAGGTTGACAAGGTGCGGGCGAAGCGTGACGAGTAGATCATGCGCATTGATTTCTTGACGATCGGGATCCTGAGCTTTTGCGAATCCCACCACAGGTGGCCGCTTTCGCTGCGGGTAAAGGCCCGCCAGGCAATAACCATCAAAATTGTGCCACCGATGAACAGGTACCAGTAACTGATCAGGGCATCGCTGAGACCAAGCAGGAAGCGGGTCGGCGCCGGCAGCTGCCCGCCACCGGCTGAAATGATATTCATAAATCGCGGTAAAACAAAGGTCAGCATCAGGATGACCACGAGAATGGTCAGGATCATCAGCACCATCGGGTAAATCATGGCGCCGCGCACCTTGTTGCGGATTTTATTTTCCTTTTCAAAATGGTCGGCCAGGCGGGACAGGTTCTTGTCCAGGTTGCCGGCGGTTTCGCCAGCCATGATCATGTTGATGAAAAGCTCGGGAAAGGCCGGACCGAGCTTGTGGAAGGCTTCGGACAGCTGCTCGCCCTTCTGCACACCTTCGTAAATACTGCCTATATAAGGCTTCAGAATCCGGTCTTCAGTCTGCTGGTACAGGATATCCATCGCCTTGACGGCGGTGATCCCGGCATTGATCAGGGTGGCGAACTGACGGCAGAAAACCGCCAGCGGCTTGATCGCCACCTTGCGGATGGCGCCCAGCTTGCGTTTGGCGATCTGTTCGGCGACATCAACGGCGTCAACAATATAGAGATTCTTCTCGCGCAGACGGGCGCTGAGAATTGCCAGATTTGGCGCCTCCAGCGTGCCGGTCGTCTTCTGGCCGGAGGGTGTGACTGCGGTATATGTAAACTGCGGCATCTATCCATCCTCCCCGAGTTACTGATCTGAAACCAGAATGACGCATGACCGCGGAATATTTCTCAGATTAATACCTTCTAATTGTACAGCAAGCGATTATTTAATTTCAAGTAAATAAATCGCAGTATCAGATTAATATCAGGGGTTCCTGCAGAGATTCCTGCAGGGATTCCTGACTGTCAGGCGTTCTCCAATCCGCTCGCCCATAGTCAGGCAAATCCCATGCCAAACCGCTGTTCCGTTGTCAGGCCGACAGATAGCGGGTCAGCATATCGCGTTCGCGGCAATATGCATAGGCAGTTTCCTGGGTGATCTTGCCTTCGCGCACCAGCTGGGCCAGGGAGTAATCCATCGGCATCATGCCCTGCTTGATCCCGGTCTGGATATAATTGGGGATCTGATGGATCTTGCCATCGCGGATCGTATTGCGGATGGCATCATTGGCCAGCATGATCTCCAGCGCCGCGACCCGGCTCATGTTGTCTGCCGTAATCAGCAACTGCTGGGAAATGATTCCCTGCAGGACGCTGGCCAGCTGGACCCGGACCTGGTTTTGCTGGTACGGTGGAAATACATCGATGATGCGGTCGACAGTCTGGGCGGCACTGGGTGTGTGCAGGGTTGACAGCACGAGGTGCCCGGTTTCAGCCGCTGAAATCGCCGTACTGATCGTCTCGAGATCACGCATTTCGCCGACCAGGATGACATCCGGATCCTCACGCAAGGCGGAACGCAGACCGCTGGCAAAGCTCAGGCTGTCATCGCCGATCTCGCGCTGGTTAATCATCGACATCCGGTGGCGATGCAGGTATTCGATCGGATCCTCGAGAGTCAGTATGTGGCAGCGCCGCGAGTTATTGATATAATCGACCATCGCTGCCAGTGTAGTCGATTTGCCGGAGCCGGTCGGCCCGGTCACGAGAACCAGGCCACGGGGACGCAAGGCCAGTTCCTTCAGGGTATCAGGGAAATGCAGGCTTTTAATCGTCGGTACCGTGGTCATGATAATCCGGATGGCAATCGTCAGGCTCTTGCGCTGGCGGTAGATGTTGACCCGGAAACGGCTGACATTGGGAATGTGATAGGAAAAGTCAATCTCACCCTTCTCGTCGAGAATGGCTCGCTGAAGCGGACTGAGCATGACGGAAACCACTGATTCGGTATTCGCCGGTGTCAGCTTGAAATCACGGATCGGCAGCAGCTCGCCCTTGAGCCGGATCATGGGCGGCAAACCCACAGTCAGATGAACGTCCGAGGCATTCATACCCATCGCTTCATGAAGCAGGTCGTTAAAGTGAGCCTGACTGCAGCAGGTAAAGGTCTCGGCACTCGATCCGGACCCTGCAGGTCCATTGGCAGCAGGGCTGCCGGCTGGGGAGGCCAGTGAAGTGCCATCAGAAGCGACATTATCGTAAGCGTCAGCAGCAGCGGTCGTTGAGGTATTGCCTGAAGCGGCCGGATTGACACCCCCGGCAGACGAGGGAGCCGGCGGGGCAGGCGAAAAAGCCGCACCCCCGGCAGACGAGGGAGCCGGCGTGGCGGGCGAAAAAGCCGCACCCCCGGCAGACGAGGGAGCCGGCGTGGCGGGCGAAAAAGCCGCACCCCCGGCAGACGAGGGAGCCGGCGTGGCGGGCGGGTCCTGATTAAATACACTGAATTTGACAAAATCCATGGTTTTTCACATCCTTGTCCCAGAATGGATGGTCCAGATCAAGAAACAGGCACAGAATGGGACGAAGAAACCGATCGCAGAATAGTAGTTTTCTAGGCCGGACAACAGGCTAGGCGCAGGACATTGAACCGGGCATGACGCGAAATTTGTTTGTAAGGCCTGTGTTCATCACGTATTGTCATCAACCGAATAAGTCACCTTCACCATCTCATTGACCGTCGTAACGCCGTTCAGAACCAGGTTAATGCAGCTTGTCATCAGGGTCTCCATACCCTGGCGGATCGCCACCGTGCGGATCTGGTCGGTGGTCGCCCGGCGATCTATCAGCTCACGGATATCACGCGTCACGACCAGGATCTCATGAATAGCCGTCCGCCCCTTGTAACCGCTGAATGAGCACTCCGGACAGCCCCGGCCACGAAACAGGGGCCGCGGTTCCTTGAGCCTTAGCATCAGCGACTCAGCGTGCGAGGGCTTGTAGCTTTCCTTGCAGCGCGGACAGATCTTGCGCACCAGCCGCTGCGAAATAATGCCGACAACCGATGAAGAGACCAGGAACGGCTCGACACCCATATCCACGAGGCGGCTGACCGTCGAGGCCGAGTCATTGGTATGGATCGTGCTGAGCACCAGATGGCCGGTGATCGAAGCCCGGATCGCGATCTCGGCCGTCTCCCCGTCGCGGATCTCGCCAATCAGGATAATGTCCGGATCCTGGCGCAGAATCGAACGCAAGCCATTGGCGAAGGTCATGCCAGCCTTGATATTGACCTGGACCTGGTTGATCCCGGTCATCCGGTATTCCACCGGATCCTCAACCGTGACAATATTGGTCGCCGTTTTATTCAGATCACGCAGGATCGTATACAGCGTCGTTGTTTTACCGGAGCCGGTCGGCCCGGAAACAAGAATAATCCCGTGCGGGCTCTGCACAATGCGGTCAAACAGCTTCTCATTATTGGGCGAAAGACCGATCGCCGATTTGGAAAAAACCATGTCGGTGCGGCCAAGAATACGGATAACAACCTTTTCACCCGTAACGGTCGGCAGAATGGACAGACGCAGGTCAACCTTGCGCTCGGCAACGGTGGTCTCGACCCGGCCGTCCTGCGGGACGCGCTTCTCGGCGATATCCATGCCACCCATGATCTTGATGCGGGTAATTACCGCCGGATGGGCACTCTTCGGTGTTGTCATGACCTCCTGCAGGACGCCGTCAATGCGCAGGCGGACACGCATTTTCGAGTCGACCGGCTCGATGTGGACATCACTGGCCCCGATCTTGACAGCGTGCTCGATAATCGAATTGACCAGCTTGACGACCGGCGCATTGGCGACCTCATCGGTAATCTGTTCACTGATCCGGACAATCTCCGCGACATCGAACGTCTTCTCCAGTTCGCGCGCCGCAATCTGAGCCTTTTCCCGGCCATAATTGGCATCAATGGCGTCGAAAATCTGCTTCTTCGTACTGAGGCGAGTTACGAGATCACGGCCAGTCAGGTAGCGCAGCTCGTCAATGACCCCGAAATCAAGCGGATCATTCATGACCACGATCAGCTGACTATTTTCAAAGCCAATCGGAATCAGCACATATTTCTTGGCCATCTCTTCACTGATCAGGCCCGGCGCCTCGGCATCAACCGCGACGGTACTTAAATCAACGTAAGGGATACGGCACTGATACTCCAGGGCATGCATGATCTGCGTATCGGTCACAAAACCCAGCGCAATCAGCGTGTCACCCAGCCGTTCACCGCGGTTCCTCTGCGCGGTCAGTGCCTCCGCGAGCTTCTCCGGCGTCAGCAGACCCGATTCAACCAGGATGTCACCAAGTTTTTTCATGAGCCAGCCTCCCCGCAAAACAAGTAACCACATCAGAAACAAGTAATCCGTACATAAATGCCAACAATCAATATAGTTGTCAGTTATCCGTACAAATATACCGCTGAACTTCTCTGACGCCAGCAGTCAGCACCTGGATGCCAATAAACCGGATTTAGATGAAAGCACACTATCCGCGTGCTTCCCAAACGATCAGTTCCTTTACGAATTATTTATTGTATATAATTATACCTTTGTCGAGAATCAAAATGAATATCCAGAATCAAAATGAAATATAAATTGTCAAACCAATCCTGTGCCAGCAAACGAAAATCCCGGCAGCCGGGCCGATGCACCCGAGCGAGTTGATCGCGCCAGCGATCTTGTCCGAGCGAAGTGCGCGGCCCGGTGCCGGGCTGAGTTTGACCTTTGCCCCCTGTATCGCGGCCCGGTGCCGGGCTGAGTTTGACCTTTGCCCCCCATCGTTTACCTCGGCAACTCAATCATGTATAATCAGGCACAGCCAGTCTTCGCAAATTAAAGAGAGGGTTGCCATGAGCAAACCAGCCATCAGGATTCGCAGCCTGTCCAAGTCATATCACATGTATAGCAAAAAAGCACACCGGATGAAGGAGATCCTTTTTCCCGGCTATGTCAACCACCGCCTCAAGCAGGCGGTCGACGACGTGTCATTTGAAGTGCAGCCCGGCGAAGTCTACGGCATCCTTGGCAAAAACGGCGCCGGTAAATCGACGTTGCTGAAGATGATCACCGGTGTCGTCGCCCCGACCAGCGGCGAAATCGAAATCAACGGCCGGATCAGCTCACTGCTGGAGCTCGGCACGGCGTTTAACCCCGAGCTGACCGGACTGCAGAATATCTGGCAGCATGGGCAGGTCAATGGTATGGCCAATCAGCAAATCGCCGCCAGCCTGCCGGAGATCGTCGCTTTTGCCGATATTGGCGAATACATTGACCAGCCGGTCAAGACCTATTCCAGCGGCATGTTTGCCCGGCTGGCCTTTGCCTGCGCCATCAGCATTCATCCCGAGATCCTGATCATCGACGAAGTCCTGGCCGTCGGCGACATCGCCTTCCAGCAGAAATGCTTTAATAAAATCAATGAATTCAAGTCGCGCGGGATCACAGTGCTGTTCGTCTCGCACAGTCTCAGCGATGTTTTGCGCAATTGCAGCCGCGGCCTGATCCTTGACCAGGGGTGCAAGATTTATGAGGGCGACATCCGCCGGGTTGTCGATGAATATAAAAAACTGCTGGCCAGCAAATATGCCTATCACCCGGATACCGTCACAGCGCCAGCCATCGCGCCGGGGAACCAGTCCGACGCCGCGTCAGACAGTCAGCCAGGCACCCCATTCGCGGCAGTTGCGTCAGCCGGTCCCCAGGCCGTGACCGCTGGTAATAACATGCCGGACCAGCTGTGTTTTCCGACTGCGGGAAGTGCAGCACCGGGCCAGCGCTGGCTTGACGATTTCCAGATCAATCCGAATCGCCTGCAGTATGGCAATGGCCGGGCCCGGATTATTGATATGGGCATATTTAATGCCCAGGGCCAGCCGGCGCAGCTGCTGCATACCAATGAGCCGGCCAGCATAAAAATGAAAGTTCAGTTTTTCAGCGCCATCGACGAGCCGATTTTCGCGATTTCAATCAAGGATATCAAGGGGCTCGAACTGTGCGGGGCCAATACCTACGTCTATCGCTATCCGACCGGCCCGTTTTATGCAGGTGATATTGCCGAGGTGACTTTCAGCCAGACACTGACGCTCGGAATCGGCAATTACTCATTATCCTTCGGCTGTACCAAATTTGACGCCGATGGCGACCTTGAGATCTTTGACCGTCAATACGATGTCTATTTGCTCGAGTTTACGGCCCGGCGCGACAGCCTGGGCCTCTTTGACCTGAATGCCCGCATCGAGATGGTCAAGACGAGTCCGATGACGCAGGAGATGGCGGAAAGATGAGCGCTGTGTTTAACATGACTTACTATACAGGTCAGGATCATTACAGTGATGGTACAATCGAAGACGAAATCCTGGCGATGATCCAGGGGCATGTGGCTGATCCGGAACTGGCTGCGGATCGCCTGGAACAAGCCGTCTATCAGGACCAGCGCTGGCCGGTGGTGTATCATCTGGCCGGCATCCGGGAGAACATCCTCAACTGGTTCCCCTTCAAGCCGGGCTGCTCGATCCTGGAAATTGGTGGCGGGCTTGGGGCGATCACAGGAGCCTTGTGCCAGCGGGCAGCCAGGGTTGTATCGGTTGAGTGGTCCTTGCAGCGGGCGCGATGCCTGCAGGCCAGGCACCATCATCATGATAATCTGGAAATTATCGTCGGCGATTTCCGCGATCTTGATCCGGCACAAGTCGGCACCTTCGACTTCGTAACGGTCATTGGTGTACTCGAATACGCCGGCACCGTCACTGCAGGCGGCGATGTTCCCGATCCGGAACCTGGTCCCGTTGGCGGAAATATTGGCGGTGATCCGTACCAGCAGTTTTTGGACCGGGTTCGCTCGTTTCTGAAGCCGGATGGTCAGCTATTGCTGGCGATTGAGAACCAGTTCGGCCTGAAGTACTGGTGCGGGGCAGCGGAAGATCATACCGGCGTCGTCTACGACGGATTGCGGGGCTATGATTCGGGGCGACCGGTCCGGACTTTCAGCCGCCAGGCGCTGCGCAGCCTGCTCGGGAAAAGTGGATTTCACTGTGAAAGGTTTTACTACCCCTTGCCGGATTACAAGCTGCCACAGGTCATTTTTTCTGATCAATATCTGCCCAGTTTCTGGAATGCCCGCCGCTATCGGCCCTTCTATGATCAGGATACCTTTGTCAATTTTACGGAGCACAGCGTCATCGGCTCATTGATCGAGAATCAGGTGTTCGAGTTCTTCGCGAATTCGTTCCTGGTCCTGGCCAGTGTAACGGCCCGGTCAACGGCCCAGGCAAGTCAACCGGAAGCACTGCCACCGGTCGATTATGTTGTTTTTAATAACGAACGGCGCCGGCCATATCGCTGTGCGACTGTCCTGCGCAAGCATCATAACGCGACCAAGGTGCCACTGGTGCCGGAAGCGGCCGGCCACCTTGCGGAAATGAGCCGGATTAGTGATCTGCTACGGCATAAAGGGGTCGCTGTCGCGCCTGAAACATTCAGGAACGGCCAGCTAGAGACACCTTTTCTCACGGGATCCAGCCTGGAACAGCACATCCTGACTGCTATTTTCAGTCAGGACCGGGTGCGGCTTCCTGGTCTGATCGGCCGCTACTACCGCGAGCTGCTCAAGCTGGCGCATCCGGATGAGGTGGCGAGGTTGACTGCGCTTTCGTTGCAGTCAGCGCCTGATTATGCCGCAGCCAATACCTGCCAGCTGGAGCAGGCACCGGTTGACATGACGTTCGCCAACTGCTTTGACCAGGATGGCCAGCTGATTTTCTTTGACCAGGAATGGCTGCTCTCCAACTTGCCGCTGGGCTTTGTAGCTTTTCGCTCCGTTAATAATCTATATATTTCCCATCCACAACTGGCAGCGTTCTGGCCGCAAGCCGCATTCTGGCAGCTGCTGGGCATGCCGAAGCAGGAAATCGCCCGCTATCAGGACTTTGAGTGCCGCTATATGCAGGCCGTCATTGATCCGCAGATCCAGTCCTTTCTGGAAAATCACACGGAACGCGGCCTGAATCAGCTGCATGCGGGACTGCTCGCCCAGGTCACCAGCGACTATGAGGCTGAACTGGCCCGCCAGCAGGCTGAACAGCAGCAGGCCCTGGGTCTGGCTGTAGCTGATTATGAACAGGAAATCAAGCGGATAACGAGCGAACAGCAAATAATCCGCGACGAGCAGGCGTTTCATTACGAACAGGAAATTGCCCGCCAGCAGGCCGAGCAGCTTGCCAGCCGCCAGCAGCTTTGTGCTGATTATGAACGGGAAATCATGCGGATAACGGCTGAGCAGGAGACTTTGCGCTTGCAGATGATGCAGACTTATGAAACGGAGGTCGACCGGCTCCAGACTGAGCATCAGCAGTTGCGCGAGCAGCTGATCCGGACCTATGAGATCGAAATTGCCCGCCTTTCACAAAAGGGTTCTTAACAGCATTCACAAAATCATTCATAAAAGCATTCACAAAAGGAATACGTCCATGCGTTTATTGAAACTGATTGTCAAGAATCATCGGCTGATCCTGCTGATGAGCAAGAATGATTTCCGCAACAAGTATTCGTATACGAATTTCGGGGCGGTCTGGGGCTTCATCACGCCCCTGATTTTCATGCTGACCTACGTCATCGTGTTTGAATACATCCTGAAAACCGGCAGCTCGGGCGAGTACCCGTATATTGTCTGGTTCCTGCCAGGTATCGCCGTCTGGATGTTTCTCAGCGATGGTATTCTTTCCACGAGCAACTCGGTGCGCAATTACAGCTATCTGGTGAAAAAGGTCGTCTTCCCGGTGGAAATCATCCCCGTGATTTCGATTGCCTCCAGCCTGATTGTCTACGTCTTCAGCCTGCTGATCACCAGTGTGGTCGGGATTTTCAGCGGTTACCCGCCCAACCTGCTGCAGCTTATTTATTTCGTTTTGGCTTCGATTGCCTATGTTCTGGCGGTGACCCGGCTGACGACGGCAGTCTGCACCCTGGTCTCAGATTTTACCCAGTTCCTGACGATCCTGATGCAGATTCTGTTCTGGTTCACCCCGGTAGTCTGGAATATCGAGATGGTCGGGCCCGGCTTGCGGCGCGTGGTCGCCTGGATGCCGTTCACCTATCTGGTCACCGGTCTGCGCGGCGCCTTTATCGGCCAGCCGGTACTAGCCAGGGGCAGCTGGGCGGATACAGCCCTGTTCTGGCTCGTGACCGTCATCTTCTTTGTCTATGGCGAATGGGTCTTCAATCGCGTCAAACGCGAATTTGCCGATGTCCTGTAGGGATAGGAACACAGTGAAACGGGGAGGTTGCCGTGGCGGATTTGAGTAGAATGCGTATCTTGCTGAAGAATATTTATCGGGCGCTGCCTTTAGCGGAGAAGCAGAAGGTTTATCTGCGCTATCTGGTCAAGAAGAGGCTGCTGCGTGAGATTCCGGCCGAGGGCTCGGTCAACATTTACAAGGAAAAGCGACTGCCGCGCCAGACCATGGCTGATTTCAAGGCCAGTGCGGTGATCCCCAATTATAATTACGCCCGATATCTGCGCGAACGGGTGGACTCGATCCTGCTCCAGACTTACCCGGTCAGCGAGATCCTGATTCTCGACGATTGTTCGACCGATGACAGCATGCAGGTTATTTCCGAGCTGCAAAAGGAGATCCGCCATATCCCGCTGCGGGTGATCGTCAACGAGACCAACAGCGGCAATGTTTTTAACCAGTGGGAAAAAGGCCTGCGCGAGGCAGCCTGTCCGTTTGTCTGGATTTGCGAGGCTGACGACTCCTGCTCACCGAATTTTCTCGATCCGATCATGGCGCCGATGGCTGACGAGGCGGTCATCTTGTCATATTGCGAGTCGCTGACCATTGATGAAGGCAACCGGATCCTGATGAACGATCTGCGCGAATGGATCGATATTTTCAAGACCGGCCACTGGGATCAGTCGTTTATCAATGACGGCCCGGCCGAGGTCAGCCAGTATTTGTGCGTCAACAACACGATCGCCAACGTATCCAGTGTTGTTTTCCGCAAGCTCGACGATCCGGCCTGGTATCAGGAGTTGTTTTCTGCCGCCCGCCAGTTCCGCCTGGCTGGCGACTGGTATTTTTACGTGCGGATCCTGGAAAGGGGCAAGCTGGCTTATCAGGCGGCCTCACTGAATTATCACCGGATGCACAGCCAGGGTGTGACGCTGACGATGAAACGGGAGCAGGAATACCGGGAGATCTGTCAAATCCAGGATTATATTGGCAGTCGCCATGAACTCAGTCCGGAGACGCGGCAAAAGGTTCGGGCTCGCCGCGCGTCGGTAGCCCAGCGGCTGCTCGGCCAGACAGAACAGCTGGGACCGGAAAACCCGGTTCTGGCCCAGACAGAATCCGTTGACAAGATAAACAATTAACATATAATGGAGTTACCCATCAGGCATACGGCACCTGTATTAATCAAGAATCCGGCTGTTGCCAATTTTCCAGGAGACATCCTATGTCAATCAACCGAACAGAAAATAACGCTGCGCGCAGTCCGGACGAGCGTCTGCTGCTGAGTGTCATCGTTCCTGTATATAATACGGCCGCTTACCTGGGCAAGTGCCTGGACAGTATTCTGGCCGCATTCGACGAACTGGGCAATCCGGCCGAAATCCTCGTGATCAACGATGGGTCCACTGACGAATCGGCGCAGATAATCGCCCGTTATGCAATTGATTTCCCGGATCGCATCCAGGTGTTCAGCAAGCCCAATGGCGGCCTTTCGGATGTGAAAAACTTCGGGTTGGCCCGGGCGCGTGGCGAATTTGTGACATTTGTCGACAGTGACGACTGGGTGGATCCGGGCATTTACCGGGAATTGCTTGGCCTGATCGCCAGCGAGCAGGCCGATGTTGCGATATGCGACATTGAATGTATTTTTCAGGCAACGAACACAGCACGGGTCAGTCACTGCATCAATCCGGAACGCCCGGATGCCCTGATGCAGGTGCTGGATACACCGCTGATGACGTCGTCGTGCAACAAGGTGGTCCGGCGTATGCTCTATGACGGGTTGTCCTTCCCGGTCGGCCTGAATAACGAGGATGTGACGGTCACGCCGCTGGTGCTGGCCCGGGCCCGGCGGGTCTGTCATACCTTCTCACCGGCGTACAAATACGTGCAGCGGGCCGGGTCGATTCAGAACAGCGGTTTTGACGAGCGGCGCCTGGTTATTTTTGACGCCGTCCAGCTCGCCCTGCAGCGCACAGCAGCCTTGCCGGCCGAGGATGCCGCGAAAATTGCCGGCGTTTTGTATAATCACCAGATTCTGGCTATCCTCTTCTACCCGATTCGCGAACAGCCGTTCGGTCGCCGCGTGGCCCTGACCCGCCGGTATATTGCCTTATGCAACAGCAAGGTCCCCGGTCTTTTCAGCAACCAGCTGGTGGCCGAATTCATTCGTGGCGGCAGTCGTTTTGATCGCTTTTACCGGCAGGCCGTCCTGAACATGCTGCGCTATCGCTGGGCGTCCGGGATCGCCCTCACCTTTTCCCTGGCGACCCGCTTTGACCGGCTGCAAAAAAAAATCAGGCAGCGCCGCTGACTATCGCGATGCTGCCTGTTGATTTCGGATACTGACAATTCAAGGATTGGCGACCTGGAACCGACCCTAGAAATGATAATGCTCGTCCAGTTCGGCTTTTTGGCTTTCATTGAGCGGGTACACTTCGGTAGCTGGCGGGACGGCGAGGATCGAGCGGGCGGTAAACTCGGCGACCTCGAGGCGGTCAAAGGCCTGGGTCAGGTCCTTGCCCGTGACGATAATACCGTCATTCTCCAGCAGGATCATCGGTGTAGTCGGGCTGAATAATGCGGCAGTCTTCTGCGGATCGGCGTAATTGAAGCCATACGGGGCAAGCGGAACCTGATGCAGCAGGGCGTACGATTCCGGCAGCAGGCTGGGATCGAATTTGACGTCGGCGATGGTAAACACCATGAGATTCGGCGGCTGGGCATTGATGATCGCCTGGATCGTCGGATTGCGATGGTAAATCATTTCGTGAATAAACACGGCGCGACTGGGGATCTGGCCGCTTTCCTTGAGGCCGCGGCGAACCAGGACCAGCTCCTCTTCGTGCATCTGGCGGCGGTCGGTACCGTAGGGCGTGATCAGGAATGAGCCATCGGACAGGCGGGCGGAGATCGTCCCCTGACTGGCGGCAAACAGCTGCTGGTCAAGGGCGCGCTCAATCAGGCGAGCCAGTTCGCGGCGCAGCAAAAGTTCTTCACCGCTGCGGGCGCGGGTCGAGAATTCGCTCATCCGGGTGTGTTCACGGGTGCGGGCGATGTCGATCTGGTCTTCGGACAGAGTTCGCAAGGCACCGTAGCGGCGGGCCCGCAGCTCGATGTAGGCGGCATATTCGAGGGTCTCGAAGATCGAATAGGCTTTATTGAGCGTCTCGGCCGCGATGCAGATGCCGTGGTTCTCCATCAGGACAGCGGCGTAGCCTTTTTTGAATTCCCTGGCCAGCAGGACACCCAGTTCTTCGCTGCCCATCATGGCATAGGTGGCATAGGCGACATTGCCGCAGGTGATGCGGGTATTGGGGATCAGGTAGACATTGGGGATCTGGTGCAGCATGGAGAAGGTCATCAGATTGGGTGAGTGGGCGTGCAGGATGGCGCGGATATTGCTGCGCGACTGGTAGATGGCCTGGTGGAACGGCAATTCGGAGGATGGCTGGTGATGGCCGATCACGTTACCGTCAGCCTGGATCCGGATCATGTCACTGCGCGTCAGGCCACCTTTGTCGATACCGCCCGGTGTGATCCAGATATCGCCATTGACGTCGAGGATCGACAGATTGCCCCCTGAGGTAGTGGTCAGGCCATTGTGGTAGATGCGATTCATAAAAGCGACAAGCTGGTCAGCAGGATGCATGAATTCAAAACGCATAGGCATGACCTCCTTCAAGGGTGCAGATCAGATAAAATGCAACAAGGCAGGATTCGTTTTCATTCTATCACAAAACAGACTGCACTCGAACGCTTGCAAACATGAAATTCTCGTGAAATTGTGGCTCATTTACAACATCCATACATCCATTCAAGGACATCCATGCATTTTAAAAATAGCCATTGACAGATGATGGCGGGGTGTTTATAATATCGATTGTTCGCAAGACATGCACCTTTAGCTCAGCTGGTAGAGCAACTGACTCTTAATCAGTGGGTCCCGGGTTCGAATCCCTGAAGGTGCACCACATCAGAAAACCCTGAAGCCTTACAGCCTCAGGGTTTTTTGATTGTCCGGCATTTCTTGTTTCTCATTTCAGCTTTTTCATTCGGTATTGGAAAACGGACAGCCAGGAGCGATATCCACACAAAAAACGGGCCGATGCCGGTCATTTCGAGACCAGGCATCAACCCGTTTTTGATTAATTCCCCAACTTGTATATGTTAACCATTGTTCAGTTAGTTAGCTGGCTGCCATCATTGATTGACAATCGCCATTTCGAGCTGGCTTTGGGCCCGTCCGGGGCGTCAGGCGAGCCCGGTCCACGACATCAGGCGTGGCCGGTCTGATTGGAGATGGAGGAGACCAGATTGCGGATTGTCCGGAAGTCCTGGGTCTTCATCTCCTTGATGCTGACCGGCTTGCCGATTAACGCTTCAATGCGGTCAAGCAGCGTGACGATTCCCAGCGAGTCAATCAGGCCGGCGTCCCACAGATTCAGATCGAGCTCATTTTCCATTTCTTCGAGACCGAGGATATCCTGCATCGCCTGCAGAGTCGCATTCAGTACAGTCATAAGTACCTTCCTTTAAACAATTTATTCCATCTATCTGTTTTTAATGAGCTGGTTCATCAGTCTGCTTCATCGATCCGTTCAGCTCAGCCGGGCCATTTCCTTGAGGCGGTTGCGGTCGACTTTGCCGCTGTGGCTGATGCTGGGCAGTTCGTCGAGAATGACGATTTTTTGCGGGATCATATAGGACTGGACCATCTGGCCCATTTCCTTGCGAATAGCCAGGATACTCTGCAGCTTCTGAACCGGCGGCGCATCCAGCGTAACATAGGCAGCAGTCATGATGACCTGGCCGTCGCGCAGGACGGGTACGACCGCACATTCCTTGATCAGGCTGACACGGGAAAGGTGCTGCTCGATCTCCTCAATCTCGACCCGATACCCGCCCACTTTGACCAGGTTATCCTTGCGGCCGACGTAATAGAAACGATTCTGCCGGCGATAGACAAGATCACCGGTATGCACGCCGCGACGGCCATCCGGTGTCGTGAAAAACTTCTGGCGGGTCAGCTCCGGATTGTGATAATAACCAGGACTGATCATGGCGCCAATCATGATCAGCTCACCAACCTGGCCATCTGGGAGCTCCTGCAGGTCATCATTCACAACCGCACATTGGACGGCAGAAAAGCTTTCACCAATGCACATGGCCTGGCCGTCGACCAGCATGTCCTCGGTAATCTGGCATTCAATGCCACCGCAGGTTGTTTCCGTCATACCATAGCCATTGAACAGCAGGGCCTTGGGGAAACGCCTGATCAGTTTGCGACCCACCGCAATCGGCAGATTCTCGCCGCCAACCTCGATGCAGCACAGCTCCGGCAAGTATTCCGGACTGAAGCGGTCGTCCTGCAGGCAGACTGCGGCAAAACTGGGTGTCCCGGTCAGGTACTGCGGTTTAACCTCCAGAATATAGCTGAAGAGATCCTTATAATTCATGGCCAGGTCGCGGCTGACGGCATACAGCGTGTAGCCCCTGACGGCCAGGATGTAAAAGATATTGGCCAGCGATACGATGTAAGCATATGAGCTGACGTTGAGCACGCGGCAGGCCTCGGGTGGCAGATAGGAGAAAATGTATTCGTGATAGCTGTCAATAAATGCCTCGACATTGGCACGGGTGATCTGAACACCTTTAGGCTGGCCAGTACTGCCGGAAGTGTAAAATACACTGCACAGGTCGTCGGGCGCCAGGCCGGGGAAAACGGGATCTGTCACGTCCCGGTAAAGTCTGACCCAGCTGTCGATATCATCGGCATTATAAACGATGTCTGCCAGCTGCGGGGCTTGTTGCGCTGTCGTTGGCGACGGCGGCGACTGCGGCTCTGCCGCTGCTTTTTCCGACCCGGTGAATGGCATTGGCTTGTCACTCAATTGAAACAGCACATCGCTGCCGCAGTCTTTGATGATCGCCATGGCCCGGCTGGCCGGGTAGTGGTCGGGAATGATGACGTAGGAATGACCAGCCTTGACAGCTCCCAGCAAAACGGTCAACATGTCATGATCTTTGTCACCCCACAGGACGACCGGACGTCTGTCCGGCCGGTTTTCGCCCAGCCAGAGGGCAATAGCGTCCGAGCGGGCATTCAGGGCCGCGAAAGTCATGACCCGATCCTGGTCAACCAGCGCGACCCGGTCCGTCTGGGCCCAGCGGCGGATGTTTTCGATATAAAGCATGCAGTCCCCCTCAACTTATAAATTATTCAGAATCGCTGCCTGCGTCACGACGCCGGCCAGCTGGCCATCGACTGTAACAGCGACCGGATACGGCGTAGCGGCCGCGATCGGGGCCAGGTCGCTGATCAGGGTCGAACGGTCAGTCTGACGAATATCGGTACGAACGATCGCAGATAGCGGCAGCAGGTGCTCAGCAGCCCGCCTGGCATCTTCCTTTTCGACAATACCGGCCAATCTGGCGTGGCTCGTCGTCACAAAGGCGGTCGATACTTCACGGGTCTGCATTTCGTTCAGCACCGCACCTGGATCATCATGCAGCCGAACCAGGCAATCAGGCGGCCGCATGATGCTCTTGACAGTCAGGACCTTGGTTTTATCGACCGAACGGATAAATTTGGCCACGTATTCGTCACACGGATCGGCCAGAATCTCTTCGGGCGTACCGGTCTGGATTATCCGCGCATCACGCATGATCGCCACGCGGTCGCCCAGCCGGAAAGCCTCCTGGATGTCGTGCGTGATGAAAACAATTGTCTTGTGCAGGCGGGCCTGCAGTTTCAGCAATTCATTCTGCATTTCACAACGGACGATCGGGTCCAGGGCCGAAAAAGCTTCATCCATCAGCAGGATTTCCGGATCATTGGCTAAGGCCCGGGCCAGGCCGACGCGCTGCTTCATGCCGCCGCTCAGCACAGAGACCGAAGCCTTCTCATAACCGTTGAGACCGACCATATTGATCATGTCGCGGGCCCGGATCAGGCTCGTATCAAGCGATTCACCGCGGACACTCAGGCCGAAACGGACATTTTCCAGCACATTCTTGTGCGGCAGCAGGGCAAAGTTCTGGAAAACCATCGCGACCTTGCGCCGGCGGTATTCACGCAGCCGGCGACTGTCGTAATGGCAGATATTTTCGCCATCGATAATCACTTCGCCGCAGGTCGGCCGGTTCAGCAGGTTCAGGCAGCGGATCAGGGTCGATTTGCCACTGCCGGACAAGCCGATAATGACAAAGGTCTCCCCCGGCTGCACCTCAAAGGTCACATTGTAAACGCCAATCACGTGCGAGGTCCGTTCCAGGATTTCCTGCTTGTCAAAGTCCAGGTTCAACGAATTCAGAATACGTTGCGGGTGAGGACCAAAGACTTTGCTTAAGTGCTTGACCTGTATTTTGGCTGGCATCTGAAAGCTCCTTTTGTCAAAGCCCCGGTTCATTATTCTCAGCAGCCCGGCTCTTGACTGATTTTAGCGAAAAACTCCGCTCCCCTTTGCTTTCGGTCTGGTTTTGCAGCGATCTGGCCAGGCCCTGGGTCAGGCGGTCAATGATAATCGCGATAAAGACAATCGACAGGCCGGCTTCAAATCCGCGGCCGACTTCGAGGCGATTGATCGCATGTAAAACCTCGGTTCCCAGGCCACGGGCGCCGATCATGGCGCAGGTTACGACCATGGCCACAGCCATCATCGTGGTCTGGTTGATCCCGGCCATAATGGTCGATGCTGCCTGCGGGATCTTGACCTTGACCAGGCTCTGCAGGCGTGTCGAACCATAGGCCTGGGCGGCCTCGACTGTCTCGGCATCGACGTGGGTAATTGCATGGCAGGTCAGGCGCATGACCGGTGGCAGTGCGTAGATCATGGTGGCAATCACGGCCGGAACCCGGCCAAGGCCGAAGAAGGACACGGAAGGGATCAGGTAAACCCAGCTGGGCATGGTCTGCATCGCATCCAGAATCGGCAGGGTTACTTTCTCCAGCCGGGGAAACTCGGCCATCAGGATGCCGTAGGGCAATCCGAGCAGCAATGAGAAAAGCACGGAGGTGAAAACAATGGCCAGGGTGAATATCATGAATTCCCAGTAGCCAAAAGAGCCAATCAGGATAACCATGACCCCGAAGGTCAGGGACGGCAACACACGGCGGGTCGCAAACCAGCCGGCGGCGAAGACCAGCAAGGGCAGCAGCCACCAGGGCATCATGAACATCAGGTTCTGGAAAAGGTTGAGGAAAAACGAAATAAACGCACTGAGCCCGTTGAAAAAAGGCTCCAGCGAGACGCTCATCAGATCGACAATCCGATCAACCCCTGTGGCTATATCGACAGACCATGATTTTGGAAAAGAATTCATAGCGGGCTTGGCCTTCCCTGTGAACGCAAAAATAGCAGCCAGTTGACCTGGAACAGATCTGCCAGCGGTTTCTTGCGCACTGACGAAAAATCATCAGGCATCCCCGGCCAGTCTTGCTGACCAGCCGGGGAAGCCTGAGTTTCATGCATTCGATACCGTGATCCGGTATCACGGTACCGGCCCATTCAATGGGTAGTCATTACCGATTAAGATACCGGATTATGTACCGCTTATCAAGTCCGATGTCTGCATATCAGCAGGTCGGATTGTAAACTTTTTACTGATCAGGCTTCTTTGGCCAGGGCGTCCTGCACTTTTTTGAGGATTTTGGCATCAGTAATCCATTGGGTCAGCAGTTCGGGATGCTTTTTCATCAGCCAGACTGCAGCCGGTCCGGGTTCGGCATTGTTGGCTTTCATGTAAGACAAAACCTCGGAATTGAGGGCGCTGCTGGTTTTGTAATGGGAAAGCAGGTCGGCAACTTGCGGATAGTCCGAGACGATGACCGGATTGACACAGACGGTGATCCGGGCCATCGGGAATGCGGTCAGGCCATTCTGGAAACTGGTGGCGTCAACATAAGGTTCGTCCTCGAGCTTGACAACATCATACTGCACACTGGTCCAGTTGGGCGTCCAGTAAAATCCGACCCAGGGCTTACCCTTTTCACAAGCGTCGATCAGCGAGGCAATCTGGGCCGCCTCGGAGCCGGCCTGGAAATAGGTATAGGACGCATTCAGGCCATAGGCGTTATATTTATTGGTCAGGACGCGGTCGCTGGCATCCCAGCCGGGAATGCCGCCATAAATCCGGCCTTTGTCTGGCTGTTCGGGATCCTTGAAAACCTGCGGATACTTGAGCAGGTCCTTGACGGTCTTGAGATCGGGAGCCATCGGGGCGATGCCGCGCGCCGCGTCACCTTCGATGACATAGCGAGGTACATAGAAACCCTGGTCGGCATCATCATAATTGACACCCAGTTCCTTGATCTTGCCGGCTTCCTTGTCACCGGCATACATTGGGATGTTGTCGGTCCAGGTCTCCATGTAGATCTGCAGATCTCCGTCAACGAGGGCTTTCCACGTGATCGAGGTCGTTCCGGTTACCTCTTCTGTGGCGATGCCCATCCCTTTGTCGAGAATGTAGGATACAACGGCGTTGTGCAGGCGGAAGGTATCCCAGCCGCCGTCAGCCATTTTCAGCACGACCGGCTCCTTCTTCGATGTGGCGCAACCGGTCAGACCGAACAGGCCGGTCAATACGGCCAGGATCAGCAGCACGGCCAGATACTGGCGAAGTTGACTTCCTTTTCCTTTTTTCATAGTTTTCCCCTCTTAACATAGATTTGATCAAATCAATATGGTTCAATATAGCTGGACGACAAGCCGTCTATCACATTAACTTCTTATGTCTGCACCAGGGTCAGATCGATTGTGCATCTAGATGCGGGTTACATGTCATGAGTCTGTGTATTCAGTTATAAGAACTGTTCTGAAGTATGCACGATAGTTGATTTGATCGGTTTACATTATATTTCACTTACCGGTCGCTGACAACTTTATTTTTGGAAGAACAGATAATTATTGTTCATAATTATTACTTGAACATAACTTGTTATTTGCTGACTGGCATGATATTTTACTGAAAACGCAATTTATTTGACAATATCCATAGCATTCAGATGCAGGTCATGGTAACAGGTCCCATCAGAGGAAGGTTGCGGACTATTCCCGGCTCTGCAGCCTGTCAGGCCAGGATTATGGACTGTTTTCTTTCATTTATATGAACCTATAAACGGCAAGTAAGAACAATAAAAACCTGAAGAGCAAGCAATCGCAGTAC
>CAYVHB010000038.1:23363-27487 GCA_964450865.1 uncultured Oscillospiraceae bacterium | reverse complement strand
GTTGCCGAGACCCGCCTGCAGTGGAAAAAGAAGGCGCCGGCAGCATTGCCGGTTGTTATCGCTGATCGTTACAATCTCGAAAGCTGCGATCTCGAACACACAGAGTCTTTGTAGCGATCCGGCTGCCCGGTGTCGCACAGACATTGATCTAGACGCGGGGAACACAGAATCGTAACAATTGGCAATATGACAACAGCAAGTATGATGGGGAGATATTGAAAATGGCTGATGGATCTAACCCGATAGTCCCGTTCCTGACGTTTCCGGGTACTGCGGAAGCAGCGATGAGTTTCTATGTGGGCCTCTTTCCGGCAGCTGGCATTCGCGACATTTCCCGTTTTGGGCCTGACGACCGGGGTGAACCGGGCAAGATCCTGCACGGTGACTTCGTCCTGAAAGGGCAGTCATTCATGGCGATGGATATTGATGCCGCCTACGCGCCGCCTGTGAGCTGGGGTATTTCCCTGTACGTCGACTGTGCCGATGAAGCAGAGTTCAACCGTTTGTTTTCCGGACTGTCTGCCGGCGGCCAGGTCATCATGGGCCCTGAACCAATTTACGAATTGCGCAAAGTCGCCTGGATCACCGACCGTTTCGGTGTCACCTGGCAACTGGTCTGGGCTTGATCCAGTGCAGGCCGTTCAATTGCAAACAGAATTTAGACCTCCGCCGCGGATCATAAGCAGACCATAATCTGTGTGGCAACGAATGGAATGCCATTGAAATATAATCATGAACAGGCGCTCTCTGTCTCTGTACGGAGAGCGTTTTTTTATACTTGACAAGCCATTGACTTTGTACTATTGTATTAATAGTATAATACAAATGAATCATTACGTCAGCCTAATCATGAAGCCTGTTTATCCATGTAAAAATTCTCTATTCAGGCCGGCCAGCATGCAGCGAGGTAAATGTTCAAGCCGACTATCGTGCAACTGGCAATCGTTCGAGCCGGCCATCGTACAAGACTGGATGCGAATCAGGGTACAATCGGCCAATTGATCAATCAATCCACCTTGACAGGTAACGATGCAGGGAAAGGAGAACGATTCTCTTGAGCTATGAATTTGATAGCCAGACGCCGATTTATCTGCAGCTGCTGCAGCTGTTCCGGCAGAATATCGCTGGCGGCAGCTGGGCTCCGGGTGAACGGGTCGCCAGCGTGCGCGAGCTGGCCCTGAGCTATGGGGTTAATCCCAACACGGTCCAGCGCTCGCTCAGCGAACTGGAGCGGGAAGGCCTGGCCTATACGGAGCGGACCAGCGGCCGCTTCATCACGACTGACACGCGGCGCATCGCCGCCGTCCGTGATCAGCTGGCCGGACAACTGGTTGAGCGGTTTCTGGCCCAGATGCGTGAACTGGGCTATGATCAGGCGCAACTGCAGGCTTTGCTGATGGGACGCTTCGGCCCAGAGAATGGAGTGATAACAAATGGCCCTGATTGAAATTGAAAACCTGAACAAAGCCTATGGCCCGCACCTGGTCCTGAATCAGCTGACCTTAAGCCTGCCGGCTGGCCGGATCATTGGCCTGCTCGGGCCCAATGGCTGTGGCAAGAGCACCCTGCTCAAGCTGCTGGCCGGCCTGATCGCCGACTATCGCGGGACGATCCGCATCGATGGTCATCAGCCTGATATACACACGCGCAGCCTGATTTCGTATTTGCCGGAGAAAACCTATCTGAGCGGCTGGATGCGTCCCGTTGACGCCTTTGATTTTTTTACTGACTTTTATCCTGATTTTGACCGGTCGCGCGCCGAGGTCTTGCTGAAGCAATTCAATCTCGAATTAAAGCAGCCGATCCGCGATATGTCCAAGGGCATGCAGGAAAAGTTGCAGCTGATCCTGGTCATGGCCCGCCGGGCCAGGATTTACTTGCTTGACGAGCCGTTGGGCGGCGTTGATCCGGCCGCGCGCAGTGCGATTCTCGATGTGGTTTTAAGCAATTATCAGGAAGATGCCCTGATGATCCTGGCTACCCACCTGATCCAGGACGTGGAGCGTGTCTTTGACGCAGCGATCCTGCTGGGCTTTGGCGAGCTGATCCTGTATGACGATGTTGATGCGATCCGCCAGCGTTATGGCCAGAGCGTTGACGCCGTTTTCCGGGACGTCTTCAGGACTCGGACCGTTATCTGAAAGAGGTGCTTTTGATGTTGACCAAATTGCTTAAACATGAAATCAAGGCCACCGGCCGGGTTGTGCCGTTTGTTTATCTGGCCACGGCCGTGATGGCCCTGGTCACCTATGGGATCAGCCAGATCGGCATCGGCTGGTTGTTTGGCCTTTCAATGGTGCTGCTGATCCTGCTGGCGATCACCGAGGTCATCCTGACTTATGTGCTGGTTGTCGTGCGCTACTACCGTAATCTTTATGGTGCCGAAGGCTATCTGATGCAGACGCTGCCGGTGCGTCCGGCGTATCTGCTGATCAGCAAGATTGTCGTGTCATTTACCTGGTTTATCCTCAGCTATGCGGTGCTGATCGCCGTAATCATCGGGATCGCAGCCAGTCTGGCCCGGTCCCGGGGCCTGACGCTGGCGATCCTGCAGACTCAGCTGCTTCAGGTGACGGGCTGGCAGCCGGCGACTTTGTACAGCCTGTTTTTCGTTCTGGTCGGCTTGCTGCTGGTGCAGGCCCTCTATGCCATGGCCCAGTTTTATTTTGCGATCAGTCTTGGCAGCTCGGCCCGTTTGCACAAACTGGGTCTGGCCGGTCCCATTGTCGTCTATCTGATTACCAATATTGTCCTGCAGGGGCTGGGCGTACTGGCGATGATCGCCGTACCCCTGGGCTTTCAAATGCAAATCGGCCCGGACGAAATACCGCGCGGCTTCCGGCTGGTTCATCAGGGGATGCTGCAATCACTGCTGCATCCGGACGAGACCCAGGTAATAATCGGGACGGGGAGCTATCTGCTTGGCCTTGTCATGATTGGCGTGCTGTTTGGCGTAACCGCCCACTTGCTGGCCCGGCGTACCAGCCTGCGCTAAACAAACACTGCTGAACCGACCAGGAAACAGGGCCAGGCAACACTTTGCCTGGCCCTGTGCGCTATGCGGCGTCTGATTTCAGGTGGACCGGCTGCCGGTACCGCCCTGGCCTGTTCCCGATGGGCCGCCGGTGCCGGACTGGTTGCTGGTCGCCTGACTGGTCGCCCTGCTGGTCTGCTGACTCGATGTTGTCTGGCCCTCACTGGCACTTGTGGCAGGCTGGCTGGTCTGGCGGTTGGTAGCGCGGCTGGTTTGCTGGCTACCGGTCTGTCCGGTCGTGCCGTCTTTTGTGCCCTGGCCACCGTCCTGGCTGGTATGCTGGCTCGAATTCTGGCTGCCATTCTGACTGGTATTCTGGTTGCCACTCTGGTTCTGGCTGGTTTGCCGGCTGGTGCGCGTTGCACTTGTCTGCTGGCTGGAAGTCCCCGGGGTAGCAGGTCTTGCGGAATCTGACGTGGGCGAAGGTGCTGTATCACTCAGTGGCCGGGGCGTCTCCTCGGTCAGATAAGTCTGGTCAGCCTCGCCAGGCGGCAGCAGTGCCTGGATCAGATCCCCCAGCGGCGCGGCTGCGATGCCGGCCGCGTCCCAGGCTTCGTGCTGATAGTGGGCCTGGTTGAGCAGCATCTGGCGGCCGATGGACAGGTTATTGCGCTGCGCCTCCCGGATTATGCGGGTGTCCGTGGAATAGATGATCCGGCAGGCCAGGCCATCCAGGGCGCCGATCATGCCTGGCTGGTTCGGCGGATCAGAACGGCTGTTATTTCCGGTCTGGTCAACATTGCCAACAATGCCCGTGTTGTCAGCGCGGTTATCATTGTCTTCATGGCCCAGATTGCCTGTGAAATCCGGATTGGCCACGCTATCCGGGTCGCTTGCCCGGTTCATTTGTTCCACCTCGCCAGCCAGGGCCAGCAGCTGTGTTCTCAAGCCGGTGGCCTGGTCGGGCAGCACGGCTGACAGAAGCATCTGGTGGACGGGATAGGCCGGCCGGGTGCGTAAATCGACCACCCATTGCGCCACCGCAGCCTGCCAGTCAAGCCCGATATACGTTTGCTCCTGATCGGCCAGGATCGTGCCGGCCTGTGTATTCAGGGCATGAACGGCCTGGACATGCATGGTTTTATCAAGA
>CAYVHB010000038.1:0-23263 GCA_964450865.1 uncultured Oscillospiraceae bacterium | reverse complement strand
GCCGGCCTGTGTATTCAGGGCATGAACGGCCTGGACATGCATGGTTTTATCAAGATCAAAAGCAACACTGGGATTCATATCGACGGCCACCTGGGCATAGACCGCCGGGGTAAACAGTCCGGGGATAAAAATGAATCCAGCGGTCAGCAAAATGATGACCATGGCCGCCGCACTGGCCAATTGCCAGAGCGGGCGCCGTCTGGCCGGCTTCTGCGCGCCGGCTTGCGCACGAACGTTGACTGGCCGGTGCAGGGTATTGACTGTATTACGGGGCTGTTGCTGAACAATGTCCAGCTCGATTTCCCGCCCCGCTACCATGCCGGGTTGCCATTTCACGCGAATCATCTCGCAATCACTGGTGAAGATGACAGCCCATCCCTGATCAATTTTCATGACCATCCCTTTGCTCATCCGGATTCCCCCTTCTCGAAAGCAGCGATATAGGTTTTCAGCAAGTCCAGATCGCTGCGCAAGAGTAAAGCCAGGAAGATAATGCTGGCACGATTCTTGTCTATCGTCTTGACTGGTACGGTGCTGCGCCGGGCCAGTTCGGCGACTGGCAGGCGGTGCTTTTTCATTGTTTGCGCCATCAGCTGCGCGTCGCCGGCCAGATGCCGGGCCAGGCGGATACAAAGCAGGCGGCTGTCACGGTGTTTGGGAAATTGCTCGACCATGCGGTTGAAACCCAGTCCAAATGCCTTGAGCTGGCATTCAAGTCTGGCCAGGGAAGTTTCAGTCTCCAGGTCTTCGCAAAATTGCGCACTGGCCGGGTCGGCCAGGCGGTCAGCCAGTGGTGTTCCATCGTCAGTCTCGCAATCAGTAAAGCTCAGGACCTGGCGGGCTGTTTTCTGCTGGTTGAACCAGTCATATACCCGATTGCGGATGATCAGGCTGGCAAAGCTCAGGAACGGAACCTGGCTGTCCGGCTTGAAGCGGTCGATGGCTACATTGAACATTTCCAGGGCAATGCTGTACTCATCGGATTGTTCCACGGCAAAGGAATGGGTCAGGCGGCGGACGATGCGCCTGATATCGGGCAGGGAATCGCGAATAAAGTCCTCACGTAAGGACTCCTGGCCGGCCTGGATCAGCCGGACGGTTTCTTCGGGACTAACCTGTAGACTTGGCACCGGATTGCGCCCTCCATGCCATGGAAAGTTCAGCTTGGGCTGATTCATGGTCATTCCATTCTCTTACTGGATAATACGGCCCGAACGGGCAATTTGGGCGGGAAAAATCCGCGGATTGGCCGGTCGGGCGTGTTTTTTACAACATTTTATTGATCGTGATCAGCAGTTCGTCAATGATTTCCCTGTCGCCCTGGCCGATCCTGTCGACCACGCAGCCCTGGATGTGATTCTTCAGCAGCAGTTTGCTGACCGCTTTCAAGGCGGCCTGGGCTGCGGCGATCTGGTTGAGAACATCGTCGCAGTAGGCGTCGCGTTCGATCATGCTCTTAATCCCGCGGACCTGGCCTTCGATGCGGTTGAGGCGCGCGGTCAGATCTGCCTTGAGCCGGGCCGCGCGCACCGTGCTGCGCTCGTCACAGGCACAGCCCGCCAGGTCCGCCACGCTCGCCAGGCCGTCTGCCAGATCCTGGTCCTGGCCTGCGCCAGCCAGTTCAACGCCGGCCGGTTCAACGCCTGGCAGCGCCGGGCCCTGGGCAGTTGTTACCGGTTCATGTAAATGTTGATTACGGTGGATGACCGGCCCACTTGGCGGCTCGTGGTTCCGGGCGGTCATTGCAGGGGTGACAGATGAGTTTTGCAGCTCGTCATGCATGCAGCTTTACCTCGAATCAGCATAATCAGACCGGTTTCAGCGGTAGGGCTTGAAGGCTTTCAGGCGCAGGGCGTTGGTCAGCACGGACACGGAGGACAGCGACATGGCGGCCGCCGCAAAAATCGGGTTGAGTGCCGGGCCGCCAAAGGCATATAGCAGGCCGGCCGCGACCGGGATCCCGAGGACATTATAGCCGAAAGCCCAGAAGAGATTCTGGCGGATGTTGCGGATGGTGCGCTTGCTCAGCATGATGGCGGTCGGCACCTCCATGAGATCACTGCGCATCAGCACGATATCGGCTGATTCGATGGCCACGTCGGTTCCGGAGCCGATGGCGATGCCGATGTCGGCCTGGGCCAGGGCCGGGGCGTCGTTGATGCCATCGCCAACCATCGAGACCTTGAAGCCCTGGGCCTGCAGCTTGGCGACCTCGGCGGCCTTGTCCTGCGGCAAGACCTCGGCCAGGACCCGGTCAATGCCAACCTGGCGGCCGATCGCCTCGGCGGTCTGCCGGTGATCGCCGGTGATCATCGCCACCTCGATCCCCATGGCATGCAGACGGTCGATAGCCTTGGCGCTGCTCGGCTTGACGACGTCGGCCACCGCAATGATGCCGGCCAGCTGGCCGTTTACGGCGACAAACATCGGTGTTTTACCGGCGCCGGCCAGGTCACTGCCGGCCCTGTCCAGGGTCTGCAGATCAATCTGGCGGTCCTGCATCAGGCGCTGGTTGCCAAGCAGCACGCTCTGGTCATCAATCTGAACGGCAATCCCCTGGCCAGGAATCGCCTGGAAATGACTGGCTGGCTGCAAGGCCAGGCCTTCAGCCCGGGCCCGGCGAACGATCGCCGCACCAAGCGGATGCTCGGAACCGGACTCCGCACTGGCCGCCAGCTGCAAGAGGGCTGGCGCGTTATAACCGGGAGCCGGCAGCAGGTCGGTCACCTCGGGCTGGCCGGCCGTGATCGTGCCGGTCTTGTCAAAGACGATCATATTGATTTTATGGGCCGTTTCCAGCGCCTCGCCGCTTTTGATCAGGATACCCAGTTCAGCGCCCTTGCCGGTGCCGACCATGATGGCGGTCGGTGTGGCCAGGCCAAGGGCACAAGGGCAGGCGATGACCAGCACGGCGATGAAGGCGGTCAGGGCAAAGACGACACTCTGGCCGCTGATCAGCCAGGCCAGGGCAGCCACGACGGCTATCCCGAAGACAATCGGCACAAAATAACCGGAGACAATATCGGCCAGCTTGGCAATGGGAGCCTTCGATCCCTGCGCAGCCTCAACGAGCCTGATAATCTGGGCCAGGGCCGTTTCGGACCCGACGCGCGTAGCCTGAAAGCGAATCACGCCGTTGCCGTTGATGCTGGCGGCATAAACTGGATCGCCGGCGTTTTTTTCGACCGGCATGCTTTCACCGGTCAACATGGACTCATCGATAGCGGTATGGCCAGCAACGACCAGCCCGTCAACCGGGATTTTTTCCCCGGGCTTGACCAGGATCACGTCACCAGGCTCGACCTCATCGACAGAGAGGACCAGTTCCTTGCCGTCCTGGATGACGATGGCTGTTTTCGGGGTCAGTCCGACCAGCTTTTTGATGGCTTCGGAAGTTTTGCCCTTGGAAATGGCTTCCAGCATTTTGCCCAGCAGAATCAGGGTGATGATCACACCGGCGGTTTCAAAGTAAAGATGATCGACCGCCATGGTATCACCGCGGGCAATGCTGTAGCTCGACATCAGGCTGTAAATCAGGGCGGCCGAGGTGCCCATGGCAATCAGGGAGTCCATATTCGGCGAGCGCTGCCAGATGGCTTTGAAGCCAACGATGTAAAAGCGGTAGCCGGCGGCAATGACTGGCAGGACCAGGGCAATCTGGACGAGGGCGTAAGTCAGCGGATGATGCATCGGGTGCAGGAACGCCGGGATGGGCCAGCGCAGCCAGGGCAGCATGGCACCCATGGCCAGATATAGCAGCGGGACAGAGAAGCTGGCCGCGATGATCAGCTTGAGGCGCAGGACGCGGATTGCCCGTTCCTTGCGCTGCTGGTCCTCGTCGACCGCCACGCTGGCCGGCTTGATTTCCAGTGGCTGATAACCCAGTTTGCTAATGACACCCTTGATCTGGGAGATGCGGACCTCAGCCGAATTATAATGGATCGTGGCCTTTTCCGAGGCCAGGTTGACCGATGATTGCGTGACACCCGGCATTTTGGCTACGGCTTTTTCAATGCGGGCCGAACAGGCGGCGCAGGTCATGCCGCCAATCGGGATGACAATTTCTTTTTCTGCCGGCTGCTGGTTGTCCGGCCTTTCACTGGATTGTGCCATGTTGATGACCTCCTTGGATTTACCATACCCCTGTAGGGTATATAGCATATTGATCATATCATGATTATCGGCTAAAAGGAAGTCCCGCGGTTACGGTTCGGCCCGGTGGCGACCGTGGCAATTCCGTACTATATCCAGGCGTACAAAAACGGCACGTCCCGGTCGGGGGACATGCCGTTCGGATCTGGATAATTGGATGATTGGATACCTGGCGCTGGACCTGGCGCTGGACCTGGCGCCGGTCATGGCGCCATGACCGGCGTCTGCAATTTCAGGCGCGTTGCTTCAGGTTCCCGGTTCGAAATCGACCTGGTGGGAGACGTCCTTCCATGCTTCGGCGTGATTAAGGAAGTCCTTGAACTTTTTGACGACCTGGGCATAGGCACTGGCCCCGAGGACCAGGCGCAGCGGCGGATTTTCCGATTCGGCCAGCATGACGACGACCTCGGCCAGTCTGGCCGGATTGCCGGGCTCCTTGCTGACGTATTGCTTCTGGATACTGGAGACGTAATTGACATAGCCAACGGTCGGCTTGTAAGCATCAATGGTCGTCCCGTCCATCTGGGCTGAGCGGCTGACAAAATCACTGCGGAAGCCGCCGGGTTCGACCAGGGTGACCTTGATGCCAATACCGGCCACTTCCTGGGCCAGGGTTTCCGTGATGCCTTCGACGGCAAATTTCGTCGCCTGATAGTAGCCGACACCCGGAATGGTGGCCAGGCCGCCGACCGATGAGATATTGATGATATGACCGGCGCAGCGGCCGCGCATATGCGGCAGGACGGCCTTGGTCATGTTCATCAGGCCCCAGAAGTTGACTTCAAAGATCTTGCGGGCTTTCTCCTCATGGCCTTCTTCAACCGAGCTGAAATAGCCGACACCGGCGTTGTTGACCAGGACGTCAATGCGCCCGAAGCGGGCCAGCGCCTGGCTGACGGTCGCTGCTACCTGTTCCTTGTTGGTGACATCAAGATCAAGCGCCAGGACTTGTTCCCGGCCCTCCGCGATGTCAGCAATTTTGCTGACATCGCGCGCGGTTATCACCGCTTTGTAACCGGCATGAACGACCTGGCTGGCGATAGCCCGGCCGATGCCTGTGGAGCAACCTGTAATGAACCATACTAAATCTTTTCCCATTTTTCAGACTCCATTCTACATGATCCGCGCGGCCTGTCCGTTCCGGGGAACGTCCCGCGCTGCCGATCCAATCCGTTGTGTCAGGCTGTGGTATGTGACGCTGCGGGCAAGTTTCCTAGTGGGCACCCGGCTCAAAGTCTACACCCAGGGAAATTTCTTTCCAGGCCTCGATATCGCTGAGGAATTTGCTGTATTTCTCGACGGCAGTATTGTAGGCGCGATTGCCCAGCAGCAGACGCAGCGGCGGCGTTTCCGACTCGGCGACCTTGATCACGGCGGCAGCCAGCTTGGCCGGGTCACCGGGCTCATAGCCGACATAGCGGCGCGACATCGTGGTGATGTAACCGACGGTCGGCTTGTAGCCTTCGATCTCGGTGGTGGTCTCGCTGGCTGAGCGGCCGGCCCAGTCAGTCCGGAAGCTGCTCGGTTCAATCAGGGTCACCTTGATGCCCAGCGGGGCGACCTCCTGGGCCATGGTCTCGCTGATACCCTCAACGGCAAATTTCGTGGCATGATAATAGCCAATGCCGGGATAGGTGGTCAGGCCGCCCAGGGAGGAGATATTGATCACGTGGCCGCCGGCCTGGCCGCGCATATGCGGCAGCACGGCTTTGGTGACATTGATCAGGCCCCAGAAGTTGATGTCGAAGATTCGCCGGGCGGTTGGTTCGTGCCCTTCTTCAACGGAACTGAAGTAGCCGACGCCGGCGTTATTGACCAGGACGTCAATCCGGCCGAAGTGATCCAGGGTCTGCCTGACCACCGCATCGACCTGATCCGGCCTTGTGACATCAAGGGCCAGCGGCAGCACCTGATCGTGATCTGCGGCGAGATCGGCCACTTTGGCGGCGTCGCGCGCGGTCACAACTGCTTTATAACCATCACTGATAACTTTGCGGGCAATTTCCCGGCCGATTCCGGTGGAACAACCGGTAATCAGCCAGACAAGATCTTTAGCCATGTTTGTACTCCTTGCATTGTGTAATCGATTGCTGGATTCTCAGGCTGCCTCGGCGGCTCCGGCCCCTGCCTTGAGCGGCGCCTGGTCGAGCACGGCGGTCATGATCGCGAAGTAACCGGTCAGGGCGCCGGCCGTGCCGCAAGCGATGCCTTTGAGCAGCGTGGCACTGATCAGATTCAGTGGCAGCAGGTTCAGGCCGGCGGGGAGGCCGACAAAGAAAGCCGGCACCAGGATGGTATTGATGATGCTGATCAGCAGGCCGGCCAGGAACTTGTTGCGCGGGAAATTCCTGAACAGCAGGTGCTCCTGCTTGCTGACGGGAGCCACAAAGGGTGAGCCCTGCCTGGCTGAGCCTTTGACGGCCATGAAAGCGAAGAAGGCGACGATGGCCGAGAGGATGAACGAGGTGATGGCCAGATCAATGAAAATCGAGGTGGCCGTGAATTCATTGTGCTTCATGTTGAGCAGATAGAAAATGATCGCGTTGACGATGGCGTTGATGATTCCGTAGCTGATGGTGCAACTGTGGGTAATAAATCCATTCAGGGTCGCGGGATGTTTGGCTTTAGCGCTCATGATAAATCCTCCTCAAAAAATGGACCTGTTCGGAAAAAATGGACCTGTTCGGAAAATTTGGCAGGTTCATTATATAATTCTTTGGAGCGTTTGACTATATAATGATATGAAATGATAGAAATCATTTTGACAAGTGTCATAAATATTGTTTTATTGTATCAGGCCGCTGAAGAAAATATTGTCAGCGAGTCCGGGATAAAATGCACAGGCCCGTCGTTCAGAATCGTTTTAGATATGGAAATTACAAGCGAAACCCGGCTGACCGTTGCGGTCTGGCCGGGTGGCAGGCTGGCGGAGCCAATATGAACGTAAAATAAAGGTAACTGATTTTCCGGCGCATTTGCACCGGAAATGAAATATAAGAAAAATAATATACGGTTACCGGAACGATTGTTCACCGGCCGGTTTGTTCTGCGCCTGCAGGGCCAGCAGGACCTTTTCCGCGGTGAAAGGCAGGCTGCGCAGCCGGATGCCGCAAGCATTGTAAATGGCATTGGCAATCGCGGCTGGCGGTGTGTCAATGCCGATTTCGGCCACCGATTTGGCCCCGTAGGGTCCGCTTGGCTCGTAGCTGTCGGCAAATTCGACGACGATATTGCGGATTTCCTGACGGGTGGGCAGGGCATAGCTGAGCAGGCTGTTGGTGAGCAGGGCCCCCTGGGGTGAGCGGCGGACCTCCTCATACAGAGCCAGGCCGATGCCCTGGGCCAGTGCCCCTTCCACCTGGATGCGGGCCAGGCTGGGATTGATTGTGGTTCCACAATCGACCACCGCCGTATAATTGCACAATATCACCTGGCCTGTTCCCAGATCGACTTCCACCTCGGCCAGCCCGGCCATATAGGGTGGCGGGGACTTCTGGCCCACATAAGAGCCGATGCCGGCCAGCTGTTCCTGGTTATTGCTGTAGAACAGGCCGGTGGCCAGTTCGCGCAGGGAAACCTGGCCTTGCCCATCGCGGCGGCTCACGGCCTGGCCATCATACAGGACTGCTGTCTCAGCGACCTGCAGCCGGCGGGCTCCTGCCCGGATGATGGCCTGGCGCAGGTTTTCGGCTGCCTGCTTGACTGCATGGCCCGATATGTACGTGGTCGATGAGGCATAGGCTCCGGTATCAAAGGGTGTCAGGTCGGTGTCGGCGGCATAGACCACGATACTGGCCGTCGGCACGGCCAGTGTTTCAGCGGCGATCTGGGCCAGGATGGTGTCGCTGCCCGTGCCCAGGTCGGTTGCCCCGACCAGCAGGTTAAAAAATCCATCATCATTGAGCTTGATGATCGCCGAGCCCATGTCGATCGCCGGCAAGCCGGATGCTTGCATGGCAATGGCCAGGCCAACACCGCGGACTTTATCCGGGGTTATCTGGCGCCGTGGGTATTTGGCCGGCCAGTCCACCAGCTGCAGGCCGCGCTGCAGGCAATAATCCAGTTTGCAGCTGTCAACGGTCATCGCTACGCCTTCACCGCCTTCGCCCATGATCTGGAAAATCGGCGAGGTTTCACCCTCGGCGATCATGTTTTGCCGGCGCAAGCGGATGGGGTCGATCGACAGCCGTTCAGCCAGCACGTCCATGGCCGACTCGAGGGCAAACATCCCCTGGACAGCCCCATAACCGCGAAAGGCCCCGGCCGGCGTCTGGTTGGTATATACTGCACGCCCCTTGAAGTGAACCGCATCAACCTTGTTGTACAAGGGCAGGCTTTTCGAGCCGACGACCATCATGACGGTCAGGGCGTGTTCACCATAGGCACCGGTATTCAGCAGGATATCCATGTCCATCGCTCGCAGCCGGCCGTCTCGCATCGCGCCCAGGGTCAGGTCAATGCGGGTCTGATGGCGGGTATAGGTTGATTCAAATACCTCCTGGCGGGTATATTCGAGCCTGGCTGGCCGCCCGGTTTTCAAGGTAACGGCAGCGGCGATCAGCTCGCCGTGCAAGGCCTGCTTGCCGCCGAAGCCACCGCCCAGCCGCGGCTTGATCACGCGGATGCGGTGCAGGGGGATATCCAGGGTCCGGGCGATGATCCGCCGGACGTGAAAGGGCGTCTGCGTGGTTGCAATCACGACCAGGCGGCCGTGCAGATCCAGGTAAGTGACTGCCGCATGAGGCTCCATCATCACATGGGCCTGGGCCTGGATATAATAGCGCTCCTTGACCACGACGTCACAGTCAGCGAGCACACTGTTCACGTCACCAACCTGCATTTCATAGGCGGCGGCTATATTACGGGCCGGATCCAGGCCGATATCAAAATTGGCCTGGATCTCCGGCTCCGGATGGATGATGCTGGCGTGTCCTTCGGCGGTCTCGAAGTCGAGCACCGGCGGCAGCACCTCATAATCAACCACGATCCGGTCGCGGGCGGCCAGCGCGGCTTTTTCCGAGACCGCGGCGACTGCGGCCACCTCATCGCCGCAATACCGGACATAGTCATCGAGAATGAATTTATCATAAGGTGAAGGCTCCGGATAACCCTGGCCGGCCCGGGTATGGACACGGCGGGGCAGGTCAGCGGCAGTCAGGACACAGACGACACCCGGACTGGCCAGTGCTTCCCGGGTATCAATCTGGCGGATACGGGCAAAGGGATGGGGACTGCGCAAGACCTTGATCACCAGGGCCTGCGGCGGGACCAGGTCGCAGGTATAAAGCGGCCGGCCCAGGACCATTCCCTGGCCATCCAGCTTGCGGATCGGCTGATTGATTTGCCGGAATGCCGTCGCTAATTCCGCTTCCCGGCCGGCCTCGTCATGAACGGCTGCTGGTTTGTCTGCCATGTTATTTCACCCCCATGTAGCGCTTGATCGCCCGCAGCTGGCCGACATAACCTGAGCAGCGGCAGAGATTGCCCGTCAGGTAGTGCAAGATTGCCTGTTCATCAGGATGAACCAGTTCCTTTTTCATCGCCAGGATGGTAATGGCCAGGCCGGGACTGCAATACCCGCACTGTTCGGCCCCTTCGGCGGTCAGGTGCTCAGCCAGTTCCGTCAGTTCGGCCTGCAAGCCTTCGGCGGTCAGGACCTGGCGCCCCTGGACCTTGGCTGCCAGCAGGGTACAGGCCAGGACCGGCCGGCTATCAAGCAGGACTGTACAGCCGCCGCACAGGCCACTGTCACAGCTGCGCCGCACGCTCAGGATGCCGTGCCGGCGCAAAACATCGAGCAGGTAATCATCAGCATCGCAAATCAGCTGTGTTTCCAGGCCATTGAGCCAGAATTTGATTGTCATGGCAGCACCTCCAGGATCAGTCGCTTGAGCAAGGTCCGGCATACATGGGCCCGATAGGCTGCACCGGCCCGCGGGTCACTGCCGAACGCCAGACCGGCGGCGGCGCTTGCGGCAGCTTCTTCGGCCACGGCGAGGCGGCCCGCCGGATCGGCAGCACCTGATGCCGTCGCAACCATCGACCGGGCTGCCGGGCGCGGTTCCGCCAGTCCCGTTGGGGGCTGCCAGCGGTTCAGGATCTGCATGGCTCCTGGCGCCAGGACCGCCCGGCCCGGCCTTGCGCCGACAGCGATTCGCCACTGGCCAACCGTCCCGGCGATGGCCACGGTGAGAATGGGCAGGCTGAGACTGGTCTGGCGCAAGGCCTGGCTGGCCGCAAGCGGTCCATGCGGCGGCAAAATCACACGCTCAAGGATATCGCGCTCCTTTCCCGGCTGGTGACTGTTCAGCCAGTCGGCCAGGGCCAGCGGACCGGCTTTGTGCAGGACGACTGTGCAATCCAGGGCCAGCAGCAGCGGCAGGATATCAGAGAACCCATACCGGCCACAGACAGAGCCGCCGACTGTCGCCAGATTGCGCAGCTGAACACCGGCAATCCGGCCGGTTGCTTCAGCCAGGGAGCCGTAGCCTGCCAGGTGCAGCACCGGACTCGTTTCCAGTTCCCGCAAGGTGGTCATGGCGCCAATGGTCAGTCCCTGTCCGTCCTGGCTGATCCCGCTGAGTCCGGCCTGGGCCAGGTCAATTGCCAGGCCGATTTTTCGCGACGTGAGGCGGGTAAAAGCCCCGCCCGCCAGAATAACAGCATCAGGCCGGCTATGCAGCAGGTCATAAGCCTGCTGCACATCCGGCGGTGAGACGTATTGCTCAATGGTAATCATGCTGGTACCGCTCCTCTCGGTTTTATCATTTGTTTTGTGACCGTTCTGCCAGCTTTGCCAGTCTTTTCAGCCTGCCGGTTTTACGGGGCTGGACTGGCTGTGAGCAGTTCAGGCTGATTGTGTTCCAGGGCGGCGATCAGGTCCGCGACGGCTGCCAGATCACCGGTCAGCCCCGGTGCGGCGGGCCAGGGCAGGTCATGGACCTCGCCTGCCAGGCGTACCACATACTGATTCGGGGCCCGGCGGTACAAGCCGGCGCCTTGATCAGCCCGGAATGCTGCTTCCTGCCAGTAGAGGGTTAATTTGTCCCGATAGGGCGCACTGTCATAGGGGCAGAATGTCGCACAGTTGCCACAGGCATTGCAGGGACCATCGAGATGCAGGACCTGGTCCGGCGGCTGGCCGGCTGGCGCATGAACATGGATCGCCACATTAGCCCGGTTGGGACAAACCTCGACACAGCGGGTGCAGATAGCCGGACAACCCAGGCAGCGCCCGGGCTCTGACTCGATTGGCCCGGCCCGCTGGAGCTGGCCCTTGCGTTCAATAATGACCGGGTATTGGCCGGCCCATTCGACCGTCACGGGTGGGGTCAAGTCCAGCGTCTGTCCGGTCAGCCGATTGATCAGGGCAGCGGCCTGGCGAGTGCCGGCAGCGATCTGGGCAGCCAGGGAGTAAGAATCGCCGGTTGCCGGCTGCATTGCCAGAATTTCGGTGTAGCCCTGGGCGTGCAGCCGTTCGGTCCATGCCGGACCGGCTTCTGGTTCGGCAAAGCGTACACCCCCCTTGCGCAGCAGGGCCAGATCCCGCTGCAGGGTCTGCTGGTAAAGCGCCGAGACAGGTCCGCCATGCGGGCTGCCGAGACGGTCAGCGGCCACAAAGACGGTGGTCGCGATGCCATGCCGGCAGAGAAACCAGGCAGCAGCCAGGCTGGCTGGTGAGCCATCCAGACAGGCCACTTTCCCGGCACCGCTGAAGACCGGCGGCTTGATAAGGTCCAGCAATTCGCGACTGGCCCGGTGTGCCGCCTCCAGCTTGGCGCCGCGAATGTTGATCGCTGTGTCATAGTCCTGCCGGGAACAGTGTGCCATGCAGCGGTGATCACAGAATGAGCCGGTCGTGAAGGGCAGTGGATTGCGGGCGATGATGGTGAGCAGGGCCTCCAGGTCATGTCCCTGCTGCATCAGGTACAAATATTGGGCCACGTCCTGGCCGATCGGACAGCTGGCCTGGCAGGGTGCCAGGTAACAGTTGAAAAGCGGCACTGGCTGCGGCAGCCGGGTGCGTTCTGGCTGCTGCGTCCGCTTGCGGTAATCAGGGTTGTGAATCGCCTGTGCTGCCAGCTGCTGCAAGGCTGCCACATCCGGCCCCGGTCTATTTGCCCCATGCCGGTCATCGCCACGGCCTGGCAACGCTGTGCCATCCAGGCTGACTCCCATCTCTGCCGTTTCAGCGGACCCCGAATGGGGTGTTCCGGGGGTGTGCAGCGCTGTCTCAGCCAGGCTGGCGAGCTGGCTCAACCGGGCCAGGCCACCCGGCTTGAGCAGCGTGGTGGTCAGGGTAATCGGTTGCAGCCCGGTCCTGACAATTGCTTCCAGGTTAAAGCGATCCACACCGCCGCAGTACGACATCGGCAGCTGGCCATCCAGGGCACCGGCCAGGCGGGCCGCGAGCGTAATGGTCAGCGGATACAGAGCCCGGCCCGATAAATACATTTCATTGCCGGGCAGTTCCTGGTGGCGGATCTCAACCGGCAGGGTATTGCTCAATTTCACGCCGAACTGCCGGCCATGGCCGGCGGCGACCGCTTGCAGGCGCCGGCATAAATCGACGGCTTCTGAAAAGGCCAGGTCCTGGCGGAAATGGTGGTCGTCAAACTGAATCGTGTGGTAACCCGTCTGGTCAAGCGTCGCCCGGACAAAGGTGTAACCGAGCAAGGTTGGATTGAACTTGACCGATGTGTCCAGTTGTTTGTCGATCAGCAAATAACGGGCGATCCGCTCAATTTCGGCAGATGGACAGCCGTGCAGGGTCGATAGCGTGACCGAGGAGCAGATCCGGGGCGACACCTGCTCGATGTCGGTTTTTTGCATCCGCCGGAGCCTGGCGACATTTTCAGGCGTGGGACTTGCCAGGCTGGCTAAGTCATCCTGCGGCAGCAGGGCAAACAGCACGTTGCGGCATTCCTGCCAGAGGGCGGTTGTCGAGGCGTCGATCAGGCCATCCATATAAGCATTGACCTTGGCCGACTGAATACCGGCCAGGTCGTAGCCCACGCTCATATTGAAGACGAAATCCGGTGTGGCGCTCAGATTGAGTTCGATGGCCAGCACATGCAGGGCAAACCAGGCCTTGACCATTTCGCCCAGGGCTTCGCTGATTGGTAATTCGCTCGACCATTCGACATTATAGCCTTCGTCGCGGACCAGGATACAGGGTTTGGCGACAACCAGATCTGCCCCATCGATAACCTGGACGGTCTTGAGTTCAAAATAGCGGCCACCGGCGGCATAGGCGGCGGCGATGTTCTGAGCCAGCTGGGTATGCGGTCCTGCTGCCGGACCGAGGGGAATAGCTGGCCGGCGCCGGCTGATGCTGGCCGCCGTGGGCTGGCTTATTGCCGGCCGGTAGACTGGCACGCCAAAGACAGTGCCGGTCTGGCGATACTCGCGCAGCATCCAGGTAATGAGTGACCGGAATGGAAGCACTTGCATGTGTTTCGGCTGTTTTGGCATGGCACAACCTCCTTCTGGACGTTGGTGGTATCGGACAGCGGCAGTTAGGCGTCCGGCATTACTCTCCGGCTGTTACAGCCGCTCCTTGAACTGCCCGCGGATCAAATCCTTGATCGTGCCTAGAACCGCTCCCAGATCCGCGCGGCCAGTTCCCGGCTGCGGGCCCGGATCCCGGGCTCGTCGATGGTTGTCAGCCGGCGGTTTTCCATGACGATCCGGCCGCCGATGATCGTCGTCAGGACCGACCGGCCACTGACCCCAAACAGCAGATGACTGTCAATATTGTCGGCCTGCAGCCGGGTAGGCGGATCGTATTCGACGATAATCACATCGGCATAGGCTCCGGGAACCAGCCGCCCCAGTGGCTGGTCAAAATAGCGCGCGGCGATGGTGCTGTTCTGGGCAAAAAGCATGGCCGGGGCCTCGCTCCAGCCGGCTGAAGGATCATGGTTCTCGTGCTTGAACAGGCAGCTGGCGAATTTTAATGACTCGAACTGGTCACAGGTGTAGCCATCGGTACCCAAGCCCACCACAACATCCCGGGCCAGCATGCCGGCTACCGGCGGATATCCCACCGCATTGCCCATGTTGGACTGCGGGTTGTGGACGACCATGGTCTGCGTGGCGCGCAAGATCTCGATTTCAGCCGGCGAGATGTGAACACAATGGGCGGCGATGGTTTTCGGACCGAGAATCCGCGCAGCCGCGAGGCGTTCAATGACCCCCAGGCCGTACTGCTGCCGGGCGTCGTCACAATCCTCGGGCGCCTCGGCGGCATGAATGTGAAAGCCCACATCATAGTTGCCCCGGGCTGCCACACAGGCGGCCAGGGTCTGGTCGGAAAGCGTGAAGGAAGCGTGCAGGCCAAACATGGCCTTGCGCATGGGATCCGGCTGTTGCTGGCAATACCCGATCCAGTCCAGGTTCTCACGGATGCCCTCGGCCATGATGGCCGGTCCGTCCCGGTCCGATACCTCATAACACAGACAAGCCCGGATCCCCGCAGCCTGGCAGGCCCGGGCGATTTCGGACAGGCTGCCGCTCACACAGTGCGCACTGGCATGGTGGTCAAAAACCGTGGTTGTGCCCTGGCGGATGCAGTCGGTCAGGGCGACCAGCGCGCTGTAATAGACATCCTCCCGGGCCAGTGTCCGGTCCAGCCGCCACCAGAGCCCTTCGAGGATGTCCCGGAAATTGGCCGGCGGCGCTGATTTGAGCGCCATGCCGCGGGCCAGCGTGCTGTAGCCGTGCATGTGCGTGTTGATCAGGCCCGGCATGACCAGCTGCTGCCGGGCATCGAGCAAGCGGGTCTGGGGGAATTGCCGGCGCAGGTCAGCCGTTGAGCCCAGCGCCGCGATCCGGTCGCCTTCAATCGCAACCGCCCCGTCAAACAGCAGGGGCAGCGCAGCCGTCCGGGTGATAACGGTTCCATGTTCAATGAGTAACATGACGGTTTCCTCCTTCCAATGGGTGATGACACCGCTGCCTGGCAAGACGCGGTGGATTTTGCCGGGCACCTGTCTGGTAACCTGCCAGCTGCGGCAGATGCGGTGCCGGGCCCAATGGCCAGTCCCCTTGATGGTTATCTCGCGAAACGGTTTGTGTAGATTGAGGGAATCGCCGCGTATAGAGCTGCTGCCTCGACGAGTTCACTTTTCCAGGTTATTTCATTGGGGGCGTGGGCCTGGTCTTCGTGGCCCGGGCCGAAGCCGATGCAGGGGATCCCATAGCGGCCCATGATTGCGACGCCGTTGGTCGAAAAGGTCCACTTGTCCAGGACCGGTTCACGTTGAAAGAGGGTGCGATAGGTATCGGCCACCGTCTGGCAGACAGGATGGTCGGCCGCAATCACCCAGGTCGGGAAAAAGCAGTCAGCCGGATAAACCAGGCCGGTGGAGGAGGGCCGGTCATAGGTGTAGAGACTGACTTCAGCGCCCGAGGCCCGAACGGCCGGCAAGTCACGGATCTGGGCCAGGGCCAGCGCATCGTCCTCACCGGCGGTCAGGCGCCGGTCAATCGAGATCTGGCAGCTGTCGGCAACGGAACAGCGGGAGGGGGACGTGAAAAATATTTCCGAGACCGTCAGGCTGCCCCGGCCGAGGAACGGATCGGTCGCCAGCCGTTCATGCAGACCGGGCAGTTCCTGCAAAATACCCGCCATTTTATAGATGGCATTGTCACCACGTTCCGGCGCGGACCCATGACAGCTGACACCCTGGGTTGTGACCTTGATCTCCATGCGGCCCCGCTGTCCGCGGTAAATACAGCCGGCTGTCGGCTCGGTAATGACCACGAACTCAGGCCGGATCTGCTGTTCTTCGATCAGGTACTGCCAGCACAGGCCGTCGCAATCCTCTTCCTGGACCGAGCCGACAACCAGCAGTGTGCAGTCAGCTTCCAGCCCCAGGTCCTTGATAATCTTGCCGGCATAAACCAGGGACGCCATGCCGCCCTTCTGATCACTGGCCCCGCGGCCGTAGATAACCTGCTCATCCTCATAGCCCAGGTACGGGTCATGGGTCCAGAGCTGGCGATTGCCTATGCCGACGGTATCGACATGGGCGTCCATCGCGATCAGGTGCGGTCCATGGCCGATCCGGCCGATGATATTGCCCATCGGGTCAATCCGGACCTCGTCAAAACGGACCGCCTGCATTTCCTGGCTGATCCGGGCAATCACGGCGCCTTCGGCTGTACTGGCGCTGGGCAGGGCAATCAGGTCGCGCAGGAAACGGAACATCGCCCGGCGATCCTGCCGGGCAGCCTGAATGATGGCCTCCGCCATCGGCTGGTTCAATCGGCTGATTTTGTCAAACATCCTGGTCTCCTCTCATCTTGTTGTCACGTAAAGCCTGCTGGACTGATGCAAGATCCGGGTCGACGACCGTCGCGGAACCCGCCGCCTGGATCGCTCGCCGGACATCCTTCAGCCCGCTGCCTGTCATCAGGGTGACCACTTGCCCGAAACCGGCGAGGCGCCCTAGCCGCTGCAATGCAATGATACCGGCCAGGCTGGTCACGCCGGAAGGTTCGCCGAAAATACCGGTGGTCTGCGCCAGCAGACGCATAGCCTCCAGGATCTGTGTATCGCTGACATCCACCATGAAACCGCCGGATTCGCGGATCGCCCGCAGTGCTTTCAGGCCGTTGCGCGGCCGGCCTACGGCAATGCTGTCGGCAATGGTCTCGGGCCGGACATAGTCAAAATCATCCGTATCCCGGGCAAAGGCGCGGCTGACGGGATTGGCACCGCTGGCCTGCACCCCGGCCAGCACCGGCAGGTGGCTGATCAGGCCAAAACGCTGGCATTCCCGGAAGCCTTTCCAGACTGCGGCCAGGGTACAACCATCGCCAACCGCGACCGCGACCAGGTCAGGGGCCTGCCAGCCAAGCTGTTCACAGATCTCATAGGCGACGGTTTTCTTGCCCTCGACCAGATAGGGATTGACGGCACAGCTGCGATTATACCAGCCGAAAGCTTCGGCTGCAGCCTGGCACAGATCAAACGCCTGGTCATAATCACCGCGGACCAGGAAAACGTGAGCCCCGTAAATCAGCAGCTGGGCGATTTTGGCCTCCGGCGCTGTTTGTGGCACAAAGATATATGTTTTCAGGCCAGCAGCGGCGGCCAGGCCGGCCAATGACGCTGCTGCATTGCCGGTTGAGGCGGTGCACAGAACCGTACGGCCCAGCTCGGCCGCCCTGGCGACGGCGATGGCGCTGGCCCGGTCTTTCAGGGAAGCGGTCGGATTGCGGGAGTCATCCTTGATATGCAGCCGGGCCAGGCCTGTGGCGTCAGCCAGGCGGTCGGTCGTATAAAGCGGCGTCCAGCCAATCTGCAGCGGCGACTTTGCAGCGCGATCGGCCAGCGGCAGGGCTGCCCGATAGCGCCACATCGAAAAGTCGCGATCCGCAGCCAGTCGCACCGCCGTCAGTTCCCGGCTGATGGCGGCTTCATCTTGTTCCACGTCGAGAATGCCGCTGATCCCGCAGTGCGGACAGGTATAAAGAACGGCTGCCGGCAAATAGGACTGGCCGCATTTTACACAACGCAAGGCAACAATTCGGCCCATGGGTACACCTGCTTTCGCTTATGAACCACGCTGGATGGTCGTGCCGGCCAGGCCCAGCAAGGCGTCAACCGCGTGATCGAGTGAAGTGATGATTGCCTTTTTACCCGTTCCTGTTCCGGCAAAGGCCATGGCGGCCTGGATTTTTGGCAGCATGCTGCCGGGCGCGAACTGACCGGCTGCTATATGGTGCCGGCACTGCTCCACGGTCAGGTGGGAAACCGCCGCCTGGGCGGGTGTATGGTAGTTTAAATAAACGCAATCGACAGTTGTCAGGATCAGCAGCAGATCCGCCCCAACGTCCCTGGCTAATCGGGCCGCGCCCAGATCCTTGTCAATGACGGCCGCGACACCGGCCAGTGTGCCGTCCGGTTTTTCGATAACGGGAATGCCCCCGCCACCGACGGTAATGACAATCGTCGAATTCCACAGTGTCCGCACGACATCAATTTCGACAATCCGTCGCGGCTGTGGTGAAGCTACGACCCGTCGCCAGCCGCGGCCGGCATCCTCTTTCATGATGTAGCCATTGCTGGCCATCAGCTGGCTGGCTTCCTCGGCTGAATAGAAGGAGCCGATCGGCTTGCTCGGATTGGCGAAAGCCGGATCATCCGGATCAACGATGACCTGGGTAATAAGCGTCACAACCGGCTGCATCCGGTTGCGCCGGGCCAGGGCATGGCTTAAGCCTTGCTGCAGATGGTAGCCAATATATCCCTGGCTCATGGCCGTACAGACATCGAGCGGCATGACCGGTACGGTCTCGGCTGCTGTTTCTGAAGCCAGCAAAATGCCGCCAACCTGCGGGCCGTTACCGTGTGTCACCGCGATTTCATAACCAAAAGTGCACTTGATATCCGCCAGGATGTCCGCGGTGTGGCGGGCGGTAGCCAGCTGCTCTTCCGCCGCCAGCCGGTGATGGGCATCCTGCAGGGCATTGCCGCCGAGGGCGATGACGATTTTCTTGTGTGTTCGCATGGACCTGACCCTCCGATCCTGACCTGCCGGCAGGCTGTTCCGGCCGGGCATCCTGCCGGCCTCTCGCCGTTTTACAGCGGCCGGCGCACGGCCAGCAGCCGCTGGTCATACGCGAAGACCTTCTGGTATGCCAGTTCCCAGAAGTCCGGGTCGCGCATCGCATCCAGCTGGGCCTGGCTATAACCAAAGGGCAGCCAGTCCTGTTCCTTGCGCCTGAAGAGCAGCTCCTTGCGGTCAGAACGCCGGAAGTCGTAAACATGGTCATCGGTCATGCCCAGGAAGATATCGCGCGTCCAGCGTTCCAGGACTGGTCCGGTTGTTTCCAGATAGCGGCGGTCCAGGTCGCGCAGTACGGATCCATAGCGGTCAAAGCGGTCTGTGGCGATGGTCACCACGTTATCGTCGGGGCCAAGCCGGAGATAACGGGCCATCTTGATGGCCCCGAGGATGTTGCACAGTGCCGATATGCCGAAAACATCGCGCAGGCTGGCTGCGGCCGCCCCGGCTACGCCAAAGGCCTGCAGGATCTGCGGCGCTTCCTGAATGATTTTCAGGGCCCGGACACAATCATCGTCGTGGAGCAGGGCCACAAAGTCGGTCGTCCGGACATTGTGGATCAGGGTGCACATCTTGTCGCCGATGCCCTCGATACGATGCTGGCCGCGGCCGTTCCGGGCCAGCGTGGCACATTCGTAAGGCTCGAGGGCCACAATCTTGCATTCCGGAAAAGCCTGCTTGATGGCATCGCCGGCCGCCAGGGTGCCGGCTGAGCCTGGCGCTGAGCAAAAGGCGGCAATCCGGCCATTGCCGATCCCCTGAACGGCAGCAATGGCGCTGTGTCCGGTGACGTGGCGGTGGAAACGGTAATTGGGCATCAGCTCGAACTGGGCCAGCGCCCGGTTATGCGGATCCTGGCAGCGTTCACGGGTGCGCTGCAAAGTCAGGACGACATCCGACTCCGTGCCGGGCGTCAGGTCGAGCTCCGCGCCATAATAGCGGATGCGCGCGTAGCGTTCCGGGCTCATGTTGTCCGGCATGATCACGACCGCCCGGTAGCCCATCAGGCGGCAGATATAAGCCACGCCAATGCCGAAATTACCCGTCGACGGACCGAGGATAGTATGGATTTCCGGCAGGATCTCGCCGTCCAGGCAACCTTCCAGCAGCGTGGCATAGGCCGGTCCGACCTTGTGCGAACCGGACGGGAACTGGCCGCCCAGCATCACGATGATATTGGCCTCAACCCCGGTCAGCTCCCGGGGAAACACCAGCTTGCGGACCTGGTCGGTGCTGTCCCGCCAGGTAATGTTGAAAAGATTGAGCGGGTCGAACTCGTCAGCTGTCAGCACCTGCCGGGCCTGTCTGCGCAGGCTGGCCGGCAACTTTTGCGGATGCAGCATTTCATCATACGTGGGTCCGAACGGTACCGTTGCCGGATTCATCGTCTTGTCCCTCCTGTCCGGAATTTTCGTTCATCCTGGCCAGCGTTCAGGTCAAAGCCTGACGGGTCAAGATGCACGGGAAAGTCTGTTGGATCTTAATCCATGAGTGGTCTGCCTGGCCGATCATCCGGATTGGCTGGAACCGGACATCAGGCGGGGCTGGCCCGCAGCGGCGATGGCTTCCAGTGTCCCGGCCGGGTCAGCCAGGCGGCCGAGCAGAATCATAGCCGCGATGATATAGGGCTTCCAGCTGGCCTGCCGGTACAGGGCCGGCCGATACCGTGCAAACACACTGGCGGCAACCTCGCCATGCGCACAGCTGACACCGGAGATATCAGCCGGCAGGCAGTGCAGGTAGAGCGCACTGCCCTGGCGGGTGGTTTGCATCAGCGCTTCGCTGGTCTCCCAGTCGCGATGGCGGGCATTTTGCGCCAGCAATTCGATTTCCAGCCGCTGAAGCCCGGCCTCATCGCCGGCCTTCGCCAGGTCAGCTCGCCGGCTCATGGCCGCAAACGGCGCCCAGCTCTTGGCATAGACAATATCAGCATCAGAAAAAGCATCAGCCAGGGAATCCGTCTGCCTGAACTGCCCGCCACTGGCTGCCGCCTGGCGGCCGGCCAGCGCCGTGATCTCCGGCATCAGCTCATAGCCCGGCGGGTGGGCCAGCGTCACATCCAGGCCGAAGCGCGTCATCAGGGCAATGATGCCTTGCGGAACGGACAGTGGCTTGCCATAGCTGGGCGAATAGGCCCAGGACATGACAATTTTCTTGCCACGCAGCCGGTCAAGATCGCCGAAATGGTCGACGATGTGCTGGAGGTCCGTCAGGGTCTGGGTCGGATGGTCCAGGTCACTTTGCAGGTTGATCACCATCGGCCGCTGCTCAAGCAGGCCAGTGGCGAACCCATCGGCAACCGCTGCCGATATGGCCTGCATATAAGCATGACCCCGGCCGATATACAGATCATCACGGATGCCGATCACATCGGCCATGAAGGCAATCATCTGGGCTGTTTCCCGGACTGTTTCCCCATGGGCGATCTGGGACTTGCCCTCATCCAGTTCCTGGACAGCCAGGCCCAGCAGATTGCAGGCGCTGGCAAAGCTGAAGCGCGTCCGGGTCGAATGGTCGCGAAAAATACTGACGCCCAGTCCACTATCAAAAACGCGCGGTGATTGATTAGCCAGGCGCAACTGGCGCAGCATCCTGGCTGCCAGCAGGATCGCCTGCAAGGTTTCATTGCTATGCTGCCAGGTTAGCAGGAAATCCTGCTGGTACAGGTCGTGGTGGTCAAGAACGCTCCTTGCGGTCGCGGCAGCCGGGTGTCCATCCATCGGCAAATCCTCCCTGACTTTTACAATAATATGCCGCCATGCCGATCATCGGCGCCATCGAATGCCAGCCAGCCGCCAGGCCGCTCAGGCAATGAATGGCCGCAGCCTGTATCAGTCGGCTGCAAGGGCCATGAACAGTTGCCGGCCTGCAGTTGCCGGCAATCACTGGACTGGTGGGCTGGCCTGGCAAAATACATACTGACCCTGGCCGGGCTGGCCTAGCAGCCGGCCTTCATGGCAGACCAGCCGGCCGCGGCTGAAGACCGATTCAATGCGGCCAGCCAGTCGCAGTCCCTCCCAGATGGTATAGTCAACGGCCGAGTGCATGGCGCCTGGCGTGACAACCCATTCGCCACGGGGGTCATAGATCACCAGGTCGGCATCACTGCCGACCGCAAGGGTGCCCTTTTGTGGCGCACAGCCAAATAGACGGGCCACCCGGGTGCTGCACAGATCAACGGCCCGATTGATGGAGATCAGCCCCTGCCTGGCCGCATTAAGCATATACGGGTACAAGGTCTCCACGCCCATGCAACCGTTGGGAATGGCCGGGAAGTCCTCACGGCCGCGGTCTTTTTCGGCAGCCTGAAATGGACAGTGGTCGGTGGCCACTGTCACAATATCGCCGCGGGCCAGGCCGTTCCACAACGCCTGCCGGCTGGCCGGACCCTTCATAGGCGGGGAGCAGACAAAACGTTGGCCGTCCGGCCGCTGGTAAACGGCATTGGTAAAATGCAGATAATGGGGACAGGTTTCAGCATAGACAGGCTGGCCGGCCGCCCTGGCCTGGCTAACTGCTGCCAGACCCTCGGCACAGGCCAGGTGAACGATATAAACAGGTGCATCCATGGCTTTAGCCAGATGGATAACCCGCATGACGGCCTCGGCTTCAACAAATTCCGGACGGCTCTCATAATGGTGCCAGGCCGTCCGCTGTCCGCTGGCCAGCAGCCGGGCCGTGCGCCGGGTGATCAGGTCCGCATTCTCGGCGTGGACGCAGATCAGTGCGCCAGAGGTCCGGGCCAGGGCCAGGGCTTCGGCCAGCCCGCCATCATCGACCCGCAGGCCGGCATAGACAAGGTAAATCTTGAAGCTGGCGACTCCCAGGGCAACCGCCTGCTGCATCTGGTCCGCAAGTTCCGGCCCCGTATCCTGGATGACGCCGTGCAGACCATAATCAATCCAGGTCATCGGGTCAAACTGGGCCTGGCGTTCGCGGATTGCTGCCGGCAACGTCTGGCCGGGCCGGGGCGTTGCAAAGTCGAGGATCGTGGTCACGCCGCCGCAGGCCGCCGCCCGGGTACCAGTGGCACAATCGTCGGCTGAAACAAGCTGGCCGACCGGCAACTGGAGATGAACGTGCGCGTCAATGGCACCCGGTAAAATAAAGCGGCCTGTTGCGTCGAAAATACGGGCCTGGCCAATCAGGTCCGGCTGGCGGACAAGGTCCTGGCCGATCAATACGATCCGCCCGGACCGGATAGCCAGGTCTGCCTGAAAGGTGTCAGCCGCTGTTACGATCGTCCCATTGCTGATAACAACATCCATTGGCGAACTCCTGTAACACTGGAAAAACGTGCTGCTTGACCCGGAACCTGCCGCCTGTCCGGGTTCGAATCCATAACCGTCCTGCCGGATATCACCGGCCGGGCTAGACGCGCGCGTTGTGACTTCGCCAGGCGGGTACGGTATGGGTTGCCTGACGGCTCACCGGTTGTGCGTATTGTGACTGTCGTGCCTATATCAATATTATAAACTTGGTTCGGGTGTCAAAAGTCACGTTGCGGGGCAGATATGATAAAATACCTATGA
>CAYVHB010000037.1:0-27807 GCA_964450865.1 uncultured Oscillospiraceae bacterium | reverse complement strand
CGGATGATTTGCGGGTCAAATAACGAGTTCAAGATGTGATTCTTTTACGCTTACGACCAATTCGTAGCAGTTCCGTTTCATAAATATGTGGGGTCGTACACTTTGTGCAATTCTTGAATTTATGGTTACACTGCCATAGCGCTTTACGGTATTGATCCGTTGAGTGCCAGACCTTGCTGCCGAAATAATTGCCACAACATTCACAGCGTAGTTTACTCGAGAAGCAATGCCTGCTGCTTGACATCCTTGATTTTTCTGAACGCTTACGAATTTCAAGCTGCACCAAATCAAACACTTCTTTACTGACTATTGCCGGATGACTATTTTCAACATAGTATTGTGGCACTTCACCTTCATTGGCTTTCGTTTTTTTATTGAGGAAATCGACGGTGAATCTTTTTTGCAGCAGGGCATCACCTTTGTACCGTTCATTGCTCAAAATGCTCTTAATTGTGCTCTTTGGCCACTCTTTATTTTTTCGAGGTGAAGGAATCCCTTCTTCCATAAGTTGTCTAGCAATATCACCATACGTCGATCCCTCAAGAAACAGCCGATAAATTTTTCGAACAGTATCTGCCTCTTTTGGCACGATTTCTGGCGAGCCATCAATTCCTCGACGATATCCCAGGAAATTACCGAAAGGCATATTTACCTTGCCATCCTGAAATCGCTTTCTTTGTCCCCAGGTAACATTTTCGGAGATCGACCGCGATTCTTCCTGTATCTGCACTACGCGTTGGATACAATTTCACGATTTGCCTTGGGTGTGTGCACTTTTGCACGATTATAATTATGTCGTCCAGTATTTTCCGAGTATCCCGATTAAATCATATTTTCCGTTTATTTTGCGAAAACAACCTCAAGAATTCTCTTAACCATTTCCATATTAATGAAATTTAGTTCATCGCGAGGCACCTCATTTCGCTTACTATAAGGAACGCCTGCTCTACATTCAATCAACCCATGGCTAGACAAGAATGCGATTGCAGCATTGTTTGGTGAATCCTCCTGGTCATCACGTTTCAACAGATAGTATTCCAGATCGGCCTCCTTCACTAATGAGCAATCTTCGGATTTTGACCATTCTTGATAGACGGCTTGATCCAGCGGTGGTGGTATTATACTGATGCTGCCTGATATTTTCCCTTTTTGAAATCCAATCGTCCAATTCTCATTTGTTTTCCGGAATTGCTGATATTCACTCACATTACGATCCATCAAGCTTTGGGCCGTCATTAAGGATATTATATCAAGCGATATTTCTTGCTTAGCAGCGTTGCCGGCTAAGGTGCAGACTAGCCCGTTTTGGGCATAGGTGAGCGTCTTTGTATAGTTTGTGCCGCCGATCCATTCGCCAGATTCATTGGTCCCATCCCAATTGACTGCATCCGCATTTGTATAACAGGCGATCCCATCTACGATTACCTTTTCGCTCCGGGTCAAATCCGCATCCGATAAATTACCACGATGAACAAACAATTCCAGGTCAAGGTCATCGTCCATCCATCTGGCGAAATACGTACCAGCCGTTCCGATGCTGTAATCCTCTCCAAGATCTATGTCCCAGAGCTTCTCGCATTCAGCGGGAACCTTGAGCGATTGCGTATTTGTTTGTATATTAGTATTGGTACAACCAGTCATGAAAACGCTGACGATCAGAAGAAGAATGCTGGCTAAACCGTATGTGACGTTCTTCATACAAAAGCCTTTCATTTAAATTGCCTTAAACTGGCTATGGGTGCTCTTTAATATCGACAACATTCCATTTCCCGTCAGTCTTTTTTAATTCCCAGTAGGTAAGTATATTTGCTGATCCACTAACATTCTTTCCATCTTGATCGTATTGCTTATCGGAATAAACAACCCACATATAACCGCTGGATCGATCAACTTTAGCCGTAATCAACTGCAAATTATATTCAACCGTGCTGAATGGAATCTCATCAGAAAAATGAAAATAGCGTGCCAATGCGCCAACTGATGGATCAGCATCAGCCTTTTTACCGGTATAAGCGAATACCTTTTCTGCGGTTGACATGACCGGTGAAACGGTCGCTCGATCTTCATCAGTCATTTGGTATTCGATTGTAGAATAGACAGATGGCCCAAAAAAATCCTTTTGCCATATATATGTCATATAATTCTGGCTAGCTGTACGCGGATTAGCCAGCAGCCCAGTACCAACAATAACTAGAGTCAAGACCAATATAATAGTAACCCAAAATGCTGGTTTTCGATAATTCAATATGTTCCGTACACGGCTCATAGTCCCGCTTTCCCCAAAGGCTAACGGGCTTCCCGAAAAAATCGGTCTTTTCATGGCGAGTTGAACCAACGCTCCGCCATAGTCTGCTTTATCATCATGGTTTAGCTCTTGCACAACGCGCTCGTCGCAGCTCATTTCCATATCTCGACTCATAAGCCGGAATGCTAACCAAATTAATGGATTAAACCAGTGTATCGCCAATACAAGGAACGCAAATGGTTTGATCACATGATCCAAACGCCTCAGATGTGTCTGCTCATGTTGAAGCACAAAGGTTTGATTCGTTGCGCTTAGGCTGACCGGAAGATAGATTCCTGGTTTGAAGAAGCCGCACACGAATGGTGATTCAACCTTGTCTGATTCATAGACATTTCCACTGATCCGGGTGGCTGAACTAATACGGTGCTTAAGTCTTATATAGGAAACAATACTGTATACAAGCATCGCGGAAAACCCGATAAGCCAAACCGCAGTTCCAATGATTATGACGCCTTGAAGAGAATTGTTGCTTGCAGGATATGTGGACCATGGAAGGGAAGCGTTGAATATGCTGTTAATGGCCGGGATACCTATATCCACTTTCGGAACACCAACAGTAATGATATCGGTTGGGATATACTCAACTTGACCTGTAATGGCTGAGGACCTAATGAAGCGACTCAGCAAAGAAAATGACGATATGAATGAAACAGGTGAGACGAGGCGAAACAGGACCACCGACCATAGTGCATAGGATATCCATTTAGGTGCACGTTTAAACAACAAGCGCAAAACAAGAACAACAACCATGACATAAGATGCGGTGATGCTCATATTGAGGACGGTCAAAAATATCTGGTCCATCATTTGCCCTCCCGATATTCATCAATAAGACTCTTAATTTTATCAACTTCTGTCTGGTTGATCTTGCCGCCATCCAGGAAGGCTGCGATGAATTGCGGCAAAGAACCGTTGAAACTACGTTCCAGAACTTGACGACTTTCCGTGCGTTGAATTTCCTCACGACTCATCAGCGCTGTGACGATCGTATTTTCGTTCTTTAGCAGGTTTTTATCACAAAGTCTTTTCAAAACGGTGTATGTCGTGGTTCGCTTCCAGCCAAGCTTATCTTCAGCATGCTTGCAAAGCTCAGGAGATGCAATTGGCTCAGTTTCCCAGACAATTGATAACAGTCGATAATCGGCATTGCTTAGTTTGATATCCGTATCCATTACATCCTCAATTCCATTCATCATCATAGTCGAAAACGTTAGACTAATATCAGTCTAACGTTTTCGACTATAACTGTCAATATTGATTTTTTATGGCATTTAATTGAAGGATAGAAGATTCGAGTCACACTGAAGGCTATTTCTATGATTGTGATTTAGTAAGCCTTCATCGATTCTTTTGCAAAGCGATTCTTTCACCCTCAATAATGATCGCCTTAACACGTGTCGGATCGATTACTTTATTGAATAAAGCGGTTATCAGTTTTTTGTCAAATAAGCTTGTATCAGTCCATGTACCAATGTGCGGAATATCAATGATACTGCCATCATCCATTTCGAGTTTAAATCCTACTTGGGGATCTAATTGTGCAATTTTTACAGTCATTGATATTGACAAAGGTGTGATGTCAACTTTTGTATTATCGAATGTATATTCAACATTTGTTGTATTCGTTTGACCTGATATAACAAATTTCCAACTACCATCCGCTATCTTTCGAATGTCCATGCTGTCACCGTTTTTTATTATGCCATTGATTGAACTGATATTAAGTTCTATCCGTTTGGGAGCCTTTCCAATATAGTTCATTGCCATTCTAATAATGATTTTGGCCTTTAATGGATCACTACCATCATCGACGCGATAAGCTGTCGCGCCGCAGCCAAAACCATCAAGGTTAGCACGAATATCATAGGACAAATAAATGTTAGATGTTAGCCTTTCAGTGATCGGGTGAAGTTGAAAATCATATAGGGGAGTACCTGAGACCCTGTCAACGTCAAATAGAATATAGTAAGCTGTGTTATCACCAACAGCGCTCTGTAATGTGACACGGTAGTCGTCGCAGATTATACTTTCACCCGGTACAGAGACCAGTTCATTTAGGCTAAAAGGCGTGTTTGTATCAATCAATAAGCCAAGCCAATTACCAGTCATTACTTTCGCCGCTATTGCCGTCGTGCTCAGTATGACAATTAAAGTCACAAGAACGATTGCAGGAACCAGTTTCTTACGCTTTTTATTTTGACTTGCCAGATTTATGGTCTTCTGGATTAGGTCATGGTCCGGCTTAATTTTCTCGTTCATTCTTCTATAACAACTTTCAAACATTTTTCATCCTCCTCTACTAACCTGGATAACTGCTCTCTAGCACGAGTCAACTGCGTTCGGATTGTTGATGGCTTCTTCGCTAACAATATTGCCATTTCCGCGGTCGAATAACCTTCAAAATAATGTAAATGAAGAACAATGCGATATTTTCGAGGAAGTCGTTTTAAGCTTTCAGCTAAACTTTGTTCTTCTGGTTCGCTGAATCCCATTTCCTCTGAAATCTCGAAAACATTACGCTTCCAGAAAGACATCAATTCACTCTTTGCGCTGTTGATTGTTACTCGAATCAGCCAGGCTTTTTGGTGTTCATTACTTTCAAAAGCGGGTGCTGCTTTTATATACTTCAGAAACACCTCCTGAAAAACATCATCTGCATCTGGCTTATTCTGGCAATACGAAAAAGCCAACCGGTAAACCATGTCACCGAATTCATTAATCGCTTTCTCTATCTCGCTTTTTAAGTAATGATCGATTATCCCCACCCGTTTGACCTCCTCTCACCAGTAATACTTTTCACGAGCTTAAAATGCTACATCATAAACCATAAAATTTTCAAAAATTACAAAAAACTCATCTAATTTTCTCGGAAAGTGATTTTTCGATACCTAAGTGAGGCATTGCACCATGCTATATCAACTGGATGAGTTTATAGGCCCATGCTCGATTATATCAGGATGCCAGCTTGAAAATGAAAAGATTCACTGGTTGAAATGTAATAGTGCAAAGTGATGCCCCCATTTGCACATGCACCCTTGCACTCTTGATCAAAGCAGGCAGGTAAAAACGCACCTTGACTTCTGCTCGCCCTCGAGTGATTACTACGATAAAAAATCGAAGGGTGATGTTATGCCGGCCAAACAAGTGCAAATTCGGACAGTAAAGGTGATTAGGCGTAAACCACGTTCAGTCTCAGACTCTCGTCCAATAAGAGTCTGTGCCTATATCCGAGTTTCAACTGGTCATGAAGAGCAACAGGACTCCCTACGAAATCAAGCTGAGTATTATGAACAACGATTATCGGCAAACCTGCAATATCAATTTGTCGGCCTCTTTTCGGACTCAGGCATCTCCGGATCCAAGGAGAATCGACCTGCCTTCCAGAAGATGATCGAGAAGGCAAAGGCAGGCAAGATTGATCTTATTTACACCAAGTCTATCTCCCGGTTTGCACGAAATACCCTGACCCTCCTAAAAACAGTCCGTGAGCTCAAGTCAATCGGTGTCGGGATTATTTTTGAAGAGCAGAATATCAACACGTTAAATGCTGAAGGCGAGTTGATGTTATCAGTGCTGGCCGGTATTGCCGAGGAGGAACGGAGGTCAGTCCGCACCGATATACAATGGTCTATCCAGCACAGATACCAGCGCGGCGAAGTCATGGTTGATACCAACCGCCTGCTGGGCTATGGCAAGGATGAATCAAAAAACCTGATCATCATTCCAGAGGAGGCCGAGATCATCCGTCAAATATTCCAGCTATATCTGTCAGGTGTTTCAGCCTATAGGATTGCTCAGATACTTAATGAGCAAAAGGTACCCGGCTATAGGAACAACCCTTGGAACTCTCAACGGATTTTTAGCATTCTCTCCAACGAAAAATATGCCGGATCATGCCTCATGCAAAAGAGCTATGTCAACGAAAATGATAAACAAGTTATGAACCATGGCCAACGTGCAAAATTTTGGATCGAGCATGCACATGATGCAATTATCTCCCAGTCAGACTGGGACCAGGCTCAACAGATCAGAAAAAACCGTGCCCGCAAGACTTATCCCTACACCAGTTTGCTGCGTTGTACCCATTGCGGCTGTGCGTTGATCCGATATGTTCATCAGAAGCGTTGGGTCAGTTGGATCTGTGGTCGATCTCTGAGTCAAGGGAAATCCTCCTGCATCGGCTCCAGAATTTCCGAGCCGCGCTTGATTGCCTTAACCAAAGAAAAGCCCATAACAGAACCCGTGATCGTCGAGGAGGTACGACAAGATGAAAACCGCAAGCAAACCCACCAAAAAGATTACCGTTTTATCCCTGTCACCGCCAACCCAGCCAGTAAACCCGGAAGTTAGGAAAAAATTGAGGGTGGCAGCCTACTGCCGGGTTTCCAGTTCCAGTGATGAACAGTTATCCAGTTATCAGGCGCAGCTCCGAAATTACGACCACTATATCCGGTCCAGGCCGGATTTCACCCTAATAGGCATTTTCGCCGATGAAGGCATATCTGGTACGGACCTTAAAAAGCGGGTTGCCTTCAATGAGATGATGCAAAAGGCCAGAGAAGGCCAGATTGATCTAATCATAACCAAGAGCATCTCCCGATTTGGCCGAAACACACTGGATTGTCTAAAATGCATACGCGAACTCAAGCAACTGAACGTGGACGTGTATTTTGAAAAGGAGAATGTCCATAGCAATAACAAAGATGGTGAAATCCTATTGACCTTGATTTCCGCTGTCGCTCAAAATGAAAGCATGAACCAGTCGGAGAATGTAAAATGGGGTATCCGTCGAAAGTACGAACGCAAGTCCGTCAGGAGTATTCAATCTGGTAAATTCCTGGGCTACCGAAAGGACCAACAAGGAAACCTCATCATCAACGAAGAACAGGCAGAGACTGTCAGGCGAATCTATCAAGCATTTTTGCACGGGCTTGGAACTTATCAGATCGCGACAATGCTGACAAAAGAAAATGTCCCAATGGCCTATGGCGGGAAAGAGTGGTGTGCCAGCCATATTATGAAAGTACTGATGAATGAAAAATACCAAGGGGACACCCGATTCCAGAAGACTTTCAATACGGACTACCTGACCAAACACCGGGCGAAGAACCTGGGCCAATTGCCACAACCTTATCTCAAGGATTCCCACCCGGCTATCATCGACCGGAAGACCTGGTCGCTTGTTCAGATGGAAATAGAACGCCAGAAGCGGTTTGTTGATTGTCATGGCATCGATAAATTTCATCATCATAGTGAAGAGTATCCACTATCGGGTAAAATCTTCTGCCAGACTTGTGGTCATCCGTTCGCGTTAAGGCAGTCGTTTCGCACGCGTAATTACGGCCAGAAATACTGGGTTTGCCGCGAATATAAGGCGGGCCGATATGGACCTGTTGGACCGGATTGTTGCAGTAATGGTCATCGCGTCCCTACTGATGATATCGATCGTGCCATTATAAGCAGCTGGAACGAGCTGGTTGATCGCAAGAGAGACTTACTACGATCAACGGGCAAAACAGGTGATCAACTGGCGGATTATCGAATCAGGGATCTAAAACGCCAGGTTCAAGAGTACAAGCATTTAAGGGTTATGCCATATGCCTTGTTGATCCGCGTACTTGATCATGTTGAGGTCAGAACTGACGGGAAACTATCAGTCATTTTTCTTGCAGGTATCCGAATGGACAGGTGAGTACAAGCCATCACAATTTGCTGCGTAGTCTGCTGACGATCTTTTGTCCTGACTTAATTGAAAAAACCAATTCTCCAGAAGGTTTCACCAGCACTTCATCAACCGTAACGTTCCATAGTGTTTCGTCAAAAGCGAGAAGCAGGTCTTCATGCTCAGACAAGTGTTGGATGAACTGGTCGATCTGATTCTTTCTGGCCAGACGCTCTTGAACAACATTGTCCGCTTGTTCAAATTCGGCTTTGGCCTGATTCACTGCATCTTCCAAGGCAGTATATGTTTTCTGGTACTCTGTCTGATCTGACAGCTGCCATTTATTTGCTTCAACAAAATCTGCCAGCTCGTTGTGTGCCTTGTCATAAACCAATTCAGCTTCTTTTTGTTTATGTAAAAGCGAAGGATCCTGGAAAAGCGAGTCCAGGAGTGTCTTGCAGGCTTCGAGAATCATCAGTCGATCTGAGATCAGCTGATTCTGGACATCCAGGCAAATGCGTATCAGTTCAGTCTCATAAATATGTGGTGTCGCGCACTTCTCGCCATTGCTGAATTTATGGTTGCACTGCCAGAGTGTCTTTCGGTACTTGCTGCTTGAATGCCAGACCTTACTGCCGTAATATCCGCCGCAGCATTCGCAGAGCAGCCTGCTCGAGAAGCAATGCCGGCTGCTTGATTTTCGAGCTTTTTCAGCTCGCTTTTGGATCTCAAGCTGAGCCAATTCAAAAACGGCTTTGCTGACGATTGGTGGATGACTGTTTTCGACATAGTATTGAGGTACTTCGCCCTCGTTGATTTTCATTTTTTTATTCAAGAAGTCGACGGTGAACTTCTTCTGTAAGAGAGCGTCACCCTTGTACTTTTCGTTGCTTAAGATACTCAAAATAGTGCTCTTTGGCCACCCCTTCTTTCTCCTTGGTGTAAGGATATGATCATCCATCAACGATCGGGCTATGTCACCGTATGTGGCCCCTTCAAGAAACGTTCTGTAGATTCTGCGCACAATTTCAGCCTCTTTCGGCACTATTTCTGGCTGGCCATCGATTCCTCGCTTGTATCCAAGGAAGCTGGCATAGGGCATATTGACCTTGCCATCAGAGAATCTTTTGCGTTGACCCCAAGTTACATTTTCAGATAAATTTCTACTTTCTTCTTGGGCCAATGAGCTCATTATGGTGATAAGAAGCTCGCCTTTCGAGTCCATCGTATAAATATTTTCTTTTTCAAAGAACACCTCAACGCCCTTGCTTTTCAGATCACGAACAGCCGTCAGAGTATCAACTGTATTACGGGCAAAACGCGATACTGACTTTGTGATGATGCGATCGATTTTACCAGCCAAAGCATCACTAATCATGCGGTTGAAGCCATCGCGCTTTTTGGTATTTGTAGCCGATATACCCTCATCTGTATAAATCTCAATAAAATCCCAATCGGGATTGTTCTGGATATACTGGGTATAGTAATCAACCTGAGCCTCATAGCTTGAAAGTTGTTCTTCGGTATCGGTTGATACACGCGCATATGCTGCCACGCGGAGCCTGGTATTTGGTTTGATTTGATTAGTTGATGGACGCGCTTTTGTTGGGGGTATGCAAGTTACTGCACGATCGCCATTATTCATTTGCTGGACCTCGCTTTACTAATTGATCGTTGTTTGGCCTGTTCGCGCATTTCGGGGGTCCATGAATTTCGGCGTGAACGATCTTCCCAAGTTCGATGCACTGTTTTTCCATCCGCCAGATGAAAATCAAGTTCATTCCTCTTGGAAACAGTGATATGCACTATTTTTTGTCTAAAAAGCTGGGCATTAAAAACGGGGATACCCAGAACATCAGCCGAAAGGTTTTCCAAGACTGTTTCTGGGATAAGCTTGGCGTCCTTGCAAGCGTCTTTTCCTTTTTCCCAGTATGTGTTGCATTGCCATTTTTTCACACCATTGATCGTTCTGCGCATATAATGGCAACCACAGCTTCCGCATGTAATTTTGCCTGAGAATGGCGTAACGGTCGACTTGTTGCGTGACTTCGGCTGCCTTGACTCCAAAACGGACTGGGCTTTCTGAAACAACTCCATCGAAACAATCGCTGGATGATGATCGTGAATGATGTATCGTGAAAGCTCGCCCGTATTGGGTCTTAACTTTTTGCTGATATGATCCTCAACAAAATATCGCTGCAGCTCAACCTGTCCAGTATAGAAGCAATTTCGTATGATATTCCGGATGAGTACCCGACTCCATTTGGTGTCCCAAAACGTCGAAGCATTCATGCTATTCAACAGCAGACAGATTTGCTTAACCTGCATTTCGGCAGCATAGGCCTCGAAGATGATCTTTACAATCTCAGCCTGACGGGTATCGACAACATACTCATTATTGCGGACTATATATCCGAATACCGGTTGTAGTTGATACACTTCTCCTTTTTCAAACCGCTTGCGGATTCGCCATTTTCCGTTCTCACTGGCTGAAAGGCTTTCCGCCTGTGCATAGGATGCCAAAATGGTCAGCATGACTTCGCCATCGTTTGAAAGACTGTGAATATTCTCGCGCTCGAAAAATACGTCAACTCCCAGCCCTTTAAGTTCACGTACGGATGCCAGAAGGGTTACTGTATTCCTTGCAAACCGCGAGATTGACTTTGTGATGACCAGATCGATTTTTCCAGCCTTGCAGTCTTCCAATAAATGGTTGAATTCAACTCGGTCTGATCGAGTGCCTGTCAGGCCTTCGTCTGTGTAAATACCAGCTAAGGTCCAATCCCTACGCTTTCCAATGTATTGATTGTAATAGCTGATTTGTGCAGACATGGAATGAATCATGCTTTCTTTCTCGTTAGAGACGCGTATGTATGCGGCGACTCTTTTCTTAACCTGAATCTGCGGTTTTGCTTTTATCACTTTGACTGTTTTTGTTGGCATGAGTTCGCCTCCTTCCATACACATGAACGCTCTAAAACCCCTTTGTATCAACGAATTTTAAGCCTACATACTGCCGATTATCGGATTGAATTTTTCTACTAATTGTCGATTCAGCCAGGCGTATTCTTTTGAGGTTATCAAGCCTTTTTCCATCATCGACCTTATGATGGAGAGGGCTGCTCGGTACTTTACCTCGCTGTCAAATTCAGATGGGGTCATGAGCTGGCCCTCCCGAAACGTGCCTGAATATAGCAGCTATGCGAGCAGTACTTGCGATGCCGATTCCCATAGCTGTAAAATGTCTTTTGGCAAAAACCACATTTTATCTCATACCAAGCAGATTGTTTTACCATGTTCCGGTTGGCTTTCCACCACGCCATTCGGCAAACATCAGAGCAGAAGCGCTTTTTCTTTTTACCCAAAATATGCATCAGCGATTTTCCACAGAACAGGCATTGCGAGCACTCATTTGGTTTTTCCAAATCGAAATCATCATTGCCAAGTTTATTTCGGCGACAATATGACTTTACTGAGTTAATGGATACCTCCAGGGTTTTAGCTATTTGAGCATAGCTTTGACCAGCGGTACGAAGATGTGAAATTCTCTCTTTCAGTAAACTGCCCATGCGGGGTCCCCCAATCAAAGGATTGATTTCATCACCATCCACAGGACAGAAAGGACTGGATTGAGTACCAAAATAAAAAAGAAGCCCAAAGAAGCAAAATGGCTTCCTGGGCTTTAAATAAAGCTATAAAAAATAGCATAAACTCGTGGTGTTATGGCAGTGAAATCTCTATCCTATTAGTTAGTGATTGCTGATGGAATTGCTCAAAATATGATTAATACGCTTCATAGGATGGTTGAATTGTCAGAAAAATTCATTTGCTTTTTGTCATTTATTTATTGTAGCTTTAATTGACGTTTTTAGACTGTTATAGTAGACTGAAGACATAGTCTATTTTTGTAGTCTGGGAGGTGCCGCATGCCGAAAGAAATCAGCATGACTAACGCTGAGTACCGCTTTGCCTGCATTGTCTGGGACAACGAACCGATCGCTTCGCCGGACCTCTGTAAAATATGTGAGAATCAGCTTGGCTGGAAGCGGACAACGACCTATACAGTTCTGAAACGGCTTTGTGACCGCGGGTTGATGCAGAATAGAGCGGCGTCGGTCACCTCGCTGGTACAGCGTGACCAGGTCCTGCAGCATGCCAGCCGGGCCATCGTCGAGAGCCGCTTCAATGACCAGTTACCGCAATTTATCACAGCCTTCCTGAACGACCGCCGATTGACAGCCGACGAAGCTGAGAAGATCAAATCACTGATCGACAGTCACAAGGAGGGTTGACCTATGGATGTTGTTTTGGCCAACCTGTTTATGAAAATCCTCAACATGAGCATCACAGCAGCGTACGTGACACTGTTTGTCTGCATCATACGCCTTTTCCTGCGCAGATTGCCGAAGTCTATTTCGTACGCTCTCTGGTCCGTCGTCTTCATCCGGCTGGTATGTCCGGTGTCATTTCAATCGGCATACAGCATTTTGAACACACTAAGGCGCTGGAATATCCCGACCAGCCCAAGCGGCCTTGCTTTTGTTCCTGACAAAATCACTGCCCTGCAGACAGCGCCGGACTACCTGCCCCAGGCAACCAGCACAATTGCCGAGAGCTTGCCGGCCGTTGCTGCTGGGGCACCGGCAGTTTCCTTGTTCGTACTGGCCGCGGCGTTCATCTGGCTGGCCGGCATCGCCGCCATGCTGATTTATGGAACGACGACCTATCTCAAGTTGAAGCGAAGCCTTTCAGATGCCACCCTGATCCAGGGCCGCATCTTTGAAACAGATACTGTCACGTCGCCATTTATCTTTGGATTTTTCCGCCCGCGCATCATCCTGCCTGTCGGCATTGTTCCGGAGGATGCCGCCTACGTGCTCAGCCATGAGCAGACGCATATCCGCCGGCGCGATTATCTGATCAAACCGCTGGCTTTCCTGGTTCTCGCCATTAATTGGTTCAATCCCTTCATCTGGCAGGCTTACTTCCTGATGGGCCAGGACATGGAAATGAGCTGCGATGAGGCTGTCATGAAACGCCTGGGCCAGCAGGCCCGATCCGATTACAGCAGCACCCTGCTCAGGCTTTCACTGCACAGGAGGAGCCTGGCCCTGAGCCCGTTGGCGTTTGGCGAAAGCGGCACCAAATCGCGGGTGCGCAATATCCTGAACTTTAAGAAACCTGCATTTTGGATTTCTGTCGTGGCTATCGCTGCCGTTATAACCATCGGCATCTGTTTGCTGGCCAATCCGCAAAATCCCGACCCAAGCTACAAACCGCGAGCGGAATCAACCTTGCCCCAGAATGTGACTGTCAAACCGGAATCCTCCGGCTATCCGGCCGGCACGAACGAAATCAGGCTGATTATCCAGAACCAGTCCGGTACAGCGATCCAATACGGCAGCCGCTACGCGATCGAAAAATACGATGAAAAGAAAGATACCTGGCGTCACGTTCCCTTTGCCAAAAATGCCGCCTTCGACGGACTCCTGCATAATCTGGAGAACCAAGGCACAGCCAGCTTCTACATTTATCTCTCCATGCTGCAGGACAAGACTGCCGCTGGCAAGTACAGGGTATGGCTGCTCGACGACCGGATAACCTGTGAATTTGAACTGACCAACGAAACACTGACTTCAACCGAAACGTTGCCCAAAGACATCACCCTAACCGCCTGGTCTGGCGGCCAAGTCGTCCAGGGCATGGTCATAACGGAGACCTACCAGAAGCGAATTATTCTGGATGCCATCATGGAGCATTCATTGCAGTCGACGGCCTATCCTGGCATCAGTCGGGATCAAATGGGCAGCTATATCAGTATCCAGATCGCTGATCGTGAATTGTATCCCAATGATTTCTACTTATTCAGCCAAGACGGCCATCAATATCTGCAGAACGGGCTGATGGGCATGTACAGCGAGCTCAGCTTCAAGACGTACGATCAGCTGATCTCGGTATTCAGCTATGAAGGCATGATCGGCCTGAATGGCTTGCCTCTGGACTATACGATGACCGTTCAGTCCGGCGCGAGCCGCTGCCTGGCCATGGCCCATATGATATCCAGCTATGACAAGCAGTCGAAGCTGACCGACAGCATGGCGCCTGTAACCCCGCAAGCTGTTGCCGACAAGCTGCAATGGCTGGAAATCGATTTCAACTCAGAAAAAGACATGCCGTTCACTCCTTTTGTAAAAGGCCTGAAGGTCTATGGCCAATATACGGTCTATGACAGTAACTTTGAAAAAATACCTTATTTCCTGCCTTCAGGGCTGCAGCCCCAGACTTACCTTTTCCAGAATGCCGCCAAACCAGGCCAATATATTGTTGAACTGGAAACGAGCTTCGAAACGGACGACTCAACTTTCACCTGCCAGTACTTCTTCGGGGTTTACTTGCCCGATCCCGCTTCAACCGGCACACCCACCCCGACATCGCCGGCAATCCAGGGAGATCCCGTTTCCGGCTACCTGTTCGTTGTTGATTATCTGGCAAATGAGCAGGATTTCGACCGTCGGAAACTGAAGTACCTGGCGGTCGACACGACTCGGCTGGCCGGACTGACGGCCGCGGACAAGACCCGTTTCCTCCAAGGCCTGGAGAAATACAATTTGCAAGTACTCGACAAGACAAAGGACGAGCTCATCGCCGATGGTTATATCCAAGGTGCCGGCGGGCAATTCACGGATGGCGCCTTAATCATCATGGACAAAATCAGCATCAAAGAAAAGACAATGACTATGGACGCCTTTGTCTACTTTGGCGGCCTCGAAGGCTTTGGCTTGCTTGATTTTGACATCACTTTCAATGGCAGCTGGTCTATAACCAGGACTGAAATCACTGTCCAAGCTTAGTTCCCTGTCCATGCGGATTATTTATTCACCGCTGCTCCTCTTTATGCCGGGCTTTATTAATGCGTCATACCCCCAGATTCAGCTCGCGCTTGTTGTTAACGGCCAATGGGTGAATTCGTCTTTTATGCGATAACAAAAACTGCTGATATAACTGCTAAATTATTCAGAGGGAAAATTTACATCAGGATTACCTTTTTCTTTCAGCTGTTCAAACTTGCGTTTTACAAAGTCGGGGAGAGGCAAGCCCATAATACCTAAGTTCTCCACGATCGACAGCCCCTCATTGCCGCAGAAGAACAGGACGATTGCTGTTCGGCAGAACGATTGCAGACCGAGGATCGCGTCCAGCTGTACGCCGATCAACACGACCAGTAAAATCAAGCCTTTGCGGACCAGCCCTTTGAAGCCGGCGCGTGACTCCAGCGCACCGGTTTTCGACTTGCTGGATTTCTGCCAGACAGCAGCGATCAGGATCCCGGTGATGTAATCGATCGCCATCAGGATAACAAGTGTCTGCAATGCTGTATCCCACCCTCCCAGTGCTCTGGCCATGAAACTACCAGCCACTGAGAGCGCCACCAGCACTGAATCTTTAATCATGAGCGTCTTGTTCATTTTCGTTCCTCACTTTCTCGGAATCATTAAAATCTGACCGGTGTAGATGGTGTAGGGTTCTTTCAGGCTATTCAGCTGCACAATCTCAGCGTAGCGCCGGCCATCACCAAGCAGATCCTGGGCAATCCGCCATGGACTGTCGCCGACCTTTACTGTGTACAGCCTGGCACCGTCGATCGAAAGCACCTGACCGACATGGATCGTGTATGGTGTGGCGATGCTATTGAGATCGGCCAGTTCCAGATACCGATTACCGTCGCCCAGCAGCTTTTGTGCTATTAACCAGAGCGAATCACCTTTCTGCACCACATATGTACCGACCGGTTTGTTTTCAACCTCAGCGACATAATCAATGAACGGACACTTGAACCAGCGGGTCCAGCCGGTTTCATTGACGGTTTTCGTCAGCCTGGATTTGATGACTCCAGACTTGGTGCCATGCGCCTCGATGACCTCACCGTTACCGATATAGACACCGACATGACCGTTCTTTGAGACAATCAGGCCCTTGATCTCGGGCATTGTGGTAACCGGACCCTTTTCTGAGGCGGCATTATAAAGGCCATTGGCGGACACATCCGACAGGCCGTCCAGCTTGTAGACGATCTTGCCGTCATCATCAGTCCAGTAATGACCCTTGATCAGGCCGACACAGTCCTGGACCGGCTTGCCCAGCCAGTTGGCGCGGATGAATGAAAGGTAGGGAGTAACCTTGAGCGGATACTGCTTTTGTTTTGCCGATAGCAGTGCTTCGGTCAGTACATGGCCATAGGTGCCGTAGATATATCCGGTGCCGAGTCTGGCGATAGCATGACCGACGAGTGAGAGGTTGGTCTTTCTTTTCGACATGGTGTTTTCCTCCATAAAAATAGAGCCCTCAGGCTCTTGATGTTTCTGATCGTGAAGATCAGGATTTAGCTATTTGATTCAGGATCAGGTTGTTCCTCGACCGCCTTAATGTCCTGTTGAACATTGGCGATCATCTGTACCACCTCGCTGTATGGCTTGGTTACAAGGTAATTGAGCAACTGCTCCAGAATTGTTTTGTCAATCGTAAATCGCATAAGCCCTCCTAAATCTCTTTGGATCCGGTGAATTCCGGTATCTCCGCTGCCAGTCTCTTGTAGATATCTGTCCTCGTATACCCCAGTTCATCTGCTGCTGAAAGGTAGACTTCTTTGAATGAGTTTGCTAGACTCTGGACTCCTCCCAGTTTTTCCCGGTCCCGGTAAGTCGCATCAGCATAACCAAATAGCTGCACTGTGATTACCGGAATATCTGATGTGTACTGCTCGATGATTGCCGCTACGCGAAAATAAGTTGCAGTGATGCCTTTGTCGTCTGTGATTGTTTTTTGAAGTGCCATCAAACTCCCTCCTATACGAGAATGGCGAACCAGTTGGCGGCTATACCGGAAAACCCGGAGCCACCGATTGTCGCTTGAAAACCAGTTGTCGATATATTTCTGATTTTGAGCATCCCGATATCACCAGTAAAGTCGTGAGTATATTGCCCAAACACCCTCGGCGCAGACGGGAAGGTTTTCCCGAAGGAAACGGTCGTCCACGACGCTGTTGTCAGTGACATGCTACCGGCAGCCCAGCAGGTACTTGAGCCGATGGTCAGATTGTTAAAATAACCTTCTAGTGCATGTACCGCTTGCCAGCGCTTGGTTGTCGTGCCGCATCGGTCGTTGTTGTCCAAATGCGGCTCCACCCGCCAACAAGAAACGACACCGTCGGCAGCGATCGCTCCACTGGTAATGGGACCGGTATAAAGTGCATTCCCATTAAGAGTTACGGTGCCCCAAAACCGGTGTGTTGCTGATGTTCCGCCTGTTGTGCCCCAATCAATCTGATAGGCTGTGTAAAGGCTTGTCCCTACGAGTTTGGCCAGGTTAATCTTAGACGCGCCGGCTGCTGCGGTTATCCATGGCCCGGCAGGCCCTGCGGTTTGGATCGAAAAATAACCAAGCTCAACGCCAGAGCTAGATAGCTTCACTGCACCCGCATCAAGCTTAGCCAGATATGTGCCGGACACCGCCTCGAACGTTCCTTGCGCAGATAGGCTTGATCCGTTCCATGCCAAGGCTCCATTGCCGAATGAAAATTGCCCGTTGTCCAGGCTAATCCACGAGTTGCCAGTCACCGATTGTAGAAGCCCAGCTATGACATTCTCAGCTCGGATGGCTCCAGAATCGACTGCCGTAACCGTTGGGCTGAAATGATCCGAAACTCTGGAAGTTCCAGCTGTGCCGTAGTTCAAGTATCTGAGCCTTACGCGGTGACAGTTGGCCGGCATTCGACAATGGCTGGTGACGATTTTGCCCTCAGGCACAACAGACTGGCTGTCAACATAACACCCAAGGATATACGCCTCCATATTCAACCAGCCGCCGGTTGTTCCACCTTTGCTCCAGAAGTAGAAGTTTGATGTTGCTCCGCCGAATGTCCTTGAGCTGACCGTAAAGGGTATTACAGAAATGCTGGTACCGTCCTTGTCGACCGCATGAAGCCCGAAATACCGCGTACCGTCCGCACTGTCACATTTGATCGACAGCGTGACCTTGTACGTTTTGCTTGGATCCACTTCAAAGTAATCTGAGTAGATTTGGCGGTTGGTTGTGGTCGTTACCCGATGAACAGGCGCACTTAATGTGGCGTCTGTGACGATGCTGCCATCCGTAGCTGTCCAGCCGGTCAGATCACTGGTACGGGAATAGTTGTTGACCAGATTCTTGGCCAGAGCGTGCAGTTTATCCACTGTAATGCTTCCGGCATCAATTCTAGCGGCATCCAGGATGCCAGCGGTGATCTTGCTGGCATCCAGACTGACGATTTTTGCACTGGTGATGGCAGCATCCGCGATGACACCGCTGGCTGCCGTGATCGTGTTTGCTGCCAGTTTGTCAGCAGTTAAGCTGCCGGCCGAGATTCTTGCCGCATCAAGTGATCCTGTCGTGATCTTGCCGGCGTCAAGGCTGATGATTTTCGCCGAGGTGATCTGAGCATCTGCGATCTTCGCCGTGGTGATGGCAGCATCGGCTATAATGCCACTGGCTGCCGTAATCGTGCCCACCACCAGTTTGTTTGCTGTTATGGTTGCTGCGGCAATCTTATCGCCGGTAATCGCCGCTGCAACGATCTTATCAGCCGTAACCGCTCCGGCAGCTATCAGGTCTGCTGTGATGGCGCTAAGTGCTACCTTTCCAGTCGTCACAGCAGCCGCAGCCAACTTGTCTGTTGAAATCGCACCGTCACCGATTCTCTGACCGTTGATCGTGCCCACTGTCAGATTATCGGCGCTCAGGTTGATGACATTAATGTTGGCTGCATCGATTGTACCTGCAGTGATCTTGCTGGCAGTCAAGCCGACAATCTTGGCATCGGTGATCGAGCCGTCAGCAATCTGAGCCGTACCGATGGCACCGGTTTCGATCAGAGCATTGGTAATGGCACCTGTGGCAATCTTCGCAGTCGTAATCTGTGCGTTACCGATTTTGGCCGACGTGATCGCACCATCGGTGATGATCGCCGAGCCTGCAACAATCGCTCCGGCCAGGATCTTTTCGGCAGTTACCGCCCCGGCTGCCAGTTTGTCCGTCGTAACGGATCCTGCTGCAAGCTTAGTAGCCGAGATACTTCCTGCATCAATCCGATCAGATGAGATGTATCCGGAATTGATCTTGGCTGCGTCGACACTTGCGATTTTGGCATTAGTGACTGCCAGATCGGCAATAACACCGCTTTCTGCGGTAATTGTACCTGCAACCAGTTTATCCGCCGTTAAGCTATGCGCACCGATTCGCTCAGCGGACAGGGTACCGGTCGTGATGAAGTTGGCGACAATCTGGCCATCCATGGTGATCGCGATTGTGTATGGTCCAGCGTATCCGGTCGAGGAAAAGCTGAGACCACTTAAGTTCCAGCGCCAGACCTTGATAGCCGTGTTGATGTCAGCCGTGTCCATGATCAGAATTTCGTATGGCTTATTGTTGTCATCGTAACGGGTGACTACATTGCCAGCTTCTCCATTGATAATCAGTGCTGTAACCTGATCAATTGCTCCATTTAGGTCAGATGTGGTGCTGCTCAGGATCTGGCCAAGGTCAGCGATCTGCTTGGCATTGTTGCCGCTATACTTGACAGGGGAGTTGGAAAAATCCGCCTTGTTCTTCTCCGGCGTCAGCGGGTACTCGACCAGGCGAACAATCCGCTGAGTGTCCATGATCTGATTGACCTTGTCGAAAATGCGGACCGTGTCACCCAGCTGAAAATCCAAAATGCTATACTCAGGACGGCTGCCGACAAGGTTAATCACATCCACCCGAAACGACACTCGTGGCTTGCTGAGCCGATCCAGGAGCACCAGCGCATCGTCATAGAGGGCTTGGCTGTTTGTATACCGGTCATCAAGCCAGTACCGCTCGATCACTTTCGTCGTGTATTGTGTATTGTCGATGTATTCCAGCTCGCCATTGACTGATGCGATCGAAAGGCCATCCTTGCCATAGGGATAAAGCCGGGTTGTCAGGTCGTAGGTGTCCGACTGGTACTCGCTATCCCTGAGGTTCAGTTCGCTATAGACGTAAGCCCCTCGGTCCTGGCCACGCTGCGCATAGAACCTGACGATCTTGTTCAGGGTATCGAACCAAACCTCACAGCCGTAAACTGAACAGCACTCCAGAATAATCTGATGAGCAGATACATTGGTCAGTTTCAGAGTTCTCAGTTTGGTATTGGCATCAACCAGTTGATACGTCCAGGCAGTTCCTGATGTAACGGCAGATATGACCGAACTTAACGTGATAGAGTCGGTTTCGTAAACAAGATACGCCTTGCCGCGCAGGCTGTCGAGGTTGAGCTTTCCGAACACCTCATAGAAGCTCTCGTCGCTAGTGTTGACCTCCTTAATCACATACTCATCTGTGTCCGACCGCAGGAAATACTCCTGCTTCAAAAGCGCCCGAGATGTAGCGGTTTTTGGTACTTTGAAGCTGATCAGCTTATCCGCGGTAGAAAGGTCCGATTCTACGGAATAGTCCATTAGTTGAGTTAGAAGGGCAACCATGGCCCCGCTTTCATTCAAGAGCTTCAGCAAGTTTGCCCCTCCTTTCAGTTGAAAATGGGAAAGTACTGGATGGTGACATTGGCCGTTGAGTGACTAAACAGCACGTCAGTCGTTCCAACCGGCAATGCAGGCCACTCAAAAGCGTTGTAGTTAGCGATATCGTTCGTGCCATTTTTCAAATAGCGAAACAGGTAGCCGTCGATCACGTGCGGCACATTAGCCGTGAGATTTTTGATCCGAATTTCACCAGATCCCAAGCCATAAATCACAAATTCCGTGATCGCCGTTGGAGGTGTGACTGTGATCAGGCATGGCGATGGCTGCGAACCGAGACTGGTAATAATCTTATGGCTTACTCCGTTGGCATAAACGACCACCTCAGGCAGATAAGTTTTGTGGCATAGAAGTTCAATCTCCACCAGCCAGGCCTTTGCTGTCAGCCTTTTCGGCTCAGCTTTACCTTTGAAATGGCACGAATGCAGCTTGTTCATTCCTGAAAATGCTACGACACAGTCCCTCAATGCCAGGGTCAAGCTCGAAAATTGTTGCTCCGTCTCCGATTCCGATACTGCTTCCAGAAGGATTGTCAGAGAGATGTCCTTGAATCTTTGCTCAGTTCGTGAGAATACCGGGCTCGATGCACCGTCCAGCCAGTCATAGACCTGAACCACATCATGGTTGGTGATGTTCTTGGCCAGAAGCATCGCTCCGAAGGAGGCAATGTCAATTCCGTTAATCGTCATGTCAGACCCTCCTCACAGCCAGTTCAATCCGGTTCATGAAATACTCGATGTCGTCTCTGTCCCGGAAGCTGTAATTACCATTCAGGTTGATGGTTGTGTTGCTGGCTGCCGGCATTGCTTGGTCCGCCACATTCTTCGGTTCAGTTTGGCTATCCAGGCTGTTCTGCCATTGGAGCCCGGCTGAAGCAGAAAGATCCAGATTGCCGAATGCGGACATGGCATCCGCTGTCAACTTATTGACCGAGCCCAACACGCCTTTTGCACCGTCTGTGATACCCAGGGCCAATCCCTGGGAGATGAAATCACCAAACCGGCGGGTCTCCTTGGAAGGTGAACTGATACCGAAGAACCGCTTGATCGAACCCAGAACATCGCCGGCAAATCCTCGAATCTTGTCCGTGAGCCAGCTGAACTTGTCCCGTATGCCGCCCCAGAGTCCTGAGATCAGCTCCGCGCCGATGTCCTTGATCCGATAAAGCATGTTCATGAATCCGGTTTTCAGCGAGTCCAGGATCTGCGGGATCTTGCCAACCAAAACTGGAATATTCGTGATCAGTGCTCCAGCTAGAGCAACGATGATCTTTAGCCCAGCATCAATGATTTTTGGCAGGTTGTTCATGATCGCCAGCACCAGCTTTTCGATGATTACCGGGATCTTCTCGACCAGCCTAGGCAGGGCGTCAATCAGGCCAAAGGCAACGGCCAGGATCAGGTCTATGCCCGCATCGATCAGCAAATCCAGATTATCCAGCAGTGTTTCCATGATCAGGAACACCGCATCGATAGCGATCGGGATCAGCTGTGGGATAGTTTGCGCCAGACCCTGTATCAGGCTGACCAGTAGCTGTATGCCGGCCTGTATAATGATCGGCAGATTAACCAGGATCGTATTGCCTAGCTGCTGAATCAGCGCCGGCAGCATAGCAACGAGCTGCGGAATTACCACACTCAAGCCATTGATCAAGCCCATGAAGAGCAGGATGGCAGCATTCAGCAAGATCGGCAGCAGGATCGGGATCTGAGGCAACAGTCCGCTGACCAGATCCGTTAAGCCCTGAATCAGCGTTGGCAGGATGGTGTTGATCGCCTGTGGTAGAACCGCAATGATCGCAGTCACTAGTGAGATGATCACCGCATTGAATCCGTCAAGGAAAGTTGGCAGCTGTTTGCCAAAATCGCTGATCAGCTGTGAAAATCCTATGGTTAGGTCCGACGTCAGTTTCTGCTGCGCTTGTGCCATATTCTCGCCGCTTAACAGTTGGGCCAACGAGTCGGTCACCTGCGGGATCAGGCGGTTCAGAATATCAACCGACGATTTCATACCGCCGGCAAACGATCCGGCTAGAACATTGCCCGCAGCGCCGGCGCTTGACTGCAGCACATCGAGGCTATCCCGGAATCCGTTCAGGTTATCCAGCGCATCCTGCGACATGATCAGTCCGGCCCGGTCGGCATCGTCGCCCAGTTGCTTCAGCGCATCTGCTCCGCCCAGGATCAGGGGATTGAGGTCTTGCGCGGACTTGCCGAAAATCTGCATCGCCAGCGCATCACGTTCGGTCGCGTTCTCCATCTTGCCCAGAGCCAAGATGGCATCGTTGAACACATCCTGATTGCTTCTGAGGTTACCCTGACTGTCACGAACCTTGACACCCAATTCAGAGAAAGCTTTACCTGCGCCTTTAGTCGGGTCAGTGGCAGCAGCCATGTTCCTGGTCAGCTTGGCCATGGATCCGGTTAGGGTCTCCATCGGAACATCAATGATTTCGCTGGCAAACTGGAACTTCTGGATCTGGTCAGTAGAGAGTCCGGTCTGCTTGGACAGCGTATTGATTTCGTCCGCTGCCGTGGCCGCCTTCACGGTCATCGCCGTCACTGCCGTACCAGCCGCAGCCGCGCCGGCTGTGTAGGCTTTGAGTGCCTGTGCCGCACCGTTCACCGCACCGCCGACCACTTTCATACCGCCGACAGCCAGTTTAGCCGAAACCTCGCCGACCTTCTTGATGCCGTTGGCGACCGGAGCTAGCTTATCCAGAACCGCCTGAACCTTTTCTTTGACCGCAGCGAAAGCCGTGCCAATAACGGACACGGACTTGCTTTCTTCCTTCAGGCCATTCAGCTTGATCTTTGTTGTTTCCAGTTCGCGCTGGAAAGCACGGTACTGTTCCGGATTAATCGTCCCCGCGGCGAACTGCGCCTTGACCTGAACCTGAGCAGCCTTGAGGGCATCCAGTTTCTCCTTGGTCGCTGCGATCTCTTCCTTGAGGAGCTGACTCTTCTGTGCGGTTAAAGTGATATTGTTAGGGTCCAGTTTCAAACCCTTTTCCACTGCAGTAAGTTCGCTCTGCAGGCTCTTGGCTGTGGAGTTGACGTTTTTCAGGGCTTTGTCGAGTGGCGCGGTATTGCCATTAATCTCGACTGTGATGCCCTTGATGCCTTTGGCCATACCGCTCACCTCCTTTTGCGTCGGCCGTGTCGTTCGCGTAGTGCCCCTCGATCCGGGGAAGTCTGGTCCATGATCCAGCACTGCTCCAGATGTTTTCGACCTTCTTCGGTCTCCTGAAGCAGAAACAAGTAAGCGTCCCGGCGTAGGCCGAGATACTCATCCAATTGCAGATCGCCGATTTCTCTGAAATTCAGGCCGGTATGGTCATGGACCAGACGTTCCCACTGTGTTAGGCACCGGTAATGCTGTTCGACTCCGGTGTCGGGGATTGAGGGGATTTGGAGTTTGGGTCCGACACAACTCCGCTGATAAAGGCCATGTAGGCTTGGAAAAATGTCTGAACATCCTCTATATCGAAGAGCTCAGCCAGATACTCGTGCGTGATTTCGGTGTGTTCCAGATTGTTCGAGAGGACGATAGCGATCAGTCCATAGATCTCATCAAGCTGCCCAGCATCGTCCGTTATCTGTCCGGACAGCCGGTCGCGCAACCCCATCAGCGCATCAAAGACACGCTTGGTGGGCATACGCACACGAATCTGCTGATTGTCGATCAAGTTCACAGCCAGAAAGCGCTTGGCTGATTGTGTAAAGTCCAGCATGGATCAGTCCTCCTTACGCCTTGGCCACAACTGTGGTCTTGCCGGCTGCCTGGCAGAGCTTACCGCCGTCGATTTCGGCGATTGCGATCTCCTGACCGGTCGTGGCCGTGATCTCCGAAGCCCCATCCCAGGCAGTCCAGCCGGTGGACAGGTCGTCATTGAAAGCAGGCAGGGTCAGGCTGGATCCGGTCTTGTAGACATAGGTGTTGGTATAATCCAACGCCGGTACGACCGTAATAGCTGTCTTGCCAGTAGTAGCACCGGCGACAGACGTGACGGTCAGAGCGACCAGACCGGCGATGTCCTCTTCGAAAAGTACCAGGGTGCCCTCGGAATCGTGCGGCACTGCGATGAACTCGGCATCGATGACGGTTTCCTTGTCCTTGGCAAACGACAGGGCCAGTTCACCCTGGTTCCCGCCGACAATCGTCACGCGAACATCGCCATCGGTGGCATCCTCATGGACGAACCGGACGATATAGCGCTTGCCGTCCTGGTTGCCCACGCCGCCGATTTTGACCAGGCGCTTGTTGGTCACGCCATTTTCTGTGACTCGGGCAGTGGAAACCAGCCGTTTCAAAGTGTCGCCGTTCCAGGTCATGATCCCGCTCTTGAGCGACACCTCCTCCTTGGTCAGAATCTGCTTTTTGACGAGACCCAGGTCGTCCTCGGCCAGGTAGAAGGTCGGTTTGTAACTGAGGGTAGCACCGCCCTGGATGTAACCCAGTAGATTTCCGGCGGCTTCGAGAAGGTTATCGGCTGGGATCGCGCCGCTGTACTCGGTGACGTACAGCTTACCGCTGCCCAGAATGATTTTTTCACCATTGGTCGACATAACGTTTATTTCCTTTCTGTGATTAAGAATTCGTAGACTGTCGAGAACAGCTTTTCGCTCTCAATCCAGTCACGACGGCGGGTGTATTGGATCGGCAGGTTGTCCAGGAGCTGCTCGATCTTGGCTTCATTTGAAGAATCGATTGCTTCTGCATAGAACTCGATGCCGATAGTATGGGTGAGCAGATTGTTCCTAAGGTCCGCACCGCCGATTTCCACATCGTCGGAATAGACGATCGCTGGCAAAGGCATGACACCGAGAAACCGTTGTTCGCGGACCGGCAGTCCGGTCTGTTCCAATAAAGCTTTAACGTCCAGCATCCTGCACCGCCTGTTCCGTGAGTTCCTGCATGCGTCGCTCGGCCAGTTCCTCACCATACTTGATGTGTGGGTAAGCCCTGGCTCGACCGCCGTTTCTTAATGCGTGGCCATGTTCCAACAGATGCGCCAGTCGGTAATGCGGCCCAACAACATGCCAGACACGGCTGTGGTTTTGCTTGCTGCCGGTGTTGATCTTTTTGATCCGGAATGCTTTCACGTATTTGCCGGTTGGCTGCTGGAATGTGACCCGGCGCTTGATCTCGTCATTGACCTCATTTGCTACTGTCTCAACCGCCTCGCCGATTTTTTCGGAAATGGTGTCAGAATACGACTGCAATTCACGCTCAATCGCTGCTGCCAACCCGTTAACGTCCATGTTGCATCACCGTCCTAAACTTGAGTGACCGGTTCTGGTACATGAAATTATCGATGCTTTGCACATCGTAGCGATCGCCACGGAACAGGATTCGAGTAGTCTGCGGGACTATAGCAGCCAGAGTCGTGGTATAGCGCACAACGAAATCCACGCTGTTTTGCGCCTGCTCAGCCGATGCTGCCCAGTACTCGTTACCGGACAGGCCGTTGACCTGAGCCTGACAGGTGACCAGATCGGACCAGGTCTCGTTGGTGTTCATAACCTGAATGGTGATGCTGTGCCTAAGCTTTCCTGCTTCCATCTCAGAACACCTCCATGCGATAGGGTGCCAGCAGTGAGTGAACTGAAAAGTCAATCACACTGTTGGCGGTACCGGTCGCCTCTCGGTTTTCGTACCAGTGCCCGATCAGCAAGAGCATCGCCAATCGAATGGAAACAGGCAGTTCCTCATAACCGACAACGAACCGGATCCGAACCGGTGAAGTGGGATAGGGCGTGAACGCTGGCCAGCTCGTACCAACGGCTGGCAGGATCCGGCCAGGTTCGCAGTCCGTATTCACAAGGTAGTCCGAAGGCGTAAGAATCGTCTCCTCACCGGTGCTGTCCTTGTAGCCGATCTCGGTCACGCTTTGAAGTGGCGGGTACGGCAGTTCAATCGGATCAGCACTGGGGAAACGATCCGGATAAACTTCCAGGGTCTGCTCTGACAAGGCACGACGTGTGTAGTTTTCACAGTACGACCGAGCAGTTGTGATCAGGGACATCAGCAGCGTATCCTCGACCTCATTCCCCGGAAGACGAAGGTGCTGCCGGACTTCGGCCAGAGTTATGGGTTCAGTTGCGACAGGGGTGATTATTCTAACCATCAGGCAAGCACCTTCCTCTCCTTGAGTTTTTGTTTACGACTCGGCCATCTGACCGGCTGCGATGAGCTTGGCCAAAAGACTATTGAAGTCGGCAACCAGTCCGGCGATTGTGGTCGCTTCGCTGTTGGCCTGATATGCTGCCGGCTTCAGTTCAGTGCCGGTAAAGGTTAACTTGCCACCATTGACGACGTCCAGGGTGCCGCCAATGACGGTGCTGTCGCCGCCCTGTTCGGTGTAGTTTTTGACATTACTCATGCTCCGTCACCTCATGCTTTCATTTGCAGTACTTGGATCGCTTCGGGCAGAATCAGCTTGCCATCCACCCGCTGAGTCGCCCGAAAACCGACCTGGCCATTGGCCGCGTACAATTCGTTAAGCCGTTGGAACACTCGACCCTGGCGATCAGCGACCCAGTAGTAGCTGAAATCGCCAAAAGCGATGACCTTAGCGGATGCTGCAATCGTCGGCACATGCCCCGAAGTCTTGATCGGCCGATTGAGGATCGTGTCTGGCTCGCCTGCGGTAAGCGACGGTTGCCACAGGTACTGTCCGCTGCCGTCTTTGAGCTTGCGGATCGCCTTAACCGTTGCGTCGTTCGTCACAAATACCGAGTTTTTGCGATAAGGTCCCTTGAGCGAATGGTACAGGTCGATGACCTCATCGACAGTAAATGCGGTTGGGCTTGCTGCTGTCACTCCGACCTGGGCACCACCCGTCGCGTTGAAGATACCGGTAGGCTTGCCGGTGCCATTGCCAATAAAGAATGCAGATTCCTCAGCAGTACCAATCCTGCGGCCAAACTCGCGAGCGATGTAAGATTCCAGATTGAACACGCTGTCTTTCAGCAGCTCCTCAGAAACCTTGATCATGGTCGCCAGCTTGTAGGCACCGATTGTAACCTGAGTGAACACGTCATCCGAATCCGTTATCAGGCCTTCCTCGTCAACCCAACTGGCGGTTCCATGACTGGCGACGACCGGGATTTTACGATCTCCGCTTGAGGTTGTGATGACGTTTGCCAGCTGGCGGAAGATATTCTGATCCTGAAGCGCCTCGACAAGCGTACGCTCGTAGGGTAGAAGCAAACCGCCTTACTGTATTTCTACAGCAGGTTTGTCTA
>CAYVHB010000036.1:0-29820 GCA_964450865.1 uncultured Oscillospiraceae bacterium | reverse complement strand
TGCCGTCTTTCTTGCCCATGAAGCGGACGAGGTCGACGACGCGGTTGGAATAACCCCATTCATTGTCGTACCAGGAAACGACCTTGAAGAAGCGCTTTTCGCCCTTGAGATTGTTCTGCAGGGTGGCCAGCGAGTCATAGATCGAGGAGCGCTGATCATGGATGAAATCGGTGGAGACGAGCTCTTCGTCGGTGAAGCCGAGGATGCCGGCCATGTAGGTCCTGGAGGCTTCCTTGAGCTTGGCGTCGATTTCTTCGATTGAGGTGTCGCGGGAAGCGGTGAAGGTCAGGTCAACAACCGATACGGTCGGGGTCGGGACGCGGAAGGACATGCCGGTCAGCTTGCCCTTGACGACCGGGAGCACTTCACCGACGGCCTTGGCCGCGCCGGTGGTCGACGGGATGATGTTGATGGCTGCCGCACGGCCGCCGCGCCAGTCCTTCTTGGAAGGGCCGTCAACGGTCTTCTGGGTGGCAGTGTAGGAGTGGATGGTGGTCATCAGGCCCTGCTCGACGCCGATGCCTTCCTTGAGGATGACATGGACGAGCGGAGCGAGACAGTTGGTGGTACAGGAGGCGTTGGAAACGATATTATGCTGTGCGGAATCATATTCGCCTTCATTGACGCCCATGACGATGGTCTTGACAGCGCCTTTGCCAGGAGCGGAAATGATGACCTTCTTGGCACCGGCGGCGATGTGGCCGGCGGCCTTTTCGGAATCAGTGAACAGGCCGGTGGATTCGATTACATATTCAATTCCCATCGCGCCCCACGGCAGGTCGGCCGGATTACGCTGGGCCATGACGCACTGGATCTTGTTGCCATTGACCACGATCACGTCATTTTCCTTGGCGTCGGCGCTGCTCTTGGTGGTGGAGACTGCGTGCTTGAACTTGCCCTGAGTGGAGTCATACTTAATCTGGTATGCGAAGTAGTCAGCATCTGTTGAAACATCAGCCACCGCCACGACGTCGATTTCCGTACCGAGCAGACCCTGGTCGCAGATAGCCTGGAACACCATACGGCCGATGCGGCCAAAACCGTTGATACCTACTTTAATTGCCATGTTTCTATCCTCCTGTTTATATTGGGGCGTGATAGGTTGCATCGTTCATCATTTTACCCGAAAAATGGTCTGTTTTCAACGAAAAAAAGCGGTTTAGGCTCTGTAAAAATAAAAAAGTGGACTGGGGCTGTTTTCTGGACACAATAACGGAAAAAACTTGGAAAACGACCTATTGAAACCATCGAAATGGGTTGTTTATCATCGTTTGTTTAGTGATTATTGATCATATTCAATTTCGATGCCGAACCATGATCCTATAATCACTGGACAATCCAGTCCACAGCCAGCACGTTAACCTCATAACGCGTCTGGGCTACCAGCTGCATCAGATCATCCAGGTATGAATAGCGCGACTTGAGGGTCATGCTGACCTGCAGCAGCTGCTCATCCGGGGGCAGCTGCGGATCGACCGCCTGCCACTCCACGCCACCGACCGCAAAAATCCGGGACCGGCTGCGTTCGCTGATAGCCCGCTGGAAGGCATCATGCTGGCTGGCCGGACAGCGGTAGGTAATTGAACAGATCACCAGGTCATCTTTCCGGTCGTAGGCCTTGCGCCGTTCAATCAGCAGGGCCAGGGGGTGAAAGAGCAGATTGATCAGCAGGACGCAAATAGTCCCGATTATCGCCAGCAGCAGATGCTGGTAGGCGCACAGGCTGCCGATCGCCGCCGAACACCAGATTGTGGCGGCGGTTGTAAAGCCCTTGACGGTCATGCCATCCTTGATAATACAGCCAGCCCCGAGAAAGCCGATACCGGTTACGACCTGGGCCACGATCCGGCCACTATCCATATTGGCAATGCTGTTGCCGATCAGCACGAACAGGCAGGATCCGGCACTGACCAGCATATAGGTGCTCAGGCCAGCCGACCGGCCCTGATAATTGCGCTCAATACCAATCACAAAGCCACAGGCAACCGCCAGCAGCAATGACAGAACCGCCTGCACCATATCGGGCAGCGTTCCGTTCAGGATCAGTCCACTATCCAGGATCAATCCGCCATCCATGAGTCATCCTCCACCGGCTTCAACTGAATAAACCCGGCTGCTTCAATTGGCTTGACCAGGCTGCTCCAATTGAGTAACTGTTTGATCGAGTAATTGCTTCTATTCACACGATCCCATTATAACAAAATCAGGCCGGGGCGAAAACGTGGCTGATGGCGGCAGGCAAAAAGCCGGCGTACCAACAAAATATCGGGTAACCCGAAACAACGCCTGCCAGAACGATCCTGGTGACAGGTAAAAGCCGGTTTACCGACAAATAGCCAGGCTGGTTCAAACTGGACCGGCCTGGCTGGTAATAATTGAAATAAGTCAGCAGAACAGCCTGGCGGCGACATCCGCAGGATCATCCGGCTCAGGTCAGGGCGGCATTACCCCGTTCCCCGGTCCGGATGCGGATGGCATCCAGCACATCATAAATGAAGATCTTGCCGTCACCGACTTCACCAGTCCGGACGATGTCACAGATATTCCTGACCACCAGCTCGACCTGACTGTCGAGCACAACCAGTTCAACCTTGATTTTAGGCAGGAAGTGATAGTCAACTTCTGAACCGCGGACAAATTCCTTCCAGCCCATCTGATTGCCACAGCCCATGATCTGGCTGATACTCAGGCCATTTACTGCGATGTCTTTCAAAATTTCTTTCACATCTTCGAGCTTATCAGGTTTGATATAGGCTTCGATTTTTTTCATGGGATCCTCCTCAAGTGGGTGAGCCTGCCGTTTTGGGTCTCGGACTGCAGTTCGTACTGCCATGACTTATCTGGCCACGAGTCGCCGCACGGCATAGGGCGTAGAGCGTAGAGTCCGGAGCGTAGAGCGTAGAGTCCGGACCCTGCCAGGTTCATGGCCTGGCAGGGCCCGGAACGATACCTGGTCAGTCCATGCCATGGAAAGACGGATAAGCGGATTCGTCATGTTCAGCCAGGTCCAGCCCGAGGTCCTCTTCACGGGTTGTCACCCGCAGCTTGCCATTGACGAGCCGGGTAATCCCCAGGGCCACCAGGGTACCGGTGAGGGCAATGCCGATGGTAATCACAATTGACAAGAGCTGACGGAGCAGCAACGCACTATCTCCAAAGAAAAGACCGTTCCAGCGGACAGCATCAAGGGCCGGATCCGGATTGAAACCTTTCAGGGCAAACAGACCGGTGGCGATTCCGCCCCAGATACCACCGATGCCATGGCACCCAAAAGCATCCAGCGAATCATCATAACCGAATTTTGCCTTGACTTTGGTAATGAAGAAATAGGATATCGGGCTGGCCAGGGCGCCGATAATCAGGGCGGCCCAGACTGGAACGAAGCCGGCCCCTGGCGTAATTGCCACCAGGCCCAGCACCAGGCCCGTTGAGGCACCGACCAGGGTCATTTTTCTGACAGTCAGCTTTTCAATCAATAACCACGAAAGCATCGCGGCAGCAGCCGATGTATTGGTCGTCAGGAAAGCGTGTGAGGCCAGGGCATTGGCCGCACCGGCACTGCCCGCGTTAAAACCGAACCAGCCAAACCAGAGCAGGGCTGCCCCGAGGAATACAAAAGGCACATGATGCGGATGATACTTGGCCCGGCCGAAATTTTTGCGCTTGCCGAGCAATATGGCAGCCAGCAGCGCGCTGACACCGGAGCTGATATGAACAACATTGCCGCCGGCAAAATCAAGCGCACCGAGCCTCATCAGATAGCCGCCGCCCCAGACCATATGAGCCAGCGGATAGTACACCAGAACGGACCAGATCGCGGCGAATATCAGCCAGGATGAAAAGCGCATCCGCTCTGCAACAGCGCCGGAGATCAGGGCCGGAGTGATAATCGCAAACATCATCTGGAAAATGGCAAAGGTTGTAGTGGTTGGCGCATATTTGGCCGCATCGATACCTTCAATCAGATTCAGTCCGAACCAGTGCAAGTCACCAATCACCAATCCGGAGCCGCTGAATGACAGCGAAAAACCAATCAGAACCCATAAGACCGAGGCCAATCCCATTAAAATTGCTGAGGCCATCATGGTATTGATGACATTTTTGCGTTTGACCAGGCCGCCATAAAAGAAGGCCAGGCCGGGCGTCATAACAAGGACTAGCGCCGACGAGGTCAGCATCCAGGCAATGTCACCGGCATTAAGCGTGTTCATAGGTTATCCTCCATCATTTCAAATCTAGCTGGCTAAGTTGGCTGACAATCTGCCACTGAGCTGGGTATCAACACTGACAAGCGCAAAAAAGAGAGGCCCTTGCTTGATGTTTCCGGAGAAACAAGCAGTGACCTCTCTGTCAGCCAGGATTATTATATGACGGATTATATCACATGACTTGCAAAAGTCAATAAATATGACGGTAAAATTGGCTATTTTAAACAATTTTGTGCAACTAAATAATATTAAAGATGCAGATCAATCGGAAATTGTCGAGTTGCTCAGTTGACGTGGCCGGACGACTGAAGCCCTGGCGCCGGATACAGGACCGGATTCAGGATAGCGGACACAAGGCTGCTCGAAAAAGCTTTTCAGACGGCCTTTCTGATCAGTTTCAGCGGCTGGCCCAGAGGCAGAATGACCCGGCCAAAATGATTGTTGAGCACAGCTGCCGCCGAGCCGTAAAACGAGAACACGGCGATCAGCAATTCCGACCAGGCAGCCAGCGGATGTGCCAGTTCCGGCATGATGCCAAATCCGTTCAGGGCCAGGCCCAGGAACAGGCAGTCAATCAGAACAAAGATGATCAGCAGGACTTTTGTCGTTCCCGTGGCGCCAACTGTCATATACAACGTAAAAATCAGGTAGCCCAGGAAGGCGAACGCCAGTTGCCGGGGATCCGCGGCAGCCGCCAGCTTCTCACCGAATACCCCGCCCTGGATCATCCAGCTGGTGCCGACAGCAAACCAGAAGAAAGCATAGGCCCCAAAAGCAGTCGCGCCGAAAACATTATTCTTCTTGGCATCGCCGAGACAAGCCAGCAATTGGGCGGCCGCACCGAGGAAAATGGCCCAGGGGATGACCAGGCTGGTTCCAGTTGTCCAGCCCAGCTTCTGTGACGAAGCGACCAGGGTCACCATAGCCAGGCCAAACAGACCCAGGGCAGTCGGATCAGCAGTAATAATCTTGCGTTCTTCCATCATACAGATACCTCTCATCTTGGATACTCATCTTGGATACTCGATTGACTGATGTTCAGACCGGTGACAGGAGCGGAGATCAGGGGCCTTGCTTCTATTTGTTATCGGGCGTTTTCCGGGAACTGTGTTCAGTATAACAGGGGCTGACAAGCGCTTCAATCACCAGCCGGCTAGCCTGACAACCCGATAAAATCAATTGCTGGCCAGCAGGTGCTACTGGCATTTCCGCGGCCCGGCACCAGACCGCTGGCCTGTTGCCTCTGTCCGGTCCCTTTTAGTTCTGGTAGAATGAAACGCAAGTGAAATCATGCGCACCCTGCTGTCGACGCTGATCACCAGGCTGCACCGTTCACACTGTTTAAGCAACATATCCACTTATGCATGACGCTGCAGCCTTCATATCATCGCCATCAAACAACCAATAAACGTTGTCATTTACGCAATATCCGTTTACGCTGCAGCATGAACCAGAATCTGCCGGGAGGGTCTTATCGTGGAACAAACACTGCTCTTGATCAAGCCTGATGCCGTCGAACGTCACCTGATCGGCACGATCCTGGCTGCCTATGAACAAAACGGCCTGCAAATTGTCCGCCTGCAGTTGCGCCAGGTCGATCGGCCCCTGGCGGAACGCCATTACGCGGAACATGCGGGCCGGCCGTATTATGAAGGCCTCATCGGATATATTACCCGCAGCCCGCTGGTGGTCGCGGTTCTGGCCGGTGACCAGGCTATCGAGAAGGTCCGCGCCATCAATGGTCCGACCAATCCAGCCCAGGCCCCGGCTGATACCATTCGTGGCCGCTTTGGCCGCAGCACGCGCGAAAATTGCGTCCATGCTTCAGACAGTGTGGCCAGTGCCACACGCGAAATCCAGACCTGGTTTCCTGACGATGCCTATTCTGACATTGGAAGCCTGATGAGCGTGGAGCCTGGCTGATGCCAGACGATACCTCCCGCAGGGACTTTCAGCGGCTGCAGGCCGGCGCTTGCCAGGTCGCCAGGAGCCGGCGGACCGCATGGTGGTAACTATCGCTGCCAGGCGGCCAGGGCCGTGACCAGAATCAAAGCGCTATTGATCCAGACGAAATTCTGCACGCTGAGGGCAAAGGTGAGCCGTTTGACCTGCTGGCGCCGGAAGCGGGTCAGGTTGATCTGGATCAAGGGAGCAACAGCCAGGGCCGCCAGACCATAAAGCGGCAGGATCTGCCAGGCGACCAGCGCCGCGATTGCTGCAAAAGCCAGATAATACAAAGCCGCGAACAGACGCAGGGCCCAGGGACGCCCGATGTAATAAGGCAGCGTAAAGCGGTGGACCAGGCGGTCATGATCGACATCGCAGATATTGTTGGCCAGCATGATATTGGCAATGGTGCAAACCGGCACAATCGTCAGCAGCAGCAGCCGCAGCAGCCCGGTGATGTTGAAAGCAACATGCAGCACCCCGGCGTCAAGACGAAATCCCAGTAAAACCCCGGCCGGCGTCAGCAGGTGGCTGGCATCCAGGTTTTCTGTCAGGCCATTCAGGGACAAAAGGCCCGCCAGCTCGTGCCAGCGGCTGCTGACAGGCGCGACCGGGGCCGGGGCAGTCGGAAGTTTGCCCGGGTCGGCCGGCGAATTGCAGAGAACTGCCAGAAATGGGATAAAGAAGCCCATGAAGACCCCTGAAAACAGCTCACCCAGCGGCATGCGGGATATCGGGGCCGGGCCGAACGTGTAAAGGATACCCACGGCAAAACAGAGGGCACCGGCAGCCAGGACGATCCAGCCCGCCAGCCAGGCCAGCCAGAGTCCCAGGGTAGTGGCCAGTGCCAGCAAGAACAGCAGGATCAGGCGGGCGACCGGCCGCCGAAAACCTAACGGGATCCCATTGGTCCTGGAATCGGTATAATTATTAAGTGCTGTCGTTGCCATGTCAAAACACAGCATCGACGTAAAAAACAACAGTGTATTGACCGGCTGTATTCGGCCATACACCAGCCAGGCGTAAGCCAGGCCTAGCAAAAAAGGCAGGACGCTGGCCAGCTTAGTCTGGATTTCGACATATCTCAGGAAACGGACAAGCATGGGCGTACCGTCCTTTCTGTCACCCGGCTCATCGGGAATCTGCCAGGGGGGACCTGGATATAATTGTCAGTATTGGCGGATCCGGATGCTTGCGAGGAGATCGCCAAGGTACTGGCGGCGGCGCGAACCGCTGACCCCGGCCAGCAGGCGCGTGGCTTTCTGGTAGCAGCGCTCTGCTACAGCCCAGGCGCGGTCCACGTCACCCTGGGCGACCACGTCCTGCGCCAGCAGCGCAACATCCGCCGCAGACAAAGTCCCGGCCTGCAGCTGGCTTTTCAGCAGCGGTTTCAGCTCCGGATGGCGGACCAGATGTAAAATAAGAGGCAAGGTAATGACGCCCTCGGCAAGGTCATGATTGACCTGCTTTTTCATCATCCGGGCGGATGAAACGTAGTCCAGGCAATCATCAGCCAGCTGGAACAGCATGCCAATATAAAAACCCAGCCGGCCCAGCCGGCGGGCTTCGCGTTCGCTGTCGCCGCCCAGCACGCCACCGGCATAAAGGGCCAGTGTGAACAGCACCGCTGTCTTGTTGGCGATGATCCGCAGATGGCTGTACACAGAAAGATCCGTATCGGCCTGATGCTTGAACTGGTTCAATTCACCGACGCAGACGTTGGTCATGGCCCGGGAGAAGTCGCTGAACTTTTCCGGGTAACCGGCTGAAATGGAGGCGATCAGGTTAAAGCTCAGGCAGAACAGGTAATCACCGCCGATGACAGCCGTTTTCTTGCCAAATTTGCTTTGCACACTGGGCAAGCCCCGCCGCAGCGGGGCCTCGTCGATTATATCATCGTGGACCAGGGTAGCCAGATGCAAAAGCTCCAGGGCCGCAGCCGCACGGGTAGCCGCGACTGGAACCTGGCCAGCCTCGTCAGCCGCGGCAGCCAGCAAGAGCGCAGCCCGGAAATTCTTGCCCCCAGACTGATCCAGGTGGGCACAGACATCAGCCAGAATCACGTCAACATGCGTGAGGGTCTGCTGCAGTAATACCTGCACGGCCGGTAAAGCCTGTTCGTAGGCAAGCGATGATGACCCGGCCGGACTGACCTCCGGCCGGGCCGACGGCTCCGGGCAACCGGGGATGTCCGGCCGGGCCGTCTGATTCAGGTGTAAATCAGTGCATGTTTTCTCATTCATGTGAATATCAGCAAGCTTTTGCTCGGTCATTTGACTATCGGCAGGAAAATGTCCGGTCGTCTGCATCTTTGCATGCGGATGTGCCGTCACGACGAGTGCAGGATCAGTCATGGTAGAGGTAAGACTTGCGGACCCACTTGATCTTGCGCCACTGCTTCTTCAGCCACGGCATGACGTAGTAATCAAAGCCGAAGGTCCGGCCGCCGCCAATCAGGAGGGCAAGCGCAGCGAAAACCATCCACCAGGAGCCCATGTAAAGCCCGGTCGTCATCACAAACATCACCAGCAGAATCAGGGAATACGCCGATGACAGGGTCGTAAACAGGCCACCCAGCAGGGACAGGCCAATCAGCACCTCTGAAACGACGATCATATTCTGGAAGAACAGCATGGCCCCGCCGGAGCCGAGAATAACCGTCTTTTTAAACCAGTCCATCGGCGCGAACTGGATCTTGACAGCGACATCCGAGGCCTGGACCAGGATAAAGCGGAAAATCCCGAGAATATTCCAGTTGGCCAGCAACGAGCCCTGGACCACGGCCGTGGAAGCACTGGCCACCGCATCGGCCGCTCCTTCCGCCGCCGGAGCCGGTCCATTGATAATCGTATTGAAGAACTCTTCGGCGCCACGGAAAAACTGGAAAAGCTTGGGTGCAGTCATCCAGCCCTCATTGATTTTAACCACGGCCTCATAGAGCCAGTAGAAGCCCAGGTACAGGCGCAAGGGGACCAGCAGGAAACTGGGAGTCCGGTTTGAGAAGTGGCCGCCCACGAAGCTGCGGCAATTGCGGACAGTGAAAAACTCATGGCGCATATAGCTGAAAATCTTGTTCCAGCCCAGAACCTGCAGGAAATAGACCATGTTGATAAAATGTTTAGTGAACATCGCCAGAAACGACGGCAGGGAAAATTTCTTCTTGTCCGTCCCGACATAAGCCAGGCCATAGCGCCCGCCAATACAGACCATGACGCCGTGGAACTGCGGCGCGTAGGCTTTCATTTCACCCTGGCCCGTCAAGGCCACAGCCAGATTGTTGGCCACGGTCGAGGCGGAGTGCTCGCAATTCTCGACCATCTGGGGCACCGGGGTCTTGGTCCCCTTCGGGATATAGAACATGCTGTCGCCAGCCAGATAAACATTCGGCCGGCTCTCAGCCCGCAAGTACTCATCAGCCTGAATCCGGCCACGCCCGGCCTGCCTGGCACCCGGTGAGTCCTTGGCAATGTTGGCACCCTCCGTGCCGGCCGTCCAGATCACGGTTTCCACGGCCTCACGGACGACACGATCGCCGAATTTGACTTCGATATAATCCTTGCCAATCGACTGAATCGTGGTTTTCAGGTGGACGGTCACGCCCATTTTTTCCAGACGTTTCTGAGCCTTGGCCGACAACTGCGGCGACAAGGCCGGAACCACCCGGTCGAGCATGTCGACTTCGACGATATGAACCTCGTCACGTTCGATCTCAAATTGTTCGCATAGCTGCGGTACCCATTCAGCCAGTTCACCGGCCATTTCCACACCAGTAAAGCCAGCGCCGCATATATAGAAAGTCAGCAGTCGCCTCTTCTCCGCCGGATCAATCTCATTCATGGCTTTCTCAAAGGTAGAAACAATGTGAGCGCGCAAGCGGATGGCATCGGTATAGGACCAGAGCTTGAATGTATACTGCGCAGCTCCGGGAATACCAAAAAAGGTTGGCTGTGAACCGCTGGCCAGGACCAGGTAATCATAAGGGTAGGTCGCATTCTCGCCGATCAGGTTATTGGCATCGTAATCAATCGTCGTAATTGTATCTGTAACGACATTAACCTTGCGCCCGGCAAAAATCCGCCGCAGGCTGATCCGGATGCTGTCTTCCTCGACCCGGTTCGCTGCCACCTCGTGCAGTTCGGTCAGCATGGTGTGATAGCGATTCTTGTCGATGATCGTGATCTTGACATCGGCTTGTTTCTTAAAACGCCGGGCTAGTTTCTTGGCGGTCAGGACACCGGCATAACCGGCACCGAGTACAACAATGTTCTTTCCCACAGACTACCTCCATCATGAAATGTGCAAATTTTAAAACAGTGAATCCATCATCCGCATCGGTCGCATCGGCTCCTGATCCCGGATCAGGTCTTTTACGCCATAAAAAGCCCGGTCCCTCAGTCTGACCGGGTATCAGCCTGACAGCCAGCCGGCGAAAGAACTGCGGCCAGTCCGGCAACAATCCTGTGACGACCGGTCAGCCTAACTGCCAGCGTCTGGTCAGGCGACCAGTCCGGCAACGTTTGATGCTATCGATTATCGTATCATGCACACCCTGTTCGTGCAAATACACATGTAACAGTATCACACACATGATAAAAAATTTCATCTGGAAATTGCAGCTGCTGCGGATCATAAAACCGCGCAACAATATCAGGTATCGCACACATGATAAGAAATTTAATCTGAAAAAGCAAACGGCACCGTATCCGGCGCCGTCTCAGGTCATTGCTGACAGTTGCCTGACAGTTGGCGAAAATTGGCAGGATCAGCCCTCCGGTGATAATCGCTCAGGGATAGCGGATGCGGTTTTGCACCAGCTGGCTACGCCGCATGGCCCGGATCCGGCGCTGCTGGCGGGCCCGCAGGGCCAGGACTATTACGATGATGGCCAGGAGGACAATCACAGCGCCAAGGATCATGAAAATCAATGAAAGCAGGCGCAAGCCCCGGGAGCGACTGGTCACCGCCGCATCCGGAACAGACGGCTGCTGATTAGCAGAGCCGGCTGCAGTGCCAGCCGGCGACTGCGTGATGACTGGTGTCGGCGCCTGGATATGCATCTGGACTGCAAGCGGCACACTGGCCAGGGTCGGATACATGACATTGGCAAATGTCTCCGGAACGTGGAAGACAGCCCGGACCTGATCAACTGTGGCCGGTGTCAACGCAGCCGGCAGCTCATAATCGATCTGCACCTGCTCCGGCTGCACACTTTTATGCAGCAACAAGGTCACGTCCCGGGTACTGGTCAGCTCTGCTGTGCCGCCCTGCCCGGTCTCATTCGTGCAGGCTACATCCTGGCGGGTGATCTGGCTGCAAGGGATAGTCACCGGCACAAACTGATTAAAGCCATACTGCATGAGCCTGGTTGTGTCATCCCATTTATCCCGCTGCTGGGCAGACTTCATGACGACAGCAATCAGGGTCCGTTCCTCACGGCGTACAACGGTAACCAGGGTATACCTGGCGTCATTGGTATAGCCGGTTTTACTGGCAAGCACGCCTTCCAGAGGCCGGATACCAGTCAGGAACCAGTTGGCGCTGTGCAGCTTGCGCGTCTGCGGCTGTTTGTTGGTGGCCGGTATTTCGTGATAGGTTGAACTGAAAATCTCGAGAAATTCCGGGATCTGCACGGCCTGCCGGGTAATCATGGCCATATCATAAGCCGTTGTATAATGCTCTTTGTCGGGCAGGCCGTTGGCATTGGTGAAGTGGGTATGGCGGGCCCCGGCTTCTGCCGCGCGAGCAGTCATCAGGGTCGCGAAGTCAGCCAGGCTGCCACCGACATGTTCGGCCAGGCCGTTGGCGGCATCGTTGGCCGATTCAATCGACAACGCATAAAGGGCATCACGGACGCTGATTTTCTCACCGACATTCAGGGCGATATGGGATGAGTTGCGCGTCACAGCATAGATCGCTTCGCCTGACATTGTCATGACGTCATCAAGATGACCGGCTTCGAGGGTCAGCAGGGCTGTCATGATCTTCGTAATACTGGCCGGGTACATCTTCTTGTCCATATTCTTGCCGAAAAGGACCTGGCCACTGTCCGCATCGAGCAGGACAGCCGCCTCCGATTGCAGGACTGGCGCCACTTGTGCGGCAGGTTTGGCAGTCGGGCTGGCGGCCGCTGATGCAGCCTGGACAGACATGGCCAATCCGGGCCAGCTGAGCGGACCGGCGACTGCAAACACCAGGATCAGCAGCATCGACAATGAGATTCTCAACTTTCGCATCAACATCTTTTAAACCCCATGGCCGGATCACGCCTGACCTCGGTATTATTTAAACCCGATCGCTCAATCACCTGATCAATCAGTTCGCTGACCACTATATTTCCTGAGAGCCCAGGCTTTTGACCATCCAATTACTGTCCGTTATATTTTCTGTCCGTTATATTTTCTGAGAGTCCGTATTCAGGCAGGCCCGTTTTCAGATAAACCCGCTTTCAGGCAGATCCGTTCAGCCTGGCCTGATCAGCCTGATGTGAAGCACGTTTCGTATTATATATCTTTTCACCGGCTCCCGCCAGTATAGGCACCGCGCAGCAGGGAGATCTCGGCGGCATAGCCGGGAATTTCATTGGGTGTTTCCAGGTAAAATGGCAGGTCGCGCAGTTGCCGGTGATTGATGAATGATGTCAGGGCTGCCAGTCCGATCGAACCTTCACCAATACAGGCGTGGCGATCCTTGTGGCTGTTAAACGGGGTCAGGCTATCGTTCAGGTGGATGGCTTTCAGGCGTTCAAGGCCGATCATCCGGTCAAAGTCGGCCAGGACGCCGTCCAGGTCTTGGACAATGTCATAGCCGGCCGAATAAATATGGCAGGTATCCAGGCAGACACCCAGTTTATCAGCCAGATCCACGCGGTCGATTATCGCGCGCAGCTCCGCGAAGTTGCTGCCCACTTCACTGCCCTTGCCAGCCATTGTCTCCAGCAAAACCAGCGTCGCCTGACCAGGCTGCAAGACAGCGTTGAGCATTGCGACAATCCAGTCGATACCTGCTGCAACGCCCTGGCCGACATGACTGCCAGGGTGGAAATTGTAATACTGCCCTGGCAGATATTCCAGCCGGGCAATATCCTCGGTCATCATCGTCCTGGCCAGTTCGCGCAGTCCGGGGTCAGCGGCACAAGGATTCATGGTGTAGGGCGCGTGGCCCAGCAGCGGTGCAAACTGATTAACCTGCACGATCTCGGCCAGCGCTGCCAAATCTGCAAGGTCGATGGCCCGCATCTGGCTGCCGCGCGGATTGCGGGTAAAGAACTGGAAGGTATTGGCAGCGATACTCAGGGCTTCACGGCCCATATGCGCATAGCCCCTGGCGATTGAAAGATGACAACCAATATGAAGCATGGGGACTCTCCTTGGGCAGAAGACTCGGGCAAAGGACGGCAAGCTGGCCTGGAGCATACTGGAGCAGGCTGGATCCTGATTTGTTCTGCCCTATCATAGCAGGTTTTACGCCGGATTGCAGATATTTTTTCTCGATAATCATGCAAAAATTACTACGTCTATTGCAGTAAAGTACTTTACTTGTCGCAGTAGTTGGGTTATACTGAAAGTACCACGACAGACGCAGTAGTGGATAAACAGAAAGGGGGACGTAAATGATCAGCAGCGACATCATCCGGGGCTACAATGACATCATGATCTTATATCTGCTTCTGGATGAGGCGTCATACGGGTATGAGATTTCCCGGCGCATCCGGCAGGCCACCGCCGACAAATATGCGATCAAGGAGACAACACTCTACTCCGCCTTCAACCGCCTCGCCGAAAATGGCCTGATCGAAGCTTTTTCCGGCACCGAAAGCTTTGGCAAACCACGGACATACTACCGGATTACCCCGGCCGGCAAAACCTTTTACCGGCAAAAATGTGTGGAGTGGCAGCTGATACAGGAGATCATGCAGCCTTTTATAACAACCGTTCCGCCTGACAGGCGGCATGCAACGCAGACTCATTCCTGACAGACGGCATGCAACACAGACTCATTCCTGACAGACGGCATGCAACACAGACTCATTTTTTTGGGAGGTCTCTGAACATGGATACCATTACCAATTATCTCAACAACTTGTTCGCCAATCTGCCCCAGACTCGCAAGGTGCTCAATATCAAAGCCGAGATGCAGGCCAATATGGAGGATAAGTACCGGGCGTTGAAGGCGGAAGGCAAGACCGAAAATGAGGCGATCGGCGCCGTCATTGCCGAATTCGGCAATATCGACGAACTGGTCAGGGAACTGGGCCTGAATCAGGATAAAGCCGCCGAGAATGTCCGCATCATCGAAAAAGAGGAAGCCGAAGGCTTCCTGAAGGTCACTCGTCAGGCTGGTTTTCTGATTGGCACTGGCGTCTTCCTCTGCATCATGGGTGCGGCAGCCCTGATCCTGCTCAACCAGCTGTTCTCTGACGGCCTGATCCGTATCGGTACCGGTCCGGATACCAGCGAGGCAATTTCGCTGATTCCCCTTTTCATTCTGATCGCCATTGGTGTCTGCCTGTTCATCTATGCCGGTCTCAAGCTTGACAAATATAAATACCTGGAAGCAGATTTTGAACTGCTGCCCCCTGTGAAAAGCTGGCTTGAACATAAGAAAGAAGCCTTTGCCCCGGCCTTTGCCCTGGCTATCATGCTCGGTGTCGGCCTGTGTATCCTGTCGCCGCTGGCACTTTTCATTGCAGCCATTCTCGGCCAGGGTGGCTCGTCTTATGGCGTGGTTGTCCTGCTGGCCATGGTCGCTGTTGCCGTCTACTTTTTCATCTATTTTGGCATGACCAAGGATGCCTACGACCGGCTGCTCAAGCTCGAAGACTATGCAAAGGGCAAACAGGAAGCCGACAAGGTCATCGGTGCAGTCGCCGCTATCGTCTGGCCCCTGGCTGCAGCCGTCTACCTGTTCCTGGGTTTTGTCTATCAGTTATGGCATCCGGGCTGGGTCATTTTCCCGATCCTGGGCATTGTATTTGGCATCTTCAGCGCCACCTACCAGAATCTCAAAAAGAAATAAGCCAGAAGAAAGAACCAGCCCGTTCAATCATTCAGTCCATAAACAAGCCCGCTCGAAAGGATCCATGCTGCTAATCAGCGGCGTGGATCCATTTTTCTGATCATTGGCCCGAATGCGCGGCATAGCGCGTTAACCATCATCCGTTAGACATATTGGTTGACAGGCTCATATCGGCATAGTACCGTGTAAATGCCAAGAATTTTCAGACAAAACTGAAGGAGGAACGCCCATGAGCCCGACACCCCAGCCTGTTATCGGCTATCTGCCCGATGAACGCCCGCCCATCTGGAAGACAATCCTGTTCGCCTTCCAGCAGATACTGGTCATGTTCCCGGCCACCGTTCTCGTTGCCCTGCTTACCGGTTTCCATGTTTCGACCACAATCTTCGCCAGCGGCCTGGCGACCCTGTGCTTCCTGCTGGTCACACGGGGCAAGATCCCGCTTTACTATGGTTCCAGCTTTTCCTACATTGCTGCGATTGTATCGATTACCGGCGTCAAGAGCTTCGGCGAAGTGGCACCCGACGCCCTGATTTCCCAGGCCCAGTTCGGGGTTATCATGTCCGGCCTGATCTCCATTGCGGCCGGCCTGATCATCAACGCCTTTGGCCATGAAAAAATCGAGAAGGTCCTGCCACCAGCGGTGACCGGTTCAATCGCCATTGTCATTGGCATCTCCCTGGCCGGCACGGCTATTGCCGGCGCGGCTGGCAACGGCGCTGAGGGTGCCAGCCAGAATATGGCCTGGCTCATCGCCCTCATCACCCTGGCCACCACCATGATTTTCTCGGTTTACCTGCGCGGGACCTGGGGCCAGCTGCCCATCCTGTTTGGAATCATTGTCGGCTATGTGACAGCGCTGATACTTGGCGTCATCGACTTCAGCACCGTCCTGGCCGGCCCGATCGTCGCCGTGCCGCACTTCACCCTGCCATCACCCAATCTCGCCTCGGTGCTGGCGATCATGCCTATTGCGATTGCCACCATCCCGGAATCCACTGCCCATCTGTATCAGCTGGATATCTATGTTGACCATCTCGCGGAGCAAAAGGGCAAAAAGGGCTACGGCATCAAGGACCGCCTGGGCCTCAACCTGATCGGTGACGGTATCGGCGATATCGTGTCATCGATGTTCGGCGGACCAGCCGGGACCAATTACGGCGAAAACCTCAGTACCATGGCCATCACCCGCAACTTCTCCACCTTCGTGCTGGGCGCAGCAGCGGTCATTACAATGGTCATCTCCTTCTTCACGCCCCTGTCCAACCTGGTCAATACCATCCCCGGCGCGGTTATCGGCGGCGTCAGCATCTATCTGTTTGGTATCATCGGCGCCCAGGGCATCGCCATCATGATCAATCGCAAGCTTGATCTCTTCGATGCCCGCAACCTGGCCGTGATCTCGATCATCCTGGTCGTCGGTCTTGGCGGTAACTACGGCTTTGCCGGTGGCATGATCCCGTTCTTCGGCGCCAAACTGCCGGCGATCGCCACGGCCGCCCTGCTCGGCATCGTCACCAACCTCATCCTGTCGATCGGCAACAAGCAGAAGGCTTAAGACCGGGCGAATTGTCAAGTAAAGAATCCTCTGCCAGCCGGTCAGCCAATCAGGCTCAACCTGCGGACAGAGGATTCTTTTTTGTCAGAAACCGCGGCCGGCACCGCCACCGCCGCCGCCACCACCACCGCCGCTAAAGCCACCACCGCCACCACCGCCGCTGCCAAATCCACCCAAACCGCTGCCGCCGCTGCCAAATCCGCCACCGCCGCGAAAACCAGTGCCCCGGATTGAAATGATGACAACCGAGATAAAGAAAATGACGAAGACAATGGGTATAATCAGGTCGGGAAACAACGGACTGTCACTGGCCGGAGCCGCAGCAGCGGATGATTCAATGGTTGTGACATCAAGCCCATACTCTTTCGCCACCTCAGCCAGCACGGCCAGATAACCATTTTTCAAGCCGGCATTGAAATCACCATTTTTATAGTACGACAGCATGTAATCGTCCTGGATCCGGCCCGCTTTACCATCCGGGATAGCGCCTTCCAGACCGTAGCCGACCTCAATCCGGCTCTGGCGATCCTTGACCACCAGCAAAATCAGGACACCATTGTTTTTTGTTTTGTCACCAATGCCCCAGGTCCGCAGCAAATTCAGCGAATACTCCTCCGGAGCCGCGCCATTCAATGTGTCGATGGTGACCACGACAATCTGGGCCCCGGTTTTGGCCTGCAGGGCCACACTGTCTTTCATGACCATCTGCTCGGTGTCCTCGCTCATGACATCGGCAAAATCATTGACGTAGAACTGGCTGGTTGGCGTGGGAACAGAGGCGGCCAGGATCGGGGTCATGGCAACAAGCAGGATAAACATGGCAGTCAAAGTACCAAGCAGTCGTTTCATGGTCCTACCTCCTGGCAATTGTATCAGGGTTTCCATGGCTCGGATGGCTCAGCCGGTGCTGATCCCGGTCGCCTGGCAGATCTGCCTGACAGGGGTAGCGGGTCTCTTAGCATCACAGCGCATCGGTCAGTCTGTTTATTCCTGTCAGAAACCACGGCTTGATCCACCGCCGCCGCCGCCACCGCCGCCGCCACGATAACCGCCGCCACCGCGGGAACCGCCGCCGCCAAAGCCGCCCCGCCAGAACATGATGGACAGGAGCGTGCGCGTGATGAAACCGCCGAGGAAAAACCAGTCAAAGAGCAGCAGGAGAATGCCTAGTCCGATCAGGATATATTTGACAAAGGCCGGCAATGTTCCGGAAGAAGCACTGCCCGTCTGCGCGGTCGCGGCATCAATGCTGCTGGCATCCAGCCCATATTCAGTGGCCACTTCACCAAGGATAGCCAGATAGCCATTACGGATGCCGGCGTCAAATTGATCCTGGGCGTAATAGGGCAGCATGTAATCATCCTGAATGCGCCCGGTTTTCCCGTCCGGCAAAGCACCTTCAAGACCATAACCCACTTCAATCCGGCTTTTGCGGTCCTTCACCGCCAGCAGCAACAATACGCCATTGTTTTTTGTCTTGTCACCGATGCCCCAGGTCCGCAGCAAATCCAGCGAGAATTCTTCCAGGACGGCACCATCAAGGGTATCAATCGTGACCACGACAATCTGGGCCCCGGTTTTGGCCTGCAGGGCCACGCTGTCTTTCATGATCAGTTGCTCGGTGCTGTCATTGATGACGTTGGCAAAGTCATTGACATAAAACTGGCTGGTCGGGCTGGGGACGCTGGTCGCGGCCTGCACCGGAAACGGCAGGGCAAACAGCAGCGCAGCCAGCAAAGTCAGCACGGCCAGCACGGGCAGCAACCGGACCGGCAGCAGTCCCGCCCCGGCCGGAGTCGGCTGTTTCATAACAAGATCAGAAGGAAACCGAAGGAACGGTTTCACTGTTTTCAGATGCTTCAAAATACTCCGCGGCCGTGAAACCAAAGAAGCGGGCGATCAGAACCCCCGGGAAGACACTGATCTTGGTGTTATAGGATTTGACCAGGTTGTTGTAGTCCAGGCGGGCGACCGCAATGCGATTCTCCGTGCCGGCCAGCTCGTCAGCCAGCTGGCGGAAATTGGCGTCGGATTTCAGTTCCGGATAGTTCTCCACGACGACCAGCAGGCGGCTCAGGGCACTGCTCAGCTCACCATCGGCCGTTGCTTTTTCACCCACGGTCTGGGCCCCGGCCAGTTTGGCCCGGGCTGAAGTGACACTGTCGATGACGGATTTTTCCTGGGCAGCAAAGCCTTTTACCGTCGCGACCAGGTTGGGGATCAGGTCGGCCCGCCGCTGCAGCTGAGTGTCAATGTTCTGGAATGAGGCCTTGACCCCTTCCCGCTGGGCAATAAGGCTGTTGTACGTTCCCACGATGCTTATTATCACAATGACAATCAGGACGACAATAGCCAGTAATACGATTAATCCTTTTTTCATCTGTCTTTCCTCGTTTCTTTAAACAGCAGCCAATAGCATCCAGGGTATTCGGGATATACTTGACAGGCAGAGATCAGGCGATCAATGGTTGGCGAGCCTGTGCCGGCAACGGGCGACCGGACGGGCTGGCGACAGGCAGGCGACGGGCAAGCTGTATGGCCTTGTATTTTATTATATCACATGGCAACTGTGATTTCGTCGGTCTGCGGTAGATGGTCCGGGTGATAGTGGGGCAGCAGCTCGCGGACGGTCAGGGCTTCCCGACGGTCAATCAGGCCGGCCAGCCAGCCCAGGTAACCGATCAGGTCAGCGGCCCGGTAGCCGGCAGCCTGCAGCGCACCCAGATCCAGGGATCGCTGCCGCTTGGACAAACGATAGCCCTGCCCATCGACGAGCAGGGGGACGTGGGCGTAGACGGGCGCCGGTCGGCCCATTAGCTGAAAAAGATAGAGCTGGGGAAAGGTTGAACGCAACAGATCTCGGCCACGCAGGATAAAACTGACCCCCATCAGGGCGTCATCAACAGCACAGGCCAGCTGGTAGGCAAAATTGCCGTCACCGCGCCGGATCACAAAATCACCCCAGTCCCGGGCCAGATTCATGGTTTGTGGTCCACAAAAACAGTCGTTAAAGGTCAGGGCCTGGTCGGGTACCAGCAGGCGCCAGGCGGCGATGGCCACAGCGGATTCCGGCGATGCAAGGGTTATTTTCTCGCGCGATGCACGCGATGCAGGCCAGCGGTCGCGGCACAGTCCCGGATAAACGCGGTGGCCGTCTTCCGGATGGGGTGCGGAGGCACTGTGCAGGTCAGCGCGCCGGCAATAGCACGGGTAAACCAGGCCATCGGCCTGCAGCTGCTCAAAAACGCCAGCATATATCGCGCCGCGACTGCTCTGGCGCCATCCATCATCGGCGGCTGCGCCCCGGTCATAATCCAGGCCAAGCCAGGCCAGGTCAGCCAGCATCTGCTCAACATAGGCCGGCCGGCAACGTTCGCGGTCGAGGTCTTCGACGCGCAGGAGCAGCGTACCGCCCGCAGACCGGATCGCCAGGTGATTAAGCAGGGCGACCCAGACATTGCCCAGGTGCATCCGTCCGGTCGGACTGGGGGCAAAGCGGCCGATCACGGTGTTCCGTTCAGTCGTAGACAGCTGTCGGCTGCACGACTCTGGTTTTATACCCCTTCTCAAGGAGTGATTGCATGATGGCCTGCTTATGCTCGTGACCGAATGCTTCGAGCGTTACTTTCAGCTCGACGGCCATATTGCGGTTGATGCTGACGAACTGGTTGTGCTCGAGACGGATGATGTTGCCCTTCTGCCGGGCGATAATATGCGCAATGCGTTCGAGCTCACCGGGACGGTCCGGCAGCAGCACCGAGAAGGTGAAGACACGGCCGCGGTTGATCAGGCCATGCTGGACCAGCGAGGCCATGGTAATGACGTCCATGTTGCCGCCGCTGAGTACCGACACGATTTTCTTGCCACGGACCTTGAGGTGACTGAGGGCTGCCACACTGAGCAGGCCGGCGTTTTCCACCACCAGTTTGTGAGATTCCATCATGTCCAGAAAGGCATCGATCAGCTCATTGTCGGCAATCGTGATCACGCGGTCGAGGTTGGCCTGAATGTAGGGAAAGACCAGGGAGCCGGGTGTTTTAACCGCCACGCCATCGGCGATGGTTTCGACGGTCTCCAGTGAGCAGATGTGGCCGGCCTCCAGGGACAGTTTCATGGCCGCCGCCCCGACCGGCTCGACACCGATGACTTCAATGGAGGGCCGGATCATCTTGGCCAGCGTGGCAACCCCGGCCGCCAGGCCGCCGCCGCCGATTGGCACAATCAGTATGTCGGCATCGGGCAGTTCATCGAGGATCTCGATGGCCAGGGTGCCCTGGCCGGCCGCGACGTCAAGATCATTGAACGGATGAATGAAGGTATAGCCTTTTTCCTCAGACAACTGTTGGGCATGCGCGTAAGCTTCATCATAGTTTTCGCCAAACAGGATGACCGTGGCGCCATAACCCTTGGTATTGTTGACCTTGACCAGGGGAGTCGTTGTCGGCATGACAATCACGGCCCTGAGCTTTTGCATCTGGGCCGCCAGGGCCACGCCCTGGGCATGATTGCCGGCCGAGGCTGTAATGAGGCCCTTACGCCGCTGCTCCTGGCTGAGGGTTTCGACTTTGAAATATGCCCCGCGCACTTTATAAGCACCGGTCAGCTGCAGGTTTTCCGGCTTGAGATAAACCCGGTTGCCTGACAGTTGTGAGTAATAGCGGCTATAGATCAGATTCGTCTTGACCAGGACCGGCTGCAGAGCCTGGCGGGCCCGGGCAAATTTCTCCAGTGTCAGCATGATGTCAGTTCGTCAGGCCAGCGATGGCTGTGCCGATCAGCGTCGCATTGTCAACCCGGGTAAATTCGCAATAGAGACCGAGCTGGTCGTTGATGAGGGTGCGCACATAGTAGTCCAGTTTGGCGCGGAACAGCTTGAGCTTGTAGAAGGTTGTGCCTTCAGCCGTGATCAGGACCGGCGCACAGGGATTGGCACCCTGCCCGGACTGGCTGATGACGGCGGCCAGGTTGATCGCCGAGAAGCGGGCAGCCCGCTCGATCAGGCGGTCGATCAGGGCATAGAGGATCTGGCGATCGGCCTCGATCTCGTCAGCAGTGGCTGACTGGGCCGGCTGGCCAGCTGCAGCGGCGGCGCCTGCTGGAGCGGGCGAACCGGATCCGCTCAGGCAACGGCCAAGCACATGATTGCTGGCATAGGGGTAATTGCAGAATTCATCAATGTCACGGGCCGCCAGGCTGGGCAAGGCAGCCAGGCGGGTGGCAGTATCACTGCTGAATAAACCGTCGGCGGCCGCCTGATGCAAGACTTCGAGCAGGACATGCCCGATATAGACGCCGGACACCATTTTTTCCAGCTGCTGCGCGCCCGGATCAGCCGTCGTCTGGTCATAACGGCGGTCGAATTCACCCCGTTCGAAGCCGCCATAGCCGCCAGATTCGATGTTGATGATCGTCGAGCCGGGCTGGCTGGTTACATCGGGGTGCTTGACGATGTTGGGGTTGCGCTCGATGTAACAAGTGTTGGTGCCGGTGCCAAGGATATAACCGATATATGAGCCAAAGACCCGGCCCGGGCTGGCGGCTTTACCGCCAAGCAAGGTGGCTACCGTGTCGTTGAGCATGACGATCTGTTTATCTTCCCTGACGCCAGCGGCCTTGAGGGCTTGCTTGAGGCCGGTGCCTACCAGCACGTTATGCATGTCGCGGACCTTGACTTCTTTATTGAAGCCAAGCAGCAGGCCGTCGCGGTCCGGCGTGATGACCGTCGGGAATGAGAAGCAAAAGCCGATCCGGTTGCTGCGGTGAATAACCGGCTCCAGATAGCTGACAATCGCGGCATAGAATTCATCCGAAGAGATCTCGCCCCTGGTACCAGGCATCGGATGCGTCGTGAAAGACTCAATCACGGGCTGGTGCTGTTCGTCAAAGTGGACAAGGGCCACCCGGAAATTGGTGCCGCCGGCATCCATGACAATAACCGGCTCCTGGAGGGGAATAGCCCGATCGGCGCTGATGTAGGTGCAGAGCATCTTGAGCGTCGCCGGTTCGTTCGTCAGGCCGGCCTGCATCTGGGTGACAAAGGCCTGGCAGTCCGCAGTCAGGTCACGGGTCGGCAACATGTCATAACGGCGAAGGAAAGCATCAACTTTGGCACGATAATTCTCCATACATTTCACCTGCTTCTTCTTGCATTGCTGAATTTTTGTCTGGCCAATGAGGGGTCTGGCCGATTGTTGCCTGGACATGAGGCGGGCGGGCCGGTCTTTTTCCGTGATAGGTCGGGCGGGCCGGTGATCTTCCGAATCTGATTATATCACGATTGATTGGCTGAATAATGTAATAAATGCAAGGAAATTGCGGAAATTGCCACAAAAAGCAGCGAGTCGCCATAAGGATACCAGCGTAGCCAGCTGCCCGGATAACCGGCAGACATGATTGTCGATTCCCGGCTTTCAATTTAACACGTTTCATGCGCTAATGCAGCCAGCTGCTCAGATAACCTAGCAGGCCACCGCCGAGCACCAGCCAGACTGAATTGATCCGGGTCCGCAACAGCAAGACCAGGGCGGCCGCCAGGAGCGCAACCGTCAGGCAATCGGTCAGCGCTACCTGGGCCAGGCGCAGGGAAACTGCAGCCATCAGGCCCAGGGAGGCCAGATTGACGCCGTCCAGCAGGGCCGATAGCCAGCGTGACGCCCGCATCCGGGGGATCAGCGGATTGAGCAGCCAGACGAAAATAAAAGATGGCAGGAAAATCCCGATCGTTGCCAGGATCGCTCCTGCCGGGCCATGTAACAGATAACCAATAAAGGTGGCGGTGCTGAACACAGGTCCTGGCGTGATCTGGCCAACCGCGATGGCATCAAACAGTTGCGTCTGGGTCAGCACGGGGTAGCGGCGGACCAGTTCGGACTCCAGGAAGGCCAGGAGAACATATCCACTGCCATACAGGACCGCGCCAATTTTCAGGAAAACCAGAAATATCGTCAGCAACGGCAGGGGTGTGATGGCGTGCAACCGCACCTGGCGCGGCGGGCGGGGCTGATTGGGGTGACGAAGCGAGCGGATGACCAGCAGCAGCAAGCCGCATCCGGCCATCAGCAGCAGCTCACTGATATGGGTCAGCAAATAAATGCTGACCACCCCCAGGACCAGCAGACCGGCGAGCCAGGTTTTAAGCAGGTTCTGGCCCAGGCGGTACAGGGCCTGGACAATAATCGCCATCATGACGGGCTTGATTCCGTATAAAATCATGGAGACATCCGGCAGCGTGCCAAAGCGCACATAAACGAAGCCAAAGACCAGGCAGATCAGCATCGCCGGAATAATAAAGGAGAGGCCCGCGAGCAGCAGGCCGGGAACGCTGCCGTGCTCATAGCCGATATGGATGGCCATTTCCGTGGCATTGGGACCGGGAATCAGGTTGGTAGCGCCAAGCAGGTCGATGAATTTATCCTGTGTCAGCCAGCCGCGTTTCTTGACTATTTCATGATCCATGTAGGCAACGTGAGCAGCCGGACCGCCAAAAGACAGGCAGCCAAGCTTGAAGAATACACGCGTGATAGCCAGCAGTCGCCGATGCCGCTCATCTGGTGTCAGCGACTGAAAATCACGGTATTTCATTAAAACCCCCAGCACGATTGCGGGCGTCAAATCCATAGCAGAATCCCAGGCAGGACTTAAAATCACGGCATGCCATCACAAACTCCCATCCTGCCGGCCTTTGGTTCCCCTGGCAGAAGCTGCCAGGCCAGAACACAAGTGTTTCCTGCCATGCAGGAATATTCCTGACAACTATTATAGGGCAAGCCCCTGCGACAAACAACGGCGTGCCCGTAGCCGCAGCAGGTTCGGCGCCGGGTCCCGGAAATGAGCCGGGCAGCTGATCTGGCGCCAGCTACCGGAAATAGACAAAAAAGCCCCGCTGCGAGGGGACACAGCGGGGCGCGGAGCAAGCCGGACGACACCGGAAGTCGGCGGGCTTGTTGGATGGGCGAGGATTCTGGCGTGGCGGGGGCATCAGGCCCGGCAGCCTGCGCATTCACGATCGCATGGATCGGCGGCTGTTCACGTCCATCACCACCGGGTTCTCAATACCCGGCAGCCTGCGCGTTCATGGCTGCCTTGCGCCTGTTCTCAATACTCGGCGGGCTGCGCGTTCATGACCAGCGTGATGTTCAGATTGCCATTGCGGCAACGCAGTTCATCGATGAAGTCTTTCTCCTTGATGTTATTGCGGGTTGTGACCTGGTAGACAAGTTCATACAGGCTGCCGAGGTCAGCGGTTTTGACTTTGAGCAGCGAATGGGATACTGTATATTGATCGAGGACATCTTCGAGGGCGTTCTGGTAGTCGAGATTTTCCGGGATGACAATTTTGAGCAGCTTGCCGGTTGTTTTGACAGCACCGAATTTCATCGCGTTCAGAACCAGCATCACGGCACAGACAATCAGGGTGAATATAACGGCGTAGACCAGGTAGCCCATGCCGCTGGCCAGGCCGACGGCCAGGGCGAACAGGACATAGGCAATGTCTTTCGGATCACCGGGTGCGCTGCGGAAGCGGATAATCGAGAAGGCACCGGCCAGGCTGAAAGCCCGGGCCACGTTGCTGCCGACCAGCAGGATGATGATGCTGATCACCGCGGGCAAAATAACCATGGTCAGGGCAAAGCTTTGCGACGGAGTCTCGTTCTTATGGGTTTTCATATAAACCAGACTCAGTAAAATACCCGTCGCAAAGGCTGTCAGCAAAGCCAGCAGCAGATTGGCCAGCGATATCGTCTCGCTCGCTGTTGTTGCTGCCGTGGCGAAAATGGAGTCAAGCATGGAAAATCCCTCATTTCTGGTTATGATCTGCATTTCTGGTTATGACTATGATCGGTATGGGGGGTTATGGTCATGATGAGCATGATCTGACGCGGTTTCAGTTGGCAATCGAGTGCAGGCTGTCGGCAGCCGGACGTCTCGCCAGGGGCGGCAGGTAGCAGGTACGGGTTTCCTGTCTGGCCGGCTGGCTATCCTGGCGGACTGTCAGTTGTTCGGCCAGCAGCTGTTTGTATTCCGTACCATACTTGGAAAAGCTGATCGGGACGATCTGCAGCCCGGAGAGCAGGCGGGCCAGCCAGAAAGGCATGTTGCCGGCCACTTTGATTTCCATCAGCCACTGGCCTGGGCCCAGAAGCGGCTCGCCCCAGTCGCCGGCCTCGAGACGCAGCTCAGTCCGGCGGCAGCGGATATTGGTGTCAAAGGAAATGCGCAGGTCCGGGTCTTCACGGTCAAAGTAAGCCAGGCGGTCATAAGCCAGGTAGAGCTGGGGCAAGAGCTGGTACTGCTGGAGAAGGTAGGCGATTTCGCGCAGGACCTGGCGATTCTGGCAGGGTTTTTCCTCAGGCAGCTTACCGGACTCAACGAAGCTGTAGGCCTGGGCCAGCTGCAATTTGCTGCGCCGCTTGTTGACCAGCCCGCGGAATTTCTTTTTGATTTCGAGGTATACAGTGTCGTCAAGTCCGGGTACACCATAGGCCCGCAGACGCAATTTTTCTTTGAAAGCGGGTTTCTGCAAAGAAGTCCGGATCAGCTGGCTGTCAGACGTATCATAGTAGATATTGGCAATCGTGTAGGTCTGGCCATTCCGGTTAAAGGCATCCAGATCCATATGTTCAGCCAGTTTTTCCCGCAGCAGTCCGGTAGTCCGGGCATCCAGCAGGTATTTGTTTTCATAACGGTTAAACACTTCAATAGCCATCGGTAACACCTCTTGTCTGGATCGGTCAATATCTGATCTGTTTTCAGGATAAAGTTGTTATGTGATGATTAAATGAACATCAGGGATTGATTCCGTGAAAGTACGGCGTAAATATCAGGTAAAATATCAGTGATAAGCAAATTGAACAGGATAACCAGATCTGGATTAAACAACCAGATCCGATCTGCAAGGAGTTTGACCAGCATGAAGATAACAGACCAGATCATCAGACTGGATTGCACCCGGGGCGCTTCTGCATACGCGATCATGCATCAGATCCATGGCGAGGTCACCCTGATTGACACGGGCTATGCCGGTAAAGGCAGGGTGATCCTGGCAGAACTCCAGTCCCACGGGGTCGCGCCGGACCAGATCAGAAGAATCCTGCTGACCCACAGTGATATGGATCATATCGGCAATGTGGCCTATATCCAGGCGCGTACAAACTGTGACGTCTACATCAGTGCGGCGGACCGGCCATACGCGCTGCGGGAAAAGAAGCCCGGTGGCATCAAGAATATTATTTCGGCTTTGCCGCGGCAGCCCTTATCAGCGGAACAGCTCCTGCTCCTGCCGGCCGGATCAATTGCGGGCATTGAGATCATCGACACGGCCGGGCATACGCGCGGCCACGTCTGCTTCCGCTACGAAAATATCTTGTTCGCCGGCGATCTGATCACCGAGAACAAAGGCCGGATTCTGGAAACGCCGGCATTCTTTACCTGGAACAGGGATTTGTCAATCCAGTCCTGCTTGAATCTGAACCTGACCGGTATCGCGTGGATCTGTCCGGCCCACGGTGAACCGCTGCCGGCCCAGCCAGCCTGGGCGACATTTATCCGGACCCTGGCCGGATCAAACCTGTAATATTTGTCACTGTCACAGGCCCCTGCTCAGTTACAGGGCACCAGTCAGGATCCTGTGGCGAGAACTTCTATCAAACGCTCACCGGCTTTTCACGCATTCATCATATAACTCTGATAAATTGATGACAGAACAAGGAAGAACCCTTTGCTGATGCAGCTGTTACACGCATGCAGGGTTTGAAAGGATACCCATCACAATGAAAAACAAATACTTCCCCGCCAATGTCCGTCACCCCAGAAAATGGCTGGCCTCAACCCTGGCCGCCGTGCTGTGTACAACCTTGCTGGCCGCCTGTACGCCGTCAACAAGTGTAAATCCATCGACTTCATCCACAGCCGCAACCACGACGACAGGCAATTCCGCCTCAACAAGCAGCACCGCCAGCAGCGCGGCCAGTGCAACAGCAGTTACCCCGGTCCGTGTTGAGTACTCCAGCAAGGATACCGATGCCAGCTGGAACGCGGCCCAGGCAACAGCCATTACTTTGAGTGGTTCATCGGCCAGCGTAACCGGTAACGGCGCCGCCGCCAGCGGCGGTACCGTCACCATCCTGGCTTCCGGCACCTATATCATCAGTGGCCAACTGAGCGACGGCCAGATTATCGTCGAGTCGACCGACGATGAAGTCGTCAGGCTGGTCCTCAATAACGCCAACATAACCTGTGCAAATAGTGCGCCGATTTATGTCAAGGACGCCAGGAAAGTCATTCTGATCCTGGCCGATGGCACGACGAACACCATCACTGATGGTTCGGGCTATCAATTGACTGACACCACCGGAAACGAACCCAACGCCGCCATTTTCAGCAAGGCCGACCTGACCATTAATGGCACCGGAACCCTGAATGTTGATGCGAATTATAAACAGGGCATCACCAGCAAGGATGAATTGAAAATTGTCAGCGGCACGATTAATGTGGATGCCGTAACCAACGCAATCAACGGCCGCGATTTCGTCGCCATCAAGGATGGCACCCTTACCGTAAACGCCGGCAACGACGGCATCAAGTCCAACAACGATGAGGACACGGCCCTGGGTTATGTCTGCATTGAAGGCGGAACCATCAAGGTCACGGCCGGCGAGGATGGCATCCAGGGTGAAAACCAGGTCGTCATCACCAATGGGATGATTGACCTCATCACCGGCGGCGGCAGTGCCAACGGTGTCCAGCAGATCAGTGAACCGTTCGGCCGGCCCGGGAGCCAGGCGGCGACCGCATCGACCGACAGCGCGGAGGCCAGCGCCAAAGGCATCAAGGCTGCGCTTGCTGTGACCATCAACGGCGGTATGATAACCGTCGATTCGGCTGATGATACGCTCCACGCCAATCAGGACCTGACGATCAATGGCGGTTCCCTGACCCTGATCTCCGGCGACGACGGGATCCACGCTGACAGCAGCATCACGATCAATGGCGGCAGCATCAATCTCACGAAGGCGTATGAAGGTATCGAAAGCAGCCTGATCACCATCAACAATGGTGAGATAAAAATTGTATCCAGCGATGATGCCATCAACGTTGGCGGCGGCGCCGATGGGTCTTCCATCAATGGCCGGCCTGGCCAGAATGATTTTGCCAGTGACAGCAACCTGGCCCTGGCCATCAATGGTGGTAAACTGGTAATCGACGCTGGTGGTGACGGACTCGACAGCAACGGCTCCATTACCATGACGGGCGGTACGGTCCTGGTTAATGGCCCGACCAACAATGGCAACGGCGCGATCGATTACAACGGTAGTTTTAAATTGACAGGTGGCTTCCTGGTCGCAGCCGGTTCATCCGGCATGGCCGAGGCCCCGGACAGCAGCTCGACTCAATATAGCCTGATGGTCAATTTCAGCAGCGCGCTGGCCGCCGGCACCCTGGTCAATATCAGCAGCGCTACCGGTGAATCAATCGTGACCTTTACCCCAGCCAAAGCCTTCCAGTCCATCGTGGTTTCCTCCCCGGCTATCAGCAAGGGCGGCTCGTATGTCGTCTCGACTGGTGGCAGCTCAACTGGCACCCCGACGAACGGCCTTGATACTGACGGCCTATACACGGGCGGCACAACCGTAACGACGCTGACAGCGTCCAGCGTCGTCACCACCTACGGCTCCACAGGCGGCCCCGGCGGTGGCGGCGGCCCCGGCGGATTCGGTGGTGGCGACCATCCCAATCGCCCTGGCCGCAACGGCTGATGCTTTTCAAACCACACTGAGAATGCTTGCAGCTGGCGATGATTCTGGCCAGTCAGGCGATTGGTATGATCTGCCATATTTCGACCCACGTAGAAAATCGGGAACAGAATCCGCGAAAGCTCCCCGCCGGACGATCCAGTCAGGGCAGGAGCTTTTTCCTGTCTTGCGATCTGCAGGCTGAGCTTGCCATCCAGAAATCAGCGCAGCTGACAACTGCGGCACCGGCAGGCGCACCCTGGCCACCGGACCAGAAGATGACGGCAATCCGGTATATCTATGATATAATCCTATAAACGGCAAGTAAGAACAATAAAAACCTGAAGAGCAAGCAATCGCA
>CAYVHB010000035.1:0-29922 GCA_964450865.1 uncultured Oscillospiraceae bacterium | reverse complement strand
CTATATTGATTTTTCAAGGTTCAGGTCACTATTTCAACGTGGGAAAGTTGAGTAATTGATAATACGCCGTGCGTGAGGCGCTCTCATTTCCATGTTGTCATGGCAAGATTGCGGCAGAATAGCGCACACCGGTGAGGAGATCCCGATGCCTGCAGAACCGGATATTGTATTTTGCAAGGGTGGCGGTTGTACGGCCAAGCTTGGACCAGGCGCTTTGTCCAGGGTCTTGTCCCGTTTGCCTGCTGGATCTGATCCGAATCTGCTGGTCGGCTTCGATCATTCGGATGATGCGGCCGTGTACCGCCTGACTGACGAACTGGCGATTGTAATGACCCTTGATTTTTTCCCGCCAATGGTGGACGATCCCTATATATTTGGCCAGATCGCAGCTGCGAATGCCTTGAGCGATATTTATGCCATGGGCGGTGAAGTGCGAACGGCGCTGAACATTGTCTGCTTTCCCGAGCAATGGGATCTGAACATCCTGGGCAGGATTTTACAGGGCGGTCATGACAAAGTTCGCGAAGCCGGCGGCGTGCTGGCCGGTGGCCATTCAATCAACGATGCCGATGTCAAATACGGTCTGTCCGTGACCGGTGTCATCCATCCGCAACGGATACTGACCAATCATGGCTGTCAGATCGGCGATCAGCTGATCCTGACCAAACCACTCGGCGTCGGTATCATCTGCACGGCATGCCGGGCCGGTGAGGCGTCGGCCGCGGCCATGGACCAGGCTGTGCAATCCATGACAATGCTCAACAAGTATGCTGCAGCCATCATCCGCAAATACAGGGTACACGGTTGCACGGATGTAACAGGATTTGGTTTTCTCGGACATTTGTATGAAATGGTGGGCGATCCGTGTACGGCAGAGCCGGCAAGCGCCCCGGATGATGCAAACCCTGAGGGTGATCGAAGCGGCGCGCCCCCGGGTGGCGATCAATGCGGCGCGCCCCCGCGTGGCGATCATTGCGGCGCGCAGCCGGCAGGCAACCAGCGCGGCGCGCCACGGGAGGGTGACCAGCGCCCGGTGCAGTCAGCAGACGACCGGCCTGGCGCACTGATCGACTCCATGCAGATACCCTTTATTCGCGAAGCTGCCCAATACGCCAACCATTTCCTGCTGACGGCAGCAGCCCAGCGCAATCGCAATCAGTTTGCGCCATTCGTTCGCTTCGCCCAGGTGCCATTTTCGATGCAGGAAATCCTTTTCGATCCCCAGACTTCCGGCGGATTGCTGGTCAGTCTCGCGGCTGAAGATGCACCCGCCGCCCTGGCCGAAATTGAGCAATTGGGCCTGCCTTGTGCCATTGTCGGTTCAATCATCGCGACCAGGGACAAACCGATTGTCGTTTGCTAGGGTATGATCGGTGTGAAATTGTCTGAAACAGGTCAACTGTTAAGCATCGTTGACGATAGAATTGCCCATATAAAAGTGTCCGCTCAGCATTGCCGATTGTGAAAGGAGACCAACTGGTGAAATATCAACTGAATTGCCGGAGCCAAGCCTGTCCCATGCCTGTGGTCGAGACCCGGAAAAAGCTGGCTGTTATGCAGGACGGGGAGTCGATCGACGTGGCGGTTGACAATTTCATCGCGGTTCAGAATCTCGTCAAGATGGCCGGGCAGATGCGATTAGCCGCGTCCTTTGCGAAAATAAGCGATGAGCACTATGTCGTGACCCTGACTGTCCAGTCCGGCCAGTCCGGCCAGCCGGCCAGCGCTGCACAGCCGGATGCTGCACAGCCCTTGTTCCAACCACCCGCCGCTGCTGGCGCCGACCCAGCCTCATTCCACCCCCCCGAGTCCAGCGCCAATCGACCGCAATCCATATCCGCCGGCACCATCAATCAGCCTGGGCGTCCGGCGCCTCATGAAGTGGTTGTGGTTGCCTCTGACAAATTGGGTGATGGGGACGAAAAACTGGGGCGGATCCTGATCAAGGGGTTTATCTACGCCTTGACCGAGCAGAAGAATTTGCCACAGACGGTCCTGTTCTTCAATGCTGGTGTCAAGCTGGCGGTTGAAGGCTCCGATTCGCTGGCGGATTTAAAACTGCTGGCCGCGCAGGGTGTCGAAATCTTGCTCTGCGGCACCTGCCTGAATTATTATAATCTGACTGAAAAGATCGGGGTCGGCAGCATCACGAATATGTATGTCATCGTCGAAAAAATAAGCGAGGCCAGCAAGGTGATCCGGCTATAAATCCGGCTATAGCCAGCAAGGTGATCCGGTTGCAGATCCGGTTATGGCCGGCAAGGCGATCCGCTTGTGGATCAGGAACCATGCACCTGGTATGGCTCCAGGATGAATCAGGAACGGTTGTCCATGATAAATCAGAAACGATTGATTGTTGTCCGGGGAGGCGGAGATCTGGCCACCGGCGTGATCCAGAAGTTATACCGTGCCGGTTTTCCCGTGCTGGTCCTGGAGATAGCCCGGCCCCTGGCCATTCGCCGGCAAGTTGCCTTGTCCGAAGCCGTGTACGCCGGTGAGAAGACCGTTGAGGATGTAACCGCCGTACTCGTACCTGATCTGGCTGCGGCCTGGGTCCAGATCGAGAGCGGGAAGGTCGCTATGATGGTTGATCCGCAAGCTGCCGTTCTCAAGCAGGTCAAGCCGCTGGCCATGGTCGATGCCATTCTGGCCAAACGCAATCTCGGAACCAGCCGCCAGATGGCCGCGATCACCATTGCCCTTGGCCCGGGCTTTACGGCTGGAGAAGACGTCGATGTCGTCATCGAGACCTTGCGGGGCCATGACCTGGGCCGCCTGATTTTCAGCGGTGCGGCGCTGCCTGATACGGGTGTCCCCGGCCTGATTGCCGGCGCAGCCCAGGCCCGCGTGATCCACGCCGCGGCTGACGGCGTATTCCGGCCGCGCAAGGCTATCGGCGACACTGTGAAGGCTGGCGAAATCATTGCGACGATCGGCGTTGAACCAGTCCTGGCCACGCTGGATGGCGTCATCCGGGGCCTGATCCGGGACGGATTTCCGGTTGCCAGAGGGCTCAAGCTTGCCGATATTGATCCGCGCGAATCCGAACGGCAGAACTGCCTGACCATTTCAGACAAGGCCAGGTGTATCGGCGGGGGTGTACTCGAAGCCATCCTGCTGCTGGAACGCCGTTTACATGGCAGAGAAACGGGGGACCTGTCATGACTATCCTGCTGCCGGCGTACCGGACGGAGGGCTGATGTAAAGGCTATCCACTGCGACCATTCGGCCCTGTCGGCATACCGGATTGATGACTGAGGAACGGACTATTCATTTCGACCATTCTGCTCTGCTGGAGTTTCGAAAACATGACTGAGAAGCAGTTTATCTATTTTGATCATGCCGCCACGAGTCTGCCCAAGCCGGCCTGCGTCACCGCAGCGGTCTGCGCGGCCCTGAATTCGCTGGGCAACAGCGCGCGCGGCGCCCACGATATATCGCTGGCCACGGCCCGGCTGGTCTACCAGACGCGGACCAGGATTGCGCAGTTGTTCAATGTCGGCTCACCCCGGCAGGTGGCTTTTACGGCTAATGCCACGGAAAGCTTAAATATCGCGATCCAGGGCCTGATTGGTCCGGGCGACCATGTCGTGACCACAAAACTGGAGCATAACAGTGTGCTCCGGCCCTTGTACCGGCAGGTCAGCCGCGGGGCGGCTATGCAGATTGTTGATTGCAGTGCGACGGGCCAGGTGGATCCTGCGACCCTGGCGGCGGCGATCCGGCCAGATACGAAGGCTGTTGTATGCGCCCACGCCTCCAATGTTACGGGTAATGTACTGGACATCCGGGCCATCGGCCAGTTCTGCCGGGAACGCGGCGTGCTCCTGATCGTTGATGCTGCCCAGAGCGCGGGGCTGATCCCGATTGATTTTCAGGCTGACTGCGTGGACGTTTTATGTTTTTCAGGCCACAAAAGCTTGCTGGGTCCGCAGGGCACGGGCTGCATCTGTGTTCGTGAAGGCCTGGTAATCCCGCCCCTGAAGGTCGGTGGCACCGGGGAGCAAAGCTATGCGCCGACCCATCCGGCGCATATGCCGGCTGCCCTGGAAGCGGGGACCCTGAATGCCCATGGCATCGCCGGTCTCCATGCTGCCCTGGGCTATCTGGCGGATTATGGTATCGGGCAGATCCATGCTGAAACCACGGCCTTGCTGCGCCAATTCCTGGCTGGCATCCAGGCCCTGCCGCAGGTCAGGCTTTATGGCGACATGGCTCAGCCTGGCCGCCTGCCCATCGTCAGCCTGAATCTGGGCAACTTGGATGCCTCGGCTGTCAGCGACCAGCTGGCCCGGATGTATGGGATCCTGACTCGCGCCGGGGCGCATTGTGCCCCCCTGCTGCACGAGGCCTTTGACACGGTTGACCAGGGCATGGTGCGATTCAGCTTTTCTCACTTCAATACGGCAAGTGAGGTCCAGGTTGCGATTGACGCAATCCGGGAACTGGCGCATATGCATAGGGAGCCATGCTGATGAGACCCAAAACGCCCGCGATCCTGGTGACCTTCCAATCCACGCATGATGCCCTCGCTTTTGAACAGTCCGGCCGGGCGTGTGGCCTGGCTGGACGCCTGATCCCGTTGCCCCCGGTGATCCATGCCGGCTGCGGCCTGGCCTGGCGTGAAATACCCGAAAACCGGACCGTCCTGGAGCAGCTGATCGCTGATCAGGGGCTGCAAATCGGGCAGCTCCTGGAAATTGAGGTTTGAAGAGGCCGGGAAACTTGAGCCGCCCTGGCTCGACTCTGATGATCAGATGCCAGGCCCCTGGATCGGTTTTATTAAAAGGGAATGATCTGGACTTAATAAAAAGTGACTATATGTTAGCAATAAATTGAAAAAAGGAATAGAAAAATGAAAACAGTTCCTGTCGAGCAGGCGATTGGCACGGCGCTGGCTCATGACCTGACGCAAATCATCCCCGGTGAATTCAAGGGCAGCCGTTTTACAAAGGGCCACATCATTACGGCTGAAGATATCCCGGTCCTGCTCAGCATGGGCAAGGAAAATCTTTATGTCCTGGATCTGGGTCCGGATATGCTGCACGAAAACGACGCGGCGCAGCGCCTGGCGACTGCAGCGCGGGGCAGTGGCATCGACCTGTCCGCCATTCGTGAGGGCAAGGTTGATCTCCTGGCTGGCCGGGATGGCCTGCTCAAGGTTGATCGTACAGTGCTGACCCAGTTGAATGATGTTGAAGAAATCATGTTTGCCACGCTGCACACCAATCAGCTGGTCAGCCAGGGCCAGAAAGTTGGCGGGACGCGCGTGATTCCGCTGGTGGTCAAAGAACAGGTGATCATCACCGCCGAGCAGCTGCTCCGGCAAACGGTCCTGATTGATGTCAAACCGCTCCGGTCATTCAAGGTCGGCCTGGTCACAACCGGCAGCGAGATTTTCGCCGGCCGGATCAAGGACCGCTTCGGACCCGTCCTGGAACAGAAATTCAAGGCGCTGGGCAGCACCATCGTGCGCCAGATCCTGGCCTCTGATGAAGAGGCCCGCATTGTCGGCGCCATCCAGGCTTTAATAGCAGAAAGCGTCGACCTGATCGCGGTAACTGGCGGCATGTCGGTTGATCCGGATGACCGGACCCCGGCCAGCATTCGCCGGGCGGGAGCCGAAATCGTCACCTACGGTGCCCCGGTCTTGCCAGGGGCGATGTTTATGCTGGCTTACCTGGGCGATGTCCCGATCATAGGCTTGCCCGGCTGCGTGATGTATCATGATACCAGTATTTTTGACCTGGTTGTACCCCGGATCCTGGCCGGTGAGAAGCCGACGCGATCCGAGATCAAGTCACTCGGTCATGGCGGACTGTGCCGGAACTGCAAGCCATGCCACTATCCCAATTGCGGCTTCGGGAAAGCATGAGTGACAATCCGGTCAAATATCATTGTCAATCAAGATCTCGCTATCCATTATTTCTCCGGGGTGGCGCCTTTCGTGATTGACTGCCAATTGACTGCCAATTGACTGCCATTTGTCACGGCCTGATGCCAAAGCTTATTCTGGCAGGCTCCAGTTGAAAAACTTCAGATAAGGGGCGCTGGCCTTTTTGCGGAACTCGTTGATATCCACGCCCGTCCAGTCGAGTACGCCCTGGCCGGTTTTGTAGCCCAGAAGTCCTGCTTCGAAGGGAATGCGGATCAAGTCCTGCGGCGCAACCGCATTGCACAGGGTCGGAAACAGATTCTGATGAATACTCATGATCATGTCCAGGCCCGCATAATCAAAATGCTGGAAAAGGCCGATCGAAGTGTAGCGCGGCATGAAGCTGGTCTGCAACGTGATATCGATATCTTCGGGAGAGGCATAACCTTGTTCGACCATATGAGCCGCTTCGCGATACAGAGCATGCTGCAGGCGGTTGGCAATAAAGCCGGGAGCCCCTTTCTTCATGACAACCGGCGCCCGGCCGACCGACTGCAGCAGTTCCAATGTTGTTTGTACCGCCGCAGCACGGGTATATTGGCTTTTGACGACCTCGACCGCAGGCACCAGATGCGGCGGATTATAGGGATGGGCCACCAGCAGCTTGTCTTTCTGGACCAGGCAGGTGGCCAGTTCGTCAGCTGAGATCGCTGATGTAGCCGAGGCGATAACCTGGAGTTGCCTGCAATGCTTTTCCAGCTCGGCATAGACAGCCTGCTTGACTGGCAGCTTCTCGACGACGCATTCAAATATGAAATCTGCATCAGCAAGGTCTTCGTACTGAAAGGTGATCGACAGAAGCTGCTGGCAGGCCCTGGCCTGTCCGGGTGAGACCAGGTTATTGGCCATCAGATCCTGGCAATAGGTCTCATAGCGCTGCAAGCCGGATTTTGCCCCTTTTTCGCTATTGGCTAACACGGTTGTCCGGTAGCCGTTGCCGGTGAACAGCAGGGCCAGACTAGAGCCGATCATGCCTGTGCCAATGATGCCTATGTGCTGAATGCCTGGTAATTTCATGACTCCATCCTCCAAAATGATTGTGATAGACAGGCAATTTAGGTGCGATAGACAGGATATTTACATATGAGCGATTATCGATAATATATTCAGCGTAGCAAATAGAGCGGTGTTTGACAAGCCTTCTAACCAGGTCCATAGAGGCTGATTTTAAAAAATTGCTTTCATCCAGGACCTGAACGGCCCACGCTGGGCGACCGGCGAAAAATTTTCCGGACCAGATTGACAGATCTAAGCAGGCCGGTATAATGAAACCATAAAAGATTATCGATAATATAAAATAGATTCTGTTGCAGTCACACAACCCAAGGAGGACTTCATGATTAACCTGGACAAAGTGACCGAAAATGTCTACACCCTGACGACCCGTCGCGGCTGTGACCCCAGTATCGTTTTCACCAGTGAAGGGGCCGTTTTCATCGATACCGCCCAGTTGCTGACCGATCAGATGGCGATGCTTGAATTTGCCAGGGCCCGCGGCCCGATCAAATACCTGATCAACACCGAGGCGCATATTGATCACATTTTTGGTAATCACTATTTTGCCGATGTCTGTCCCGTGGTTGGCCATACCAAGATGAAGAACAGCTTTTTCCTGGTACCCCACGAACCGGTCGATCTCGGTGACGGTTATGATTACAGCATTGACGTTCTGCGCCGCCAGGATCCGGAAGCGTTGAAATTCGTGCCGTCGCGGGCCGATTACATCCAGAACAAGCCGCAGATCGAATTCAACGACCAGATGACGCTATACGTCGGCGACCATACCTTTCACCTGTACTACACACCCGGCCATTCCGACTGCCAGAGTACGGTTTATTGTCCCGAAGAACGCGTCGCCTTCGTTGGCGATACGATCTTCTCCGGCTGCCAGATGTGGTTGCACACGGCAGACATTGATGCCCTGATCAGGACCTATGACTTCCTGTATACGCTTGACGTTGATTATATTGTTCCTGGCCATGGTCCCGTGGTGACCCGGGATTATATCGTCGAACAAAAAACACTGGTTTACGATTGGCTGGCTGCTGTCGGGGCCGGCATCAGCAAGGGCTGGTCCCTGGAGACCTGCATCCAGAACATCAGCTTTGCCGATCGCTTCCCGGTTGATATTGGCCAGTCCGAGATGATGGACTACATCCAGAAATACAATGTTGTCAAATGCTACAACTATCTGCTGAATAAAAAGAAATGAACGGCCGCCCCGGGGAAAGCGGTCGCGGAACATGCGGTCTTCCTGTTATCCATGTTCCCGGAGCACAACTGCGTGTGCGATACAGGGGAGATACCCGATGAGTGAAGATAGGCTGATCAACCTCTACGTTATTTCAGATTCGCTGGGCGAAATTGGCATGTCAATCGCCAATGCGATCCGCCTGCAATTCGATCATCTGTTTGCGCAGCCGCGCCGCTATCCCCTGATCAGGGAAACGGCAGAGATCGATGAGATCTTGCTCGAGGCGGCGCAAAGCAGCAGCATGGTCATTTATACACTGGTCATGCCGCAAACCCGGGACTTCATCGTCCGGCGCGGCCAGGAGCTCGCGCTGACAGTGGTCGATGTTCTCGGTCCGGTCATGGATATTGCCCGGGCGATGACCGGCCAGGAGCCAAGCTATGAAGCCGGACTCAACCGGCGGATGGATGACGCGTATTTCCGCAAGGTTGCAGCGGTCGAATTTGCGGTCAAATATGACGACGGGACGGATCCAGGCAGTCTGTATAAAGCGGATATCATTCTGGTGGGTATATCCCGGACCTCCAAGACGCCCCTGAGCATGTACCTGGCCTACCGCAATTACAAGGTCGCCAATATCCCCCTGATTCCCGGCGTCGAACCGCCGGAGGAATTATTCGCGATTGACCGGGAAAAAATATTCGGCCTGACAAACAGCCCGGAACGGCTGCATTCCATCCGGACCGAACGTTTGCGTGACCTGGGCATTGAAAAATCGGAAAATTACGCCAATTTGGCCACTATAAACAGCGAGCTTGAGTTCGCTGATGGCATTTTTGCCAGGCTGGGCTGCCCCGTTATCAATGTGGCCAATCGCTCCATTGAAGAAACAGCCGTCATGATCATTGCGATGATCAATCAGCGGGATCGCCAGGCCAGGCAAGAAGACCCGGCCCAATGACCGGGACCGCCAGGCCAGGCAGTGGCCAGTCGCGGTTTCCGGTCATTGTTTCCGTCCCTTTTGAACATATCCGTCCCTGACCACCTGCAAGTGTCAGACAGCAGCGCCAGCCGGCATCGTGTTCAGGCAACGGGCCAGGACTCAAGGAGGTTCGCATGAGTGAATGCCATTCATATAAGGTAATCGGCAAGCCGACTATCAGGAAAGATGCCCTGGAGAAGGTGACGGGCGGCGCAATCTTCGGTGCGGATATCTTTTTGCCCCGGATGCTCCATGCTGCCATCAAGCGATCGCCGCACGCCCATGCCCGGATTATCGCGGTCGATATTTCCGAAGCGGTCAAGGTCCCCGGGGTCAAGGTCATCCTCACGGGGAAAGACAATGTTGGTTTGTTCGGCCAGTTCCTGCTCGACCAGCCGGTCATTGCCTTTGACAAGGTGCGTTATGAAGGTGAGCCGGTAGCAGCGGTCTCAGCTGAGAATCTGGATGCGGCCATGGCAGCGGTAAACCTGATCAAGGTTCACTATGAACGGCTCACGCCTGTCGTGGATTCCTATCAGGCCCTGGCACCTGGCGCCCCGCTGCTGCATGAAAAATGGTCCGGCTATAAAATGGCCCACGCCGCCAATCCACAGGATGGGACCAATATCTGCGACCATTTCCGGCTGCGCCATGGCGACGTGGCGGTGGGCTTTGCCGAATCAGATGTCATTATCGAGAATACGTATGAAGGCAAGATGGTCCAGCATGCACCCATTGAAACGCATGCCGCCACGGTTCTTTTTGACGACCGGGGCCTGACCATCTGGTCGCCGACCCAGAGCCCGTTCATGACCCGGGAACAGCTCGGCAAGCTATTCAACCTGTCGCTGAACCAGGTCCGCTTCATCTGTACCCAGATTGGCGGCGCCTTCGGCAGCAAGTACGAATTGAAGCTGGAACCGATCCTGGCCATGCTGGCCATGAAAACCCCCGGCCGGCCGGTCAAGGCGGTTCAGACCCGGCATGAGGAGTTCCTGACTGGTGGTTGTCGTGGTCCCTGGCAGATCAAGGTCAAGACCGGGGCCCGCCTGGACGGGACACTTGTCGCCCAGCAGGTCACCATCTACTGGGACACTGGCGCTTACGCCACGACCGGGCCACGCATCAGCTACAACGCCTGTTATGGGGCCATGTCGCCCTACCGGATTCCTCATATCGCGATCGATGGCTATACCCTGGTCACCAACAAACACCTGGCAGCCCCATATCGCGGCTTTGGTGTACCGGAGGTCGTCTGGGGCTATGAAAACCAGATGGATCTGCTTGCCGAAAAGCTGAATATGGATAAAGTCGAGCTCCGGTTGAAGAACGCCCTGGTTGACGGTGATATTTCGGGCTCAGGTGAAAAACTCCAGAGTGTGGGCGTCCTGGATTGTATCAGGGAAGCCGCCCGCCTGATTGAATGGAACAAGGACTACCAGCCTGGCCTGGCGCCGGATGGCAAGCTGCGCGGCCGGGGTATTGCCGCATTCTGCAAGCTGACCGGCACCCCGTCTTCATCGTCGACCACAATCCGGATCAATGACGACGGCTCGGCGACCGTCCAGCTGAGCGGCCTGGAAATGGGTCAGGGCGCGACCACCGTCATTCCGATGATTGTCGCCGAAGGACTGGGCATTTCAGTCGACAAAGTGATGACAGTTCCTGTTGACACCTATTATTCACCCTATGATAAAACGACGACATCCAGCCGGCTGACATTTCATAGTGGCAATGCGGCACTGGATGCGGTCGCCAAACTGAAGGACCAGATCTGTGAACTGGCCGCGATTGCCTGGAAAATGACCGCGGACCAGGTCAGAATTGTCGATGGTGTCATCATCGGCAAGGGTCCGGATGGCCACGAACGGCGCCTGCCCATGCAGGACCTGGCCCGGAGCGGCATCATGAAGGAGCAAAAACCCCTGATCGCCGAAGGCCGCTACGCGACATCGGATATTTTCGATCCACCGGACAAGGACACGCACCAGTCTGCACGGCCAACCGTCATGTGGTTCTGGGGCGCCCATGCTGCCGAGGTTGAGGTGGATCCTGGTACTGGCCGGATTGAAGTCAAGAAGTTTGCTGCTGCCCATGACATCGGCAAGGCGATCAATCCCATCGGGGTTATGCAGCAGATCGAAGGCGGCTACGCCATGGGCCTGGGTCACGCGATCCTTGAGGAAATGATTTTTGATGATAACGGTATCTTGCTGAATGGAAACATGGTCGATTTCAAGCTGACCACGATGACGGATTCGAATGTCGACTTGCGCGTCGCCCTGGTTGAATCTCATCCGCATCCGGAAGGTCCTTATGGCGCCAAGGGGATTGGCGAACCTTCAATGTGTGGCGTGGAAGCTGCTATCGCTTTCGCCGTGTCCAGCGCGGTCGGTACACGCTTTCAAATGCTGCCGATCAAGGCCGATGATGTCTTGCTGACAATCAGACGGCAAGCGGCCGTACCCGTCACAGGGGAGGGCCGGTAACATGAACAAGGACGGTTCATTCGGCCAGGCTGCCCGAAGAATCCCCGCGGAGGTCGAACAAGATGTTGAATAAATTTGATCTGATCATGCCCGCCAGCTTGCCGGAGGCCCTGGATCAATATGCTGCACGGGGCCGGACGTGCAAGATCCTGGCCGGTGGTACGGATATGCTCGTCGAAATGCATGGCGGCCATAAACAATATGAATGCCTGATGGATATCAAGAATCTCCCTGAACTCAAGGGGCTGGCATTCGACCCGGCCATGGGGCTGGTCATGGGTGCCCTGACGACTCATCGGGAACTGGAAATGCTGCCCCTGGTCAAGGAGCAATTCACGGCCCTTTTTGAAGGGGCCAGCCAGGTCGGTTGTGTCCAGACCCGCTACCGGGGAACAATCGGCGGCAATATCTGCAATGCCGTCCCTTCCGGGGATACACTGGGTCCCTTATTGGCCCTCGATGCCCGCTTGATCCTGGTCAGCCAGCAAGGGACTCGAGAAGTGCCGTTTGGGGAGTTTTTTCTGGGTGCCAAGAAAACAGTGCTCCGCGAAGGTGAGCTGCTGATGCAGATTATTGTCCCGGTCCAGCCGGCAAACAGTGCGTCGGCTTATACCAAGTTCACCCGCCGCAACTCGATGGACCTGGCCCTGCTCGGCGCATCGGTGGTCCTGGCCAGCCAGGACCGCCAGGTCTGTGATGATATCCGGATTGCCCTGACGACGGCTGCTCCGACGGTAATCCGGGCGCCGCAGGCCGAGGCATTCCTGAAAGGCAAAGCCTTGACCCCCGGCAATCTGGTGACCGCCGGCGAAATTGCCGCTGCAGAAGCCAGACCCAGAAGCAGCTGGCGCTCCTCCGAGGCCTATCGCCGCGAAGTGCTGAAAACCATCGTGCCCCGGACGATTGCCGCAGCGGCTGGCCGCATCACAGAAAGGACCCTGTGACGATGAAAGAAAAGCAGATTACCTTTGTCATCAATGGCGAAACGATCCAGCGCACCGTTGCGGTCCACAGGACCTTGCTCGAATTTATTCGCGAAGAACTGTTCCTGACCGGGACCAAGGAAGGCTGCAATGAGGGTGAGTGTGGGGCCTGCACCATCCTGTTTGATGGCAAGCCCCTGAACTCATGCATGATGCTGGCCGTTGAGGCCGATGGACACGATATCCTGACGGTAGAAGGACTGGCCAGGAATGGCCAGCTCCATCCGCTCCAGGAAGCGTTCATCGAAGTCGGCGCTGTCCAATGTGGCTTTTGCACCCCGGGCATGCTGCTTGCGGCCAAAGCCTGCCTCGACCAGTTCCCGCACCCCACCGAGGCCATCATTCGCAAGGAACTGGAAGGCAATTTGTGCCGCTGCACAGGTTACAACCGGATCGTGGAGGCCGTCCTGCTCGCAGTCGAGAAATTGAGCAAGGAAGAAAGCCATTTCACAATCGAGTAGGGGGCCTGCCCCGATCCTCCGGCCTGGCCCCGATCCGGCGCATAGGCTGACTGCAACGGTCAAAACCATTCCGATCGTAAAAATGCCCCCCAAAAACCGCGAACGAAAATGATTGCTTGACAAATGCAATCGCACAAGGTAAGTTATTATCATATCATAGATAATCGATAATATATAATAAATGATGAATAATCGATCTAGCAAGACTAATCTGCTCCTGCCAGTCACTGGCAGCCAGCCACAAACGACCAGCCTGAAGCAAGCAGCCAGATGTGACCGATCAGCCAGAAGCAGCCAGCATTGATCATTTCCCATCCTTTCCTGGATCCAAGATTCCAGACGAACCTGATTGAATAACCCCGATCCCGCCATTCCCCATGTAATGCCTGATTCCCAACGGCCCAGATAGCAAGGAGGAAAGCAAATTGGAAAGTTACGAAAAAATCATTGACACATTTTTCGGCAGTGAGAAGTACCCGGTCCAGTGGACTGATGAAGCCGAAAAGAATTTGCACTGGTATTTTGATGATCTGCATTGCCCGAACCCGGTTTCGCCCCTTTACTTCGATGCTGCCGGCTGGTGGGGTTCGACACTGACCTACATGTATGACCGTTTTGGTTATACAGGCGGCAAACACTGGATCGGCAAGAAGATCAATGGCTATGTCTATTCAGCCGTCGTCCCCCGCACCGACAAAGAAGAAATCCGCCTGATGGATCCCTATTTTTACATGGTTTTCCCGGTATATGCGGCCAATTTCCTTGACTGGTGGCGCGATCGCTATCTGCCGGAAATTGCGCGCAACTGTGATTACCTTGACAAGTTCGACTACGCCAAGGCCAGCATGGGTGAGCTCATGGTTCACATCGAAGAGCTGCGCGACATCCTGGACCGGCACTTCAAAATCCATTGGGTCCTGAATCTGGCCCAATTCTTCGCCCACCTTCTGTTCCAGATCAAAGCCAACGAAGTCGTCGGCGGCGTTGACCAGGAAACAATCGGCAAGATCCTCGTTTCCGAGAATGATCGCAACTGGGATTCGCTCAGGGCCCTTTATGAAATCAAGGAATACATCAAAAACCATGCCGAGCTGTCCAAGCTGTTCGCTGGTTCATCTGTGGCCGAGATCAGTGCAGCCTATGACAAAATGGCGGCCGATAGTGAACTGGTCAAGATGATCACAGCCTACCAGGACGAATACGGCTACAAGGCTATTTACACCCATGAGCTGGTCTACAAGACCTGGAAAGAAGATCCGACCCCGATTTTCTCGGCCCTCAAGACCTATCTTGAAACCGATTACAATTTCTATATTGCCTATGAAAAATGTGCTGCTGACCAGGCTGTCGCGATCGCGGACCTGCTGTCCAAGGTAAGCGACGAAGCCAGGAAGAAAGAACTCAAGGATGCGATGGACCTGGCGATCAAAATGTCCCCGCTGACTCCGGATCATCACTTCTACATCGACCAGGGCACCTATGCCCGCGCCCGCATCGCCTTCCTGGAAGTGGGCAAAGCCCTGGTCAAGAATGGGGCGATTGATGATCCTGAAGACGTATTTATGTTCAAATATGACGAAATCCGGGCTTTGAGCGCTGTCCCCAATGCGCTTGATGGCCGGGCCATCGTCGCTCAGCGCCGCCAGGAAATGGCAGATGCCAAAATCAGGACCCCGCGTGAGTGGTATGGTACGATCAGTCAATGGTCGCTCTATGAGGAAACCTACAAGGGTCTCTGGGGCTGGCCGCACAAGTACGAGCAGGAACTCGAGGAAAGAAAGAAATCCGAGGCCGAAAAAGCCGCCAAAGTCACCAGGCTCAAGGGCCTGCCGGCATCCCCCGGCATCATCGAGGGCATTGCCCGTTATGTAGCCTCCCCGGCTGAGTTTGACAAGATCGAAAAGGGCGACATCCTGGTCTGCAAAATGACCAATCCGGCCTGGGTCGTCAGCTTCAGCAAGATCTCCGGCCTGGTTACCGACACCGGCGGAGCCACCTCCCATCCGGCCGTCGTTTCCCGTGAATTCGGCATCCCGTGCGTCGTCGGCACCACCAAGGCCACCCGGACCATCCAGTCCGGTATGCGGATCCGCGTCAACGGCAGCACTGGCATTGTCGAAATCCTCGACTAAACTCGATCACCTTCCATTCGCCTCAGCGACCTTTTTCATTGGCGTCAATAATCCTTTTATGTGAGTCATCACCTGCGGCACCGCCGTCAATCACGAGCGATGAAAACACGGAGCAGGCCAGGGAGCCCACCAACTGGCCTGCTCCATGAACACCCCCATTTCAAGATCATTCCCCTGGCTAACCAATCAGCGTACTGCATGGCACTTGTCTGGAGGCAACACTTTCGTGGCAAACTTTATCTGGTTTCATGATATGGACGGCACCAATATTGCCCTGACCGGCGGCAAAGGCGCAAGCCTGAGCAAAATGACCCGGGCGCAACTGCCAGTCCCGAATGGATTTGTCGTTTCAGCGCCGTTTTTTAATGGCTTCCTGCAGAAAACCGGCCTTATAGATAAAATATTGGCGATCATCAGCACGATCGACTTTGACAATTACAATTCGATAGAAAACGAATCTGCCAGGATTCGCAACCTGATCATCGGCCAGCCCTTCCCGCAGGAGTTATCTGACGAGATTTCCAGCTATTACAGCCAGCTTGGCACAGACTTGCCAGCTGTTGCCGTGCGGTCCAGTGGTACAGCCGAGGATCTCGACGACGCCAGCTTTGCCGGCCAGCAGGAGACCTTCCTCTATGTCCTGGGTGAAACCGATGTCATGGACAAGATCAAGGCTTGCTGGGCCTCACTCTACAATGGCCGGGCTATCTTCTATCGCCGCGAAAAGGGATTTTCTGAAGAGCAGGTATCGATAGCCGTTGTCATCCAGAAAATGGTCAATTCGGAGAAATCAGGGGTCATGTTTACGGTTAATCCGATCACCAGACAACCGGATCAGATTCTGGTTGAAGCAGCGTGGGGCCTGGGTGAAGGCGTTGTCTCCGGGATAGTCACACCGGACAATTACGTGATTGACAAGAACAGCAACCATGCCATTGAGACCTACATCTCGGAAAAGGAGGTCATGGTGGTCCGTGATCCTTCGCTGCGGGGTTCCGTGGAACAAGAGGTTCCCGAAGCGATCCGCGAAGCGCAGGTCCTGACCGGGGCGGAACTTGTCCAGCTGGCCGAGATGGCGAAGCGTATTGAGCAATTCTTTGGCAAACCCCAGGACATAGAGTGGGCAATCGAAAAAAATGAACTGTATCTTCTGCAAAGCCGGCCGATTACGACACTCTGAACAGTGTTGCCAGCATCCGGCCAGATAAACAGGCAACTGCGAACCGATAGTATGATGGAGGATGAACATGCATACCCACACCGAACAGATCAAGGCCGACCAGACAGCGATTCGCCTGGATGTTATCAGTAAAGAACCTTGCAGCCAGGTTCTATCGGATATGAGCTTTTTGAACTATCGCCTCGGCGGAGTCGAACGTTCCCTGGCGACAACGATTGCCCACCCGGATTTCATCTGGTTTAAAGATGACGTAACCAAATCTGTTGATTATGCCGGTGGCCGGGTTGTCCTGCGCGGTGAGTGGTTTGAAGGTGAACTACAGCGGATTATCGTGTCTTTCCTCGGCTCACGTCTTTACGCTGACGATCGGTTCATTTTTCATGCCTCGGCTGTCCACTACAAGGGCAAGACAGTCATGTTCATGGGTGGTGAAAGCAACAGCGGCAAGACCATGTCCCAGATCGAGGCCTGCAAGCGCGGCGCAACCATCGTCTCGACAGAAACCCTCGTGCTGGCGCCGGATGGCACAGTCATCAATGGCTCCAAGAGTGTTTTCCTGCGTGTGCGGACCAAGGGTACGGAGCGGATTGACAAGCCCAACCAGGATGAAGGCGTCAACAAATTCTTCAGCAAACAACCGGATTTCAATCTGTTTACCGGCAGCACCCATATTGATCTCGTGGTTATGCCCGATATCGATGGCAACTATGCGACTGTTGCGGGTGAGATGAGCCAATATGAGAAGGAATACCAGACATTCCATTGCCTTGACAACTACATTGGCAGCCCGATTCTCCTGTCTTCCGAACAACCGATGCCCTTGTTCGATACGAACGGGCTGCGTTATAAACGGGCCCGGTTCATCCGTGAATTTACCAGCCAGCGCACCTATCTTTACATCCGTGGCGTAGGCCCCCAGATCATTATAGATGAACTGGACAAATATCTTGGCTAAGTCCTGAAAATATGAAAGCTGGCCGGGCTGATCGCAGATCAGCCCGGCCGGGTACCATAATCGGCCTTGTGTCAGAGTCATTCGCGCATGACCGGGGGTGTCGGAGCTGCCCGGCTCGTTTTATGTAGCCAAAGAAATCAGAATGCGTTAGAATAAAACAATAATCTCGATAATATGTGATGATGCGATAGTGAGAGTTTTAAGGGACGCCAAATGAGAAGATCTTTGAAAGACGACAAGAAAGACAATAACCAGGTAGCCACACCGTTGATCAATCGCCAGACTTTTCGGCAGGAAATCCGCGAGTATCTTGAAAATGCGATCCAGTCAGGCGAACTCAAACCCGGTGACCGCATCCTGGAAACCTATTGGGCCAGGCAATTTGGTGTTTCCCAGGCCCCGATCCGGGAGGCTATTCGCGACCTGGAGGCCATCGGACTGGTTGAAACCAAGCCATACTGTGGCTCAACGGTCCGCTCCCTGACGGAGAAGGACATCCAGGATAATTTTTCTGTCCGGGCCTGCCTTGAGCAAATGGCGGTCCGGACCATGATCGGAAGCCTTTCCGAAGCCGATCTGGAAAGCCTGCGCCTGGAAGCGCAAGCCATGAACTCGGCTGCCGTTGATCATGACCTGAAGCGCTTTGTGGCCCATGACGAAAGATTCCACGAGCTGATTGTCAGTCTGTCACACAATGATGTCCTGCTGCGCCTATGGCGTCAGTGCAATATCCGGGACTGGACCCATATGACAGTCCTGGCCACGGATATGTCCATCGAGACCATGGCCCAGATGCATGTCGCAGTCTTTGACGCTATTCAATCGGGCGACGCTGAAGTAGCGGCCCAGTCTATCCGCGAGCACCTGGAAATATTCGCCAATGTCCTGAAAAACGCCTACCGGAATCATTGATTCAAGTACTGGAACCGGCTTCAAAGCGCTTTACCGAGAACAGACCCACCGCGCGGGTCTGTTTTTTGTTGTGCATTTTTCGACCCTGTCAGCGTATGCGCCGAGGCGTTGCAGCTGGGGCGCGAATCATGTAAAATGGCAAACAAGCGATTATCGATAATATTATCGACATACAAATTGCCTGGCTTATGGATTGCCATCAGTAGCCGCAAATATGGATCAGCCCAGGATCAGCATCAGGCGGTAGTCGGGCGGAGGTATCTGTTTATGCAACCCATTTCTTTTTACAATTGTCAACAGGAGTGGCCAAATCAGAAGGATCTGGCCTGGAGCCGATACCATGACACGGGTCCCCTTGACCTGATCGGCGATGTTCACGGCTGTTATCCGGAACTCTGTCAATTGCTCACGAATCTGGGTTATCAGGTCGATGCAAAAAACTGGACTGCCAGGCCACCCGAGGGACGCAAGCTGGTTTTCCTCGGCGATCTTTGTGATCGCGGCCCGCAAAATGTCAATGTTTTGCGGCTGGCTCTTGAGCTGGACCGGCAGGGAGATGCGCTTTTTGTAACGGGTAATCATGATGAAGCACTTTGGCTGAATCTTCATGCCCGCCCAGCTCCCGGTATCATCGGTATCGAACCCACTTTGCGAGAAATCGCTGCTGCGCCGGATGCGAGCGCATTAAGCCTGCAGGTCGCACAATTATTGGCAAAGGGCTCCCCATACTATGTGCTGGACCAGGGCCGTCTGATCGTCGTTCACGCTGGTTTCCTGGATGAGACCGGCTTCAAGGTAAGGCCCGGCGATAGCAGGCAGAGCGGATATTTCGATGATGCTGGTCCAGTCGACCGAAGCGGTGTCGCGGCTGATTGCGGATCCCGGCCTGATTCCGGCTTCCCACCAGCTCCGGCCATTTTGTCAGCTGCCGCCATCAAGGCCGCTGAGGATGTCGTAGCTGATACCCCGGTCAAGATAGACCCTGGCCAGCGCCTGATTGTTTATGGCCATTACGCTTACAAAAAGGTCCGGCAAAATCACAACTGGCTTGGCATCGATACCGGCTGTGTATTCGGGAATCTCTTAACGGCGTTGCGTTACCCGGAAGGTGAAATCGTCTCCGTGCCAGCCCATCACACATATTATCAATTGCCCCACGATTTGCAATAAACCATTGCCAAAAACCTGACTGCTGCTTCAGGCCTGACCTGTTTTCCGAAATATTAATCCGCTGGCCTGTTACAATCAATCCATGATGAATATAATATCGATAATCTATCATCGTTTTATGTTGACTCGGCGTAAGGTCTATATTATCATAATATCAGACAATATCTCAGTCCCAAGATACACAGGCAAAGAGGTAGAGCCATGATAGAAAAAGAGAGATTGCTTCATATCTACAAAACAATGAATGAAATCCGTGATTTCGAAACGAAAGCGCTCAGCTACTTTGAGCAGAACAAGCTCAGGGGCTCGGTTCACCTCTATGTCGGCGAAGAAGCGATCGCCGCGACGGTCTGCTCGCAACTGCGCGACTCGGACTACATCACCAGCACCCATCGCGGGCACGGCCACTGCATTGCCAAAGGCGCGGAACTGGGCAAATCGATGGCTGAGCTGATGGGCAAGGCGACCGGTTATTGCAAGGGCCGTTCCGGATCGATGCATATTGCCGATTTCGAAAAAGGCAATCTTGGCGCCAACGCGATCGTGGGTGGCGGGATCGGCATTGCAGCTGGAGCGGCCCTGGCTGCCAGGCTGCGCGGTTCGGACCAGATCGCCGTGACTTTCTTCGGTGACGGAGCCTCCAATGAAGGCGCTTTTCATGAAGCCATCAACCTGGCCGCTGTCTGGAAATTACCGGTCATTTTCGTCTGCGAGAACAATCTGTTCGGGATCTCGGTACCGGTCAGTGAGAGCACTGCCGTCGAGGATATCAGCATCCGGGCAACCAGCTACAATATCCCGGGCTATTCGGTGGATGGGAACGATGTACTGGCGATTGATGAGGTTTTCTCCCGGGCCGTAGCCCGGGCCCGGGCTGGCGAGGGACCGACCCTGATCGAATGCAAGACCTATCGCTGGCTTGGCCACTGGACCGGTGACCCGCAAGTCTACCGGACGCGCGAAGAAGTTGAAGCCTGGAAGCTCAAGGATCCGATCCGCCGTTTGCGTGATTATATGATCACCGCAGGCATTGCGACCCTGGCGGAACTCACGGCCATAGAAACCCAGTCCAGAGCCGATGTCGAAGCTGCCGCCGAGTTTGCCATGCAAAGTCCCGAGCCGGACCCGGCGACTGTAACAGACGACGTCTTCTACGTGAAACCCTGACAGCAGGCAGTAAAGTGAGCATCAACCGACCGGATCGAATGGACGCCGGCTATCCGGTAGAGACGCAGGCAGCCAGATTCAGGTATTTGCAAAGGACAGGTGATATAAAATGAGTATCAAGACCTATGCCCAGGCCATCCGGGATGTCATAGCTGAAGAGATGCGCCGGGATCATACCGTTTTCGTCATGGGTGAGGATGTGGCCAAACAAGGTGGAATATTTGGTTGCACACGCGGTCTCCTCGATGAGTTTGGCAGCGAGCGTGTCCGCAATACCCCCATCTCCGAAGCCGGATTTGTTGCCGCCGGCCTGGGCGCGGCCTGTGCCGGAATGCGACCGATTGTTGAGCTGATGTACATGGATTTTGCGTTCATGAGCATGGACCAGATCCTGAACCAGGTCGCCAAGACCCGCTATGTCTTTGGCGGCAAGGCGATTATTCCCCTGGTCATCCGCGGGCAGCAGGGTATCGGCCGCGGCAATGCGGCGACCCACTCGCAGAGTGTCGAGACGATTTTCATGCATTTTCCGGGACTCAAGGTTGTCATGCCATCCAGTCCGGCTGACGCGGCCGGGCTGCTGCGTACGGCGTTGCGCGACGATAACCCGATCATGTTTTTTGAGCACAAGGCCCTGTATACCATGAAGGGCGAGGTGCCGGACGATCCGGAATTCATGATCCCCTTCGGCCAGGCCAAGGTTGCCCGGGAAGGCAAGGATGTCACGCTGATTGCCAGCCTGCTCTATGTCAACCGGGCCCTGGCAGCTGCCGAGAAACTGGCTGCGGAAGATATTTCTGTTGAAGTTATCGATCCCCGGACCCTCGTGCCACTGGACCAGGACACTTTGATTCAGTCGGTCATCAAGACCGGACGGGCTGTCGTGGTGCATGAAGCTCACCGCACGGGCGGCTGGGGCGCGGAAATCGCTGCCCTGATCACGGAGAACGCTTTCAAATACCTGGATGCGCCGGTTGGCCGTCTCGGGGCCAAGGCCTGTCCGTTGCCCTTCAATCCAGCGCTCGAAGCTGCCGTAGTGCCCAGTGAAGAGGACATCATCCAGGCGGTCAGAGCGACCCTGTATAAAAACGTATAAAGAGAGAGGGAAGCGCCGTGAATACGATCATCATGCCCAAGCAAGGCCTGCAGATGACAGAAGGTATCATCACACGCTGGCTGAAAAAAGAAGGCGATACAGTCCAGCGCGACGAGCCGCTCTTCGAAATGGAGACCGACAAAGTAACCATTGAAATCACGGCCTCGGCCGCCGGCACCCTGTTGAAAATTCTCCATCCCGAGGGGGATACGGTGCCGATCACCGAACCCATTGCCTATATCGGTGAAGCTTCTGAGGCTTTGCCCGGAGACAGCACCCGTTCAGGCCTGCAGCACGCTGCAGATGATGTGGCCGGACATGACGGCCAGCCGGCCATAGCCGATCTTTCCGCTTTAAACATAACGAACCAGTCGGGTCTGATGGCCCGGGATGAGAGTCCGAGCCAGGCTGTTGCCAGTGGCCAGGACATGGATCTGTTGCAGCCTGGCTCCGGGAAGCTTGCCGGCCGGTCACCCGATGAACGGATATTCATCACCCCGCGAGCCCGGACAACGGCAGCCGCCCACCGCATCGACTATACCCGGCTGGCCGGTCATGGCCCGGCTGGCCTGATCATTGAGCAAGATGTACTGGATGACCTGGCCTTGCATCGGCAAGGTCCCGAAGATCGTGAGCCTCGCGCCGGTCCAGTGTCAGATCGGCCTAAAATTACCCCGGTTGCCGATCGCCTGGCGACTCTCGGTGCAATTGATGTGCACCAGGTCAGTGGTACCGGCCCTCATGGCAAGATCATGAAAGCCGATATCCTGGCTATCACCGGTTCGCAAGCGTCCACGCCGCAGGGTCCGGCGCTGCTAGCCACTGCTTCTGCCCCGGCCAGCCAGGATATGCCGGCATCGGCAAAGGATGTGGCGACCGCTGGCCCTGGTCCGACAAGCCCCGGCCCAAGTCCGGCTGCTGCCGCCAGCTATCTGCCCTATAGCGGCATGCGTAAAGTCATCGGCGAGCGCATGTCACAAAGCCTGCACGAAATGGCCCAGGCCAATCACCGGATGAAAGTGGATGTGACCGAAATGATCCGTCTCCGTGAAAGCCTGAAAGCCAATCAGGTCAAGGTTTCCTATACGGACATACTCGTCAAGATGACCGCCCGGGCCCTGCAGGATTTCCCCATTTTGAATGCATCGCTCCAGAAGGACCGGATTGTCCTGCATCCGACCGTCAATATCGGCCTGGCCGTAGCGCTCGACCAGGGGCTGGTCGTCCCGGTCATCCGCGAGGCTGAGCAGAAAACGCTGGTGGCTATTGCTGCCCAATCAGGCGAGCTGATTGCCCGGGCCAAGAGCAACCAGCTGACTCCTGACGATTATCGCGGCGGGACTTTTACAATTACCAACCTTGGCATGTTTGATCTTGATGAATTTACTGCTGTCATCAATCCGCCGGAAAGCGCCATCCTGGCGGTTGGCAAGATTGACCGCGTGCCCGTCGTTGTTGGCGATTCGATTGTCATCCGGCCCATCATGGTCCTGAGCCTGACCTATGATCATCGTATCATCGACGGCGCGCCAGCGGCAAAATTCCTGCAGCGCTTAAAACAACTGATCCAGAATCCATATCTGCTGATCTGACACCTGTAACAACTGATCTGGAATCCGTATCTGCCTTTGGAAAGCCAAACCTGCTGGCGAAGCATAGCCGGCCTGCCGTCCGATGGCCAGTTCTTTTGTTCAATAGCCCGCGGTCTTCACGCAAAATATATTCCAGGGGGAATTGCACATGGCCACGCCCATCATGAACCCTCAGCCTGGTCAAGCCCTGGCTGTGACGAATCACCCGGTCGAACAGAGTGACGCCGGCCTGCCGCGCCCGGCCGGACAAGCAGCCAGCCCCGCTAGTGTTCAGCTAGATCCATCGGCCGCTGGCAGCCTGGCGGCCCATGCTCGCGTGTATGCTGATTATGATTATGACCTGGTGATCATCGGCGGCGGGCCTGGCGGCTATGTCGCGGCGATCCGGGCCGGCCAGCTGGGCTTGAAGACTGCCGTAGTTGAAGAGCAAAACATGGGTGGCACCTGTTTGAACTGGGGCTGCATTCCGACCAAGTCCCTGCTGCACGCGGCCGAGCTTGTCCATCAGGCCCGGCATAGCGCATCCTATGGCGTGATCATTCCCGAAGTCCAGATCGATTATCCGGCGATCATTCGTAAAAAAGACCAGATTGTCCGTCAATTGCGCTCGGGGGTCGAACACCAGGTCCGGCAGCAGGGTTGTGAAATCATCCGCGGCCGGGCCCGTTTCCTCGATGCGCATACCCTGGCCATCAGTGAGCCGGCCAATCGGGTGGTCCGGGCCGCCAAAACGATTATTGCCACCGGATCTAGTCCGGCCAAACCACCGATTCCCGGTATCGACGGCGCCCGGATTCTTACGAGCGATTCCCTGCTGGCGCTGGCGGAATGCCCGGATAGCCTGGTGATCATCGGCGGTGGGGTCATTGGTGTTGAATTTGCCACCGTTTACAGTCAGCTGGGCAAGACTGTGACGATTATCGAAATGCTGCCGGAGATCTTGCCGGGCATCGATGCTGAACTGATTGCTCTACTGCGTAAAAAGCTGGCCGCCAGCGGTGTGCGCATGATGACCGGGGCCAGAGTGACAGCCCTGGAATCGTCCGGCCGGGCAATCTGCACCTGCGAAATAAATGGGGAGACTGTTCAGGTTGAAGCTGACAAGATTCTCGTTGCGGTCGGCCGCAGGCCGAACTCGGCAGACCTTGGTCTGGAGCAGGCTGGCGTCCAGCTTGACAAGGGATTCATTGTCGTCAATGATGAGATGCAGACATCTGTCCCTTCGATCTACGCTGTCGGCGATGTGACCGGCAAGGTCATGCTGGCTCATGCGGCATCGGAACAGGGCCTGGTCGCAGCCAGCCAGGCTGCCGGTGAAAAGCATCGCATGGCGTATGACATCATCCCCAGCTGCATCTATACGGAAGTTGAATTGGCCTGCGTCGGCCTGACCGAAGAAGCGGCCCAAAAAAAAGGCCTGGCAATCCGGGTCGGCCGTTTCCCGATCTCGGCCAATGGCAAATCAAAACTTGTCGGGGCCCATGAGGGGATCGCCAAGATTGTCACCGAAGCGCGCACCGGCGAGATCCTGGGTGCCCATATCATGGCTCCCCGGGCTACCGATATGATTGCCGAGATCTGTGTTGCGATGAAGCTGGAAGCTACTTATGAAGAGGTGGCCGGGACAATCCATCCCCACCCGACGGTCAGCGAGATTTTAATGGAGGCAGCCCAGGACGTCGAACATCGCAGTATTCACACCCCCTGGAAAAAATGAGTGACTGACCCGGATGGTTACCAATCACCTTGTATTTGTCAGGCTAAATGAATTACAATCAGGAAAACGGCTGCTGGCCGGGAAGGATGTGCCGCAGGGTTGTTAACCAGGCCGGGAAGGCAGCGAGGCAGCGTGAATGTGGATAGCAAAATCAGGCAGAACACGATCGTCGAACAAGTCATGGAGCGGATTAAAGGCTTGATCGCTTCAGGTCAGTATCAAGTCGGTGATAAATTGCCGACTGAAAGCGAACTGGGGCAGATGTTCGGGATTGGCCGCTCATCGGTCCGGGAAGCGATTAAGATATTCAATTATCTTGGGATCCTGGAATCCCGGACGGCCAGGGGTACCTATGTCTGCAGCCGCTCGCAGATTTCCTCGGAAGCACTGTCCTGGGCCGTTCTGCTTGGCAGCAATGAGATGCGTGAATTGCTCGAAACCCGGGCAGCGATTGAGTTGTGGAGCGTCATCCAGCTGACCGGGCATTATAGCCGCGAATCCGCCAGGTATGAACCATACATCGTCCAGCTGGAACAGACCATCACCGACATGCGAGATGCCACCAGGCAACTGGATTTTAGCAAAACAATAGAACTGGATTTCCAGTTCCATGACGTGATTATTTCAAGCAGTGAAAATTCCCTGTTCATTTCCATTTATCATACCCTGCGGGCTTTCATGCTGGCCAGCTCGCAGAAAATTCACCAGGACAAGCGTATGCTGGCGGTCTTGCCAGACCTGCATGATCAGCTGCTGCAAGCTATCCTGAGCAAATCAGTCCTGAACGTGATCAATGAAATGCAGAACCATATCCAGATCACGAAAGAAAAATTATACACTTCGATCATCCGTTCACCGGAAACATGGCCTGAACCAGATCCTGATGGGCACCGGTAACATCAGCCAGATGCGTTACCTGAATCTGATTCTGATGGCTGCCGGCAACAGCAGCCGCTACGGCGCCAATAAGCTGTTGACGGATGTCGGCGGCAAGCCGATGTACCGTCATGTTTTCGACCATCTTTGGCGCTATCAGCACGATCATCCGGCCATCTGCCGGCTGATTGTTGTCTCGCAATATGACGAGATCCTGGCTGAGGCAGTCCGGGCTGGTTTATGTGCCATCCGTAACGATCAGCCCCAGGCGGGGATCTCCCGGACAATCCGCCTGGGACTTACCGCGACGGGTTATGATCCAGACCAGGAAGCCGCAATCACCAGTCCAGACGAGGCCGGTCAGGCAGACTCTGGTAATCGACCCGGTCAAGCTGATAGCCCGGCTGATCGTATCGGGGCCGTTTTCTTTACAGCCGATCAGCCCGCTCTGCGTGCTGCAACGATTGCCGCTTTCCTGCAAGTGGCCCACACAACGGCGGGCGGGATTTTATCCGCCGCCTGTGGCGGCCAATCCGGTAATCCGGTCGCCTTTGATCAGCGATATTTTTCGGAATTACAGACGTTGCAAGACGATCGGGGCGGCAAGCAGGTGATGAACCGCCATCTGGATGATGTGACCTGGTTTGAGATCCCTGCGTCCGAACTGCATGATATTGACCGTCCGCAGGACTGGCAATCGCTCGACGGCCAGATTTGAGTGCAAGTCCGCTGAATGCCATTCAACAGGTGGTTGAAGATGAAAATCTGGATGCCTCAGGCTGGTCATTGGGTCAGGGGAAAAAGCCTGGTCGACGCCCTGGCTGTGGATTGGAATGCCAGGCCGGTGCTGGCGGCTGTTGGCGGCGGTGGCAAGACCGCTGCCCTTCATCAGCTGGCCGGCGAATTAGCTGCCCGGGGCAAAAAAGTCCTGCTGACGACCACGACACATATGATGATGCCCGATCCACCTGGTTTATTAACCGGTGATCCCGGGCAGATTGCTGAACAGCTGGTTGTTCGCCGCCTGGCCTGGTTGGGGCAGCCGGCCAGTGATAGTAAAATGAAGGGAGCCCCTGAGGCCCTGTATCAGGCGATGTGTGCGCTGGCAGATGTTGTCCTGGTCGAAGCAGATGGTTCGCGCCAGTTGCCATTGAAGCTGCCGGCAAGCCATGAACCCGTCATCCCGGATAATGCCACCCATGTCCTGGTCCTGGCCGGGTTATCAGCGCTGGGCCAGCTGGTGCAGACGGTCTGCCATCGTCCGGAACGGGTGATGCAACTTCTGCTTGAAGATAGCGGCCTGCCCGTGAAGGCGGCCGATCTCGCATTGGCAAGCTTTTCAGGCTGCTACACTGCATCCGGGCTCGGACCAGGCAGCGACCATCGCCTGGACGCGGCTGATGTCGCCCGGATCCTGCGGCAAGGATACTGGCTGCCCTGGGTTGCTGCTGCCGCTTCCGAACGGACCGGCACCGTTGTCCTGAATCAGGCTGACGATGAGGGCCGGCTGGCTTCTGGCCAGCAAATAGCCAGCCTGCTGGCCCCCATACCCTGCCTGATCACGCAGTTGAATGATCATGCAGTTAAATGATCATGCCGAGATGGCGGCCTTTCACATGACGGACGCCTCGTTGGTGTGAGTCCTGCACAAAGGAGAATCCCTGATATGATGACCTTTCGCCAGGCCTTATTGCACCAGTTGAGAGAGCACGGCCAGATCCAGACCGCAGTACTGCTTGATGGGCCGTCAGCAGGCAGCCGCTTGATCTGGGCCGACGATCAGATCATCTGGTCCAGCCCAGACCTGGAAGAGCCTGAACCTGGCCAGTCCCCATTCAGCTCTGACCGGCTCACCGCTTTACAGGCGGCGGCCAGTGGCCAGCTTCTTACCTGGCAAGGCAGGACTTTTTTCGTGGAAAAGCTGGTGACGGCGCCGCGACTGGTCATTCTGGGGGGCGGCCATGTTTCACTGCCGGTCAGCCAGATCGGCAAAATCCTCGATTTTCGGGTGACGGTCGTCGATGACCGGCCGGAATTCGCCAACCAGGCACGTTTTGCGTGGGCTGACGAAATCATCTGTGCTGATTTCGCCGACGCCATGGCCCGTATTCCGGATGTTGTGAATTCCTATTATGTGATTCTGACCCGTGGGCACGTCGCCGATGAGCTGTGCGTTCAGCAACTGCTGCTGCGCGAATCCGCTTATCTGGGCATGATCGGCAGTAAAGCCAAAGTTGCCAGGACCCGCGCGCGCTTGCTGGAAAAAGGCTTTTCGGCACGCCAGCTTGCCAGCCTGCACGCACCGATTGGCCTGGACATTGGCGGGGAAAACCCTGCCGAGATTGCAGTCAGTATTGCCGCGGAAATCGTCCAGACCAGAAACCGGCATCCAGTGGCCGAGTTGCCGCAGAGCTTCCTGACCGCGCTGGAAACATCGGCTGAACCGGCGATCCAGGCCACGATCCTGGCCAAGTCCGGCTCTTCGCCCCGCGGCGTTGGCAGTCGCATGCTAGTTGTCCCGGAGCGCCTGGCTGCCGGTACAATCGGCGGCGGCGCTGTGGAACATGCCGCTCTGCGCAAGGCCTGGGCCATGCTGGCTGCCGGCCAGGACTTTGCGGTTGAATCATATGATTTATCTGATGCGGCCAGTGCGACCCTGGGCATGATCTGCGGTGGCCAGGTGCGCATTTTGTTTGAAAGGATTTGAATTCACCCCATGAATTCATGCCATCAAAACGGTTCATGAACGGGTAACCCGATGAAAAAAACTTTCTTGCCCGGTTTTGTTATCCTGATCAGCGCGGCAGCTGTTTTTTGTATGCTGACCGCCTGTTTTTCCGATGCTGCCATGCTGTGGCCAGCTCATCGGAATCCGGCCACAACGCAGGGTGTTTCATCACTGAATGGCCAGCCCGCAGCATCGCTGCCGGCCAAAAACGACACAAACACCCACTCAACAATATTTTCCGGTGAATCAACCGCCTTGCGAGTGACAAACGTGTCCTATGCCGGGCAGTCCCGATTCCAGCGGCTCGATGTACATCTGCCACCGGGGACTGAGGGGCCCTTTCCCGTCCTGGTTGAGATTCACGGTTCGGGTGGCGACAAATCGGACGGATTGATCGATGCGCAATGGGCTTTCCAAAGGGGGTATGCCATCGTCTCGATCAATTACCGGCCCATGGATGTGGCACCCTTTCCCGCCGCGGTTTATGATGTCAAGGCAGCAGTCCGCTTTATCAGGGCCGAGGCGGGATCATACAATCTGGATCCTGATAAAATAGTTGCCTGGGGCTTTTCTTTCGGCGGTTATCTGGCGGCGATGCTCGGTACCACGGCAGGCGTCGGATCACTGGAGGATCCCGGTATGGGTCATGCGGATCATGGCAGTGCGGTCCAGGCCGTGGTCGATTGGAGCGGGGTTGCCAATTTTGACACCCTGCCGGCGGACATGCGAGCCCGCGGGTTGACATCAACCAGCCAGGGCTTATCGATCCTGGCCGATCTCGAGCGCTTCCTGGGCGTAAAACCTGGTTTGAACCCGGAAAAAGCCAGGGCCGCCAGCCCTGTCACCTATCTTTCCCGGAACACGGTTCCTTTCTTCATTGAACATGGCGAAGATGATAACTGGATCCCGTTCCGGCAATCAACTGATTTTGCAGAAGCCCTGACAAAAGCCATCGGGGCTGACAAGGTTGTTTACATACCGCTCGCCAATACCGGCCACGGGGGCCCGGCCTTTCATACTGAAGCGAACTACTGCCAGATATTTGCATTTTTAGACCGCAACCTGCAGTAGTTTGTGCATGCATGGCAATGATGCCGCGATTATTAAATATTCCACGTGAATCATAATGATCAACAGACCATCAATGATAATATTCCGGTTATTGATACGTAGTCAGTATCGGATCAATTAAAATGAGTATCATGTAATTTATGAGAGCAAAATTGTAATAATCAAATTGAAAACGATTACATGAGAGAATAAATTTGAAAATTTCTAAAATCTAAAATCATGCTTACAGTCAAGTCCCATAAGTTGGTGTAAATTGCCTTTCGGTATCTGCATGATTCAGGT
>CAYVHB010000034.1:9334-30886 GCA_964450865.1 uncultured Oscillospiraceae bacterium | reverse complement strand
GGCCGGTACGGACCCTGCACAATGCCGGATTGCGGACTGCGGCAGTGTGCCGCCTTGCCTGATCTTTGTTCATGGATTCCAGCAGGAGCGGCGACTGGCAGTGCTGCCGGATGTGCCGTCTGGCCTGATCTTTCTGCTTCATGGATACTTGATCCTTCACTTGTGCTGGCTGACGGTGCTAGCCCTCACCGCGATATTCCAGCGGCGTCTGGCCGGTTGTCTTGCGAAACAGGGTCGTGAAATACTGGGCATTGGGATAGCCGACCGCCAGGCCGACCTCAGCCGCCCGGATATGCGTCTGGCGCAGCAGCTGCCGCGCCTTGTCAATGCGCAGCCGCGTCAGGTATTCCAGGTAGGTCTCACCTGTCTTGTTTTTATAAAGCTTGCTCAGGTAGGTCGCATTCAGGTGGACATGATCAGCAATGGAATTCAGCGAGATATCCGGATTGGCATAGTTGGCGGCGATATAATCCTGGACCTTGGCTACCACACTGGAAACGGAACTGCTGCGGCGATTATTCAGCTCACCGGCACAGAGGAGCACCAGGCGAGTCAGCCAGTTGCGGACAGCCTCCACATTGTCGAAATGATCCAGCACAGTATAGGGATCAATCAGGTCACGCTCATAGATCGGGTGAATATCCAGGCCCAGATCCATATATTTGCGGGCGATCAGGGCGAAAAGCTCCATGACGGCAATCCGCAGGTGGGCCTTGCGCTCAGCGTGAGCGCTGAGGTCGGCAAAAAAGCCGTTTATGGCCTGGCAGATCCTGTTTTCATCGCCCTCGGCCAGGCTGTTCAGGACCAGCTGTTCCTTGTCCTGCGGATAGTAGAACTGGCTATGGTTGATGATTTTGACGTCGTTGATATGGATAATGCAGTCGGTGCCGGCCGTAGACCGGAACGCCAGAGCCTTTTCGGCTTCCGCATAAGACATCGCCAGCAGGGTCAGTTGCGTGCGGATACCGCCACAGGCAATCGTTGTCGTAATGCCGACAAGCCGTTTCATGGTCTCACGCAGGTGGTCGAGATGACCGGTCAGGCCACTGAGCAGGCCGTTCTCGGCTGATCCGGCCAGAATGACCAGGATCTGGTCGTTGTTATCGACAAATGTCCAGACATCAAAGGCCGTCGCCAGCAAGTCATGGATCAGGTGGCGCATCTTGCGCTGGGTAATCTGCACCTGCTCAATCCCGTGCGCTTCCTTGAAGGCCTGATAATCATCCTGGGCAATGATCAGGCAGCAATAGGCCGGGCCTCTGAGGCAAAGGCCAGCCAGGAGCATGCGTTCATGGATCTCGGCTTCATCCAGCATCGCGTGCGAGATCAGGTCATTGAACAGCCGGTCCTGGATCACTTCCCGATTGATCCGGACCTCTGACTCAAGGCTCTGGATTCGGGTTTTCAACTGGTTGTCAGCTTCGATTTCAGACAGGATCTGGCGAACAGCCGCGATCAGTTCATCAGGCAGCACAGGCTTGAGCAAATAAGCCGACACCTTCAGCTGCAGCGCCTTCTGGGCATAATCAAAGTCATCATAACCGCTAAGGATAATAACCTTGATATCCGGATACCTGGCCTTGAGGTGTTCAACCAGTTCCAGACCGTCCATTTCATCCATGGTGATGTCGGAAATGACCAGGTCCGGCGGATTGACTTCAGCAGCAGCCAGCGCTTCAATACCACTGGCAGCTGCGTAGGTCACAACAACATCACAGGACGCCCAGGGGACTGCATTGGCGATCCCGTCACGAATGGTGTATTCGTCATCAACGACCATCAGCTTGTACATGGCATCCTCCTGTCCTGGCATGGTAACCGACTGTTCCGGGCACGGCATTCGACCGCCCAGGGCCTGTCAGCTGCTGCTGTTCCGGGCACAGTAACCACCTTTTCGTTACATTATACCATTTATACCGTCAATATCACCAAAAAAAGACTGACATCAGCGGCCCGGTCCGGGGCCGATGTGTCAAAGGGAATTCCACAGCCGCGTCAGCGGCGAGGACCTGTCCGGGCGGCGCGCGGCCCCGGTCCGGTCGCGCGCAGAACCAGCCGACAGGCTGGCGTCCTCTCCGCTTTCTGGTTCATAAGTTACAGTTAAGCCGGTTTTACTGGCTTATAATAAGAATATCTTTTATTAACAGGAGGTTCTCTATGAAGTTCAGATGTACAGTTTGTGGCTATGTTTACGAAGGTGATGCCGCGCCGATCGAATGCCCGCAGTGCAAGGCACCGGCCGAGAAATTCGTTGAAGTTACGGAAACCTCGATGGTCTGGGCCGCTGAGCATGTAATCGGCGTAGCCAAGGGTGTTGATCCCCGCGTGATCGAAGGTCTGCGGAACAATTTCAACGGCGAGTGCACCGAAGTCGGCATGTATCTGGCCATGTCCCGGGCTGCTGACCGCCAGGGCTATCCGGAGATCGCCGAGGCCTACAAACGCATCGCATTCGAAGAAGCCGAACACGCCGCCCGCTTTGCCGAACTGCTCGGTGAAGTCGTCGATCCTGACAGCAAGGTTAACCTCAAGGTCCGCGTGGAAGCCGAATATGGCGCAACCGCCGGCAAGACCGAACTGGCTGCCCTGGCCAAACAGCTCGGTTATGACGCGATCCATGACACCGTTCACGAAATGGCCCGTGACGAAGCCCGCCATGGCAAGGCCTTCAAGGGCCTGCTGGAGCGCTATTTCAAGTAAGTAACAGCCAGGCAAGCCATTATCCGGCAAGACCCGGCGCACAGCCAGGCTATGACTTGGCGTTGCAAACAGCATAAGAACCGGCACGGGAGTCGGCTGACCAGTACATGGTTTGCCGGCTCCCTGTATATTGCGCCCGTTCCATCCCTGTCCGGCCGGTCGCCGCCACACCGGCGTGATGTGCATGTTGAGCAGATTAGCCATACATTTTAAACCAGATGAGATGCAAATGATGACAGATTGTGTATAATAGGCATGGCATCTATTAGAGGTGTCCAATGAAGGTATGAAAGGAACGCTCATGATGAAAAAGTTTCTCGCTATCTTGCTCGCACTCACCCTCATAATCGGCCTCGGCGCCTGTGCCCAGTCGTCCACCACCGGCGGTAACAGCAGTGGCAGCCAAGTCATCAAAATTGGCGTATTTGAACCCGTCTCCGGTGAAAACGGCGGCGGCGGCTTCCAGGAAGTCCTTGGTATGCGTTATGCCAACAAGAAGTTCCCGACTGTTGATATTGGCGGCAAGACCTACAAGGTCGAGCTCGTTGAAGTGGACAACAAATCGGACAAGACCGAAGCCGTCACCGCCGCCCAGAGTCTGATATCCGGCAAGGTTTCCGTCGTCCTCGGCTCCTACGGTTCAGGCGTTTCCATTGCCGCCGGCGAAATCTTCAAGGAGAACAAGATTCCGGCGATCGGCGCTTCCTGCACCAATCCCCAGGTCACGCTCGGCAACGACTATTACTTCCGGGTCTGCTTCCTTGACCCGTTCCAGGGCACGGTCATGGCCGCCTACGCGCTCGAAACCGGCGCCAAGACCGCCGCGGTCATCACCCAGCTCGGCGATGACTACAGCTCCGGCCTGGGCAATTTCTTCCTCAAGGCCTTCAAGGAAAAGGGCGGCACCATCGTCGCCGAAGAACAGTACCAGACCAACCAGACCGATTTCAAGGCCATCCTGACCAATATCAAGGCGGCCAAGCCGGACATGATCTTTGCCCCCTCCTCCATCGCCACCGCGCCGCTCCTGATCAAGCAGGCCCGTGAGCTGGGTATCACTGCCCCGATTTCGGCCGGCGACACCTGGGAGAACACCAGCATCATCGACAACGCCGGCGCGGCAGCCGAAGGTGTCACTTTGTCGACCTTCTTCGATGAAAACGACGCCAGCAATCCGGTCGCTCCCGAATTCGTCAAGGGCTTCAAGGAATTCCTCAAGGGTAACAATGAATACCTGTCCAAAAACGGCGGTGAAGGTGTCGCTGCCGTTTCAGCACTCGGTTATGACGCCTACTGCGTGGCCCTGGAGGCTATCAAGGCCGCTGGCAGCACCGAAGGTGCCAAGATCCGCGATGCGCTGGCCAAGGTTTCCTACACCGGCGTAACCGGCGCGATCTCCTTTGATGAGAACGGCGACGCCAAGAAGGACATGGCCTATATCAAGACGATCAAGGGTGGTAAATTCCAGTTCCTGAAAACCGTCAAGGTTGGCTGATTTTACCCGGAAGTCCCCGGAGCGTCATGCGTTTTCGCATGGCGCTCTTCTCTTATCCCGGTGATGCATCAGTGCGTCACGACTTGCAGAAATCCGAGGTAAACCCTATGACATTAACGACCTTTATCCAGCATTGCCTGACCGGCATTTCGCTGGGCGGTGCCTATGCCCTGATCGCCATCGGCTACACGCTGGTCTATGGACTGCTCCTGCTGATCAATTTTGCCCATTCCGATATTTTCATGATGGCCGGCTATTTCATGATTTTTGCCATGGCCAGCCTGCCGTGGCCGGTTGCCATCCCGCTGGTCATCGTCCTGACCGTCGTGCTCGGCGTCCTGATCGAGAAAGCGGCTTACAAACCGCTGCGCAACGCCCCGCGCATGTCGATCATGATCTCGGCCATCGGCGTCTCCTATCTGATGCAGAATCTGGCCACCTACCTGTTCTCAGCCCTGCCCCGGGCTTACCCGACGATCGCGCCGCTCAAGCGGGTCTTCCAGATTGGCAGTGTCTCGGCTTCCCTCGTAACTTTCCTGACGCCGGTCCTGACCGTTTTGCTGGTCGTCATCCTGATGTACCTGATCAATCACACCAAACTTGGCATGGCCATGCGGGCTGTCGCCAAGGACTATGACACATCCAAGCTGATGGGCATCAAGATCAACCAGATCATCAGCCTGACCTTCGTGATCGGCTCGTCCCTGGCTGCCGTCGGCTCCATCCTGTATTTTACCGACCGCATGTCCGTCACGCCGTTCAGCGGCACGATGCCCGGTCTCAAATGCTTTGTGGCCGCTGTCCTCGGTGGCATCGGCAGCGTCCCCGGCGCCGTGCTGGGCGGCTTTATCATCGGCATCAGCGAAACCTTCCTGACCGCGCTCGGTTATTCGACGTATAGCGATGCTGTCACCTTCCTGCTGCTGATCCTGATCCTGATCTTCCGGCCGACCGGCCTCATCGGTGAAACCGTCACCGAAAAAGTATGAGGGGGTCTTGTATATGACATTGAAAAACCCGGGCAAAAACACCCGTATCATCCTGAACCTGGCCGCCCTGGCCGTCCTGTTCGTCCTGCTTTTCCTCCTCGAGATGAACAAGAGCAGCTTCGGCATGGCTGTCTCCATCATGCAAAAAGGGGCCATCCTGGCTATTGTCGCCGTGGCGATGAATCTGCTCAATGGCTTTACCGGCCTGTTCTCGCTCGGCCAGGCCGGCTTCATGGCCATAGGGGCCTATGCTACTGCCATTATCTCAATCCCGGTTAAAAGTGTGGACGCGGTCTACTATACCGGCGGCATCGCACCCTGGCTGAAAAGTTTCAAGCTGGCGATTGCCTTTCTTCCCGGGCCGCTGCAGATTTTCACCGGCCTGCTGCTCGGGGGCGTGCTGGCGGCCATCTTCGCGGCCCTGATCGGCATCCCGGTCCTGCGCCTGAAAAGTGACTACCTGGCGATTGCCACTCTCGGCTTTTCGGAAATCGTCCGCGCGATCATCGCCAGTCCTCAGCTCGACCAGGTCACCAATGGTTCCTATGGTCTCAAGAATATTCCCGGTTTCAGCGCCGAGGCCTCCAGCATACTCCCGGAAGGAACCGGATCGCTGCTGGTGCCGTTTGCCATTGCCGGGCTGTGCATCGCCTTCATGGTGCTGGTAATCCGCAGCTCCTATGGCCGGGCTTTCATGGCTATCCGTGAAGATGGCATTGCCGCCGAAGCCATGGGCATCAACCTGCTCAAGCACAAGGAAATGTCGTTTGTCATCAGCTCGTTTTTCACGGCGATTGCCGGCGGCCTGCTGGCCATGTTCATGCGCTCGATTGATTCACGGACCTTCCAGGTGTCACTGACCTATGACATTTTGCTGATCGTGGTCATCGGCGGGCTCGGCAGTGTGACCGGCAGCGTCCTGAGTGCGTTCCTGGTCACGGCTGCCAAGGAATGGTGGCTGCGCTTCTTTGATCAGCCGCTGGTCATCGGCAGCTTCCATGTCCCGCTCTTCCGTACCGGCTTTCGCATGGTCATTTTCTCGATTGTCCTGATGCTGGTGGTCCTCTTCTTCCGTCGTGGCCTGATGGGCAGCAGCGAGTTCAGCTGGGCTGGCCTGCTGAGCTGGCCCAGCCGCAAACGGCGCCAGGCCGGCCGTGCGGCCGGCAAACCGCGGGGAGGGCAGAAGCAATGAACAGGAGCAATCAGACCAGGCCCAGCGCACCTGAGGCTGCGGGAACCACACCTGAGGCCAGGCGCACGACAGCCGGAGCCGGGGGAAATACACCTGAGATTGTCCTGCAGCTGCAGGACGTCACGATGCAATTTGGCGGCGTGGTGGCGGTTGACAACCTGTCCATGCAGGTCAACCGCGGTGAAATCGTCGCCCTGATCGGCCCGAATGGCGCCGGCAAGACGACTGCCTTCAATGTGGTGACCGGGGTCTATGCCCCGACCAACGGACGGGTCAGCCTGCACGGCTCAATCATCGCCGAAAACAGCCCCCGTGGCAAGATGGCCAAGCTGTATGCCGGCCAGAATCGCGGCCAGTACCAGCAGACCATCCAGCCCACGCCTGACCAGATCACCCGCAAAGGCATCGCCCGGACCTTCCAGAATATCCGCCTGTTTAAAAACCTGACCGTATTTGATAATGTCCTGATCGCCAAGCACATGAATTTGAAGGCAGGGATTTTCTCGGCCACCTTCCGGATGAATCATGCCGAGGAAAAGCTGATGCGTGAGGATAGCCTGCGGCTGCTGGAAATGGTCGGCCTGGCCGAGCTGCGCGATGAACTGGCTGATAATCTGCCCTATGGCAAACAGCGCCGGCTGGAGATTGCCCGGGCCCTGGCAACCAGGCCGGACCTGCTGCTGCTTGACGAACCGGCTGCCGGCATGAATCCGCAGGAGACCGATGACCTGACGGCGTTCATCCGCCAGATCAAGGAAAATTTCAATCTGACCATCCTGATGATCGAACACCATATGAACCTGGTCATGGAAATCTCCGAACGGATTTACGTCCTTGATTTCGGCAAGCTGATCGCCCATGGCACGCCCGAAGAGATCCAGAAAAATCCCGATGTCATCGCAGCTTACCTGGGGGTGGAAGAATGAGCAGCCTGCTTGAAATTGAAAACCTGAGTGTCCATTACGGGGGTATCGAAGCGCTCAAGGGCATTTCCCTCGAAGTCAAGGCCGGGGAGATCGTGACCCTGGTCGGGGCCAACGGAGCCGGCAAGTCAACAACCCTGAAAGCAATCAGCGGCCTGGTCAATGCCTCCGGCGGGACGATCCGCCACAACGGCAAGGTGATCAGCGGGCTTGACTCACAGCAGATCGTGGAGCGCGGGATCGTCCTGGTCCCGGAGGGCCGCAAGGTCTTTACCAATCTGACCGTGCTGGAGAACCTGAAGATCGGGGCCTACCTGCGCAAGAACAAGGCCGAGATCGCCAGCGACATCGAACGGGTCTATGACCTGTTCCCGCGTCTCAAGGAGCGCCACTGGCAGATGGCCGGCACCCTGTCCGGCGGCGAGCAGCAGATGCTGGCCGTAGGCCGGGCGCTGATGGCCAAGCCGCAACTGCTCATGATGGATGAGCCGTCCCTTGGCCTGGCGCCGCTGGTAGTCCGCGATATCTTTGCGATCATCCGGCGCATCAACGAGCAGGGTACAACCGTGCTGCTGATCGAGCAGAATGCCTATGCCGCGCTCAAGATCGCCACCCGCGGCTACGTCATGGTAACCGGATCAATCACCCTGACCAGCTCCGGCATGGCCCTGCTCAACGACAAAGGGGTCCAGGAGGCCTATCTGGGCGCTTCGACCCATGCAAACTGAGCGGTGCGACCGATGCAATCGCGGCAACGGCAGCCTGATCAGCCGCCGCTGCGGCAATGGCAGCCTGTTCAACCTTTTTGCATGACATCTGATCCGGCCAGCCTGCCGCTCTCCGCAGCGGCCCGCAAGCGGGTCTGCCTGATTCACACCGGCGGCACAATCGGTATGACCCGGACCAGCCAGGGCTATGCGCCCCAGGCTGGTTATTTGCGTCTGGCCATCGCCGACATTCGCGAGCTGGAGGCAGCATCCATGCCGCTGTATGAGCTCATCGAGTTTGACCCGCTGCTTGACTCGGCCAATATCGGCGTCACAGAGTGGATAGCCCTGGGCCAGGCGATTTTTGACCGTTATGCTGACTTTGATGGCTTTGTCGTCCTGCATGGCACAGATACAATGGCTTACACGTCCGCCGCCCTTTCATTTATGCTGGAAAACCTGGCCAAGCCGGTCGTCATCACCGGCTCACAGATCCCGTTGTGTGAGATCCGCAATGATGCCCGTGACAACATCATCACAGCTCTGATGCTGGCGGCCAATCCGCAGACCCCGCCCGAAGTCTGCCTGTATTTTGGCAACAAGCTGTTTCGCGGCAACCGGGCGACCAAAGTCAGTGCTGATGATCTGATCGCCTTCGACTCACCCAATTTCCCGGCCCTGGCGGAGGTTGGCGTCAAGATCGCTTATTCGGCAGCCTGCCAGGCACCGGCTGACATAATCCAGCCGGCTGGGCCGCTGCCGGCTGCAGAGGTTACCCGGCCATTGCGGATGGCCCTTTTCACAACACAGAAAATTGCCGTTCTGAAAATATTCCCCGGGATCCAGTTTGATCTGTTTGCCAATATCCTGACCGAACAGCTTGGCGGCCTGGTCCTCGAGGCCTTCGGCTCCGGCAACATTCCGGAGAGCGAATCTCTGCGCCGCATCCTGGCCCGGGCCGAGGCTTGTGGCACCATTATCGTGGTCTGTACCCAGTGTCTGCGCGGCGCGGCCGTCATCGGCCAGTACCAGGCCAGCAACCTGCTCAGGCAGGCCGGGGCCGTCAGCGGCTTTGACATGACTGTTGAGGCCGCCGTCACCAAGCTTTATTACCTGCTCAGCCTGGGTTTGCCCAGGGAGACAGTCAAGCGGCTGATGCAAGCCGACCTGCGCGGTGAAATCAGCACCCGTCTCGGCTGAAAACGACAAGCTGCAATTGGCTCTCATGAAAGCTGAAGACGGCCGGACAGCCAGCCGCATCGAGCTTTCCCTGATTTCGCTGCCTGAAACAAAACAGGCGGTGTCGCTGCAAGTCAACGTACACCGCCTGTTTTATTTTGGCTATGGAGCAGCCTGGGTTACTGGCATCTGCCGATATCAGTAGCCGGTCCGGCCACCGCGCGTTTTCCACATGACCCAGAGCGGGCCAGCCAGGCAAACCGTCGAATACGAACCGCTGATCAGGCCGATCATCATTGGCAGGGCGAACTCCTTGATGCTGTCAATGCCATAGAGGGTAGCAAAGACATAGGCGACAGCGACAGAGCCAAAGGTCGCGACACTGGTATTAATCGAACGGGTCAGGGACTGGCGGATCGACAGGTCGACAAGATCAGGCAAGGTCATGGTTCCCTTGAGCAGGCGCTCATTCTCGCGGATCCGGTCGTAGATGACAATGGTATCATTGATCGAGAAACCGAGAATGGTCAGAACAACAGCAACGAGGGACTCATTGATCGGAATGCGCAGGAAGACGAAGACGAAGAAGGCCACAAATACGTCATGGAACAGGGCAACCAGGGCCATGACGCCGGCTGACGGGCCCGACATGCTGCGGAAGCTGTACCAGACGTAGGCCACAATCAGGACCGAGGCGAGCAGGATCGCCCACAAGCCCCGTGTCAGCAGCTCGCGGCCAATGAAGGGATTGACAATATTGGCTGAGGCCAGGGAGAAAGTCACATCCGGAAAGGTCTTGGCCAGGGCGTCCTGCAGGGCAGTCTGGTTCTCCGGCGTGATGGCATTGTTCCCGGCCACATTGACGACCAGGTTTGTCTGCTGGTCGCCCAGATTGGTTGTCTCCTGGCAGCTTACTTCCTGGCCAATGGCAGCGGTAATGGCAGATTCCGCCATGCCGAGGTCAACGGTGCCCGTGTAAGCGTATTTGAGGATGCTGCCACCCTTGAACTGGATGTCCATCTTGACCCCGAACACGACCGAGAAAATAATGCCGGCCAGCAGGATGCTGATGGACAGCGCAAAGAATATCTTGCGATTCTTGTAGAAACTATACATTGGCTTTCACCCGCTTTCTGCCATAAAGCCAGGGCTTCTGCAGAGGCCGGAACTGGCTGAGGGCGCCAATCATCAGACGTGAGGCAACAACGCCGGTCAGGCCATTGAGCAGGACGCCGACAAACAGCGAGTAGCCAAAGGACAGCATCGAACCGGAGCCAAGGAACATCAGGATGAGCGCGGCAATAGCCACGGTGACATTGCCGTCGACAACAGCGGATAAAGCCTTGTGGAAGCCATTGGCCAGGGCGGTCATCAGCGTGGAGCCGGCGTTGAGTTCTTCCTTGATGCGCTCCGAGATGATGATGTTGGCATCCACGCCCATGCCGATCGAGAGGATAATACCGGCAATACCTTGCAAGGTCAGGGTCTGCTGCGGGATGGAGATGGCCAGGATGATGCCGACCATCTGGCCGAGCAGCGAGAAGATCGCCACGAAGCCGGGCAGGCGGTAGTACAGGAGCATGAAGAGGCTGATCAGGGCAAAGGCGACCAGGCCGGCCGTCGTCATGACATTCAGCGCGCCCCGGCCAAGTGTCGGGCTGATCGAGCTGCTGCTGATCGCCTGCAGGGCGAACGGCAGGGCACCGGCGTTGATCTTCTGGGCCAGGGCAATGGCCTCGTCAGCGGTGCCGATATTGGTAATCTGGGCCGAGCCGCCGGTAATCTTCTGCTGGACAGCCGGGGCAGAAATCAGGGTGTCATCCATGTAGATCGAGATCTTTTCCTGGTTGACATACAGACGGCCTGTCGCTTCCGCGAACTTGGTGGCGCCCTCGTCAGTCAGTTCGAGCAGGACGATCGGATCGCCAGTCTGCTGGTCATAACCCGCCGTTGCGTCCTTGACATCGGTGCCGTCGAGCACCTCCGCACCGTCCGGATCCTTAAAGGTCAGCCGGGCCATGGCACCGAGCTCTTTCAAGGCTGACTCGGGATTGAACTCGGTCTCCGTGGACTTCCAGGGGAAGCGCACAATGATGCGGCCGTTGTTCTTGTCAGTCGTGATTTCACGGTCCAGGATCTGCAGATTGTCCATGCGCAGCTCGATGACGCTGCGGGCCGAAGCCAGGTCCTCATCGCTGGGCACCCCCTGGTAGTCCCTGGGGGCGAAAATTGCTTCAACGCCGCCGCGAATGTCAATACCGAAGCGGATGGCGCTGGCCCCGTAAAGGTCAAGACTGGTCGATTTGCCGGGAACCGGGATTTTCAGACCGGTGATACTCAGCAGCAGTCCGATCAGAATAATGCCAACGACAACAAAAAAGGTCACTGGCCTGGCCTTGACGCCAGTTCGGGAAAATGATCTTTTGGCCATATTCCTAAGCACGTCCTTTCATAAAGTCAGAAACAACTTTTCATTATAGGCAATTACGGGTGCAGGCTCAAGGGTTTTGCGTAGATTTCGTGGCAGATTTGTGTGAAAAAAGGCTGACTGTATTTGCCACAGTCAGCCCGGTTTTCAATTTGGATCCTGGCTGTGCGCCGGGGTCATCCCGCCAGCAGGTCAGCCGGCAATGCGACGGACGCTGACGATCTTGTAACCACAATCACGCATCGTGGCGATCGTGGAATAGCGCACGCAGTCATGACCGGAGGAAGCGTGGATGATCCGGCCGCCACCGATGTAAATCGCCAGGTGGGATATGGATGTCTTGCCATCATTCTTGGTATCGAGACAGATCACATCGCCAGGCTCGGCATTGGCCAGGGATACGCCAACACCGGCACTGCCATAGCTGCCGCTCGAACGGGGCACTGAGATGCCGACCTTTCTATAGCACCAATAGACCAGGCCGGAGCAGTCCATGCCGCTGAGGCTTTCGCCACCGTAAACGTAGGGCGTACCGAGAGCCTGCTTGGCATAATAGACGACCTGGTCACCGACACTGCTGGACGGGGCATCGCCGGATGAAGAATCACTGCTCGAAGTGCGGGTGCGGCTGGAGCCGGATGAACTGACCTTGGGTTTCTGGGTGGTCAGGTAGGCAGAAGCCACATAGCCGATTTTGCCGGAACTTGTACGAACCCGGGACCAGCCGTCGCCGACACCGAGGCGGGTCAGCCGCGTATTGGCTGACAGTCTGGCAAGCACCGCGCCGTCTTTGCTGTAAGTCTTGCGCAGGTTCAGGGTCGATTTGACGTAGACGGTATCGGAATCCGGGACAAAAACCATGGCCCGGCTGATGAATTCAGCCCGGACAAAGCCGACTTCATCCTTGACCATGACCTGCAGCCATTCACCGGTCTCGCCGATGCATGAGAGCTTGTCACCCATCTCGAGACGGGTCAGCCTGGCGGCGTCAGCATCCGGACTGACCCGGACGTTCAGGACACTGGCTTTGACATAGGCACGGTAGTCAACCGGTACCAGATCAGCCAGGGCATCCCCGGCCAGATCGGTCAGGTCAAGCGGCCCGGCCGGCAGCGGCGCGATGATCCCGGCTGTGGCCAGGGAGGCAGCCAGTGCCTTATCAGACAGGCCGGCAGCAGCCGGACTGTTCGTTGTCACAGGCGAGTCATCCGCAGTGGATCCGGCCGATGGCACATTTGCGGATGAGGGATCTGATGGGGTATATTCAGATTGCGAGCGGTTCAGGGCCGCGTCGCCTAAATCAATCTCGGCTGGATGAAGCCCGGCTTCAGACGGCTGAAAGCTGGTGCCATCGGCCACCGGGGCCACAACGGGTGCTGACCATAAAGTGATAAGCCCGAGGGGCTGGCCTAACATCGGCAGCGCCACAACAAAGGATAACAGGCTCATGACCAGCAGATTTCGCAACTGGCGCGGGTGATGGAACTTGAGTTTGAACTTGCGCATGGATCCTCCTGGTCTGGTTTGCCCGGGTCCGGTCAGGTCACTGGCGGCTCACTGACAACCCGGATGAGGCAGATCAAATCAGGACTGAGCATAGTCAGCCCATCGTGATTATAGTGGTAGAAAACCCCTGCGTCAATGAAAATTGTGGCACAGCGTAATCATTTCGTAACAATGCCTACACAAACGATCCTGTTATAGGCAGATTTACCAACTTATTTTACTAAACCAATTTTGAAAACCGGCAACCGGTGTGAATAACACAACCACAAACCAGTGAATCCTGATAAATGTGCATCACCCTATCGGTTCATTACACAAGCTGTGAATTGCTTCACAAATGCAGGCGCTTGAGAATTTCGTCCCGCACTTTCTGGCGCCGGCTGACGGCCAGGCTGGCGGCAGCCAGGGCCAGGCAGGGAATCAGGACAAACCACGACCAGGCCAGATGCAGGCGGTGGTCGAGAGACAGATTGATGATCAGCTCAATGCCGACGGCCTGCAGGCCGACAATCGTCAGGAGCGCGGACGGAATCTGAAAGCCGCGCAAAAGACGGCGCAGGGTCAGGCTGACGACGATGATGACCAGGCCGGCCACCAGCACAACAATCGGAAAAGCCAGCGGCCAGAACCAGCCCCGGCTGGACTGCAGCGCTTCGATCAGCCGCAGGAAAGCCAGGATCCCGCCGGCATCAATGACGGCACAAGGCAGGAAGGTGGCTTTTCTAAGCAGAAAGGGTGGCACAATCCAGAGCCAGATCATCGCCAGCGAGCCGGCCACATAGAGACTCCAGTTCAGCCGGGCGCTGAAGGTGAACTCAATGGCCAGGCAAAGAGCGACCGGCAAGGCCAGCAGAATCGACAGGATTGCCGCGATAAAGCGGCGATTGGTCCGGACATTGACCGGATCCTCTTCCAGTGGATACGGGCGTTCAACCTTTGCCGGCGCTGGCTGCAGCGGATTGTTCACCACGACGCCACATAACGGGCAGGCGGTCTCGGATGGAGCTAACTCAACCCCGCAATTGACACAATAAGACATGGCAGCATCCTCCTCGGTAATGATTGTTGTGCGAACCGGCAGACCCGTCTTGAAGCGGTGAACCGTGGCGGCTATCTCTCAGCGGTTGCTTTCGATGCGGACCGGCAGGCCCAGCTTGACCAGGTGACGGAAAAAGGCCCGCTGGAAGTCCGTCTCCTCAATCGTGCTGCTCATGTGGATCACGAGGGTATTGCCGGTGCTGATGATCCCGCAATTGATGGGATTGCAGCGCGACGGGCCGAGCAGGAATTCCAGGTGATCAACGTACTGGGCCAGGTCAGGCGGCATGGATACGTTGCCCAGATTGGATACACTGGCGCTGAAGCTCGGTTCACCGGCAGCACCATAAACCAGGCGCATCGCCAGGTTCTTGAGAAATAACGGGCTCAGGCGCATCGCCAGGTTGTTTTCCGGATTGACATTGGCAGCCATCATGGCATTGAGGTACTTGGCATTGACGGTATAGCGCATGAAATGATGGACCAGGATCAGGATTTCGGTGAAGGTGTATTCACCATAGGCCGGTTCAATGCCCGGATTGGCGTAGAGGGCGAAGTTGCGCAAGGTTTCACTGGGGAAAAAGCGCCGCATATTGATCGGGACGGTAATCCGGACCGGCGCGTCGGTGCGGTAGCCGCCCTGCTGCTGGATCTGGTAGATTGAATACAGATAGACACTGACCAGCAGCTCGGTTATCGTCACGTGATGGGCCTTGGCAACTTTGTTGATGGCATCGACCGGAATGATCCCGCAGATTATCTGCATGTGGTGGCCGGGCTTCATTGTGCCCTGAATATGGAAGGCCTGGTCAGCTGTCGGGCGATGCATTTTATGGAATCTGGCATAACGCCGGTAGGCATCCTCGAGTTCACCGTCCTGTGGCGCCGTGCGGATGTCGAGGACGCCCTCGGCCGGGTGCGGCTCAACCGGATAACCGGCCAGGTTCAGATAGCAGGCCGTCAGCGTCTTGAGAAAGATACTGCCGCCGTAGCCATCGGTCAGAGCGTGGAAAAACTCGACGGCAATCCGGTGCCTGGTGTAGCGGATCCGGAACAGAAAGCCACGCTGTTCGCCGGGGCGCAGGGGGCGCATGGGATTACGCACGTCCGGCTCGATCAGCGGCCGGTGGTGATTGGTCTCCAGGTAGTACCAGAACAGGCCGCGGCGCAGGCGGACCGCAAAAAACGGGAAACGCTGCAAGGTCAGCTCCAGGGCCTGCTGCAGGAGCTGCGGATTGACCGGCACATTGAGACGGGCAGCCAGGCGAAACATGGTCAGGTGGCGGGTCCGGACCAGCACCGGGTAAATCTTGGCGGCATTATCCAGACGATACCAGTTCGCAGCAGTCATGGCAGTCATTGACCTCCTGTCCTTGGGTGTAGTTCCAGTGTACCACACCGGGATGGGGTGTGGCACCCGGTCAGCAACACCCCCTTGACAAAAAGCACAGTCTTACCTACAATTTTATTAATTATATCCAGACAAACCGACGAGTAAGAAAAGTAGATCAGGAAACCGATTCCCAGCGAGCTGCCGGCAGTGCAAGGGCAGCAAGACGGACCTGGTTGAATGGGCTTACGAGGGTGACCCGAAATGGCCCGGCCAGGCTGCCGGTCCGGACTGTAGGCGTCGACGGGAGGCCTGCCCGTTATCCAGGGGCCATGCATCAGCGTGCATGAAAGAGTGGGTCTGTCCAACAGACCAATGTGGGTGGTACCGCAGGAGCCAGGCTCTTGTCCCTGAATGCAGGGGCAGGAGTTTTTTGTCTGCCGGACTTGGGAAATCCTGAACCGGTCCACATATTAGCCAGCACTCATCCCGACACCAGTCAATCAGCGATCCGATCGCACCAGCCTAAATCAAGCCAGCAACCCCCGGGCCGTGCCGCCACATAATCGTCACGCCCAGCCAGAAAGGAGATTTCCCATGTCCAAGATTCCGTATCGCACCTATCTGAGTGAAGATGAGATCCCGCGCCAGTGGTACAACATGCGGGCCGACATGAAGGAGCAGCACGATCCGTATATTCATCCGGGCCGGTTGCAGCCCGTTGAGCTTGACGACCTGCTGCCGGTCTTCTGCCGCGAGTTGTGCCTGCAGGAAGTATCGACCGAGCGTTACATCGACATCCCCGAGCCGGTTCACGAGATCTACAAGCTGTTTCGCCCTTCCCCGCTGATCCGGGCCTACAACCTGGAAAAAGCCCTCGGCACCCCGGCGAAAATCTACTACAAGTTCGAGGGCAACAACACCTCGGGCAGCCACAAGCTCAATTCGGCCGTCGCCCAGGTCTATTACGCCAAGGAACAGGGTATCACCAGCCTGACCACCGAAACCGGCGCCGGCCAATGGGGTACTGCCCTGGCTATGGCCTGCAAGCTGTTCAACATCGACCTCACCGTTTTCATGGTCAAGATCTCCTTCGAGCAGAAGCCTTACCGCAAGGCGGTCATCGAAACTTTCGACGGCAAGATTATTGCCAGCCCCAGTGACACGACCGAAGTCGGCCGGATGATGCTGGCCAAAGACCCCACCACAGGTGGCAGCCTGGGCATGGCCATTTCCGAAGCGATTGAAAAAGCGGTCACCACCCCGAACGCACGCTACGTCCTCGGCTCCGTGCTCAATCAGGTCGTCCTGCACCAGTCGGTCATCGGCCTGGAAGCCAAGGCCGCCATGGAGAAGCTCGGCGAATATCCGGACATCGTCATCGGCTGTGCCGGCGGCGGCTCCAATCTGGCCGGCCTGATCGCACCGTTTATGGGCGACAAGCTGACCGGCCGGGCCAATCCCCATTTCATCGCAGTTGAACCGGCGTCCTGCCCGTCCTTTACCCGCGGCCGCTACGCCTACGACTTCGCTGACACCGGTCATATCACGCCCCTGACCCGCATGTATACCCTTGGCAGCGACTTCAAACCCTCCAGCATCCATGCCGGCGGCCTGCGCTATCATGGCATGTCACCGATCCTGAGCAAGCTCTACCACGACGGTTACCTCGACGAGGCCCGGGCGGTCAGCCAGACCAGCGTCTTTGACGCCGCCACCTTCTTTGCCCATCACGAAACGATCCTGCCGGCACCGGAATCCAGCCACGCTATCCGGGTCGCCATCGACGAAGCCCTCAAATGCAAAGAAACCGGCGAGGCCAAGACGATCCTCTTCGGTCTCTCCGGCACCGGTTACTTCGACATGAGTGCCTTCATGCAGTATCGCGCCGGCGAAATGGTCGACTACATCCCCAGTGACGAAGAACTCGCCGCCAGCCTGGTCAACCTGCCGAAAATTCCCGGCATCCAGGAATAAACATCCAGCCACCCGGCTGGCCAGCCGTGATGATGCCAACCCTTAGAAATGATGAGATGGCACCTGCGCCTGGTTTCCCACATATGGACTTTGCGCCCAATCATCCCCGCATCCAACCAGCATCCAGAGGACCGCTGTCACATCCGGCAGCGGTCCTTCGTGCGAAAAGAACAATTCACGATCGTGATCGTGCCCCACAATGTCCAGCAGGCTATCCGTATCGCGGACCGCGCGGCCTTCATGCTGATGGGCCAGATGATCGAGCAGAACCGGGCTACAGAGATCTTCGAAAATCCCCGGGATGAGCGGACGGATAATTACATTACCGGCCGGTTCGGCTGACCAGCCGGGCCCGCATGAATACCGGTTTCATATTCAAGGTCCGGTTATTCATGACTCAGCGGCCGGGGCAGACTTCAGCCAGCGCCGGCGCCGGAAGCGCCAACCCATGACCAGGCCGCGGAAGGTGAGATCAATGCCCATCGCGATCCAGACGGCCGGCAAACCCAGATGCAGCACACTGACGGCGACCAGGGCCAACGGCAGGCGCAGCCCCCACATACCGGCCGCCGCGAAATAAAACGGTACCCGCGTGTCACCTGCACCCCGCATCGCCCCGGAGGCGGTAATGGCCACGGCAAACAGTGGCAGACACCAGACATAAGACCGCAGGGTCGTCACAGTCAGGCTGATGACGGCCGGGTCCGGCGTGATCAGGCGAATCAGCGGTTCGGGGAAAAGATACAGCAGTCCGGCCAGGATAGTCATGACAGCCGTGCCCATCAGCAAGGCTGTCCGGCCGTATACAACGGCCTGGTCTGATCGCCGGGCGCCGACCGACTGCCCGACCAGAGTCGTCGCGGCCAGTGAGAAGCCGATAGCCGGCATATAAGACAACGATTCGGCAGTGGTTGCCAGCTGATGAGCGGCCAGGGCAACCGTGCCGAGACTGGCGATAACCCGCACATAGATCAGCAAGCCGACCGTATGCGACGAGCGATCCAGCGCTGCCGGCACACCAATATTGAAAATATCGCGGACATCGGCCCTGGCCAGGCGGAACGACTGATGCAACCGGTAGCGCAGCGGGAATCGCTTGATTATAAAGACGAGGATCAGGGCTATGCCGGTCAGCCCCTGGCTGAGCGCGGTCGACATGGCTGCCCCGGCTACACCGAGACCAGCACCTGGCATCAGGACTTGCAGGGTGCCGAAAGTCAGCGTCCGCGTCGGAAAAATCAGCAGGAAATTGCCCACGATATTCGCCAGATTACCGGCCAGTGTCAGACGCAGCGGCGTCCGCGTATCACCATAACCGCGCAATACGGCCGACAGCACCAGGCCGGTATAAAACAGCGGATAGCTGCAGCTGACCCAGCGCAGATAAGCCGTTGCCAGGGGTTGCACAGCTGGCTGGCCACCCATCCAGGCGGGCAGCTGCCCGCTGATCGCCGCCAGGATCAGCCAGGCGACGAGGCCGGCCAGCAAGCCAAGTCCCAGGCTTTGCCGGCTCAGGCGCGCCGCCTTATCCGTGTCGCCAGCCCCGGTCGCCTGGGCGACCAGAACCATGCTGCCAACACTGACTGCACCCAGAAAACCATTAAACAGGTAAACAACCGAAGAATTCAGGGCCACTGCGGAAATCGCCACCGCCCCCAGGCTGCCAACCATCGCCGTATCCACAAATCCAAAGGTGGTCGCCAGCGTGTTTTCCAGGATGACCGGCCAGGCCAGGTGCCAGGTCCGGCCCAGATACGTGCGCCCGCCCTTCACCCGCAATGATGCTGGATTTTCGGGGGACGGATCCTCGGATGACGGCTTCGCGGACGATGGTGTCTTGTCATCAGTCAATAACATCGTTGTCACTCCTGTCGCAGGGGCCTGCCTTTTCATTGGCAAATTACCTGCCTATTGGTTTATTGCCCGCTCATTGGCAAATTGAAATGCCTGGGCATATTGAATTGCCTGTCAGGGGGATACCCTGTTATACTATTATAACCTGTTTAAAGCATTCAGGCAGACTCACCAACATGTATTTGCCAGGCAGATTGATCCATTCAATCCAGGCAGGTTGATTCATTCAATCGAGGCAGATTGATCCATTCAATATATACTCCCGGAGGATATCTTATGCATGAAACCCTGGGCGCAGAGGTTGGCCGTCGGCGCACCTTTGCCATCATCTCGCACCCCGATGCCGGCAAGACAACCATGACCGAGAAACTGCTGCTTTACGGCGGCGCGATTCACATGGCAGGCACGGTCAAAGCCCGCAAAGCCTCGCGCCACGCCACATCCGACTGGATGGAAATTGAAAAACAGCGCGGTATCTCCGTGACCTCATCCGTCATGCAATTCGAATACAACGGTTTCTGTATCAATATCCTCGACACCCCTGGCCATCAGGATTTCTCCGAGGATACCTACCGGACACTGTGCGCAGCCGATGCCGCGGTCATGCTGATTGATGGCGCCAAGGGCGTGGAAACCCAGACGATCAAGCTCTTCTCCGTCTGCCGCCAGCGCGGCATCCCGATCTTCACCTTCATCAATAAAATGGACCGGGCAGCCAAAAATCCGTTTGACCTGATGGACGAGCTTGAAAAAGTGCTCGGCATCTTTTCAGTTCCTGTCAACTGGCCGATCGGCACAGACGGCGACTTCAAGGGCGTCTACAACCGCAAATTCAATCGCGTGGAACTGTTTGACGGTAGCAAAGGTGACCACGGCGCCAGCATGGTCAAAGTCAGCGTCACCAGCCTGGACGACGAACACCTCGGCGAGGTGATTGGCAGTGATTATCAGGCCCATCTGATGAGCGATATCGAGCTGCTTGACATCGCCGGCGACACGCTCGACCTCGACCGCGTCCTGGCCGGCGAACTGACCCCGGTCTTCTTCGGCAGCGCCATCAGCAACTTCGGCGTCGAGCCCTTTCTCAACGAATTCCTGGCCATGGCCCCGGCCCCGACAGCCCGTAAGATCAGCGAGGGCCAGCTTGATCCGTCCCAGGACTTCTTTAGCGGCTTCGTCTTCAAAATCCAGGCCAACATGAATCCGGATCACCGCGACCGCATGGCCTTTATCCGGATCTGCACCGGCCAGTTCAGCAAAGGCCTGGAAGTCCGCCACGTCCGCGCCGGGCGCCAGATCCGACTGGCCCAGCCCCAGCAGTTCATGGCCCAGGAACGCAACATCATTGATGAAGCCTTTGCCGGCGATATCATAGGCGTCTTCGATCCGGGCATCTTCCGGATCGGCGATACCCTCGTCGAGGGCAACCGCAACTTCCAGTTTGAAGACATCCCTGTCTTCCCGCCCGAGCATTTCTCCCGCGTCGCCCCGGCTGACTCGATGAAACGCAAGCAGTTCCTCAAGGGGCTCGACCAGCTGGCTGAAGAAGGCGCAATCCAGGTCTACAAACAGCCGGATATCGGCACCGAAACCTACATCGTCGGCGTCGTCGGCGTCCTGCAGCTGGAAGTCCTCGAATATCGCCTGAAAGCCGAATACGGCGTCAACATCCGCACCAGCGGCCTGAACTACCGTCACGCCCGCTGGATCCAGCCCGGCCCCGACGGCCAGATGCCGGACGTCAAAAAACTGAGCATCACCAGCACCACCCTGCTCGTCTACGACAAAGACACCAACCCCGTCCTGCTGTTCGAATCCGACTGGGCCATCGACTGGGCCCTCGACCGCAACAAAGACCTCAAACTCGTGAGCATCCACGAACAAAAAAGCGGCTGAGGCTCAACGCCATAAGCCCGGCTACCAGGCCGATGCCCCCGAGCGAGTTCCGCAGAAGCGTCAGATCACGCGCCCTGCCCAGACACCCTTCAACCCGTCAACACCCACCAGGCCACGCACCACGCCCACTCTCCCCCACTCCCGGCAGAGGCGCAACGCCATAAGCCCGGCCACCAGGCCGATGCCCCCGAGCGAGTTCCGCAGCCGCGTCAGCGGCGAGGACCTGTTCGAGCGAAGGGCGCGGCCTGGTGGCCGGGCTGTCGTTTGCCCTGCCGCCTGCTTCAGCGAAGGGCGCGGCCTGGTGGCCGGGCTGTCGTTTGCCCTGCCGCCTGCTTCAG